>CAZDGF010000001.1:0-111138 GCA_964505065.1 uncultured Chitinophaga sp.
TAAACCTATTAACCATCTTAAATTTGCTTTATGCTAATCGCACAAGAGGTTATAATTAAATAAATAATAATATGTACCATCGCTACATTGCCCCCCAGTATTATGCACCCTGCCGTTCCAATTTGTATTTTGCGTGCCATCATCATCTTTATCAGTGTGATAAACTAAAACACCCCACCTATCGTATATCCAAAGCTCGTATTTATCTTCGCCCTCTATTACAATATCGTAGGCATCATTTAGCCCATCGGTATTTCCAGGAGTAAATACATTATAAACGGTAGCAAAATTATTGTATGGTCCTAAGGGTTTGCAAACGGTATCTGCACATCCAAATTTTAAACTGGATATTAAGCAAACAGTATATTCCTTTTTTAAATCCATATAGGTATGCGAGGGGTTTTCATCTGTTGATGTATTTTTATTACTTGAATTATCGCCAAAATCCCATTCATAATCAGCAAATTTTGGTGTTGAGGTATTTATAAATTGTATGTTGGGAATATATTGGTCGTTGATATTAAAACCAGCTTTTACACTTACAACCAATACTTTTTTTGTAGCACTATCTACACATTTCAGCAAATGATTATTGATAGGTATTTGTGGTTTAAGTTTTATGTTATAAAGCCCTTCATTGTTAAATTGGTATTGAAAGGTATAAGGCGATTTTGAAACCAAATAGCTGCTATCATTAACACTCCATGTATTGGTTTTATATATAGAATCTAATGCACTTTTAAATACTATTGTATCGTACAAGCAAATGGTATCTCGGCTAATAATTGCCGATTGGTAATTGGGTAGAACCCATACAGTTCGGCTTGTATCTTTATGGTATTCGGGGTCGGGAAAAACGCTGTTACAAAAATACACATTGTTTGTAAATGGATTAAATACAGATTGAATACCTCTTAATTTTACCTTGTATTTACCCACTTTATAGTAAGTTTTGTAAGTTGTTTCGGCACTATCAGTGTTGTAGGTAGAGTTACTATCGTTGCCATACTCCCAAATATATTTGCTGCAATTTTTACTAAAGTTATAAAATACCCCGTCTAATTTACCACAGGCTATGGTATCTTTTATAGTAAAATAAACATTAGCACCTATAAATTTAACCAACATATTTGCAGTATCTCTACAGCCATTTTTAGATATAGCAATATGTGTAATTTTAATACTATCATCGGCAATATCAAAAGCTTTTGAAGGATTTTTATCGTACACGGCAAACTTCTTATTACCAAAATCCCAAAGGTAAGATTGTATTTTATCTGTACTGTCGCCAATAAATTGTGAAGAATCAAAAAACTGTGTTAGTTCTGTACAATAAATATCTCTTGGATGGTGTTTTATACCTGCTATTACCTCGTTTACAAAAATGGGCTTAACAACAGTTTCCACACAGCCATTTGTATCTGTAATTTGAAGAAAAATATTATATGTTCCACCTTTGGCAAAATACTCGCAATGCACTAAAGTACTATCTTTTTTAGGGGCATTGTTACTCCACCAAATTATTTCTCCTTTACTTACATTTGGTGTAAATTGTAAGTTATTTACATTATCGAAAATAGAAGGCATAAAACAATTTTTTGAATTGGCGCATAAGTTTTGTTTAATAAGAAGGTTTATAGTTTTGCCAAAATTAATAAATGCCGAAGCTTTCGATTTACATTTAGCAGCATTGGTAACCTCGGCATACACCATTAGTTTAAGTCCTGAAATATTGTAAATATGTACAATTGAGTCTATCGTTTTTGTATTGGTAATATTAATGTTTGTAAAACTGCCATCGCCCCAATTTACGCTTATTATTTCTCCAGCTTTAAATAGTGAATTATTAAATTTTAAAATCCCTGTAAAAGGAGAACATTTGCCATATATGTTTACTGATATTGTATCTTTTCTATTGGCAAAAATATTGAGTTTGTTTTTAACTTTAAGGGTATCAAAAAGCTCAATATAACCTGATTTTATTTCAAAAGAGTCAATAGGATATTCTACGAGCCAACGCTTGTAAGGATGCTTAAATATTACTGTCATATTAAAGCTTCCCTCGCCTATACTGTCGGATTTTACAGGATATTTATACCATCTAATGCCATTATTGAAAGAAATTTTGTATGGCAGTTTTACATTCCATACTTCTTCTAAAATCATATCGCCAAGGCAAATATTAATATCTTTAGGCTCTCCAGGTTGGCTTAAGCGGCTACATTCATTTACCAATAATTTTGAATACTCATCGTAGCATCCAGTAGTATTATCTGTTATTTTAAATTTTACTAACGATTCGTAGACAGTTTCTCTATACCTATGTATTGCAAATGAATCTTTAGCCATATTACAATAATCGCTTACATTTATTTTTTTAGTCCTATCAGTTTCGCATATATCGCCAAAATCGTCTTCTATTGTCCAATTAAAACTGGTAGTTTTAGGATTGTAAGTAGATTGATTGATAAAATAATACTTTTTTTCTGGAATAATACAACCATTAAAATTAAATACCTCGAAACTAGCAACAGGACCGATAATACGAAATGTTTTCTCGAATGTTTTTGTGCAATTTCCTCTGGAAATAATACAGGTAACAGTATGATATCCTGGCAATAAATTAGAATCTCCCAATACAATTTCTATGTTATCAAAGTCTCCCGTTATAATTTTATTATCTAAATACCATTCAATATAGTTGGCATTTTGTTGTTTTATTTTTGCTTTTATTGTTCTTGTTCCGCTGCCATAGCAAAGAAGGGTGTCGCTTAATGTTAAGTCTCCCTGCAAAGGTTCTAAATTTACGTTCACATCAAATATTGTTTTATCATTGCAACCATTTGGCAATTTTGCTTCTAATGAAATTTGAAATTTTTTAGAGCGTTTGTATTCTATACATTTATTTCCATTAAAATAGGTGTTAGAATCTGCTGGCAAAGAATCTATAAGCCATGTATATTTGGCTTTTAAAGCGCCTACTTGTGTAGAAAAATTTTTAACACAAACCATGGCAGTATTGCAGCTTGTAAATTGAATTGAGGTATTAAAATCTGCTATTATACCTTCTCTTATAGTAATATATTCTCGAAAAGTATTTTTACATCCAAAATTATCGGTTATTTCGGCTACTATTTTATATTTATCGGCTTTGTTATATTGGTTGCAGTTTTCTTGTCCATAAAAGGGTGTGGTGGTATTAAATGTTCTACCATCGCCCCAAGTTATTATTTTTTGTGTAATGGGTTGGTTTTGGTTATCGGGGGTGGAGTTATCAATAATACATACATTGTTATTATTGGTACAGCTATCGGTTAGGCGGCTAAGTTTAAAATTGGCTATTGGCAAGCCTTTTATTTCTATTTGTACGGTCTCTGTAAGTTTGCTATTGTCTGAAAAAGTAACATTGGCTTTTACAGTGTAATTACCTTTGGTGGCGTATAAATGTACTGGGCTTAAATTATTAGAAGTAAAACCATTGCCAAATTCCCAATAAATACTGCTTACAGTTTTGCCATTGGTAGGTATAAACACAAAACCTGCCACATCGTTTACACATACTTGCTGCACATATTTAATATCTGCTTTTAGTTTATAATTAAACAATAAAACAAGGGCTAATAAAATAATTTTTATTAAATTACGCATAAACAATTTTCAAATTTAAAGTATTAGACGTAACCAAAATTAGAAATGTTGCACAGGAAAGTCATAAAAGTGTAAAAATATTATTTTTCTATAAATTGTTGGTTATTAAATCATAAGTGTTCGGAAGTTTGAAAATAAGAATAAAACTTAATAATAGGCATTGCAGGATTGGTTAAACCCAAATTCAGCAATAGAATTGCTGAATTTGGGTTAATATTAAAAAGATGCCAGAGGCAATTTAGCTACTCACTCGCAAGATGCGAGCGAGAGCAGAAAATAATTCAACAATAAAACAATTCAACAATTTAAAATTTGCCATTTCTTGATACAAAAATTCAGAGCTTCCCGAAGGTTCGGGATTACTCGAAATGACAACAATTCAACAATACAGCACTTCAACAATTTATTTCCCCTACTTCAAACTCTCCGCCAAAGCCTCTACTTCTGCCTCTCTGCGCTCAAAGGTAAGGTCGGTATCTATTACAGGTTTTAGCACATCGGCACATAGGCGGTTGAGGTTCAAAATATCGCTGCGCTGCTGGTTGTAGTATTGTTTATAGGTTTCTTTGTTGTAATCTTTTGCCCTTGCCGATTTGCGAAGAGTTTTAGATTGGGCGTATAAATCTTCTAATTTCAATACTATTTTTTTATGGTGCAAAACTGCTTTTTGATAAATATAACCCAATGCTTTGTATTCGTCTAAAAGCCTTGTAGTTTCCTCATCTTCTTTTAGTTTTTTTTCAGTTATTTGGGTTTTGCAATAATCATAGTTATGGTCTATGGTTTCTATTCTTTCGTGCAAGTCTTGGTAGCTTGTTCTATCCAAAAGGCTTTTAATATTGTTCAGTTGAAAATCTAAACTGTCTATCAATATAAGTTCGGAGGCTATTTCGCTTTCGGTTCGGCTATTGTTTTTACAGGCATAAACACCCAACAGAATGATGACTAACCAAATACATTTTTTCATTAGGCAAAATTATAGGTTTTTTGCTTATAATAAATTTCTTAAGCATTAAATTATTTGTTAGAAAAAAAATTGTAGGTTTGAACTTTTTATACCCTTAAGCCATTGTTAACCAAAGCCGATTTTAAAAAAGTAAGAGATATTGTATTTTTAAAAGACGTACTCAGTCTTTCTGTATCGGCTGTTGGCGGTCCAGAAATGCACATTGCCCTATTTTTAAAAAAATTGGTTCACGAAAAAAAATATATTTCCGAATCCGATTTTTTAGAACTGAATAGCCTTTGTCAAATTTTACCCGGACCTTCTTCTACCCAAACGCTTACAGCTATAGCCCATAAAATGGGTGGACCCAAATTGGCTTTTCTTTCACTCTTAATTTGGATAATGCCAGCCACATTGTTGATGTCGTTTTTTGCCATTTCATCGCAATTTGTCAATCAAGAATATTTTAGATTTATAGCCCCAATGGCATTGGGCTTTGTGGTAATGGCAGCTATAAAAATGACAGCTTTACTTAAAAAAGGTAATTTACATTTAGGTTTGGCAATATTGGCTTGTGTGCTTTCTGTTGTGTTTCATACACCTATTACGTTTCCTGTTTTGCTCATATTTGGTGCATTTATGAATGTAAAATTTGGCGATAAAAATTTTATACCCAATAGCAAACCTTTAATTAATATTAAATGGGCAAATCTTACCCTTATGTTTTTAATCTTAATAACGGCAGCATTGGCAGGGGCTATTACACAAAAAACATTTCCAGCTTTTTCCGAGCCAGCTCGCTTGTTTGAAAATACCTATCGTATGGGTACAATGGTGTTTGGCGGTGGCAATGTTTTGTACTCTATGGTGCTTACAGAGTTTGTAGAATTTAAGCAAAAACAATACCTAACCATGCAGGAGTTTAATACAGGCTTGGGCTTGCTTCAAGCTGTGCCAGGTCCTACATTTACTATAGCTACCTATGCCAATGGCATAGCTATGAAAAAAATGGGTTACGATATTTGGGGGCAGATGGTAGGCTGCGGTGTGGGTACAATTGCTATATTTTTGCCAGGCACATTGCTTATTTTCTTTGTTTATCCAATATGGGGGCAAATAAAAAAATATCCAATCGTATATCGCTCTTTAGATGGTATTATTTCAGTTTCTATTGGCTTTGTATGGGCTGCTGCTGTATTTTTACTTTTTCCATTTATAGAATTATTTAGTAACGCAAAAAGTGTGTTTGATATAAATTTGATAGTAAATATAGCAATATTTGGATTAACTATTCTATATTTGCAATACACAAAACTACCTGCTATACTTTTAGTAAGTGTAACAATATTGTTAGGTATTTTGTTATAGCTATAATACCATGCTTAAAGCCATTAAATACAGTTGTTTATTTATTGTTTGTTTTTTTGTAAAACAAGCCTCAGCCCAATATCAAAAAGGCACACAAGCGCAAAGGGATAGCGGATTAATTCAATTTTCAGGTATTTTATTGTCATCGGATAGTATATTTCCCATTCCATTTGCCAATATCTCGGTAAAAAACAAACCTTATGGCACTTATTCCAATTTGGAGGGTTATTTTTCGTTTGTGGCTCGCAAAGGCGATAGTATAATGTTTACGCATGTAGAGTTTAAGCCAAGTTATGTAAAAATTCCCGATACTTTATCCGAGTTTAAGTATTCTATTATAAAATTAATGAACCAAGATACCTTTTATTTGCCTGGGGTAAAAATTATGCCAATGCCTAACAGAACAGTATTTGATTATGCTTTTGTAAACAAAGAAATACCGAATGATGATTTAGAACGAGCCAAAATAAACCTTGAGCGAGAGGCACTGCGAGAGCAAGCTATGAATATGAAAGGCGATGCTTATGAGGCATATAAAAATACGATTCGCCAAAATATTCAAAAATCGTATTATGCAGGAGGGCAAATGCCTGCTTTGGGTTTAACCAATCCCTTTGCTTGGGTTCAGTTTATAGAGGCTTGGCGTAGGGGCGATTACAAAAAGAAAAAGCCTGTGCCTGTAATAAAATCGAGGTAAGTAGTAGCGATAATCATTCTGAACTTTTTTGCTCTGAAAAAAGATTCAGAATCTGAAATTAATTCTTATTTAAAAATCCATTAAATGCAAAACTTTAACCTAAAAAATTTCTTATTATTCACTTTAATTTTTTTGCTTTGCGTACCTATTGGCACGCTACACCACGAGTGTGGGCATTATTTGGCAGGAAAGGCTATTGGGCAAAATTCTCGAATCAATTATATGAGTACAATTAGTTTAGAAAGAAATAAGCACCTTGATACTTTCTTTGAACTTTCAGATAAAAATAGAATAGCTATAGAAAATGGACAGCCATTTGCCGATATGCAAAAAATGCAATTGGCTAAAGAAAACTATTATAAAGAAAGTTTTATTTTTATACTTGGAGGTCCTTTAATTACGATACTTACAGGCACTTTGGCGTTTGCTTTATTATTGTTTTTAGTTAGAAAAAAACAAGCATTTGGGCTGAAACATTATGTATTGGTTTTTATGTCATTGTTTTGGTTAAGAGCCCCAGCAAATATGGCAATGGGAATTTTTGGGTATATTAAAAATGGCTACATTTCCACAAGGAGCGATGAGGTTAAAATTTCTTATTATCTTCATTTACCACCATCTTTTTTTGATATTTTTTTGGGTGTTATTGGTTTTTCAATTGGCTGTTTTATTGTATTTAAAATTATACCCTTACAGCAGCAATTAAATTTTATATTGGCTGGTTTTTGCGGTGGAATAGTTGGTTATTTTTTATGGTTGTATAAGTTTGGGGAGATTATTTTACCCTAATCTATTTTTCTAATTTCAATATCAATCTAAAAGTGGTGCGTTTATTTGGCGTACTTTCTTTTACAAAAATTTGCCCTTTATGGTAGTTTTCAATAATACGTTTTACCAACGAAAGTCCTAAACCCCAGCCTCTTTTTTTAGTTGTAAACCCTGGGTTAAATATGCGTTTAAATAAACTTTTGGGCATACCTTTTCCAGTATCCATAATATCCAATAAAATAGTATTGCCTTTTACCCTTGTATAAAAAGAAATAGAACCAACACCTTCCATTGCATCTATTGCATTTTTAATTAAATTTTCTATTACCCATTCAAAAAGCGGAACATTTAGTTTTACAAAAATGGGTGCAGTTTGCAGAAAATGAAATTCCACTGTTTCAGCACTTCTGGTTTTCATATAATCTATACTGTGCTGCAATATTTCGGTAAGGTTTTCTTTCTTTAAAATAGGAACAGAGCCTATTTTAGAAAACCTATCGGTAATTACCTTTAGCCTATCCAAATCTTTACGCATTTCTGTATAGGTTTCATCATTGGCATGGGTATTATCTATTGCCATAAGCTCCACCCAAGCCATAAGCGAACTCATAGGAGTACCCAATTGATGGGCAGTTTCTTTGGCTAAACCAACCCATACTTGGTTTTGTTCCGATTTTCTACTGTAGCTAAATGCAAAATAACTAACCACTACAAATAAGCCAACTATACCCAATTGATAAAAAGGATATACTTTTAGTTTTTTTAGAATACTTGAGTCATCGTAATACACATATTGGTAGTCGTTTTCAGCAATTTTTATAGCTATTGGTTTTGTGTTTTCTTTCAAATATTCAAAATATTGATTTATTTGTCTGTCTGTTTTATATTTTATGCTATCTAAATTTTTATGTGTTAAAATTCCTTTTTTATCTGCTAAAATAACTGGAATAGTAGTATTAGATTCTATAATTTTAGAATAAAAACTAATATCAGTATTGGCATCTGCCGAGGGGTCGTAGGTTGTAATTGCCTCCATTGCCTCTGCATATTGGCTTATTTTTTTTCTTTCTTCTACAGAAATTTCTTTAACCATTTTATTGGTATAAAATAATGAAAATAAGCCTATGCCAAGGGCAGAAAGCAATAAGGCAAATTTGATATATTGTTTTAAACTAAAGTTCAAATTTTTTATAGAATTTAAAATTCAAAAATAGGTTTTTAAGCGGTAAATTTATTACTTTCGCTACCAAATGAAAATTTCTTTACATAAGAATGAAAAAACTTATACCATTGATGATGTTGTATTTTACTTGCTAACTATAGGCATACATAAGCAAAACAATGTTAATTGCTATTATTTAAACCACCCTAAATTTACTTATTTTGAAAGCCCACAGTTTAGCGGAAATTTGAAAAAAGGCGGCAGTGTAAATTGCGAAAAAATAAGCTATTATCCACATGCAAGTGGCACTCATACCGAGTGTGCATTGCATATTACCGATGTAGATTTTACAATGGCAGATATTGAAATACCTTTGCTTCAATTGTGTATTTTAATCTCCATAACTCCTACAAATATTAACAATGATTTTGTATTAAACGAAACGCATTTTTCGGAATTAAAAAATATAGAAAATGCTACTGCAATTATTGTTCGCACATTGCCAAATACAGATGAAAAATTGAACAAAAATTATTCAGATACCAATCCGCCATATTTTACAAAAGAAGCATTAACGCATTTAAAATCTTTAGGCTTTCAGCATATTTTAACCGACCTGCCAAGCATAGATAAAGAAAGCGATGAAGGACAATTGGCAGCACACAAAGCATGGTTTTTAACCAATGGCATTGCTGAAAAAAACAGAACAATTACAGAATTTATTTACATAAAAAATGAAATAGAAGACGGGCAATATTTGTTGAATATTCAATTGCCCAAAATGGAAACAGATGCTGTGAGTAGTAATATATTCCTTTATCCTTTTGATTAGTAAAATAAAGCAATGATAAGCAGTGAACAAATATTGTATTTGGCAAATATTATAGCCAACAAATTGCTGTTTAAGCAAGGTTTGGCTACCAATGTGCAATCTATTTTAATTGTAAAATTAGATGAAATAGGCGATATGGCAACTTGTACGCATGTATTTGAAAATATAAAAAACCAATATCCCAATGCAAATTTGACTTTATTGTGCAAGCCATTTGTTAAAAATTTAATTGAAAATGATAAAAATATAGACAATATTATTACAGAAGCAAATGCATTTAATAAAAAGTATGATATAGTTATAGAATTAAGAGGCACTTGGCAAACATTGCTCAAATCTATAATTTATAAAACAAAATACAGGGTAAGTAGAGCAGAAGTTAGGCTAAAAAACAAAGGCAAACAACTACATGAAATAGAAACAAACAATGCCATTATTTTACCCTTAATTAAAACAATAGTGTCAGATAAGCCAAAGCTCTATTTTTCAAAAAATGATGAAGAGAAAGTAGAAGAATTTATACTTGAAAACAATATTCGTAAATATGCAATTATACATGCAGGAGCAAGAAGAATTTTGAGGCAATGGCAGCCAAACAAATTTGCATATATGGCTAACTATTTAAACGAAAAGTATCAACTTTCTATAGTATTTGCTGGCGATAAAAACGACAATGAAACGTATAAAAAAATAGAAAACGACTTGATGTTTAAGCCTTATTATTTTACAGAAGGATATACACTATCGCAATTTTCATATTTATGTAGTAAAGCTAATTTTTATATAGGCAACGAAAGTGGACCATTGCATATAGCTTCTGCTTTTAATGTGCCTTTGGTTGCGCTTTATGGTCCTGGTGTGCCCAATGTTTTTTATCCTAAAGGCAAAAATGCTATTGTTTTGCACCATGTTTTAAGTTGCAATCCTTGCAATCAAATAGATTGTGTACAGCCCTTAAATCCTTGTATTAATTTAATTAAAATTACAGATGTAATAAATGCTACTCAATTTGTTTTAAAATAATATTTGCTTTTTAATTTTATATTTCTATATTCGTTCAACTATTTAAACTACTATGAATAAAAATTTTACTACATTGATTTGCTTTTTTATCTTAAAAGCATCTGTTTATGGGCAATTGCAAACAACCGGGGCTAAAATTATTGACGATTTAACAAAAATTTCAAATATCCAAATTATTTCAAATGCTAAACGCAGTGTTGTAAAACCAACAGCATGCAAAGAAGATACAATTGATTATGTAAGATATAAAGCCTCTGCTTATTACACTGTTACAGTAAGCAGAGGAAGAGGTTTAGGACAATTGTATTCAGCACCAAATCCAATTACACTTTCTGGGTTTTCATTTTATGCTTTTGTAGCAGCCAATCCTCCCTCTGCAAAAAAAATGAATTTAATATGCAATGTATATAAAGCAGGTGCCGATAGCCTACCGCAAGGCAATGCATTAAGAAGCGATACAATTACTATAGATTCTACATTTGGCGGTGGTTTATTATCTAAAATTGAAAAACATGCATCATTTACACCCATAATATTGGATAGTGCCTATATTATAACAATTGAAACAGATAGTGCTACAATGAATGCAGGAATTGTTACCAATAATTATAACAATGGTGATGGCGATAGAGAAAACTTAAATTGTGGTTCAATAAGTGGAATTTGGTATAACGGTAGAAATTTGAATTTAGGAGGCATAACATTTAATGCAGATATAATTCTATTACCCTTTGTGAAAACAAAAATAGCTGCGGATTTTTCAATTAAAAATAATTGCTATAATTTATCTGATACAGTAAAGTTTATTAATTCTTTTAACAATACAATTGCAGGCAGTAGAACATACAACAGATATCTTTTAAGTAATTTAGCATACTATTGCAATTGGTGGGATGTTGGCAATAATACAGGTACTATTTTTTCTGTTGAACACAAAGTAAAATATGCGCAAAAGCAAAATTACAAAGTTCAGCTAATATCATTCTTATATGGCTATAGAGGTAATGCCAGTGGCTGTCAAGATACTGCTGTAAAATGGCTTTATTTTAAACCAGATGTACCACAATACACAGGGTCAAGCAATGCCTGTATTGGCGATACAGCCAATTTTACTGCAAATAGCAACGATACAGGCATTGTTTACGAATGGTTTTCAAAACCCAATAGCCCAACACCATTTTTTAAAGGTAAAAATTTAAAAAAATTTCCATTAATACAAACAGATACATTTTACCTAAGAGCAAATAATAATGGCTGTACAAGCAATTTTAGAGCAATTATTTTGAATGTCAATAATTATCCAACCATACTTTCTGCTACCAATGATACCATTTGTGCGGGTTCTAAAGCAACTTTAAAGGGTAGTACTGATGCAGGCAATATTGAATGGTTTGAAAATATTACGGGGGGCTTAAAGGTATTTACAGGCAATGTATATCAGTCGCCAACATTAACAGCCGATACATTTTTTTACATTCAAGCCAATAACAAAGGCTGTTTAAAAACACCTCGAATTAAAATTACAGCTACTGTAAAAGGCAATATTGCGCCAGTATCTCCCCTTAAAAGCAATGATACAGCCGTATGTTTATATGCCACAAACAATGTAAATTTAACAGCAAGTGCCACAGCAGGATTAACTATCCGTTGGTTTGATGTTGGTACAGGCGGTAGCCCAATTAAAACAGGTAATAATTTTAGCTTTACACCTACAAAAAGAGAAATAAAAACCATTTATGTAGATGCTTATAATGGGCAATGCGGCAGTACAAGAGAACCTATAAATATTACAGTAGATAATTTTCCTAATATTATACTTGCGCTAAATGATACAATATGCAAAGGTCAAGATTCTGTAGAATTATTTGCGTATATTCCTTATGGCGAGGCACATTGGTATGATGCAAATTCAGGTGGAAATAAAATATATGTAGGCGAAAGATTGGTAAATTATGGTATTGTTAATTCTAAAAGCTATTATTTAGAAACTGTAAGCGGAATATGTAAAAGTACTTTAAGAACCGTTGTAAGTGCTATTGTAAATACAGCACCTACAATTACAAAACTTACAGGCGATACCATTTGTGCCAAAAATAGAGCAATATTAAAAAGTACGCTTTCAGGCGTAGGCACCGTAAATTGGTACGATAGCGATACCAGTAAATTATTGTTAAATGTAGGCAAAACCTATACTACAGAAGTGCTAAATAGTGCTAAAAAATATTTTGCAGAACCCACACTTGGAGGCTGTACAGGTGCAAGACAGGCGGTAACGCCTTTGGTAAAATCGGCTCCATTTAGTGCTTTTTCTTTCGAGGTTATAGGGTATCAGCAAGTAAGGGTTTCGCCAATAAATGCAGGTAGTACCAATGCTTTGCAATGGGATTTTGGCGATGGTAAAAAAAGTAATATTCCAAATGTTACGCATAGATACGATAAACCTGGTGTTTACAGAATAAAATTAACACTTACATCTATTTTAAATGGTTGTATAGATTCTACAATAAATACCATAGAAATTTTTATTAGCAGCCTTAATCAAACATATTTACCAGCCTTGAAAATATATCCTAATCCTGCACACAATATGCTAAAAATTGAAGGTGTTACCAATACAAATATGTTTAATTTAGTTGATATTACAGGATGTTTGTTGTTGCGCAATCAATTAATGGAAAATGGTAGCATTAATATTGAAACATTGGCTTCTGGTATTTATTTTATTCAAATAAAAGGCTATAAACCAACTATATTTGTTAAGGAATAATTTTAAAAAAAATATGCGTTTTGTTTTTTTATATTTAGTTTTTTTTCTATTTCAAAATGCCTATGCCCAAATAGAAAGATACAACAATACCGAAGATACAGCTAAGTATATAGCGCCTAAAGATACTATTACACAGCTGCCAATGTATGGTAGTTCTGATATTGATTTTCTCAATTATTTAGAATTAAATTACAATCAAACAATGTATGGGCAATATTTGAATGAGCTGGGTACAAGTATTTCTATTTCATTTAATGTTGAAAAAAATGGCGAATTAAGCGATATAGAAATTTCAAATACAGGCAGCCAAGCTATGGCATCAGAATTTAAAAGAGTATTGGAAAATATGCCCAAATGGCAAGCAGGAATATTAGATGGAAAAACCAAACGTACACTAATGATTTATAATCTAATAGTTTACAAAGACAATAGCATAGAGGGAATTAGAATTGAAAAAACAGGCTTTCAAAATGAGTATTTGAATAAATCTAAAGGCTTAAAAATATTTTTATTGGTAGGAGCAACATTGATAATGTTAAAATTGTTGGTTATTAATTAATTGGCTAAAAAAAAATAATGATAAATTGCACCCATGCTTGATAACCACGATATTTCAGATATCTTAAACCAATATGCAAAGCTACTTGAATTACACAACGGCAATCCTTTTAAAGTAAAAGCTACAGCCAGTGCAGCTTATAATATTAAAAAAATAGGCGAACCTTTAGCACAATTAAGTGAAGAGGAATTGCAAAAAATACCACTTTTAGGCAAGGGTCTATCTTCTAAAATTTATGAAATATGCCAAACAGGTTCGTTTGAGGAATTGAATGATTTACTGCTTTCTACACCAAAAGGCGTATTAGATATTTTACGCATCAAAGGATTAGGACCTAAAAAAGTAGAGGTGCTATGGCGCACAGTTGATATTACAGATATAGCCGAACTATTAGATGCCTGCCGCGAAAATAGATTGGTAGAAATAAAAGGATTTGGCTATAAAACCCAAGCCCAAATAATAAGTGATATTGAGTTTAAATTTAACCAAGAGGGCAAGTTTCACTGGGCAAAATTGCAAGCCGTGGTTCATTTACTATCAAACTATTTTAAAACAAATAATAGCATATTAAACTATGAAATATTGGGCGATTACAGAAGAATGAACGATGTAGTAGAGGGATTAGATTTTGCTATAATTACAACAGAAACTAATTTACCAATAATTCAACATCAATTGTTAGAACTTGGCTTTACATTAAATAATGAAAAAGAAGAAATAAAAGCCATTCATTTATGGTACAACGAAGTAATACCAATTCGTATAATCGCAGTAGATAAAGCCAATTGGGGCAATTTTTTATTAGAAAAAACAGCTACACCGCAGCATTTAGAATTGATAAAATACAATGAATTAAACCAACAATTTGAAACCGAAACAGAGGTTTATCAAGCATTGCAGCTGCCTTATATTTTACCCGAATTAAGAGAAGGTTTAAATGAATTAAAGCATTTAGAACATCAAGATAAATTAATAACATACCAACAGTTAAAAGGGGTATTGCATAATCATACCAATTATAGTGATGGGCTACACACACTATCAGAAATGGCAAACCATGCCAAAGCTATGGGTTTGGAATATATTGGCATATGCGACCACTCGCAAACAGCCACTTATGCCAATGGTTTAAAGCCAGAACGTGTATTACAACAAATGCAAGAAATAGATTTATTGAACGAACAATATGCTAAAAGTGGGGCTAATTTTAAAATTCTAAAAGGCATAGAAAGCGATATTTTGGGCGATGGCAATTTAGATTACAATGCAGATATTTTGCGTATGTTTGATATTGTAGTAGCCAGTATTCATAGCAATTTAAAAATGGAAATGGATAAAGCCCATAGCCGCCTGATAGGAGCAATAGAAAATCCGTATACTACTATTTTAGGACACCTAACAGGTCGTTTACTACTAATGCGTCCTGGCTATCCTATAAACCACGAATTTATTATAGATGCCTGTGTGGCGAATGGGGTAGCTATAGAACTGAATGCCCACCCTTATCGTTTAGATATTGATTGGCGATGGATAGTTTATGCCATAAACAAAGGTGCTATGATTAGCATTAATCCCGATGCCCACCAAAAAGAAGGTTTGGCAGATATGCAGTATGGTGTAAATGTGGCTCGCAAAGGCTATTTAACAGCCGCCAATTGTTTGAATGCTAAAAGTTTGGTAGAGTTTGAGGTGTGGCTGGAGGCAAAAAAGAAATAATTAAATGTAGTTCACATCTTTTCTTTGTTTTATAAATTCAATAAAATTTTTTTATCCTTTAAAAAACAATTAGGTTTGTAATTGCTATGAAGTATTGTATTTTTATTCTTTCTTTTTTAATTTTAAAACTAAATGCACAAGATACAACCTATGCACGCAAAATTATAAACGAGCTATGTAGCCCAAAATACAAAGGTAGAGGTTATGTAAACGGAGGCGATAAAAAAGCGGCAAAATTTATTCAATCCGAATTTAAAAAAATAGGACTTAAAAAAGTAAGCAATTCTTACAGCCAAAAATTTCAGTTTCCTATCAATACTTTTCCAAAAACGGTAGAAGTAAAATACAATGGCAAATTGCTAACCGCTGGTGTAGATTATATTATAAATGCTGGTTGTAAAACTTTTCAGTACAATGGACAAATTCAATTTGTAACTAACCAAAATTTGAATGACACCAATTTTTATGATACCAAAGGCTACAATCAAAATGTAGCTATATTAGATACTTTTACAAAAAAATATATGCCAGAAGCATTTATTAATTCACAAAAATATTTAGGAGATTATAAAAAAGAAATCATTATTAAACTTACCAACGAAAAACTTACTTGGACAGCCGATTACCAAGTAGATAACAATTGTATTATAACTCTTAAAAGTGCTATTTTTGATAGAAACAAACCTGCCAACTTTGAAATTAATATTCAAAATAAATTTATACCAAGCTATACCGCCCAAAACATTATTGGTATGGTAGAAGGCACTACCCAAAAAGATAGCTTTGTGGTATTTACCGCCCATTACGACCATTTAGGTATGATGGGTAAAACAGCAATGTTTCCTGGTGCTAACGATAATGCGAGCGGCATAGCCATGATGCTAAATTTGGCTAAATATTTTAAAGCCAATCCACCAAAATACAGTGTTGTTTTTATTGCCTTTGCAGCAGAAGAAGTGGGTTTAATTGGTTCAAAATATTTTGTAGAACACCCACTAATTCCACTTTCTAATATTGAGTTTTTAATTAATATAGACCTTATGGGCAATGGGGCAGAAGGCGTTATGGCTGTAAATGGTAGCATATTCAAAAAGCAATTTGAAATATTGAATAATATTAACAAACAAAAAAACTATTTGCCTGCTATAAAGGTGCGTGGCAAAGCTGCAAATAGCGACCATTATTGGTTTAGCGAGGCTGGTGTGCCTTGTTTCTTTTTTTATTTAATGGGTGCATATCCGCATTATCATGATGTAAACGACAAAGCAAGTGCCGTGCCGCTTACAAATTTTGGTAATGCTTTTTTATTGTTTAAAGATTTTATAATTTCGTTGCAATATTAATCAATAAGATTTTTAAATGGCAGTTATCAGCTCAATTATGTCGTGGTATTTTAGAAAGCGCTTAACGCAAATAGAAAGTGCTATAAAAAATGCCCCCGATGTGCAATTAAAAGTATTGAAAAATTTATTACAAGATGCCGAAAATACAGAGTGGGGTAGGCAATACGATTATAAATCTATAACCAATTATCAAGATTTTAAAAACCGCTTTCCTATTCAAGATTATGAAAGCCTAAAGCCCTATATAGAGCGTGTAATGAAGGGCGAGCAAAATATTTTGTGGGGTTCGGAAATTGTATGGTTTGCAAAAAGTAGCGGCACTACCAACGATAAAAGTAAATTTATCCCCGTAAGTTATGAAACTTTAGAGGAATGCCATTTTCAAGGCGGAAAAGATGTGCTTACATACTATTGCAACAATGTGCAAGATAGCCAAATATTTGATGGCAAAGGATTGCTTATTGGTGGCAGCCATAAGGTAAACGCACTAAATGAAAATTCATTTTATGGCGACTTAAGTGCTGTGCTAATGAACAATATACCTACTTGGGCAAATTTGTTAAAAACCCCCGATTTAGCCATAGCCCTTATGGACGATTGGGAACAAAAATTAGAAAAAATGATAGCCCAAACTATCAACGAAAATGTTACCAATATATCTGGTGTGCCTACATGGACATTGGTATTGTTAGAAAAAATGATGAAAGCCAAAGGTGTAGATAGTATTCATCAAATATGGCCCAATTTAGAATTGTATATTCATGGTGGCGTAAGTTTTACGCCTTATAGAGAGCAGTTTAAAACATTGTTCAACCATAGCAAGGTAAAATTTTTAGAAACCTACAATGCAAGCGAAGGTTTTTTTGGTTTACAAAGCCAATTAGATGATAATAGCCTACAACTTATGCCTAACTACGGTATATTTTACGAGTTTATAAAAGTAAGCGAGTTGCACAATGAAAATGCAAACACTTATTTACTTGGCGAGGTGCAAAAAGATATAAACTATGCCGTAATTATAAGTACCAACAGTGGCTTATGGCGTTATCAATTGGGCGATACTATTACATTTACAAGTATCAATCCGTATAAATTTACCATAACAGGGCGCACCAAATTGTTTATAAATGCCTTTGGCGAAGAGGTAGTAATAGAAAATGCTGAAGCAGCCATAGCCCATGCCTGCCATGTAACAGATAGCATTGTTAGAGAATACACAGCAGCACCAATTTTTTTAAGTAAAAATGATGATGCAGGACACCAATGGCTTATAGAATTTGAAAAAGAGCCTACCAATTTAGCCCATTTTACCCTTGCTTTAGATAATAAGCTTAAAGAAATTAACAGCGATTACGAAGCCAAGCGACATAAAGATATTGCTTTAAAACTACCGCAAATACAAGCTATGCCAAGTCAAACTTTTTACAATTGGCTAAAACATAAAGGCAAGCTTGGTGGTCAAAATAAAGTGCCTCGCCTTAGCAACGATAGAAAAGTATTAGAAGAAATATTGGGTATGGGGGAGTAGGAGTTTTGAAGACTGGAGTTTTGGAGTATAGAAGTAAGGAAGACTTGGAGTTGAGAAGTTTTCGAGTGTGTGAGTTTCGGAGGCGGACACTGAGCTTGTCGAAGTGCGCAATTTTATAGGGGTTAGAGCTTGCTCCGCCTATACGGAGGGTGGTTTATTTTCGATGTATTGATTAGTTATATAACTATTAAAAAACCATTTGCTATTCAATTTCGTAAATTGGTGTATGTTGAAACTAAAATTTACGCTTATTTTTTTATTCTTTCTTAATTTAAACAATGTATTTGCTAAAGATTTAGAAAAAAATGCAGCTAAACCAACACGTTTTTATGCACTAAATTATAGCAACGATGTTTGGCAAAAAACAGATAGATACCTAACCCAAAGTTTAAGTTTAGAATTATGCAATCCTTTATTTAGTAAGGCTTTATTTGGCAAATTATTAATAAAAAGTAAAGATAAGCAAGTATTTGAAAGTGGGTTAAAAATAATGCAAAATGTATATACACCCACAAGTATAAAGTTTGCCGAAATACAAAAAAACAATCAGCCCTATTCGGCTACGCTTACATTTACACAATACCATAAAGAAATAAACTTTAGCAAACGCTATATATTAAATTCGGAAATACAATTGGGTATAATGGGTCCAAATGCAGGAGGAAAAGAAATGCAAACAGGCGTACACCAAGCCATTGGGAATAATTTACCTTTGGGTTGGGATAATCAGTTGGCAAACTCTCCAATAATAAACTACAATATACAATATGCTAAACCGCTTTTAGCTAAAAAATATGTTGAAATAATGCCTTATGGCACAGTAAGGTTAGGTACTTTAAATTACGATTTAAGTACAGGAGCTTCATTAAGTATAGGCAATATGCCATCGGCTTTTAGCTATACACCCAATAAGTTTGAATATAGTTTTTCTTTTAATTCAGAAGTAAAGCAAGTGTTTTACAATGCTGTATTACAAGGCTCTTATTTCAAAAAATCTACATTCAGATTGTTGCCTACAGAAATTCAAAATACAGTGTTTCAAAACGATTTAAAATATACTATGCGCTACCATAATTTCAGATTTTCTTTTGCGCAAACATGGCTAAGCAAACAATATAAAAAAGGCTTAAACCATACCTATAATTCTGTAAGTTTTGGTATGTTTTTTTAAATGCCTTTGCCGAATTTTACGCCTAAATTTAAAATAATTGAACCAGTAAAATTAGATTTGTATTTACTTAAATTTATTTGATTGTAAAACATATCTGCTGTATAGGAGTTGTAAAAAGGGTTCATATTATTGTAAATTACTCTAAACCCTACACCATAATAAAAATCTTTAAAATATTTTTTACCTTTTGTTATTCTGCCATTGTTTATTTCTAAACCCAAAGCATAATATTGATGGTTATTGATTATAAGTCCTCTTGGCATATCCCAACTCCATCTTTGATAAACTAAATCTTCTTTTGCAAATTTTGCACTTACCATAGGTTGCCAATACTTTAGCTTATTCGGTTTTGCTTGTTTTTTATTTATCAATTTATAACCCATACCTGCACCAATATGAAAGCCATATAGTTTTTCAAATGGTTGAATTCCATTTCCTGCTGGCGGTTCGTAATTGCCATTATAATTTGGCACACTTTTATAATTGGTAATAAACCTTAAATTGGCATTTACCTGCAAATAATTTAATTTTTACTTTTTTTCTTTAGGTTGGTTTTAGAACCATCAAATCTACTACTTCAACATCAATTTTGAGCTACCAATTTTATATCCTTCAGAAAATATTTCTATGGTGTATTCACCAGCCTTAAATTCGCTTTGCTTTTTAAGGTATAAAACATCTTCGTGTTTTTCGTTTTTGTAGTCAATGGTTTTCATTTCGGTATAAAGTGTTTCTGTGCCATCTACCTTTGTAGTTTGTTGTTTGCTGGTAATTGTAGAGCCATCAGGACCAACTAATTTTACAAAAATATCTTTATCGCCAGCATCAGAAATTTCGTTTTTATCCAATACAAAACGCACTTTTATTTCTTCTACTTTGCTTGCTTTGCTTGTTTCTACTTCTTTTTTGCCAAATAATTTTCTTTCTCTAACGCCCATAACAGTAATAGTACTTGCATTCAATTTTTTGGCAAGGCTAATGCGTTTATTTTGTTGGTCAATAGTTTTGCTTTGGTCGGCATTTATGGCTTGTTGGTTGCCAAGGTCGCTTTCCAAGCCAGCACTTCTTGTTTGCTCATTTTTTAAATCAATAGTCAATTTATCTATTTGTGCTTTATACTCTGCTATTTGCCCTCTAAGCATAGCTATTTCAGATTTTGCTTTGCTTACCTCCGCTGTACTTAATTTTCCTTTGCTCAATAGCGTTTTTATTTCTGAAATTTTATCGGCTATGGCTTGGTCTTTTTCAGTAAGTTTAAAGGTTAAATCTTGATTAGAAGTTTGCAAAGTTTTAATTTCTTCTTCTGCTTTTTGCAGCTCTAATACCAATTCTTTGTTGTCATCTGTAAGCTTAATATTTTGCGCAGTTAGTTCATTTTTCTTTTGATTGTCTTTATATAAAGTATAGCCTATACCTATATTTAAGGCAGCTAAAATAGCAATCAAAATCATTAAATAACTTTTGCTTTTTTTGTCTTTTTCGTTTTGTTGAATTTCCATGTTCTATGTTATATTTCGCTACAAACGTATAGCTTTTTTTTTAATTTATTAAAAAATTGCTTTTAATTTTATTTTGGGCTATAAACTATTTTTCAACGATTCTAAAAAATGCCTTATTTTATATAGGCTTTCGAGTGTATCTTGTTTTGGATTTTCGCTTTTTACAGTTTGGTTCATAAAGGCGTTAGCGCCCTGCAAAGTATAGCCTTTTTGTTTTACCAAATGTAGTATTTGCTTTAAATCTTCAATATTATGTTCGGTATATTTTCTATCGCCTTTTTTATTTTTTACCACCTTTTGCAGGCAATTAAATTCTTTTTCCCAAAAACGCAAAAGGGAAGGGGCAACACCCAATAGCTTGGAAACCTCGCCCATATTGTAAAAAAGTTTTTTTACCTCGGTATCTGTTTTTAGCGTAGGCATAAAAAAAATTAATCGAAAGATTGATTGGGCGATGATGCCAATTCCAACATTTTTTGATACTCTTCGTTGGTTAAATCATTGTAAAAGAAAAAGGCAGGGTTTATGGCTTCACCATTTCTATGCACCTCGTAGTGTAAATGTGGTGCTGTAGATTTTCCTGTACTACCTACCAAGCCTATCAATTGCCCACGTTTTACTTTTTGCCCTTGTTTGGCTATAAATTTACTTAAATGCCCATAAAGTGTCTCAAAACCGCTGCCGTGGTCTATTACAATATGCTGTCCATAGCCCCATATTTCCGATTTTACCATACTAATAGTACCATCGGCAGTGGCATATACTTCTGTGCCTTTGGGAGCAGTAAAATCTATACCAGCATGCAGCCTTTGGGTGCGGTAAAAAGGGTCTATTCTATAACCAAAGCCAGAGCCTATTCTATCCAAACTTTGGTTGCTAACAGGCTGAATGGCAGGTATTCGGGCAAGATAATCTTTTTTATTGGCAGCCATTACCAATAGGTCGTCAAAGCTTTTGCCTTGCATATCTATTTGCTTGGTTAGCAAATCCATTTGCTTGTTTATTTCTATCAGTAATTTACCTCTTTCTAATTTTCTTAACGCTTCATATTTTTCATCGTTTGTGGCAAATTGTTGCCAAGCTTTTTCGCTAATAGGGCTACTTTCGTAAATACTTCTGTAAACATTTACATCTTTGGTTCTTAATTTATTTACCTCTGCGCTCAAGTTTGTAAGCCTTTGGCTCATGTTTTCTACCTCTGCCTCAAGTTCTGTATTGGCAGATTTTAATTTCTTTTCTACTGGGGTAGATGTAAATTTTGAAAAAATTAAGAAAAATATAAAGCCTAAAATAACAGAAAAAGAAAACACCCCAATTCCACGCAATACAATAACCCATCTACTTAATTTAAACTTTTCGTAGCTTAATGTTTTGGGGTTAAAAAAATATTTCGTTTTTGCCATTGTGTTTTACTCTATCGGTTTCTTTATTTTTGCACCTTAATTTTTTTTCAGACGTCAAAAATAGCAGTTTATTTTTATATACAATGATTACCGCCCAAAAAATACGATTAACTTTCCTTGAATTTTTTCAAAACAAGCAACATACCATTGTGCCTTCTGCACCTATTGTGGTAAAAAACGACCCCACATTAATGTTTACCAATGCGGGCATGAATCAGTTTAAAGATTATTTTTTAGGCAATAAAAAAGCACCTTATACCCGAGCTGCCGATACCCAAAAATGTTTGCGTGTTAGCGGAAAACACAATGATTTGGAAGAAGTAGGCGTTGACCATTACCACCACACCATGTTTGAAATGTTGGGCAATTGGAGTTTTGGCGATTATTTTAAAAAAGAAGCCATAGAATGGAGTTGGGAATTATTAACCGAAGTATATGGTATTGATAAAAACAAATTGTACGTATCCGTTTTTGAAGGCGATAAGAAAGAAGGTTTGGCTTTCGACCAAGAGGCTTACGACTATTGGGCAAAACTGATAGACCCTAAAAGAATTTTAAAAGGCAATAAAAAAGATAATTTTTGGGAAATGGGCGATACCGGTCCTTGCGGTCCTTGTACGGAAATACATGTGGATATGCGAAGCGAGGCAGAGTGCAAAAAAATTGATGGCGCAACATTGGTAAACAACGACCACCCCGAAGTAATAGAAATATGGAACAATGTGTTTATGGAATTTAACCGAAAAGCCGATGGCAGTTTGGAAAAATTACCTGCACAGCACGTTGATACGGGCATGGGCTTTGAGCGTTTGACAAGGGTTTTACAAAATAAAAAATCAAATTATGATACCGATATTTTTCAGCCGCTAATTAAAGAACTTGAAACCATTACAGGCAAAAAATATGGCGGCACAGATAGCAAACAAGATATTGCTTTCCGTGTAATAGCCGACCACGTGCGTGCGGTAGCCTTTTGTATAGCCGATGGGCAAATGCCAAGCAATACAGGTGCTGGCTATGTTATTCGTAGAATTTTGAGACGTGCCTTGCGCTATGGTTATAGCTACTTGGGTATGCGAGAGCCTTTTATTTATAGATTATTGCCAGTATTAAGTGCAGAGTTTGGGGCTACTTTTCCCGAGCTTGTGGGGCAAAAAGATTTTATAGCCAAAGTAATACAAGAAGAGGGCAATACATTTTTGAAAACGCTTTCTATGGGGCTTGAAAGAATAACCACTTACATAGAAAAAAATAAAAAAATAGTAGATGCTAAAACTGCTTTTGAACTATACGACACTTTTGGTTTTCCTTTAGATTTAACGCAGTTAATAGCCTCTGAAAATGGCTTTACTGTGGATATTAAAGGCTACGAAAAATTATTGCTTGAGCAAAAAACAAGAAGCAAAGCCGATGCTGTAAAAGAAACAGGCGATTGGCAATATTTGATAGACGATGATTATGAAGAATTTATAGGCTATGATTATTTTGAAGCCAATGTAAAAATAGCACGATATAGAACCGTAAAAGCCAAAGACAAAGAGCAGTTTCAATTGGTGTTTGATATTACGCCTTTTTATGGCGAAAGTGGTGGGCAAGTGGGCGATACAGGCACAATGAAAGGCATAGTGAATGGCGAAGAGATAGCCATTATAGATACTCAAAAAGAGAACGATTTAATTATCCATTATGTAAATAAATTACCTGCGGATACGCAGCAAAGTTTTGAGGTAAAAGTAAATGAAACCCAACGCAGTTTAAGTATGAACAATCACTCGGCTACACATTTGCTACATGCGGCTTTAAAAAAAGTATTGGGCAGCCATGTAGCGCAAAAAGGTAGTTTGGTAAATGCAGATGGTTTGCGTTTCGATTTTAGCCATTTTGCCAAAGTAACTGATGAGGAATTGACACAAATAGAAAACATAGTAAACGAAAAAATTAAAGCTTACATTCCTTTAGATGAGCAACGCAATATTCCTATAAAAACAGCTGTAGAAAAATTGGGTGCTACTGCCTTGTTTGGCGAAAAATATGGCGACTTGGTGCGTGTAATTACTTTTGATAAACAATATTCGGTAGAGCTATGTGGAGGAACACATGTAAAAAATACAGGAGTTATCAATGCGTTTAAAATAATGGCAGAAAGCAGTGTAGCTGCTGGGGTGCGCAGGATAGAAGCTATAACCAATCTAAAAGTTGATGCGTATTACAAACAATTGGAAACCCAAATGCAAAGCATTAACCAATTGCTTGGCGAACCAAAAAGCATAGCCGCAGCCATAGAAAAACTGAAAACAGAAAAAGCAGATTTACAAAAAAAGTTAGACACTTTAGAATTGGAAAAAGCCAACGAAACCAAGCAATATTTGGTATCTAAAATCAATAAAGGCAAAGGCATAGCTACTATTTTTGAAAGTATAGAAAACATTAGTGCTGAGCATTTAAAAACCATTTGTTTTCAATTGCGCAATGAACACGAAAACCTATTTGGGGTATTTGCCTCTGTAATAAACGAAAAGCCTATGCTTACAATATTTTGTAGCGATACTTTAGTAGCAGAAAAAGGCATTAATTGTAGTAACATAGTGCGCCAATTAGCAAAACACATAAATGGTGGCGGTGGAGGGCAAGCATTTTTTGCTACCGCAGGCGGCAAAGATATTGAGGGCTTGGGTAAGGCTTTGGAAGAAGCAAAGGGGATAATTTAGATTTTTTTTAGGTGAAAGAAGTTGTTTGGGTCATGTCGAGTAGTTCCTTTGCTTTGAAAGGAACGTATCGAGACATGGATAATGTTATTCACTTCTCGATACGCAAAATGCAAAGCCATTTAGCTACTCGAAGTGACAGCAAAAAAAACGCTTTAAGTCTTAATTCTATCCTCTGGTTGGTGTGTAGTATAGCCTTTTGTTCTGTATGTACGGAACCACCAACCAGTAAGAGTTTATGCGCTATGGTTTGTGTCCGAACGATACCATTTACTTATACCACATTAGCTTAAATTGTTAAATTGCTTAATTGTTTCCATTACTGGTTTTATTAAAGATTTAATAATTTCATTTTGTTTTTCTTCTGAAATTTGTTTGCCGTAAGGAAATTTAAATTCACTTGTTGTTTTTACAATATAATGAAATTCGTTGAAATTTATATTAAATCGAAGATAATTACTGGGGGTGTCTATAGATTTTTTAAACCCTTTTAGATGATAAAAATAGCGTATATTACTAATATAGTGTTCAGAATTTGTAATTTCATCTTGCAACCAATTTGCTACCATTGTCTCATAAACCGTTTCTTTGAATCCGAGTTTATAAGACACATTTCCTCTCTTATAAATAATTTCCTTATCATAATCTAAAAAGAAATCTTTAAATTCATTTAATTTCAGTTCAAGTTTTTGAAAAAGTGGAAAAATAGAGTGTTCTATCAAATTGCAAACAATTTGGTTACTTACTTTTTCTGTCAAATTTTCTTTGGTAGAAATTTCTTTTTTCAAAAGTTGTATTTCTTTGTCTAAATCATCGTCTTCTTCAATATTTTCGCCTTTGGTGGCTTTTGTTTGCAGCTCTATACTCCAAATAAATTGCTCGGCTATGTATTGTACAAATGCTTCTATATTGCCTGTATCGGCTTGGTTTAGGGCGTTTAAGTATTTCTTTTTATCTATGCTTTTTATTACAATGGGGGGTAGCTTGTTTTTAAATAAAACGTAATTCATTAGTAGCCTTGAAATACGCCCATTGCCATCGTCAAAAGGATGTATCAATACAAATTTATAATGTAGCAATGCCGCCAATACCACAGGGTGCAATTCTTGTTTTTGTAATTCTGCATTATACCATTCTATCAGTTCGCCCATTTTTATAGGGGTATCTATGGGCGAGGCATATTCAAACAATTCGCCATTTTGCAACATTACAGAGTTCGGAAATTCTTTATAATCGCCCACTTTTATTAGTCTTCTTGTAGGTTCGCCATTGGGTGTTATGGCTTCTTTCCAAAAAGGCTGCACCAATATAATTTTATTCAGTTCTTTTATAAATGCTTCTGTTAAAGGCTGTTCGCTTTCATTAGCCATTGTTTGAATCAATTTATAAGCCACATTGTGTGCCCTCATTTCATCAAATTCTCTTATTTCGTGCACTCCTTCTGTTTTTTCAAACAACAACAATAACATTGTTTCGCCATAGGTAAGGGTATTGCCCTCTATATGGTTGCTATTAAAATTAAATTCTAATAAAAACTTGCGTTCTAATTTCTTTTTATCTTCCACTCTAATTTTTGGCAAAGATTTTAAATTAGAAATAAGAGCGTTTATTGTTTCAATGGTTTGTTGCATTTAAAGGCAAAAATATATATTATTTTAGAATGTTAGGTATATTTTATTGCTGTTGTGTTGTATAGCCTTGTGTTCCGTACATACGAAACAAAGAACATGGCTACATACCAACCAAAGGAAAAAACAGAGGCAAGGTAGCCCCCTCTCATTTGGAGAGGGGGTTGGGGGTAAGGCAATCAATTCAACATTTCCATTATGTTAAAAGATTGTGGAATAAGCCCTTTCTTTTTCCAATGTTTTAGTGTAATTTGCAGCCACTTTACAAATAATAAAAAATGGCAGACAATCCCGAAGAATTAAACATTGAACGCATTATTCCGATAAATATTGAGGAGGAAATGAAAACCGCATACATAGATTATTCTATGTCGGTAATTGTGAGCAGAGCTTTACCAGATGTTAGAGATGGCTTAAAACCCGTACATCGCAGAGTGCTTTATGGTATGACAGAGCTGGGTTTAGCACCCAATCGTCCGTATAAAAAAAGCGCGCGTATAGTAGGAGAGGTTATGGGCAAGTACCATCCCCATGGCGACTCATCGGTATATGACACAATGGTGCGTATGGCGCAAGATTGGAGTTTGCGTTATGCCTTTGTAGATGGGCAAGGAAACTTTGGCTCTATAGATGGCGACTCGCCAGCTGCTATGCGTTATACCGAGGCACGCTTAAGAAAAATTGCTGAAGAAATGCTGAACGATTTGGAAAAAGATACGGTTGACTTTCGTCCAAATTTTGACGACTCGTTAAAAGAACCAACTGTATTGCCTTCTAAAATACCAAACTTATTGGTAAATGGTGCATCGGGCATAGCCGTAGGTATGGCTACCAATATGGCACCCCATAATTTGCGAGAAGCTATAGATGCTACTGTTGCTTATATTGATAACAGAGAAATAGAAATTTCTGAATTAATGACCCATATTAAAGGTCCCGATTTTCCAACAGGGGCTATTATATATGGTGTAGATGGTATTAGAAATGCCTTTGAAACAGGCAGAGGCAGAATTTTAATGCGTGGTAAAACCGAAATTGAACCTTTTGGCAATGGTAAAGAATTGATAATTGTTACCGAAGTGCCTTTCCAGGTAATGCCCAATCAAATTATAACCCGTGCGGTAGATTTGGTTCAAGAAAAAGTTATAGATGGCATTGTAGCTATAAGAGATGAAAGTGGAAGGCAAGGTATGCGCATAGTTTTTGAATTAAGAAAAGATGCTATAGCCAATGTGGTACTTAATCAATTGTATAAATACACTTCTTTACAATCTTCATTCTCTGTAAATAATATTGCCCTTGTAAACGGAAAGCCAGAAATGCTTAATCTTAAAGATATGATTAAACATTTTGTAGCGCATAGACACGAGGTTGTAGTTCGCAGAACAAAATACGATTTAGAAGAAGCCAAAAAACGTGCGCATATATTAGAAGGTTTATTAATTGCCCTCGACCATTTAGACGAAGTAATAGCATTAATTAGAAGTTCTAAAAATGGTGATGAAGCAAAAGAGGGCTTAATTAGCAAGTTTGGCTTAACAGAAATACAAGCAAAAGCAATTTTAGATTTAAGATTGCAGCGTTTAACAGGTTTAGAACGTCAAAAGATAAAAGACGAATTTGACGAACTAATGAAAGTGATAGCCTATTTAGAATCTATATTGAACGATGAAGCTTTAAGATACCAAATTATTAAAGATGAATTGCTGGAAATGAAAGAGAAATATGGCGATGACAGAAAAACCTTAATAGAACATAGCGCAGGCGAAATAGATATTGAAGACATGATACCGAACGAAAGTGTTGTTTTAACAATTTCTCACATGGGGTATATAAAACGTACCAGCTTAAATGAATACAAAGAACAAAACCGTGGAGGCAGAGGAAACAAAGGCGTTTCGCACAGAGATGAAGACTTTGTAGAACACCTATTTGTTGCCAATACCCATAATTATATGTTGTTCTTTACTGAGCAAGGGCGTTGTTTTTGGATGAAAGTATATGAAATACCCGAAGGTAGCAAAACTACCAAAGGCAGAGCCATACAAAACCTTATAGCTATTCCGCCAGATGATAAAATTAAAGCATATTTAAATATTGTAAACCTTAAAGATGCCGATTATTTGAATACACACAACATTATATTGTGTACTAAAAAAGGGATTATTAAAAAAACTACGTTAGAGGCATACAGTCGCCCACGAACAAATGGTATAAATGCTATTACCGTAAGAGAAGGCGATGAACTTTTAGAAGCACGCTTAACCAATGGTAATTGCGAAATTATTATGGCTAAAAAATCGGGTAAAGCCATTCGTTTTAATGAAAAATTAGTTCGCCCAATGGGAAGAAACGCAAGTGGTGTTAAAGGTGTAACCCTTGAAAATGCAGACGATGTGGTAATAGGTATGTTGGCTATAGATAAAGAAAAATTAGCAACAGCAACAGTATTGGTAGTTTCTGAAAAAGGCTATGGCAAACGCTCTTTCCTTGTTGACCCAGAAACAGGAGAGGATGAATACCGTGTTACAGGTAGGGGAGGCAAAGGTGTAAAAACCCTTAAAATAACCGAAAAAACTGGTAACTTAATTTCTATTAATAACGTGAACGATGAAGACGGATTAATGATTATCAATAAATCTGGCTTAACCATAAGAATGCGTGTAGATAGCCTAAGAACAATGGGCAGAGCAACGCAAGGTGTACGTTTAATTAATATTAAAAACAACGATGCTATTGCTTCATTGGCTGTTACCCCTGTAGAAGAAGAAGAGGAACTATATGATGAAAACGGCAACCCAATAGCGGCTGCACCAGTATTAGATGAAGATGGGAACCCAATAGTTATAGAAAATCCTGTAATTGAAGAGTCGGAAACAGAAGAAGAAGACATTGATAACAATGACGAAACAGAAGATGAAGACGACTTGGAAGATGACACAGAAGCCAATAACGATGAGGATAGTGAGGATGATAAATAAAAATGGCATAAGAATTGAATATTAAAATATAAACCCAATTGTAAAAAATGAAAACGAAGTATCATGAATTCTATTTAAAAACAAAAAAAAATATGAATAACAACAAACAATTTATTCTTGTATTAACTACTGCATTAGTTTTTAATTTCCAAAACGTATTTGCCCAAATGAGATGCGTTAACTCTGCAGAGGCATATATTGAAACAGATATAAAACAAGCTAAATATGAAATAGATAAAGCAGCCTTGCATCCTGAAACGAGTAATCACCCAAAAATGTGGTTTTACAAAGGTGCTATTTATACACGTATTATTGAAAGCGAAGATAAAGAGTTAAAAACTGAAAATAAAGATGCTGCATTAAAAGCAGGTGAGGCATTGGTAAAGTTTTACAGTTTTCCTAAAAAAGATGTAGATAAATATAAAGATGAAGCTGATATTTATATTCAAAATGCAGCATTTGCTTGCTATAATGTAGCTGGGCAATTATCTAACGAAAAGGGAAATTTGCAACAAGTAGAAAAATATATGGGAATAGTTCAAAAACTAATAGATGCCGATAAATTAGCTACCGAGCCAAAACTTGAAGGTAAGTTATCTTATGAAAGAACATATTTAATGTGTTTAGCATCTGCCCAAAAAGACAGCGCTTTAGATAAAGAAATATTATATTTAGATAAATTAGCTAATTCTAAATATAAAGATATTGTTATTTTTTTAAGATTGAGTGAAATATATTTAAAAAAAGGTGATTATGCAAAAGCCACAGAATACTTAAATTTGGGAAAAACTAAATATGAAGATTTTAAAGCTGAAATATTAAAATATGAAATAAATATTGATATAGAACAAGGCAAAACAGAAGATTTAATTTTAAAATTAAATCAAGCTGTGGCTAATAATCCTGAAGATGCGCTCAATTATTTTAACAGGGGATTAACATACCACCAATTAATTTTGAATGCTAAAGAGAAAAAAGAAAAACCCAAATATTACTATTTGCAAGCTTATGCAGATTATGAAAAATCATTAACATTAGATCCCAATAATAATGAATGTATTTTTAATACTGGTTATTTACTTTTAGATTCGGCAAATAGTATATTCGATAAAGCAAACGCATTAGATAATGCATCTGAAAAATTGAAATTAGCAGAACTATATAAACCAACTTATAAATTAGCAGTTGAAAAATTAGAAATTATAAGATTAAGTGGCGAGCGAACAGGCTCTCAATTAGTTTCTTTGTTAAATATTATGAGAAATGCCTCAAAAAAAGCTGGCGATTCTGCAGCTGCAAGTAAATATAATCAATTGTATATAGAAGCAAAAGAAGCGCTTAAAAATCAACAATAGAATTATAAAGGGGAGAGTTATTTATTCTACCCTTTATTTTTAAAACTTTCTACTTAACATAATATTAATTATAAGACAAATTAGTTTTAACTTAAAACAATGCTTTTGTAAGAATACTTAACATAAACACAAAGCTTTATAGTTTTATAATTTTATAATTTAATTGTTTGCCTAAGGCATTTATTTGAATAAAATATTCTCCACTAATAAATTTGTTTAAATCTAAATGATAAATATTTTGAACAAGATTGAATTCATTATTTAAAATTTTCCTACCATAAATATCTAAAATTAATATGCTAATATTTTTATTGATATAATTTTCGGCAAACTGAATATTCAAAAATTGCTCTACAGGATTTGGATATATTTTAATTTCTGAAAAAAATTCAGAACCATTGCAAATTTCTAAATTTAAAATTTTGCCGTTTTGTAATTTTCCTATCAATCGTATTGCCTTATTTTCAACATTTGAATTTAAAACAATTTCGTATTCATTTGCTAACTGATTTGGTATTTCTTGTAACAAAGTCCATTCGTTTTTATTATTAAGTATTTCTAAATAAAAACTACTAAATTCTATTTCTTTTGTATTGTAAAATCTTATTTTATAATTTTCAATCGTTTTTATACAATTGAAATTAGTTATAAAAATGGGTAAAGAAATACAGCCTACATTTACGGTTGAAGAATCTATTCTTAAACAATTTGTTGTTGTATTTCTTACAGTTAATATTGTTGTTTTATTACCAGTAGTATTATAACCAATAGTATCTGGCGTATTTAAACCCAAGCCACTTGCAGTGTTTGGAAATCCAGTTGTAAAATTCCATTGATACTGAAAACTGCTACCATTGTTAAACGTGCTGCTCCATATTACAGAATCTCTACAAGAATTTGAAGTATTGCTTATCGTTTCTACCAATGGCAAAGGGTTTAAACTTAAAACCATTGTATCTCTAACACTACATTTTGTAGATGTATCTGTGGCTAACAATATTTTATTTCCACTCGAATTGGCAAGTATTGTTGTTGTATCTCTATTAAAACTTGCAGGCAACCAAGTATATTGTGTATTTAAGGAATTATTATTTATTTGACCAATTCTTACAAATGTATTTGTACATACTGCGGTATCTCTGCCAGCATTGGCAATTGGTATATAATAATTAGAGGTATTTATTGTATCAAACAAACCCTGCGACATATTGAAATAAGTACCACTGCCGCTTACTTGTAATTTCATGCCTCTAAGCATATAAACATTATTGCCACTTAAAGGTGTGGCATCTGTATAAGTTAAACTTTGTGTAGAACCCAAAAAACTAAAGGTACTATCTATATGCCTGGCTCTAAAAATATAATAATCGTGTACTGCCGTATCTGTACTTGCTTGCCATTTTAATTTAAAACGAGGTGAACAACTATCTTGAACAGCTACAAAATTTATAGCAGGAATTACAGGCTGCATTCTTACAGCTGGGTCGCCCATTAGGTTTTGGTGTATTAGCAATTCATTGTATAAAAATGTAGTGCCGCCTCGTCTTAGATGTGGGTACAAAAGATTGCTGCCTGTCCAATTATTTTGCGAACGCAAGGTGCCATACCCTATGGTTTCGCCCATAGCCATGTGGTGAAAATGCCAAGCTGGTCGCTCGCTCCAAAACGAGTTTAATACATTGCCTTTGGCTGCTAATGGGGCTCTTAAAAAATTATTTGCATTGTCCCAATCGCCAAAATAGCTGCCAAACAAGCCTGTAAATACACTTTTTATTTGTGTAGCAGAAGAAAAACTTGCAGTTGTGCCCACTCCACTTGCAAGCGTATAGTTTCCATAGCCAATGCCATAACTCCATAAATAACTATTGCTGCTCAATGTTGAAAGATAATTTCCTGTTGTTACTGTATTTTGCCCAAACAATGGTGCAGAATTTTGATACGCTGGTCCTCCAAAATATTCATCTTTGAAAGGATAGGGATAATTTAAAAAGCCAATTTGGTCATCTAATAAAGTACGTTCTTCTATAATATCTATTTTATGCCTAAAATTATGATTTTTAATAAAATATTGTCTTAATAGTTGCCTTTCTGTTAATGTAAAAGAAGTCATATTTGATAAATCTATTCTGCCTACTTGTAAATCTATCAAACTAGGAATTTCTGTTTGGTCGTATTTGCCATCGCCAGTATTATTGTTATTGGCAGCTCTTGCACCCAAATTATTTGTAACTGTAGCATCTGTCCATGTGCCATTAATATCGCCATAAAAACAATCGGCAGGCCAAGCACCCTCGTGGCTAGGAGGTGCAATAGTTGTGGTATGTCCATCGGGTGGAGGTATTCCAGAAGCCCTAAAGTCGCCACTATAAGGCACAGCCAAATCGCCAATTAAAACTACCGAGTTTATAGTATTATCTGCGGTATAAGCATTTACAATATTGGTTTTAATTTGAGCTACAGTAGTACTTGTGGAAAGGTAAATCACTTTGGTTTTATAACCATCGCCTATTAAATCGTTTCTATAAGTACGAATGGAAGTATCTAAATAGGCTTTGTTAGTACTATCAATAAGTAATAAAATTGTTCCTCTATTGGTAGGAAAAGCTACTCTTGCTCCAGCATTTATTAAGCCAAAAATACTATAACCATCTGCAGCCGAGTCTTTTTCAAAACGGTATTCAAATTGGCTACCTGTGGTTATTGTATCACTAAATGTGGAATCAGTATTTGCCAAGTTTCTATATATAGAACCAAAATCATAACTTGCCTTTGTTTTTCGGTAAACCCTTTGAAAACGTGGCGTTGGTGTAGCAACATAGCGCCATCTAAAGTCTAAAATAGATTGGGTACTATTATAATACCTTGCTGTTGCCGATACTTCTAAATTGTAATTGCGAAGTTGGGCATAAGCTTGTAGAGAAAAAAGAAAAGAAAAAACAAAAAGTAATTTTATTTTCATTGTATAGTTTAAACAAAAATACGAAAAAAAAGTTATAGTGGTTTTATTTTTTCAATTGCTTGTATAAATTATTGTACAAGTATTTTTAAAAGCATCATTTTATTGCTTCGGAATTCTTGCCATCATTACGCTATCTTGTTGCTCTTTAGTTAAATCTATTAAACTAAGGTTTGCTATTATATCCTCTACCCTATCATGTTTTGGAAAACGAGTCAAAAATTCATTAAAAACCCTTTTTGCATTGGTTTTATCGGCTATACTTTCGTATAAAAAACCTGCTCTTATTAAAGCCTCTGGGGTATATTCTTTATCGTCCATATACATTGTTGCCAATTGCTCGTATATAGCAGCTGCTTTGGCATATCTTTTAGCTTTTACATTGCCTTCGGCAGCTTTAAATAAAAATTTAATGGCATTGGCATTGTCTGGAAATTGCTTTACAAAACTTAAATAACTGTTAATTAAAGTATCGCTATTGGCAAGGCTTTTATTGGCTTCCAATTTTTTAATATTATCGGTTAATTTTTGTTCTTGGTTTTCTTTACAACTTAATAAAATAAAGGGTAAGGTAATTAAAATAAAAAATGATTTCATTAGGCAAATGTAAGGGTTAATTAATAGTTTTTTTCGTGTTTAATGCGCTCCATCATAGCCCTTTGTTCGGGTGTTTGGTGGGCCAGTACCAATTCAGCAGTTTCGAATACCCAATCCAAGCGTTCATCTATTGTCCATGTTTGAAAGCGGGCAAACATTTCAGGGTCAATAGTATAATTAAAACCCTTGTCGGCATTTTCTAATTTGGGTTTTAATTTAGCCATTTTTTATTTTACTTAAAAGTATTATATCGTTTTGGTCTTGCAAGCGATTGCTGTATTGCTTCAATTCTATTAAATGGTTGATATTTACTATGTAAAAAGTTTCATTTCCATTGCCTACAGTTTCTTTCATATCCCAAAGAGTATTAAATAATATTGGCACATCAATCAATACATCTATGCTCATTTTATTGGCTTGGGTATGAAAATAATTATATACGATTAAATTTTTTGTTTCTATTAAATTGGCTCTTTCTGCTTTATCTGCAAGTTTTTCTATTGGCAAATTCATAAGCATTTGTTTATAGCCAAATTTTTCTATTACTTTTTTAAAATTTGATAAATTGGAGATTTCAAAATCTAAAAGAATATCAATATCTGCTGTCATTCTTGGCACGCCAAAAATATTTACTGCCAAACCACCGCAAGTAACATATCGTATATTACTTTTTGTAAGTTGATATAATATTTCTTTGTACTCCAATTTTTTTTAAATTAATATTTTCAAAAATAATTTAATTTCTACAAACCTAAAAATTAATTATTACCAACACTGCTTGCCATTAAAAAGCCTTTGATAAACTCGTCTAAATAGCCATCCATTACGGCTTGTACATTGCTGGTTTCTACACCTGTGCGCACATCTTTTACCAATTTATAAGGATGAAATACATAGTTTCGTATTTGCGAACCCCATTCTATTTTCATTTTTGTGGCTTCAAGGGCATCTCTTGCTTCATTTTTTTTGCGCAATTCTATTTCATACAATTGAGATTTTAACATTTGCATTGCCAATACCCTATTTTCGTTTTGCGAGCGTGCTTTTTGGCATACCACAACTATACCACTTGGCTTATGGGTTAGCTGCACTTTGGTTTCTACCTTGTTTACATTTTGCCCGCCTGCTCCTCCACTCCTACTGGTTTGTAGCTCTACATCAGCAGGGTTTATTTCTATTTTTATTTCATCGTCTATCATGGGGTAAGCATATACGCTGGCAAACGAAGTGTGCCTTTTTGCATTACTATCAAAGGGAGATATACGCACCAACCTATGTACCCCACTTTCGCCTTTCAAATAGCCAAAAGGAAAATTACCTTCAAACTCCAAAGTTATAGATTTTATGCCTGCCACATCGCCATCTTGTTTATCTATTTCGGTTATAGAATAGCCATTTTTTTCTCCCCACATAATGTACATACGGCTAAGCATTTGTGCCCAGTCGCAGCTTTCTGTTCCCCCTGCCCCACTATTAATGGTTAGTATTGCGCCAAGTCTATCCTCTTCGCTGCGCAACATGTTTTTCATTTCAAGGTCTTCTACTAAATTTTTTGTATTAGTATAGCTGCTTTCAAGCTCTTCAACTGTAGCCTCGTTAAGGGTATTAAACTCTTGAATTACTTCAAGTTCTTCAAAAGCATTTTGACAAGCTTTGTAGCCTTCTGTCCAAAATTTTTTTTCTTTAATTTTCTTTAAATGCTTTTCTGCATTTGTAGGGTTATCCCAAAAATTGGGAGCCAAAGTTTGGCTTTCTTCATCTTCAATATGTGCTAATTTTTGAGCGATGTCAAAGATACCTCCCCAAAGCCTCTATACGGCCTCTTAAATCCTTCAATTGGTCTGTTGTCATAAGAGTGCAAATGTAAGTTTTATATAGTAAAATAAATACTTTACATAAATTAATAACCTAAAATAATGAAGAATGAAATTAGTTTTAACCAATGAGTAACCAAACAATAAGTCCTTTATTTTTCCAACAATTTTAAAACAAAGTTTTTTGCCCATCTAACTCTTCGGCAATTACATCGTTTACTATTTCTTTTTCTTCTTCTGTAGGCTTTTCTTCTATCCAGGCACCAATTTTTTCGCTCAATAGTTTTGCCGACTTAAATGTATCGTAAGTTACTTTATTGCCTATGGCTTTCCAGCCTTTTACCTCAATAAAATCTGCTAATTTTACCACTTCTGTTAGCTTTTCGCCTTTGGCATTTACGGTTTTTATTTCCACCTCGGGGTTTTCATGCGTGCTTGCCAGTATTAGTTTGCTGCTTGGTCGCTCGTTTATAAATAGAAACTTTTTACCTACGGTTAATGTTTCAATTAAAAAGCGTTTAACATAATAGTTTTTAGAGGATACATCGTAGTGAATACAACTAATAGGCTGCTTTTCATGAAATTTTTGAATTAATTCCAATTCATTGTTTTCGTAATGGTTGGTTAGTTCATTATCAGTTAATTTATAGCTACCATCGGTTAAAATTGTGAGTATTTTATCTTCGCTTGTAAAATTGCCCAAATATTGCCCTCGCCCATCTACATTTAGCCTACCAATATCGCTATCGTACCATATATCTCGCCCTTTAAAGGTAGATTTTCCTTTTTCTTTTAGCTCTACTTTGCGTATAGGGTGCTTGGTTAAAGTATTGCCTTTGCTGGTTCTGCCTTTTATTTCAAGGCTTGTAAAATCATAATCCAAATACTTAACTTTTGCACTTGCCATATTGCTTAAATGAATACCTATTTTCTCTGCCTCGCTGTTGTTATTGGCACTAAAATAAAGCACTTTGCTACCTGCTGTCTCCATAGTTAGATTGTATTCTTTATCTCTAATTACACCCAATACGTTGAAGCGTTTAACATAACTTACACCAGTTTTGCCATCGTAATAGGCAACATTATATACCTTGCGCTCATCATTTTTGCGGTACACATCTACATACAATAAGTCTTTACCCATAAAAGATTTATCTGTAACCTTGCTTACTATATATGTACCATTTTTTCTAAATGCTATAACATCGTCTATATCCGAACAATCGCATATATAGGTGTCTTTTTTAAGCCCATAGCCTACAAAACCTTCGGCATAGTTGGCATACAACTTTTCGTTGGCTACTGCTACAGCATTTGTTTCTATTTTATCAAACAGCCTAATTTCTGTTTTGCGCTCTCTCCCTTTGCCATATTTTTTTATTAAATTTTTAAAATACTCTATGGCAAATTCTGTTAAATGTTCTAAATGGTTTTTTACTTCATCTATACCGCCCTCCAAACCTTTAATATACTCATCGGCTTTAAAACTATCAAACTTAGATATACGCTTAATCCTTATTTCGGGAAGTCTTGCAATATCCTCCATAGTAACCTCTCTGCGCAAAAGCTTTTTAAAAGGTTTTAATTTTTTATCTATGGTGTCTAATATTTCTTCCCAAGTTTCGCATTCTTCTATATTGCGGTATATTTTATTTTCTATAAATATTTTTTCTAAGGAGCTAAAATGCCATTTATCTTCCAAATGCCCAAGCTCGTTTTGCAATTCTATTTTTAAAAGATTAAGGGTATTATCAGTGCTGGTTTTTAGCATTTCGTTAACACCTAAAAACAGGGGCTTATCCTCCACAATAACACAAGCATTGGGCGAAATACTAATTTCGCAATCTGTAAAAGCATACAGGGCATCTATGGTCATATCTGTGCTTACACCAGGTGCAAGTTGCACCTCTATTTCCACATCTTTTGCGGTATTGTCTATTACCTTTTTTACCTTTATTTTGCCATTGTCGTTGGCTTTTAAAATGCTATCTATTATGCTTTCGGTAGTAGTGCCAAAGGGAATTTCTTTTATCAATACTTTTTTACCATCGGCATTTTCTATTTTGGCTCTGCAACGTATTTTTCCGCCTCTTCTACCATCGTTATAATTGGTAAAATCTGCCATACCGCCTGTTAAAAAATCAGGTAGAATATTGGTGCGTTTACCTTTCAAAATATCAATACTTGCCTCGCAAAGTTCTATAAAATTATGGGGCATTATTTTGGTAGCCAAGCCTACGGCTATACCCTCCACCCCTTGTGCCAGCACCAATGGAAACTTTATTGGCAGGGTTACAGGCTCACGCTTTCGCCCATCGTAACTTATTTGCCATACTGTTGTTTCTTCATTAAAAGTAACCTCCAATGCAAATTTAGATAGCCTTGCCTCAATATAACGTGGTGCTGCTGCTCTATCGCCTGTTCTAATATCGCCCCAGTTTCCTTGGGTTTCTATCATTAGGTCTTTTTGCCCCATGTTTACAATGGCTTCGCCTATGGCTGCATCGCCATGCGGATGATACTGCATAGCCGAACCTATAATATTGGCTACTTTATTGAAACGACCATCGTCCATTTCTTTCATTACATGCAGTATTCTGCGTTGTACAGGCTTTAGTCCATCGTATAAATTAGGTACAGCACGTTCTAAAATTACATAGCTGGCATACTCTAAAAACCAATTTTCGTATAAGCCAGATACAGGCAATATTTCGTTGCCGTCTCTATGCCCATGGTGTATAATATCATCGCCTTTGGGTTGGTTTATTGGTTCGTCTTGGTTTTCTATTGGGTCGTGGTTTTCTGCCATTTTTTTAAGTAAAAAAACTAAAGCACGAAAATAATGGCTATTTATATAGCTTGTTTTAAAAGTTATAAACTTTTTTGTGTGTAATACGTTTGGGTTGGTATTGGTCTTATTTGTGGTAGCAGAATAAGGCTTAACAATATTTTAAACATAAAAAAATGGTTCAAGGAGACTCGAACCATAGCTTTAAATTATTTTATATAAAAAGTAAGTGAAAATAAAGCAGCGGTATAATTTATTTTAACCCAAATTCAGCAATAGAATTGCTGAATCGAATAACAAATTGTAAATCATGTTTTTACAAAACATAATTGCAATTTTTAAATCGGGGTTAATCCCAACTAAATCAAATAGTTCGATTTTTCAAATCTCCAATTTATTAATTTGGGTTTAAGTTACTCAATGCAATACAGCTAATAAAAAGTAATATTATTTTTGATTTCATACTTTATGAAACGTAACAAAGGAAAAAATGTTACAATGTTTTATTTTTCTATCTCCACCTCTGCCCCTATCAAATTTAAAATACTATACAAACCAAAGCATGTTCTATTGATATAAATGGCATCTTGAGGTCCACGGGCACCATTGGCTTCTTTTAGTTCTACCATTTTGCTAAACTTTTCGCCAAGGGCATATATTTTTTTAAAATATTCATCATCGCCAAAATTAAAGGTTTTGCTGTTAAATGGCTTGCCTAAAAGCAATAGCATTTCCCTAAAAGCTTCTTTTAATACAGGCACTATTTTAGGGCTATCTTCCTCCAATAAATATTTCAATTTATACATAATGCGTGTAAACTCTTGCTCATCGTTTATAGCATCAGAATTTAGCAATCTAAAATAATCTTTGTGAAACTCTTCTTCTATTTCTTTTACACAACCAAAGTCTATAACCGCTAAATCGAAAGTTGGAGTAATAATAAAATTGCCTGGGTGTGGGTCGGCATGTACTGTTTTTATTACAAATATTTGATGCCAATAAAAATTCCAAATAGCCTGGCCTACTTTGTTTCTTATGGCTTGCGAGTGGTTTTGTTTTACAAATTCTGTAAGCGGCATGCCCTCTATCCAATCCATAGTTAATATACGGCTACTGCTTTTATCTTTGTAATATTGAGGAAAAATAACACCTTCAATATGCTTGCATTCATTAGAAATATAAACCGAGCGTTTTAATTCTAACTCGTAATCGGTTTCTTCTAATAATTTATTTTCTACTTCTTTAAAATATTTTTCAATATCCTTGCCTTTTAAGTTCAATAAGCGTGTAGCAAAAGGGCGAATAAGTTTCAAATCGCTACTTACACTTTCAGCCACACCAGGGTATTGCACCTTTACAGCATAAGTTTTATTGTTTAAAGTGGCTTTGTGCACCTGCCCAATACTTGCTGCATGTTTAGCAATTTTTTCAAATGTATTAAATAAATCTAAAGGCGATTTGTTAAACTGTTGGTTAAAGGTTTTTAACACCAAAGGATAACTTAATGGCGGTGCAGAATATTGCGCCATTTGAAACTTATTTTGATAAGCCGCTGGCATAATATTTTTATCCATACTTAGCATTTGTGCTACTTTTAACGCACTCCCTTTCAACTTGCTTAAAGTATCGTAAATATCTTCGGCATTGTCTTCGTTCAGCTCGTCTTTTGTTGTTTCAGAATCGAAGGCTTTTTTAACGTAATATTTTATGTAATTGCCACCCACTTTTACGCCAGTGCCAGCAAAACTTGCTGCACGTTTTATTTTAGATGTTGGAATACTTATTTGCTCTTTCATTTTGTTGTAAAATTATTTTTTAACAACATTTTGAAACAAAAATTTGCCTAAATCCAACATGCTATCCAATGCACTTTTGCCCATTAGTTCAAGCATTAAGTTTACAGATTTTTCAATAGCAGCATCTGTTTTTTCAAAATTTTTGCTACTATCGTTTTGCCAAAAGTTTAGAATAAACATGGTATTTAGCCATACAGCATTGTAATATTTTTCTGAAATTAGTTTTCTATCTTCCAATTCATTTTGAGCCAAGCCTTCTTGTATGGCTTGTTTAGCAAAATTTTCTATTTGTTCTTTAAATGCCTTTAGGTTTTTATGCAATGGCTTGCCATCTTTCAAGCTGTAAATAAAATAACTTCTATTTTTATTCAAAGCCTCTTGAAGTGTATAAAAAAAACCTAACACTTTTTCTCGTGTATTATACTCTGCATATTCTGTTGAAGCCATAAGGCTATTGATAGTATTTTCTGCAGCATTTTTCCATATTTCTTCATCAATAGCTGTAAAAGAAGTGTAATACTTATAAAACTCATTTTCAGCAATGCCTATTTGTTTGGTAAATGAATATATACTGGCAGGTTGTTTGTTTTCCGTTAGAACATAATCCATATAATGTTCCATTATTTTTTTTGCAAAATTTTCGGGTTGTTTTTGAGTTTTGGCAGGCATAATGTTTGGGGTTTTAAAATTAACAATACAAACTTAAAAATGTTAGGCTTAAGCTAGATTTTTATTCCGTTAGAAAATAATGAATTACCGATAAATTTTATATTAACCCAAATTCAGCAATAGAATTGCTGAATCGAATAACAAATTGCAAATCATGTTTTTACAAAACATAATTGCAATTTTTAAATCGGGGTTAATCCCAACTAAATCAAATAGTTCAATTTTTCAAATCTCCTATTGATTAATTTGGGATTAATCTATTGCTTTTATAAAGTAAAAATTAGATTCTGAACTATATCAGGGAGCGCAGCGGAATAATCTTTTTTCAGAGCATCCCGCATTTGCGGGACAGAATGACCACACAATTTGCGTATAAATCTATTCTTTTAATTAATAGCTCTTCTATCTAAAGCAGCTTGGTAGCGTTTGGCATTTAGTAAATGTTCGCTATAGGTAGTTGCAAAATTATGATAACCGCTAAAATCTTCTTTGGCACACATAAATAAATAATTATGTGGTGTGTAATTTAAAACAGCCTCTATGGCTTGTTTGCTTGGAATACAAATTGGTCCTGGCGGCAAGCCCTTGTTTTTGTAAGTATTATATGGCGAATTTACTTGCAAATGTGTGTTGTAAATTCTTTTCAATGTAGGGTCGTTAAGGGCAAATTTTACAGTTGGGTCGGCTTGTAAAGGCATACCAATATTAAGGCGATTAATATACATACTTGCCACAGCAGGCATTTCATCTTTTTTATTGGTTTCTTTGCTTACTATACTTGCTAATATGGCTACCTCTATTGGCGACAAGCCAATGTTTTTGGCTTTATTCAATTTATTTTCATCCCAATACAAATTATATTCTTTGTAAAGCCTTTGCATTAGTTCATCTGCTTGGGTATGCCAAAAAGTGTTGTAGGTATCGGGCAGCAGCATGGCATATATGGTTTGAGGCGTAAATCCAAAAGTATCTAAATAAACAGAATCAGACAAAAGAAACATAAAATCTTGTGCATCTGGCTCTAATTTTTCACCACATAAATTGGCAAAACTTTCTATACTCGATAAGCCTTTAATGGTAAAATTTACCGTTTGGCTTTTGCCTGCTCTAAATAATTTTACCACTTCTACCATTGTCATTTCTGGTTTTAACTCATATCGTCCTCTTTTCATCCAACGTTCAAGGTTCATTTTATGGGCTATTTTTTTAAATAAAAATGGATATTTAAGCCCACATTCATTGGTTAGTTTTTCGGTTAGGGTTTCAATATTGTCATTGTTATTTAGTTTTACAAAAAAAGGTGTATTAATATTGGTAGCTTTGGTTTTATAAAAGTAATAAGCTGTACCTCCTCCAATTAGAACGATTGCAACTATTGCAATAAGAATTTTAGGAAGATATTTTTTTAATCCCATGTTTTTACTCTGTAAAAAATATCGTTTACAGCCACTTTTAATTTGGGAAATAAAATACTTTGTGTTTCCATATCTAAAGTAAATGGTTTTAAACCTATGTATTTTCCATTTTGTAAAACATATATCAAAACAATTCTATTTTCAATATCTATTATCCAATATTCTTTTATGCCACATTCCTCATACAGCTCAAATTTGGTTTTTAAATCGTGTTTTGTATTTGTAGGCGAAAGTATTTCTACCACTAAATCGGGAGAGCCATTGCAGCCTTGCTTATCCAATAAATCTTCATTGCAAATAATACATAAATCTGGCTGAACTACAGTATAATTTTTCTTTTGATTTGGGGTGTATAATCTTACATCGAAAGGAGCCAAAAAAACATTGCAAGGTTGTTTTTTAAACAAACTCAACATCTCTGTTCCTACATTTGTAATAACCCTTTGATGGTTATTATTAGGACCTGGGCTCATTTTAAAAATTTTACCTTTTATCAATTCTACTCTTTCAGAAAATTTCCAACTCATATAATCTAAATAAGTGTATTCCTTATCTAAATTCAATTGGTTGTATTCTACAATTGGCTCGTTTACTTCCATAATGATTACAAATTTATAAAAAAGTATTGAATTTTTATCGCTTTGCCGAATTGCAACGCACAGTACCCAACAATTCATCGTACTGCATAAAAGGATTTTTATTATAAACCATAATATGGTAATCATTTTCAGTATTCATGTGGTTGCCTTCTGTATTTGAAAGCTCTACTTTTGTTGCATCATTTGCATTTGGTGTTACATAATAATAATCGTAATATGCTTGCTTTAGAACCAAAGTAGCTTCATATTGGTTAAAATTGGCATTCCATTCCATTTTAAATTCTTCTTTCATTTGCCAATCAGAAAGCTCTCCAAATATGTAAACATCTTTATCCAATTTATCGCTAACAAAGGTAAAATGCACGCTTGCATAATCACCCTCTATTCCACCTCCATCTTTAATGGCATTGTCTCTATTGTCAACCACACGTTTGCCATTAAAATCTATCGTTTGCAAATAAGGTAAATTTGCTTTTGTAGCATCGTTATAAAGCACTGCATGTTTTACATTGTTTTCCATGTATTTTCTTCTAACATTAAAACTTAGAAAACGCAAACTGCGAATATCAAAATATCTAAACTCATTGCCTGCATCAAATAAATTGCCTTGTTCATAATTAAAATCTAATACTCTGCCGTTTATCATTCTGGGTTTTAAATCTGTTATGGTATTATCCCAACGTAGGTTTTGCATTATTACAGTTTTTACATCTATCATTGGGTTTGGTACAATATTCTGCCCCATATCTACAGTAAAATCTATTTCTTGTTTTGTAAATCTTAAAGCAGGATTAGTAGCACTATTGGCAGTGGCTTTGATAATAAATTTATCATCTACAACCATAAATCTACGGGTAAGCACAACATCGTTTTCATCAAAATTGCGGTACACTTTTAAAATATAATTGCCAGATAGCTTTGGTTTCATATCTGCCGTAGGAAAATCTATTTCATAATGCGTAAATTGCTGAAATGTACTTGTGGAAAAAGAATAATTGTTAATATTTTCAAAAAAAATACCTGACATATACTCATTGGGGCGTAAGGGCGAAAGCTCCCAATTTGCCGAGCAATGAATATAAGTATATTGGTAATTATCGTTTTCAGATTTTAACTCATCAAACAATAATTGTAATTGCTGGCTGCTGTTCAAATCTATGGCAGGAAATCTTTCGTAGCTGCCACTTTGGGTAAGCATTACAGTTTTTATTTCTGGCTCATATACATAATTAGTGTATTGGGTAGGTACATAAGCAGCTTTTATAAAAAAAGGACAAATAGAAAGTGTTAAAAAAAGAATTAGCTTGTTCATTTATTTTTTATTTTTTTCAATATTACTCTAAACTCATTAATTGCTCAAATATTGTTTCAAAATCTTTATTTTTACTGATTAAAGAATTTTCGTTCTGTTTGTATTGTTCAGAAAGTGTGCCAATTTTTTCAGCATTCGCATTTTCGGCAAGTTGGGTTTCTATTTGCGTTTTACTGGCTTTCAATTCGTTTATTTCAAGTTCGATAGTACTTAATTGTTGTTGCAATTGTTTTTTTTGCTTATCTGCTACTTTGGTATCAGGCAATACCTCAATGGGTTTTGCTGCAGTATTTGTTTTATTAGAAACTTTAGCCTCGGCAGGTTTGTTTTTCTCTCTTTGAGCCATCCAGTATTTCCATTCATCGTAGGGACCTTCATATTCTTTAACAATCTCATCTTCTATCCACCATATTTTATTGGCTACATTGGCTATAAAATATCTATCGTGCGATACGGTAATGAAAGTGCCTTCAAACATTTGCAAAGCCTGTATTAATATATTCATACTTTGAATATCCAAATGGTTGGTTGGCTCATCGAGTAGTAAAAAATTGGCTTCCTCTACTAAAGTTTTAGCCAATGCCACACGGGCTTTTTCGCCTCCGCTCAATACTTTTATTTTTTTGTAAACATCATCGCCACTAAATAAAAATGAGCCTAAAATTGTACGCAATTCGTTTTCAAGTTTTGTAGAACCCATATTGGCAAGTTCTTCCAATATTTCATTTTGAATATTTAGGCTTTCTAATTGATGCTGCGCATAAAAAGTTTTTTCAATATTGTGTCCGTATTCTACTTCGCCTGTGTAGCCTTCGCTTTTATCAATTATGCGCAATAATGTACTTTTTCCTTTTCCATTTGCACCTATTAAAGCTATTTTATCGCCTCTTAATATTTGGGCACTTGCATGGTTAAAAATAGTTTGCTCATCGTAATTTTTACCAATATCTTTAAGTGTAATAATTATTTTTCCGGGCTGTTGGCGCACTTTAAAACGCAAATTCATTACCGATTCATCGCTTACAACCTCTTCAATTCGCTCTATTTTATCCAGCATTTTCATACGGCTTTGAGCCATTGTAGCTTTGCTGGCTTTGGCTTTAAATCTATCTATTAGTTTTTCCTGCTGCTTAATAAACTGTTGTTGGTTTTCAAAAGCTCGGTTTTGAAGTTCGTCTCTATCGGCTTTTAGTTCTAAAAATTTGGAATAATTGCCAGTGTATTGATAAACTCTTTTATTGGCTACTTCTACAATTTTATTTACCATTTTATCCAAAAATTGTCTATCGTGCGATACAACAATAACACAACCCTCAAAAGATTGTAAATACTCCTCTATCCATTCTATACTTGGCAAATCCAAGTGATTGGTAGGCTCATCGAGTAAAAGTAAACGAGGGTTTTGCAATAATAATTTTGCCAACATTACCCGCATACGCCAGCCTCCGCTAAATTCTTTCAAAGGGCGTTGCAAATCTGCTGTTTTAAAACCCAATCCTTCCAATATTTCTTCGGTTTTAAATTGAATATTATAGCCATCTAAAGCCTCAAATTGCTCTTGCTTATCGCCCAATAAATTTAGTATTTCATCTGAATGGTCGAACTCCAAACGCTCTATAATTTCATCTATTTCTTTTTGCAATTGCAAGGCTTTATCAAAAGCTTGAAGGGCTACTTTATAAATAGAATCATCGCTTTCATAACTTAATAAGTCTTGATTTAAAAACCCAATAGTACAATCTTTAGATTTAGACATTGAACCTTCTGTAGGCTGATACTCGTTCGTAATAATGCGCAGCAAGGTAGATTTACCAGTACCATTTTGCCCTACCAAGCCTATGCGTTCTCCTGGTTTTATTTGCCAGTTTACATCTTTGTACAAATATCTGCCGCCAAAGTCGAATCCTAAATCATTTAAAGTTAACATGTTGAAACGTGCAAAAATAGGCTTTTTTAAGGGAATTTTATCATTAATATTTAAAGAATTTATTCATTAAGTACATAAAAAAACCCCTAAAAAATTAGGGGTTTTTTTACGAGGTCGAAAGCGGATTCGAACCGCTGTACGAGCTTTTGCAGAGCTCTGCCTAGCCACTCGGCCATCCGACCTTTTTAAGGAATGCAAATGTAAGGCATTTTTAAAGAATAAAAAATATTTCTACATAATTTTTAAATGCGCAGGCATTTCTGCTACACGCAGTATTTTTACGGTCATTTCTATTATCAATTGTCCATCATCTGTATTGCCGCTATCATTTATACCTTTGCTGCGCAAATCAAAATATTTTAACAAGCCAAATATTTTTTCTACCAATACAGGTGGGTAATTATTGCTTGCTGTTATATATTCTTGCACAAAAAATTCGTTCATGCCTATGGCAATGGCTATTTCTTTTCTTGTTTTACTGCGAATGGTATATACAGCATATACTTTGGCAAAATAGCCGTACAAATTAGCAATAATGGGAATAATAGGATTTGCTTTAGGATTGGAGGCAAAATAATTGGCTATTTGTACCGATTTGTTAAAGTTTTTTTCGCCAATGGCTTTTTGCAATTCAAAAATATTAAAATCTTTGCTAATACCTATATTTTGCTCAATGTGCTGCATACCAATTAAGCCAACATCAGCTTTTACATTGATAAGCATTTTATCTATTTCATTGGTAATTTTACCCAAATCGTTACCTAAATAATCACTTATTAATTGTAAGGCTTTGGGCTCTATATTTCTACCTTTTTGTTTAAAGTATTTTTCTATCCAAGGTGTAATTTCATAATCACGCATACGCTCGCTTGTAAATTGAGTGTATTTGGCAAATAATTTAGCATACTTTGTGCGTTTATCTAATTTTTTACCTTTATAGCATAATACCAATATTGTAGATGGTGTTGGATTTTCGAGGTAATCTTCTAAATTTTCTAAATCGTTTAAATTTTGTGCTTCTTTTACCAATATCAATTGGTATTCACTCATCATAGGATAGCGTTTGGCTGCCATTTTAATATCCAATGCACTGGTATCTTTACCATAAGTTATTATTTGGTTAAAACTTTTTTCTTCAGGTTTTAATACATGCTCTTCCAGCAATTCTGAAAGGGCATCAATAAAATAAGTTTCTTCGCCCTCTAAAAGATACACAGGGGTAAATCTTTTATTTTGAATATCGCCTCTTATTTGGTCGTATTTTATGGTTGTACTATTTGCCATTTTTTAATTTTACTTTTGCCACACTTTGCAGTTAAACTTTAAAGCATACGAATTTAAGCTCAAAAAGCTGAATGGTAATACACAAATATTCGACATTATTAGAAAAAAGTATATTGCCCTTACGCCAGAAGAATGGGTAAGGCAGCACGTTATTCAATTTATAATTGAAGAAAAACAAGTAGGCGTAGGGCTTATAGCAGTAGAAAAATCTTTAAAATTCAATGGGCTTTCTAAACGTTTTGACATTGTTGTAAGCAATAACAATGCTGAACCTATATTATTAGTAGAGTGTAAAGCACCCAATATCGCATTAACCCAAGCCACTGTGCAACAAGCGGGTATTTATTTAAAAACCATTAAAGCTAAATTTGTAATGCTAACCAATGGTTTACAACATATTTTTTTACAATTAAATTTAGATAATATGCAATATGAATTTATGGCGGATTTGCCTATTTTAAAATGAATTAGGTTTAAGTTATAAATTATGAATATTCTATAATTTAATAATATTGTTCTTTTTTTTAGTTTTTTACTTTTTGCTTGCCCAAAAAGTAAAGCAAAAAAGGCCCCACGAAATCCAAATTTTAATTTTATTTCATATTACTTCAAAAGGTAGTTGGCTAAAATTAAAATTTCACACATTTCGTGGACACCAGCCGCACCCTTTGCTACAAATAATTCGACAGATTAAATTTGCTTATCCCTAACTCAGATTAAAATATTGAACAAAAATTACTCTGAAATATAACCCTTGTCTATAAGCCAAGGACCATTTTTAGCGGCTGTAGTTGCTAATACATCGCACACTTCGTTTTCAGCATTCCCTGCATGCCCTTTTACCCAGTGCATTGTTACGGTATGTTTAGCAAATAAGGGTAAAAAACGCTGCCATAAGTCAATGTTTTTTTTATCTTTCCAACCTTTTTTTTGCCAAGCCCACACCCATTTTTTTTCTATTGCATCGCATACATATTTACTGTCTGTATAAATATGAATATTTAATTTTTCTTTATTCAATGTTTCCAATGCAACTATAACTGCCAAAAGCTCCATTCTATTATTGGTAGTTAATGTAAAAGCTTGGCTAATTTCTTTGCGCACACTCCCCCATTTTAACACCACGCCATAGCCGCCTTTACCAGGATTGCCAAGCGATGAGCCATCTGTATATACTACTAATTGTTTTTCCATTCTATAATTTCTGCCACTACAAAAGTACTACCTCCAATAAATATAACATCATTTGTATTTGCATTTTTTTTTGCATTTTGTAAAGCTTCTACTACATTGCTGTAAGCCTCTCCTTTCAGTCCTATTGTATTACATTCCGTTTTTAAATCGTTGGCATTAAGTGCTCTTGGCAAATTGGGATTGCAAAAATAATAGATTGCATTTGTGGGCAAAAGTTTTAAAATTTTTGTTCTGTCTTTGTCTTTTACCATACCAAAAACGATGTGTAATTTTTCGTATTTTAAACTTAATAATTGCTCGATAACCAATTTTAATCCATGGTCATTATGCCCTGTATCTGCAATTATTTTAGGGTTTTTGCCTAATACTTCCCATCGTCCTTTAAAGCCAGTCAATTGCTGCACATTTTGCAAAGCTTTAGCCACTTTAAAATATTCTAACTTCAAATTCAAAGTATTTAATACCTCAACTGCTTGCATTACAGTTACCAAATTTTTTTGCTGGTAATTGCCTTTCAAATCACATTCTATCTCTGTGTTATAATAATTAGGATTGGTATCTGCAAAATAAATAGGTGCATTTTCTGTTTTTGCTTTTTCTATAAATACATTATCAGTTTCGGTATTGCTTTCTCCTATAACTACTGGTATGTTTAGTTTAATAATACCTGCTTTTTCTGAAGCTATTTTTGCTAAAGTATCGCCCAGCAAATCTGCATGGTCGTAACCAATATTGGTAATAATACTAATAATAGGATTGATAATATTTGTACTATCTAATCGTCCGCCCAAGCCTGTTTCTATAATGGCATAATCTACTTTTTGCTGGGTAAAATATTGAAAACACATAGCCACTGTAATTTCAAAAAAAGAAGGCTGAATTTCATCAATAAAAGGTGTTATTTTTTCTACAAAATTGATTACAAACTCTTGGCTTACCATTTCGCCATTAATTCTTATACGCTCTCTAAAATCTAATAAATGGGGCGAAGTATAGAGCCCAGTTATATAGCCATGTTGCTGCAAAATAGCCGACAGCATATTGCTTGTACTGCCTTTGCCATTTGTGCCTGCTATGTGTATGCTTTTAAATTGATGTTGCGGATTGCCCAATGCAGCACATAATTTAATGGTATTTGTTAAATCTGGCTTAAGCGCAGCCGCTCCATCTCTTGTAAAATAGGGCAATTTGGTATAAAGGTAATTGAGGGTTTCGGGGTAGGTCAATTTTGGAATTTTAGGATTTATAGATTTAATTATTGTTAAATTGTTGAATTGTTATTTTGTTAAATGGCTCTTTCATGCTGAGGAACAGCCTGCCCCGTTTTAATGCGGGGAAGCATCTATATATTGTTGAATTATTTTAACGCAAAGTCGCAAAGAAATTTTACTTTGAAAGGATATTATACTTTTTTAAATTCAAAAATCCCAAAATCAAAAATTTCATTCTTCTCTTCCTATCATTTTCTCTTGTTGCGTGGGCTCTTCTTCTTTTGTATTTTGGGGTTCTTGCTCTTTAGGCATATCTGGCAATTCTGGCTGCCCTGCATTTACCCAACAGGTGTACCATAGGCTGCCAAGCAATGTAATAGAGCTTCTTAATCTGTTTTCTACCATATTGCCTAATTCATTGTGGTATGCCTTACAAAAATCTTGCGAATATACTTTTACTACAGTATTGCCTTTGCTTTCTAAAGCATATTTTTTATCCAATGGAAAATTATCGCTTACTTTTTTTTCGGTTTTTAGCACACTATCTACCAAGCTAAAACTTTGCGCATAAGCCTGCCAAATAGCATTTACAGCCGTATCTGTATAAACTGCCAAGCCTGTAAAAAAATCATATTCAGTATTAAATAATTCTGGCAAGCGGCTTTCCCACAAGCCATGAATACCTACTTGATTGGTTTTTTGCCCATTGTAATTGCTTGTAGCATGCAGCGGCACATGGCAATCGCCCACATAATGCCCCAAATCTGCACTTAATTTCAATATGCGTGCTGCATCTTTTGTCTTAAAAGCTTCTGTCAATCTGTACATCATAGTTTGTATATACCAAGGCACAATGCCGTGGTGTTGCACTGTATCTTCTGTATATTTTGCTATGGCATCTTTGTAATATTTTGGAATGGTATCTAAAGGCAAACAATGTTCATAAAAGTCTCCATCAAGGTAATGTCTGCAAGCTTCTTCAGCCATAATGTAGCGTCTTTTATCTGCATCTATAGCATGAGCAGTAATATAATCAATATGGGCTTTGTAAAATCCAAAAAGTGGTTTTGGTAAAGTATAAACCGAGAGTTCATTTATTTTTTTATGCCCATAAAAACCCCAAGCAAATGATAAATTAGTAATAAAGAATGTTGAATTAAGAATTAAGATTTTTAGAAAAACAGAAGACGGGAGACGGAAGAAATTATTCATTCAAAAACCTTTCTACTACTAATGGTAAATGCTCGTGTTCTAAATCGTGTATTTTAGATGAAATTGTTTCTATAGAATCGTTTTCTGTAATTGCACATTTTGCTTGAAACAATATTTTGCCTTTGTCAAATTCTTCGTTTACCAAATGAATGGTAATGCCTGTTTCTGTTTCGTTGGCATTCAATACAGCCTCATGAACATGGTGTCCATACATTCCTTTTCCTCCGTATTTTGGCAATAAAGATGGATGTAAATTAATAGTTTTACCACCAAACGCTTGAATAAAATTTTGAGGTACTAACCATAAAAAACCAGCCAACACAATTACGCTTGGTGCATATTGGTTTACTTTTTCAATTATAGTAGAGGTTTCATAAAAATCGTATTTATTAAATAATTGAATAGCCACTCTGTTTTCCAATGCTTTTTGAACAATACCTGCATTGGATTTATTACAAAATATAGCACTTATAGCTATATCTTTATTATCTTCAAAATGCCGAATAAGGTTTAAAGCATTGCTGCCGTTGCCAGAGGCAAAAATAACAATATGTTTTTTTTCAGCGTAGTTCTTCATTTATTTTATACTTTGTGCAATGGCTTCAAACAGGCGAATATCCTTATCTTTTACATTCAAATTGGCCTTATTTACATAACCTTCAAAGGCAAATATCGTATTTTTTTCGGGTATATGAATAGTATATCTTAAAAAAGGACCTGCAAGGCTAACGCCTTTTACTGTCCACCAACCATTAATTTTAGAGGCTTTATAGCCATTCAAATTTACCATTTCTTTTAAGCGTGTTGGGTAATAATCGCTTTCGGAAGTACTCATATAAGTGCCTGCTATTTCCCCAGGAATATTGTATTTACAAATAGAATCTCTTACACTTCTTACATTTAAATAATTAAAATCTGTAGTATCTTTATAGGGATAAGTATGCAGCATTATACCAAACACTTTTGGCTCATTTGCATCGGCTTTGTTTTGCATTTCAAACAAATAAAAATTTTCACTTTTTTGCTTTAGCGTAAAATTACTTGGAATAGCAATGCCTACGCCAAATTTGGTTTTTATTTCGTTGTAAATTTCTGTATTTTGGGTAGAATCTTTTAAAGCATTTACTTGTGCTTTCAATTCATTTTTAAGCAAAGTACGGATAATATTTATTTGATCGATTTCTAATTTTTGTTTAATTTGTTCAATCGTTTTTCCAAAAACAAAAAGCACCTCTTGGTTATTGGCTAAAATATTTGAAACACTTTTAGTGTTAACAATACCAGAATTAATATAACTTTCAACTTCATTATCTTTAAAATTTTGAAATAAAAAATCTAAAGATTTAACATTTTTTTCAGTTACTAATACTAAAATAGTTCTTTGATTGAAAAAAAAATCTTTAAATTCATTAATTGTTGGTTGAAGAACTTGGCTGAAAGGTTCTGTAAGTGCATTGTTTCCTTTTGTTGAAAGAAATATATCGTTATAAACATCTTTTAAAGCTTTGTGTATTTCCTCATCGGCAACTATGGTAAGCGTACCCAAATCTCCAACGGCATTGCCTTTGAGTTGTTTATCATTTTGCTTGCATGCTATAACAAATAAAGAGATGGAAGCTACATAAAATAGTTTTTTAATTGGTGTGAACATTTAGTTAGATTTGGTATAAAGTTTTATAATTTTTCCTTTGCCTAAAGGTGTTAAAGGGCTTTCTATGTCATTCAATTGGCAAATTTTTGCCATATCAAATTCATTAAATTTAGAACAAATGTCGTTTACAGTTTGGCTTTCAAAAGTAGAGATATAATAAAAATAACCGCTTTTATTGTAATTGTTTACAGGCAATATAACCTCTCTTTGCTTTACAATTTTTAAGTTTGCCCCAGCTCTTAGTTTATTGCCTTTTAGCCTATTCCATCGTTTTAAATCATTAACATATACATTATAAATATCTGCAACTTGGGCGGCTGTTTGCCCTTTTTTTACTTTATAAAATGTAGTGCTACTTTCATTTTTAATATAATTTTGAGGATTAAAAGCATTGGCGCTTATCAAATAAATACTGTCTTGCAATTGAGCCAATTGCATAGCTTTGGTATAAGGCAATAATACTGTTTTATTGTTTACATAATGAGGAATTACACCGTCTTTATAGGTGCTATTCCACTCCATTTGCTCGTAATCGCTAATATTTACCATTGCAGCAATATATTTCATATCTATAGGGCAGCATACATTAAAAGGCACTACCATTTCATGGGCTTCCAAGCTATTTAGGCTTTCGTCAACAGGGGGCGAAAATGTCATTACAAAAACTGTTGCTATAAATTTAGGTATATAGTTTTGAGTTTCTTTCGGCAAGTACGGTTTTATTTCCCAAAAAGTTTTTTTTCCTCCACTTCTTGTAATGGCTTTGTTTACGTTTCCTGGTCCGCCATTGTATGCCGCCAAAGCCAATAACCAATCGCCAAAACGGTTGTAATTACTCATTAAATAATCGCAAGCCTTTTCTGTGCTTTTATACATATCTTTGCGTTCATCTACCTCATTGTCTATACGCAAATCCATCATTTTTCCTGTGCCTGGCATAAACTGCCATAAACCTGTAGCACCGCACCAGCTAACAGCATTCGGACTAAGCAAAGATTCAACAATAGACAAATATTTTATTTCATCGGGCATTCCTTTTTTATCTAAAATATCTTCAAAAATTCTAAAATAAATATCTTTTCTGCCACTTGCTTTGGTTAAAAAAGTACTGTTAGGACTTTTCATATAGCCAATTTGTGTTTTTACTAAATCATTAAATTTAAAATCTATGGTACTGCCAAGTGTGGCTATAAGTTTATTAAATTTTTCTTCGTTTAAATTAGCTATATCTTCAGCAGAAATTACAGTTTTTTGCTTTGGCATAGTGCCTTGCATAAAGCTATGCGTAAGGCTATCTATACGTTTTATAGTATTTTGAGCATTTATATTGAATGAAAAATGCGATAAAATTAGCAATATAGAAATTTTTTTTATCATTTTTTTATAGTAGCGCAAAGCTAATAGTACCTAACGCAAAAAACAACCCTTTTATTGTGTAACAAATTGTTGGTTAATAACAATTAGTCATTATATTTGTAATAATTGATTATTAATTTGTACACAACACTATGGCAGAACAAAAAAAAGGTTTAATTTCTTTTAACGAATTAGCAAAAGAAGCTTTTGCTATGCAGCCTTTGGAGCAGGCAGCACCGCTTAAAAAAAACAATACTGGTTTATTTATTGGTATTCCAAAAGAAACTACGCAACAAGAAAACCGTGTTCCGCTTTCGCCAAGTGCGGTTGAGTTTTTAGTAAACAATGGGCATGAAATTGTTGTTGAAAGTAAAGCTGGCAATGCAAGTAATTTTAGTGATGATAAATACAGCGAAGCAGGGGCACGCATTGCTCATAGCCACCAAGAAGTATTTAAAGCAGATATTATTCTTAAAATTGAGCCACCAACAGATGCAGAAATTGAACTAATGCGACCAGAACAAGTGCTTATTTCTGCTTTGCAATTAGACCAATTAACAGATGTTACACTAAACAAACTTTTACTCAAAAAAATAAATGCTATAGCCTATGAGTTTTTGCAAGATGATAGTGGCTCATTCCCCATAATTAGAGCAATGAGCGAAATGGCAGGGCATGCATCTATCCTACTGGCTGCGGAGTATTTAAACAATGCCAATATAGGCAAAGGCGAATTATTGGGCGGTTTTACAGGCATTCCACCTACGCAGGTAGTTATAATTGGTGCAGGAGCAGTAGGCGAATATGCCTGCAAAGCGGCATTGGGCTTGGGTGCAAATGTAAAAGTATTCGACAATGAATTGTACCGTTTAAGACGTTTACAAGAAAATATGGGTGGTAAAATTTTTACCAGTACAATACAGCCAAATATTTTGCAAGAAGCCTTGCGTACAGCCGATGTAGCCATAGGCGCATTGCGTGGCGAATTGGGCAGAAGCCCTATTGTGGTATCTGAAACGATGGTGCAACAAATGAAACCCAATAGCATTATTATAGATGTGAGTATAGACCAAGGCGGTGTGTTTGAAACAAGCGAAATAACCAACCATAAAAACCCTGTGTTTAAAAAGCACAATGTTATCCATTATTGTGTACCAAATATTACTGCCAGAGTATCTCGCACGGCAAGCTATGCTTTAAGCAATATTTTTACACCTATACTCAATGATATGAGCAATTATGGTGGTTTTTATGAACTAACACGCATAGCAAAAGGCTTTAGAAATGGTGTTTATATTTACAAAGGTGCATTGGTAAACCAAGCTTTAGGCAATAAATTTGGCATAAAAGCTAAAGATTTGAATTTAATGATGAATTTGTTTTAGGATTAATTATCTATTTTCTTCTACTATATATTTCAACTTGTTCGAACGCTGTATCTTTTACAAAAACAGAAGGTACAAATTGATTGAAAGTAGCTTTGGCTTCTGCTTCATCTTTCATTATTATATAGTTAGTATCTAAAACTTTGGTTAAAGGATTGTTTTTGTAAAAAATAATGGCATTGGCATTTTCATATAATTGCTCGCTGTAATTGTTAATTTGGTCAATGCGAATATCTGTAGGTTTCTTATCGCTTTCAAAAGGTTGGTATCTAAAGTGTTTAACAAATAAATGATTAGGCAAATAAGCTGAAATATCTGTAAATATGGGCGACACATTGGGTTTAGTGAGCAAGTAATTGTATGCTTTTTCGGCATTTGATTTAGCAGCAATATAAGTTTCTGTTTTTTCTCTTTTTAAAAAGTATTCAATATGCCCTGCTATAGGTTTTACTTCAAAAAAAGCTAAAAGCAAACAAGCAATTATAAGGGTATCTACCCACCATTTTTTTTCTAAACTTATACAACAACCAATAATAAAAAACACCCAGCCAAAATACAAATAATGAGGCCAAATGCGTTTGGTAGTTATACTTACAAGTAATATTACAAATACACCGCTAAAAAACACCAATTGCTGAAATGTAATACTTTTACTTTTTATGCTTTTATAAATTACAAATGTAATAACTGATAATAGTAAAGGAATAAGCAAAAACCAATACAAGCCAAAATATTCTGTACCAATGTATTTTAACCATGTGAAAACGGTAATCTTAATATCGTCATAATCTTGCTTAATTGTGCCAAATGTATGGCTAATATACGATTGCCAATAAATACGTTTAACCACACCAAGTAATAATGTAGGCACACAAACTATTAAGCCAATAAAGAAATAAACACCTGTAAGCAGTATTTTTTTTATCCAATTTTGTTCATTTTTTAACCAAAAATAAATGCCAAAAACGGGCAATAATGCCAATACAGAAATTTTAGTACCAAAGGCTAATCCAAGAAATATAAAAGGACCAAATTTTTGAAAATTGTATTTCTGAATATAATAGAAAAATAATGCTAAAAAAAGAATTAAAAATGGCTCTGGCTTTGGTACAATACAAAAATAAAGCGTATAGGGCATAATGCACAATAGCAATGCAATAGCCGCTCGCAATTGCCAATATTTTTTATCTATAAAAACTACAATTAACAAATAAAAAGCAAACATTAAAACAGCAGAGTGGGTAATACGTGTTACAATAATTTGTCCTGTCAAACCCCATATTTTATAAGGTATATATGACACTAAAGCATCTACATAAAACAATGCTCTGCCATACATTACAGTATTGCCACTAATGGAGTAAAATATAAAATGCTTAGCGCTTTCAGGCGTTAGCATTGTATTTACATTGCCAATTGCAATAAGTTCATCAAATTGACTAAACTTATCTTGAAAACCAAGCGTTCCTTGTGTTTGAAAAGTATTGAGATAACAAGTAATTAAAAAGAAAAAGAGAAGTAGTGTTTTAAATAGTTGCTGTTTTAGTTTTATCATATTGTCATGTTTTTAGTTTTGTTTTTAATTCAAAAATATACTTAAACGTGCGTTTTATTAATTTGTATTTTACCTTAAAAGTTGAGCCACTTCCGCCCTTTGCTTCGCCATACAATCGGGGTAAAAAGAAAACAGGAAAATCTATTATTGTACCCATAGTTTTGGCTTGAAAAAGCCAGTATAAATCCAATGAAAAATCTAATGGAGCATTGGTTTTTATGGTATTGTAAAAATTTTTGTGAAACAATTTGGGTTGTGCATTTATTTCTGTTAATCTTTTCTTTAAAACTATGCTGCTAACCAATGCCATACACCAACTAAAAAAAGCTTCGCTCGGTTTTCTATTGCTTCTATAACCTTTTACTAAAATGGGTTTTTGGGTATTGGTTAAAATAATATCCAAAGCTTTAAAAACATCAGCAGGGTCTGTTTGCAAATCGGCATGGGTCCAAGCCAAATATTCGCCTTTTGCTTTTTCTAATCCAAATAAAATACCATAGCCATAGCCTTTGTTTTGAGGTACAGTAATGGCTTGTATGTTTTCTTCTATGGCTTTTAATTCTTGAATAAAAACATTGGCAGAATTATCTGTACTGCCGTTGTTTACCAATAAAACTTCACATTCGGAATGTTGCTTTCCTCTCAATAATGCCTTTAGTTTAGCCACAATATGCGGAATGTTTTTTTCCTCATTGTAGCAGGGAATTATGATGCTTAACTGTACATTATTTTCCATAAGCATGTTGGGACAATTGTTTAAAAAATGTTTCCCAATAATTAAAGGTTTTATAATCGGTAGGTGTACCCCAGCAAATATAATGCTGCACCTCAAAAGCCTTTACTTTTTTACCCATAGTTAATAAATCTTTAATACATTCATCTACATAAAATTCATTGTTAATTTTACGGTTTTCTGCTATCATTTTTTCGGCTGCTTGTACAAAATAATTGCCTTGCTTAAACCAAAAAGCACCCACAATAGCATGGTTTTGGATAGGATTTGGCATATCGTATTTCACTTTTACATCGGTAATATTATTTTCAATATCTGCTATTACCCAGCCATAAGCTTTTGGATTTTCTACAACTGCTTGGTTATTTTTAAATGTAAATACAATGGCATCGGCTGTTTGTTTACAATCTTCAAATTTTTGATGATTGTAAACCATTCCGTTATCGCTTGCGCCTATTATTAATTCTTCATTGTTATTAATTAAATGCTTTGCTTTCAAACAGGTTATAGCCTGCCCTTCTGTCAATTCATTTAACACAATTATTTCTGTATTTGGGTAATATTTTTTTAATTCTTTATCAATACCAAATTCTGAAATATGAAAATCTCTTAAAATAAAAATTTCTTTATCTGCACTTGGTAAAGCATTACTTGCCTGCACCACCATAGGCAAATTCATAATTGGTAGTAAAGGTTTGGGCGTTGTATAACCTTCTGTTGCAAAACGGCTGCCAGCCCCTGCCATTGGTATTAGTTTATTCATTTGCTATAGGCTTCAAAAATACTGCTCCAATTGTTGTATTCGCTCATATCTTGCGGTGTTCCCCATTGGCAAAAATGAGGAATTTTATCGTAAACCAAAACATCTAATTTATCTTGTAAAATTAAATTGTAAACCAAACTAATATAATACTCTCCATTCAATGTTATTTGCTTATCCATTAAAAGTTGAAAATACTTTTTTACATATTTTCCTTTGTCAAAATAATAAGTACCTGCCGAGTGGTAGCCCTTGCTTTTATCTGGTTCAAAACTGTATTTTTCTTTAATTTCAGTTAATAGCATTTTATCATCAACTTGGCAACCTGCGTATAGATTATTAGGATGCAATAAATGCGGATGAAACCCTGTGTAACAAGGAATAGCGCCTGAAAAATTTCTTTTATTTACAGCTTGTTTAAAATCTTCATAATCCCAATTCATGTAAAAATCGCAATAATTGCAAATTACTTGTTCTTCATCATCTATTAAATGAAATGCTTGCGCAACGGTATAAACAGGTCCAAGTTTATGTTCGTTAATGCCTAATATTTGAGCGCTTGGTTTTATTTTAAGTAAAGTTTTTTCTAAATTTGTAGTTTGCAACATATCATTTCTACAAATAAAAATAACATCTGCCTCTGTTGGAAAAAGGCTAACCACATATTCTATAATTGGCAAGCCATGCATTGGTATCAATGCTTTATAGGTTGTGTATCCAGCTTCTACAAAACGGCTGCCCTGCCCTGTCATAGGTATTATTATTTTCATAATAAATTCAATAATTGTTGAGGATAATCTGTATAAAAATGCTGAACACCCATAGCCAAATATTCTTTCATTTTTTGTTCATCATTAATTACACAAGCACCAAATCTCATATTTTCTTTTTTAATTTTTTCAATTTTTTCGGCTGTTATACCTTGCCATTCATACATTAGGGTTTCAAAACCATATTGTTGGGCTATAAATAAATCAGTTTCAAAATGGGTATGTGGGGGTCTATCCCAAAACACAGGAATTTTGTTATCCAACTGCTTTACTTGTATTAAATATTCACAATTGGTATCATTAAAAGCTATTTGGTTGAGTATTTCCATTTTTTTAGCCAATTGATAAGCCATGTTTACCAATCCATAGTTTTTAGGTTGAATAGAAATAGTGGTATTTGTGCCTTTTACCAATTCTAAAACATCTGCCAAAAGCGGTAAATTATAATGAGTATTTGGATTAAAATAATGTCCAAAATTTAAGGTTTTTAGCACATCGTATCTTGTTTGTGCTACAATTTTATGTTTGCCTGTAACTCTTGATGCGCTTTCATCGTGGGTAACTACCAATTGCCCGCAAGCCGTTAGCTGAATATCCAACTCCAGCCAACTGCACCCCATACCTACAGCACTTTCAAAAGCGGGCATTGTATTTTCAGGAAATTGGCTCATATTTCCTCTATGAGCAGCCACTCCGTTTCCAAAATTCATAAGGCAAAAGTAAGGGAAATTATTTTTTTTGATAGATAATTTTACCTACCCTTTTAATATGTTCTAATAAATCTTCATTTTTAATTGTTAAATGATTTGAAACATCAAATTTTATTGGCATCATTAAATCATCTAAATCCATTTCAATTTTATTAATTGTAGTTGAATTTATGCTTTTGCCAATTAAGGTAATATCAATATCAGAATATGGTTTAAAATTACCTTTGGCTCTTGAGCCATAAAGTATCACACTTTCAATTATGTCATAATTTGAAAATACTTTTTGAATATTTTGTAACGTACTTAAACTTAATCCAAAATCATTCATAATTTTGAAGTCATAATGGTTTTAAATTCATAAAATTCATTAAAATATTGTAAAATAATTTTATTATAAATTTCATTAACCGTATCTTCATTGTAGGTATGCGATGTTTTATTTCTACTACCTATCATATCCATCCAAATTTCTCCATTTAAAATTAATTTCAAATTAAAGGCTTCTCTTGTAGCATCTCTTGAGCCTCCAATAGTATTATTGCCTTGATATTCTGCATAATCTTTCATTACATTCCAAGCAAGCTCGTGGGTATATTCAAATCTTTGAATTAATCCTTCTTTTATCATTTCTTGCAAAGTAGATTCATTCAATTTAATATTTTCTTGAATCAATTGCATTGATAATTCAAGCTTTTCAAATGCTTTTAAAAAATTATAAAACCGTTGTTTCCATCTTATATCTTCATCCATACAATTAAAAAAAACAAATTTAATTAAAAAAAATTCAATATTTAACTATCCTTTCAATTCCAAAGATTTTTTAATAAATCTTACAAATAAAGGATGCGGATTTTCAACCGTACTTTTTAATTCAGGATGAAACTGAACACCAACAAAATATGGGTGCTTTGGTAGCTCTACAATTTCTACTAAATTGGTTTCAGGATTTGTGCCTGTAAGTGCCATGCCTGCTTTTTCATATTCGGCAATATATTTATTGTTAAACTCAAACCTATGGCGGTGGCGTTCGCTAATTTTTGGTTTGCCATAAGCTTTAAATGCTTGTGTGCCTTTTACCAAATTGCAATCGTAAGCACCTAAGCGCATAGTGCCACCTTTTTGGGTTACTTTTTTTTGCGATGCCATCATATCTATAACAGGATATTTGGTTTTTTCATTCATCTCAAAACTATGGGCATCTTTATAGCCTAACACATTTCTTGCAAACTCTATAACTGCACATTGCATACCCAAGCAAATACCAAAAAATGGAATATTATTTTCTCTTGCAAATTTAATAGCAGAAAGTTTACCATCTATACCTCTGCCTCCAAAACCTGGGGCTACCAATATGCCATCAAACTGACGCAATTTTGCAGCAGCATTTTCATCTGTCAATAATTCTGAGTGTATATATTTTACTTTAACAGCACACTCGTTGGCTGCGCCCGCATGTATAAAGGCTTCGTTTATAGATTTGTAAGCATCGGGCAATTCTACATATTTACCTACAAGTGCAATATTTACCTCATTTTTAGGATGTTTAATATGTTGTAAAAAGGCTTTCCATTGCTCCAATTCAGGCTCTTGTTTAGATGCTAATTTTAATTTAGAAAGTACCACTTTGTCTAATTTTTCTTTAAACATTACCAATGGCACATCATATATGGTATCTACATCTATAGATTCAATTACAGCATTAACATTAACATTGCAAAACAAAGCAATTTTTCTTCTTAATTCAGTATTTAATGGCTGTTCTGTTCTACAAACTAATATATCTGGCTTTACACCACTTTCTAATAAAAATCTTACAGAATGTTGGGTTGGTTTTGTTTTCAACTCGCCAGCAGCTTTTAAGTATGGTACTAATGTTAAATGAATTACAATTGCATTATCTTCGCCAAGCTCCCAATGCAATTGGCGCACAGCCTCTACAAAAGGTAATGATTCTATATCGCCCACAGTTCCTCCAAGTTCGGTAAGTACTATATCAAATTTGCCTGAATCTCCAAGCAATTTCATTCTACGCTTTATTTCATCGGTAATATGTGGCACTACTTGAACAGTTTTACCTAAATAATCGCCTCTACGTTCGTTGTCTATTACGGTTTGATATATTCTACCCGTAGTTACATTATTGGCTTGCGATGTTGGCACATTTAAAAAACGCTCATAATGCCCCAAGTCTAAATCTGTTTCTGCTCCATCATCGGTAACATAACATTCGCCATGCTCGTAAGGATTAAGCGTTCCTGGGTCGATATTAATATATGGGTCAAATTTTTGAATGGTAACTCTATAGCCCCTTGCTTGCAATAGTTTAGCCAAAGAAGAGGCAATTATACCTTTACCTAAAGAAGATGTAACACCGCCTGTTACAAATATATATTTACATTTTTGTTCCATGAATTTGTATTTACTAAAATTGATAAAAAGCAAAGGCTGCCGACTTATATTTTAAGATTAGAAAAACCTAAAACGTAGCTAACAGATTACAGCTATAATCGGGATACAAAGGTAGTAGAAATAATGAAAAGGCAAATATTAGGTTTTCAAGATGTTTTAAACATGAAAATATTTACAACATTTTTTGTCTTTTTACTAAAAATGGCATTAATATTTGGCTAAAATCTTTTCTTACATCTGCCTCTACAAAATCTATTCTATACTGGTTGCATTTTAGTTTTAAGGCTTCTCTGTAATTATTCATTTGTGTTAAATATTCTGTTTTTACATCTTCAGGATATAGTTTTAATTCCTCTCCACTTTCATTGTCAATAAATTTATACGGGCGGTTTTCAAAGTTAAATTCCAATTCAGAGTGTCCGTCTACAATATGCATTAATATAACTTCGTGTTTTCTAAACTTTAAATGTTGGAGTGCATCAAAAATAGCTTCGCTTTCGTGCATTTCATCAAACATATCGCTTAAAATTACAACCAAACTTCTTCTATGAATTTGCTCTGCAATTGTATTAAGCGTATCGGCAACATTGGTTTTTTCAATGGTTGTATTCTGTTTTAAAACACTGCCCAATTGGTTTAATAAATTACTATAATGGCTTGAAGAAGAACGTATTTCACTTTGGCTAATAATACTATCGTTAAAAAGCGTTAAACCGAAGGCGTCTCTTTGTCTTTTCATTAAATTTGCCAAAACAGCGGCAGCCAAAACACCAAACTTTATTTTAGAATTACTGTTTTCAGGATAATACATACTCGAAGAGGTATCAAGCAATAAATGGCAACGCAGGTTGGTTTCTTCCTCGTATCTTTTTACAAAAAGTTTATCTGTTCTGCCGTATAGTTTCCAATCTATATGGCGTGTACTCTCGCCTTTGTTGTATATTTTATGTTCGGCAAACTCAACAGAAAAACCATGAAAAGGACTGCGGTGCAAACCTGTAATAAAACCCTCTACCACTTGGCTGGCAAGTAAATCTAAATTATCAAAAGTAGCAGCCGTTTCTTGCAAATTCATTTAGTACAAATTTAATCAATTTATTGCATAAAAAAAGCCTTATAAAAATTTACAAGGCTTAATTATATTTAAAAATATTGATTATTTTTTACTCGCTTTTACATCGTAAGTAGCTTTCAATGTTAAGTTCATTGCTGGCAAAGGCTCTGAATTGTTACCTTTTATTTCATACGTAAAAGTTGAAGCTTTAATATAGTTTGCTAAATTTTCACCTGTATTCACATCAAAAGAAACTGAATTTAAACCATCGGCTACACCTGCTTTAGAAGCCAATTTTATAGGAGCTAAACCATCAGCAGAAATCCATATTTCAATACTTTCAACGCCATTAAAGTTATCTGTTTGTTGTGGATTTTTAAAAGCCACATTTGCAGATTTTAATTTTAACTCATCTAAATCATTCAAAGATGCGCCATTTTCTTCAACTTTTTGTTTAAGTTCTGATGTTATAACTGATGAACCAAAAGTATTGTTGCCTGTTGTTGATAAAGCCATTGTAGAAAAATCGCCTGAGGAGGCATATTCAAAGTTAACTTTTACAATTTTTTGATGGCAACCACCCATTAATACAAATGATGTAATTACAAGTGCAGATAATGTTTTGACAATGTTTTTCATATTATTATAATTTATTATATATGGCAAAAGTATGTTTTAATACTTGAATTTACAAAATTTACTTTGTAAACCAATGTTTTAACCTTGTAAAAGTGTCTTTAAAATTTCGGAAATAATTTTACCGTCTGCCTTTCCTGCAAGTGCTTTCATAGCCAATGGCATTACTTTTCCTACTTCTTTCATGCTGCTAACTCCTGTTTCAGCAATAATGGTTTGCAAAGCTTTGGTAATATCCTCTTGGCTCATTGCTGCTGGCAAATATGTGGCTATTATATCCAATTCTTCTTTTTCTTTTGCGGCTAAATCTGTTCTACCTTCTTTTGTAAAAATTTCTAAACTATCTTTACGTTGTTTCGCCATTTTCTGCATAGCTTTCATGGCTATTTCGTCAGATATATCTTTGTTGCCGCTTTCTGTTCCTGCTAATAAAAAGGCAGATTTTATAGCTCTTATTGCTCTTAATTTTGCCTCATCTTTGGCTTTCATTGCCGATATTAGGTCTTGGTTTATTTGTTCTACGAGGGTCATTTTTGGGGTTGGGTGTTTTGGGGACTTGGGGAGTTATGAAGACTTGGAGTTGGGAGTTATGATGTTTTGGGGGTTTGGAGTTTAGACGATGAATCGTAGTAATCAATTAAAAAAATCAATAAATCCAAAAATCTAAAAATTCGTTTGCTTTTTATCAAGGAAAAAATCAAAGCTATCGCCTCTTAAGCCTAATCGTAAGGTTTCTAATGGTATAATTTCGCTTGGGGCTATATTGCCTAAGTTTACATTAGCACCATACAGTTTTATAAACCATACCTGTTGGGCTTTTTGTGGGGCTTCCCATATTACTTTTTCCAAAGGTATTTTACGCACAATTTCAGCAACCAAACCAGAGCGCACTTCGCCATCGCCTCTAAATAAGCCTACAGTTCCGCTTTCTCTTGCCTCGGCTATTACTTTCCACGAGCCAGCCGCAAGTTCTTTTTCCATCATTTCTATCCATTCATAAGGTGGTATTATTTTTTCGGCATCTTTGCTACCTACTTCAGATATTACGGTAAAATCTTTAGCCAAAGTATTTATATACTCACATTTCAAATCGTGAGGAATATCCATTGAACCATCACTTACCTCTACATGCTCTAAACCATAGTAATCTAATACCCTTCTGTAATCATCAAACTGATTTCGTACCATATAAGCCTCGAATAAAGTACCTCCAAAATAAACTTTAAAACCTGCTCGTTTATAATGTTCTATTTTTTCTTTTAACTTTGGGGTTACATAGCTTGTACCAAAACCCAATTTCAATAAATCTGTTAAATGGCAGCCATGCTCTATAAAATCAAGTGCTTCTCTAATGCTTAGTCCTTTATCCATTACCATTGTTAAGCCGCTTTCTCTTGGCTGCTTAGGTCTTTGTGGCAATTGGGTCAATTTAAAAATATCGCTGTTCATTGTTGTTGTCTGTGTTATATAGCTGCAAATTTAATTTAAAATATTCGTCTTCAAAGAAAAGATTTGGAGAAAATAATTTTACACTTTCAACTGTATCATCATAATCTTTTATTAAGAATTTAACAATCATTTCTTTGTTTCTCATACTTGGCGAATGGGTGTATTTTATTATTTGCTTTACTGTATCCAATTCATTTTCATAAGCTGCTATATTTTCAACTTCTTCTATCAGTTCATCAAAAAGTTCATCTAACTCACTGTGAAAAAAAATACTGGCAAAATCTTTCCAATGCTCTAAAAACAATTCTTTATTTTGCTTTCTTATTTTCTTGTACGATGTTATTAATTCGTTTAATTTTCCTAAATCTGCATAGCAAGTAATCAATGCTTTTTGCGATGCAAAATCTTCTGGGTCGTCTTTTACCAAACGTTTAAAATAAGGCAATGCTTTAAAGGGCTGCTCATCTACCAAAAAAGAATAACCTAATAAATATTGGTATTCAGGCAAAAAATCGCCTAAAGTTTTTGCATTTTTTAAATGTAAACGTGCCATTGCAGAATCGCTTAAAGCCAAATAACAACGGGCAATGCACAATTCAGGATATACATCGCCTTCGTTTTTTTTGCATAATTTATAGTTTTCTATTGCTTTTAAATAATCCTCTTTACTTTCGTAAATACTGGCTTGACTAAAAAAGGCATTTTTTGAATTTTTATTTACCAAACCCGAGTATTCGTAAGCATTTAAAGCCTCCTCTTGGTTGCCATTTATTTCGTAAAACCTGCCCAATTGTAGCCAAGTATTGTAAGAGTATGGCTCTATATCTGTTCTATTTTTAAAATATGTTACAGCTGCTGTATAAGTGCCATTGGCTATAAAATTTAAGCCCAATTGGGTAAATAGCATTTCATTTTCATTGAATTTTGTCAATGCTTTTTCTATCAGTTTATTGGCTCTGTCGTTTTCATTGTTTTGACACAACATTTGCGCATAATTAACATATACTTCTACCAAAAAATCTTCATCGGCATGTAAAAGTGCTAATTTAAAAGCTGCTTCCGATTCTTCAAAACTATCTATATCGGTTAAAATTAAACCTTCAATATTGTAAATTAATGCCTCGTAAGGGGCTATTGTTTTTGCTTTATCAAGCAATTCGAGGGCTTTGTTTATATCTTTATTTTTCCAATATATTTCTGCTTTTTCTATCATTAATTCAACATTGCTGGGATATAAGGTTAAGCCATGTTCAATAATTTCTAATTGCTCAGCTTTTTTGCCTTGCATTAAAAAATGATAGGATAAATTTTCTATGTCTTCTTCTGTAAAATAAGCTCCTTCATTGTTTTTAAAACTTTCATATTTTTTTAATGCCGCTTCAATATTTATTTCATCAAATAAATCATCAAACCCTTCTTCTTCATCTTCAAAATCATCAAACATAAATTAATCTTAATTTTATCTATACAAAAGTAATACAAAAATTGAATGCTTTATTAAGATATTATACACTCAAAAACTTAATGTACTTTTGCCCTAATGAAATTGAATGCAATAAGCACTTTAATATTTTGTTTTTTAACTATAAAAAGCTATAGCCAGCAAGCTATTTGGCAGCAAAGGGTAGATAATATTATTAATGTAAAACTTTTGCCAAGCAGCCAAACATTGGAGGCAGATATTACAATAAAATACATTAACAATTCGCCCAATACTTTAAAATCTATATGGCTTCATATTTGGCCCAATGCCTACAAAAACAATGAAACTGAATTTGCAAAACAATTTTTAAAAAATGGCAATACAGCTTTTCATTTTAGCCAAGAAGAAGACAAAGGTTTTATTGAAAAATTAGATTTTAAATGCAATAATGAAACTTTAATTTGGCATTACCACCCGCAATATATAGATGTAGTAGAAGTAATTTTAAACCAAGCATTGCAAAGTGGGGATAGCATTGAAATAAAAACACCTTTTAATGTAAAATTACCCAAAGTATTCTCCAGAAGTGGTGTTGAAAAAGGTTTTTTTTCTGTTACACAATGGTACCCTAAGCCTGCTGTGTACGATGTAAATGGGTGGAACATAATGCCCTACCTTGACCAAGGCGAGTTTTATAGCGAATTTGGACAATTCAAAGTAAATATAACTGTGCCTGAAAATTATATGGTGGCAGCTACAGGCAATTTAGAAACACAAAGCGAATATGAAAACATAAAAAACTACTCCCCTCAAAATTTTAGACATAAAACCAATACTTACAAAACCTTAACTTATACTGAAAACAATGTGCACGATTTTGCTTGGTTTGCAGATACTTGTTTTAAAATTCATCAATCAAAAGTAAAGTTAAATAAAAATGATAGCGTAATTACTTGGTTATTTAAAAGCAGCAATTCCAAAAAATCTTTCCCTCATAAGGGAAATATAATGAATCCAATTAATAGAGCAATAACATTTTATAGTAAAAACGTAGGCAACTATCCTTACAAAAATTGCATGGTTGTAATTGGTCCTTTAGAAGCAGGTGGAGGCATGGAATACCCAACTATTACAATTTGCGATTTGTATAATCCTGGCTTAATTATGCACGAGGTAGGACACAATTGGTTTCAAGGAATGTTGGGAACAAATGAGCGCCAATACCCTTGGATGGACGAAAGTATCAATACTTTTTTCGAGGAAAATTACAAAACCGATAGTACCTTTTTTAAAGATTTTAACCCTAATAAATGGGGCTATAGATACGAAGATTTGGCAAACTATTTATATGCAGCAGAGCAAGGTTTAGCGCAACCTTTGGGTTTAAAATCAGATAGTTTTACAAACTTAAATTATGGCTGTGTGGTGTATGGCAAAGGACCTGTTATGTTTAGTTATTTAAAAGAAAAATTGGGCGATTCTATGTTTGCTAATTGTGTAAAAAATTATTTTAAAACTTGGCAATACAAACACCCCTTGCCTAAAGATATGCAGCAAAGTTTTGAACGCACAAGTGGCAAAAATTTAGATTGTTTTTTTACAGAACTAATGAACGATAACCATACTATTGACTATGTAAAACGAAAACATAAAGATACCATTAAAAATGCGCCATTATTAAGCCAATTTATCAAACAGAATAATATTAAAAACGTAACCATTGGCGGCTATTTGCCCGAAAGAAACTACAACAACAATGGGCAAAAAAGTAGCATTGTAAAACTGCATTTATTTTGGCAAAAGCCTGTGTTTAATAGAACAGAACATATCAATATTACCCCAATATTGGGCTATAATTATTATGATAAATTTTATTTGGGTGCTGCTATTTTTAACCGCACTATGTTTAGAAAAAAAATGGAATACTCTCTCCTACCCGCTTATGCTTTTGGCAGCAAAACAATGGTAGGCTATGGTAAACTTAATTTTAGGTTTTTACCCCTAAACAAAAAAATATACAAAATAGAAACAGGCATACAAGGGCAAAAATTTGGTATAAATACCAATCAATATTATAGACTAAACCCCTATTTGCAATTTAATTTTAAACATAAAAACATAGCTACTAAAACCATTGAAAATAATTTATTGATTAACCTTTATCATATAGGCTTACTACAATCGCAATATTTTTATTTAGACTCTAACAATCAAAAAGTATTTCAAAACCTTAACCCTAATGCTTTTATGAATGTTGTAAAAGCAAGCTACCAATTTGAAAACAAGCATAAAATAAACAATTGGGGCTTTGCCACGCATTTGGAGTATGGCTATAATTATAAATTCAATCCAATGGCTACGCAATATGGCAAAACTTGGCTAACAGGAAAATACCATTACCAATATGCTAAAAATAAGTATTTGCAAACAGATATTATGGCAGGTGTATTTTTATTTACAAAAGGAAATATTGCTATGCAGCAATTTTTTGTAGGTGGCAATAATGCCGCTACAGATTATTTATACAACGAAGCCACCATTAGCCGTAGCGAAAATGCTTTGAGTAAAAATTTAATTGGACACCAAATAACCAATAGCCGAAACAATATGCGCAATATTTTTAATATAGCCTATAACGATAAATGGCTTATTAGCTGCAACAACGAGGTTTCGCTACCTGGTATAATTCCTTTAAATATATATGCCGATTTTGCTTATGCGCAATCTACATTTATAAATGGCAATACAGGGCAAATAAACTACAACCCTGCCGAGCTATACACAACCGTAGGCTTGGTTTTACCCATTTATAAAAATGTTTTTGAACTATTTGCACCTATATACAAAAGCAAACAATTTGATACGTTTAAAAACTATAATTTTGCAGAAAACATTGGTTTTAAACTAAATTTGAATGCCTTGCACCCTTTTGGAATTTGGGATAATTTGAAAGATTAGGGGAAAGGAGTTAAGATTTAGGGGATAGGATATAGGGGAAATGTCTTGTCCTAAAATAGGTTTACACAAAAAAGGTAAAATGAAGAGTAAATTATAAACAATACCCCTATAAACACGCCATTTGAAGCAATTCGATTGGTCTAATTCATATAAATGGATTCATTTATCATAATTTGATTAGTCTAACTATTAAAGATAAAGGGAATATCCACCTACCCTTACTTCCCAACCATCGCCAAAAATTCATCTTCCGATAAAATAGTTATCTTTAGCTGAATGGCTTTTTCTAACTTGGCTGGTCCCATATTTTCACCTGCTATTACAAAATCTGTTTTACTTGTAATGCCACTTGCATTTTTGCCACCATTGGCTTCTACCATGGCTTTTATTTCATCTCTGCTATATTTATTAAAAACACCAGAAATAACTACGGCTTTTCCTGAAAGTATATATGATTCTAAAACCAATGCTTTAGCCGTATTTTCAAATTGCAAACCTGCTAGCTTTAGTTTTTCTATCATTTCTAAATGCGCAGGGTTTTTAAAATAATCCAATAAAGAAAGGGCTATGCGCTCGCCTATTTCATCTACTTGCATCAGTTCTTCGTAAGTAGCCGTTTGCAATTGCTCAATGGTTTTAAATTTGGCTGCCAATTTTTTTGCAACAGTTTCACCAACAAAACGAATTCCCAAGCCGAATAACACTCTTTGGTAAGGAATTTGGGTAGAGGCTTTTAAGCCATCAATTAAATTTTGTGCCGATTTTTCTGCCATACGCTCCAATTGTAGCACATCTTCAAATTTCAATTGGTATAAATCGGCAATATTTTTTACCAAACCTTGGTTATACAATAGCTGAATGGTTTCCTCGCCCAAGCCATTTATATCCATTGCTTTTCTCGAAATAAAATGTTGCATTTTGCCTACCACTTGCGGTGGGCAGCCATCTTCGTTGGGGCAATAGTGGTTTGCCTCTCCTTCTTGTCGCACAAGGGCTGTGCTGCACTCTGGGCAGTGCGTAATATATTGATGAACGGGCAATTCTGCGTTTCTTTTTTCTAAATTTACGCCTGTAATTTTGGGTATTATTTCGCCCCCTTTTTCTACAAAAACATAATCGCCCACACGCACATCTAAACGCTCTATTTCGTTGGCATTGTGCAGCGATGCTCTTTTTACGGTAGTGCCTAAAAGTGCTACAGGCTGTAGGTTTGCCACAGGGGTTATAGCCCCAGTGCGCCCCACTTGATAAACAATGCTTAATAATTGTGTACAAGCTGCTTCTGTCTTAAACTTATATGCCATAGCCCAACGTGGACTTTTAGCAGTAAAACCCAGCTCCTCGCGTTGGTAGTAATCGTTTATTTTTATAACCACACCATCTATATCGTAGCTCAAATTTTTGCGTTCTTTATCCCAATAATTGATAAAATTAAAAACTTCATCAATAGAATGGCAAAGCTTGGTTTCTTTACTTGTTTGTAAGCCCCAATTTTTCATGGCTTCAAGGCTTTCAAAATGTGTTCTTATGGTTTCATTTTTTTCTATCAATTGGTACAAATAAATATCCAACGGACGTTTGGCAACATCGGCACTATTTTGCAATTTTAATGTACCAGAGGCTACATTTCGTGGATTGGCATACAATGTTTCGCCCTCCAATGCTCTTTTTTCATTCAGTTTATCAAAAGCATTGCGGTGCATAAATATTTCGCCACGCACCTCAAATTCATTGGGATAATTGCCTTCTAATTGTGTATTTAATGCTTTAATGGTTTTTACATTATCGGTAACAATATCGCCTTTTGTACCATCGCCACGGGTTACGGCTGTTGCCAATTGCCCTTTTTGGAAATGTAAACTTATAGATAATCCGTCAAATTTAAGTTCGCAAACGTATTGGTAGTTTGTATGCCCCAATTGTTTATAAATTCTTTGGTCAAAATCTCTTAACTCGCTCTCATTGTAAGTATTGCCCAAGCTAAGCATTGGGTATTGGTGGGTAAAAGTTTCAAAATTTTTATTAATAGCCCCTCCTACTTTTTGCGTTGGCGAATTAGCCGAAAAATACTGCGGATTTTCTTTTTCTAATGCAATTAATTCTTCTAAAAGTTTATCAAATTCATAATCAGAAATGGTAGGCTGTGCCAGCACATAATAGTTGTAATTGTGAGTGTTTAATAAGGTTCGTAATGCCTCTATTCTTTCTTTCATGGGGTAGCAAAATTAAAGAATTTAGGTATAATTAATTTATATTGATACAAATAATTGTAATTTTGAGGCATGAACCACAAAGTAACAGACGATAAAAAAATTGTTGTAAAAGGCAAAGAAAAATTTGAACTTAAAAATTTTGAAGGCTATTATCAAGATAGGCTTTATTTGTCAATATTTATTTAGAAAAAATGTAGCAATTTAATTTGGTTTTATAATTTTAAATGGTAAAAAAACTTTGGATAATAACAGGACCAACAGCCAGCGGAAAAACAGATTTTGCTATTGAGAAAGCATTACAATTAGGCTGCCCCATACTTTCGGCAGATAGCCGCCAAGTATATAAAGAGCTGAATATTGGTGTAGCAAAACCCAATGCCAAGCAGCTGCAAAAAGTACAACATTTTTTTATTAGCCATATTGGTATTCAATACGATTTCAATACAGGAATATATGCCAAAGAAGCAAGGCATTTAATTAATCAATTGTTTTATTATTACAATGATATTGTGCTTTGTGGCGGCACAGGTTTGTATATTCAAGCGTTAATAAATGGCTTAGATGCCTTGCCGCAAAAAGATGAAAGTTTAAGACTTGAGCTTAACCAAATAATTGAAGAAAAAGGCATTATAGAAGTTCAAAAAATATTAAAAGAACTGTCTTTTGAAAAATACAACGAAACGGAAATAAATAATCCACAACGGCTAATAAGAGCCATAGAAATTTTCAAAAACAAAAAACCTATTGCTGCTTATTTACCCAACTTTGAATACCCATTTAGTATAGAAAATTTAACTATTGAACTACCAAGAGAAATACTTTATGAACGTATCAATTTAAGAGTAGATTCTATGATAGCGCAAGGATTGGAAGAAGAAGCAAAATCATTCTATGAATTAAAACATTTGAATGCCTTACAAACTGTAGGCTACGTAGAATGGTGGGATTATTTTGAAAATAAAATAACAAAAGCGGAAGTAATTGAAAAAATAAAGCAGCACACACGAAATTATGCTAAAAGGCAAATTACATGGAATAAAAACAGAGGTAATTTGTTGAAAACTGAAATTAAATTATAAATTTCCTCTTAACTCTTGCTCTCGTTCTAAAGCTTCGAAAAGAGCTTTAAAATTGCCCGCACCAAAAGATTTTGCACCTTTGCGTTGTATAATTTCTATAAATAAGGTTGGTCTATCTTCTAAAGGTTTTGTAAACAATTGCAATAAATAGCCTTCTTCATCTCTATCTACTAAAATTCCTAACTCTTTTAAAGGTTCAATTTCTTCATCTATTTTGCCTACCCTTTCTAATAAGTCATCGTAATAAGTAGCGGGCACTCTTAAAAACTCAACACCACGAGCCATTAAATCTTTTACAGTTTTTACAATATCTGCTGTTGCAATTGCTATATGTTGTACACCTTCTCCTTCATAAAAATCTAAATATTCTTCAATTTGTGATTTCTTTTTACCTTCGGCAGGCTCATTGATAGGAAACTTAACATAGCCATTGCCATTGCTCATTACTTTGCTCATTAAAGCTGAATATTCGGTAGAAATTTGCTTATCATCAAAAGTTAAAATATTTTTAAAACCCATCACATCTTCATACCATTTTACAGTTTCATTCATTCGCCCCCAGCCTACATTGCCTACACAATGGTCTATATATAAAAGCCCTGTTGGTGCAGGATTGTATGTACTTTCCATTTTTACATACCCTGGCATAAATGCACCATTGTAATTTTTTCTTTCTATAAACATGTGAACAGTTTCGCCATAAGTATATATTCCACTCATTTTTAATTCGCCATGTTCGTCTTTTAAAGTTGTAGGCTCTAAATACGATTTTGCGCCACGCTTTGTAGTTTGTTCGTAAGCATCGTAAGCATCGTTTACCATTAAAGCCATAATTTTTACGCCATCGCCATGTTTTTTAATGTGTTCCGAGATAGGGTGTTCGGATTTTAATGGAGTAGTAAGCACCAAACGTATTTTATTTTGAACTAAAACATAGCTTGCACGGTCTTTTACACCTGTTTCTGGTCCTGCATAAGCTTGGGTTTGAAAGCCAAAGGCAGTTTTATAAAAATGAGCCGCTTGCTTTGCATTGCCAACATAAAGTTCAATATAATCTGTACCATTTAAAGGTAAAAAATCGTTTTCAATTGTTGATTTAATTTCTGAAATTAGAGTATCCATATTGTGGCAAAATTAATGAAATTAGGTAATTAATTTAAATTTTATTGCACATAAAAAATCCCTAAAAACTTTAGGGATTTAATCAAATTATAATAATTTTTATGAATTGCTTAAATTAAGCGAAAATCAAAAATTTAGGCAGTTAATGTTTTAGCTTCTTCTATCCAAGTATGCCATTGCTCAAGGCTTGTCATACTATCTCGTGTTTCTAATTCAGCTATTTTCTCATCTGTTAAAGCTATCAAATCTGCAAAAGAATGAATACCCAAAGCATTTAATCTTTTTTCGAAAGCTGGACCAACACCGTTAATTTTTTTCAAATCATCACCTTTGGTTGCTTTTACTTTTTTTTCAGCAACTGGGGCAGTTTCTTCTACTTTAACTTGTTCGGTTTTAGCATCAGCTTCTTTTTTATCGGCTTTTACTTTTGCATCTTTTACACCAGCTGTGTCAAACATTGCTTTTAAATCACTAAAGGCATCAAGTTCGCCCAATGTAGATTTATCGTTCGCTTTGTTTATGTTTTTAACATTTTTAGTTGCAGCTTTAGTATCTCTTTCAGCATTGTTTTGTTCTTCCACTTTTTTAGCTTTTTCTTCGGCTTTCCAAGTATTGGTATGCGATAAAATAATGCTTTTGTTTTCTTTGTTAAATTCTATAACCTCAAAAGCCAATACTTCGTCTTCTTTTATTTTGCTTCCGTTTTCTCTTACCAAATGGCGTTTTGGCGCAAATCCATCAATACCATATTGTAATTGAACATTAGCTCCTTTATCGTTGTTGCCAACAATTGTACCTTCGTGTACTGTGCCAACATTGAAAATAGTTTCAAAAGTATCCCAAGGATTTTCTTCTAATTGTTTGTGTCCTAAAGATAAGCGTCTGTTTTCAGAATCTACCTCTAATACCACAACATCAATTTTTTCGTCTTTTTTAGTAAACTCAGATGGGTGTTTTATTTTTTTGGTCCAAGATAAATCAGAAACGTGAACCAAACCATCTACACCTTCTTCAAGCTCTATGAATAAGCCATAGCTTGTTAAGTTTTTAACTATACCGCTATGTTTAGTACCAGCTTTGTATTTTTCAACAATAGTAGCCCAAGGGTCAGGCGTTAATTGTTTAATGCCTAAACTCATTTTATGCTCTTCTTTATCAACAGATAAAACAATAGCTTCAACATCATCGCCAGCTTTTAAGAAATCGTGTGGGGTGCGTAAATGGCTGCTCCAGCTCATTTCAGAAACGTGTACCAAGCCTTCAACACCTGGTTTAATTTCTATAAATGCGCCATAATCGGCAACAGTTACAACTTTACCACTCACTTTTTCGCCTACTTTAATTGTAGCTTCTACAGAATCCCAAGGGTGTTCTGATAATTGTTTCATACCTAATGATATACGTTTTTTCTCGTCATCAAATTCTAAAACAACCACATTTATTTTTTGCTCTAACGCCAATACCTCTTCTGGGTGGTTAATTCTACCCCAAGAAATATCGGTAATATGCAATAAGCCATCAATACCACCTAAATCTACAAATACACCAAATGGCGCAATGTTTTTAACAATACCTTCAAGTACTTGTCCTTTTTCTAATTTAGATAAGATTGTAGATTTTTGAGCTTCAATATCATCTTCAATTAATATTTTGTGAGAAACAACAACATTTTTAAATATTTCGTTTACTTTCACAATTTTGAATTCCATGTCTTTGCCAACGTACTGGTCGTAATCCTTAATTGGTTTAACATCTATTTGGGAACCTGGTAAGAAAGCATCCATGCCTAAAGCATCTACTACCAATCCACCTTTTGTTCTGCTTTTCACTAATCCTGTAAGTACTACGCCTTCTTCCATAGCTTTGATAATATTTACCCAAGCTTTTTCTTGAATTGCACGTTTACGAGAAAGGATTAATTGACCATTTAAGTCTTCTGTATTTTCTACATAAACTTCTACAGTATCGCCCACTTTAATGTCTGGCAAATCTTTAAATTCATTTTTAGATACAATACCATCCGATTTAAAGCCAATGTTAATCACTATTTCTCTATCTGAAATGGCTACCACTTGACCGCTTACTAAATCGTTTTCAACAATATTTTTAATAGAATTTGTGTAAAGAGATTCTAACTCTTTTCTTTGGCTATTGTCGTAATTACCAAAGCCTGCATTGTCCATACTCCAATCGAAATCACCAGCAGCTGGAGTAGCTTCTTTTTTAGCTGGATTTTGTGGGGTTGCTGTGGCTGCCTCAACACTGGTTGTAGCTGTGCCTTCGTTTAATTGTTCTTCTGTCAAATTTTGTTTCCTCCTTTGTAGGGGCGGCAAATTTAGATTATTTTATTTAAAATAACAATAGCTTTAAAATTGTTTCAAATTTAAATTTTAGGGCAAAAAAAAAGTTGAGCAATAATGCTCAACTTTTTTTTAGTATTTAAAAGGTTTTATTTATTTACCTTCAGTTTTGTTTTCAATTTTTTGACCAGCAAAGAAACCAGCAATTTTAACTTTAGAAGCAGCAACTTTTAATTTGTCGCCAGCACCCATATCTTTTTCAATTGTGTTTTTGTAAGCATCCATACCTTCGTAGAAAGCTTTTGCATTAGCTAAAGATTCAGTAGTCCAATCAGTTTCTTTTCTACCTTTAATAGCACCTAAAAATTTATCGTAAACACCAGCAGCATTTGCGCCTGTTAAGAAAGAGAAATCTTTATCATCTTTCATTGTAACACCAGCCCAAGTAGCAGCTTCAGCTAAAGCAGCAACTGTTGGAGTTGTAGTTGTAGCAGCAGTTTTAGCAGCGGCTAATTCAGCTTTTTTCGCTTCAGCATAAGCAGCCCATTTAGCAGCAGCAGCAGCTAATTTAGCTTTATCTTCAGCGTTTAATTTAGCAGTATCAATACCAGAAGTAGCAGTTGTGTAAGCAGCTTCGTAACCAGCCCAAGCAGCTGAATCAGCAGTACCTAAACCTACAATAGAATCTACCCATGAAGATGCTGTAGCTACTGCAGGATTTGACTCAACTTGAGTAGCGTTGTTGCAAGCTGCAAATGAAGCTGCAACAAATGATGCGATGATTAATTTTTTCATTCTTTTTTTATTTTTTAAAATTTCTGCAAAAGTATAACATATTTTATTCTTTTTCAAAGAAATTTTATTTATTGGTAAATTTTTTGCATAAAATTATTTATACTATTGATTTTCAGTAGTATATATTTTAATTTTTTTAATTATCTGTTAATTTTTGCATTATTGCAATAGCTTTTGAACCCACATTTTTTACATACTTCTATTGAATTTCTGAAAGGCATTGGGCAGCAAAAAGCCGAATTGATAAAAGCTGAAACCAATATTCATACCTTTAATGATTTAATCCATTACTTTCCTAATAGGTATGTAGATAAATCTTTTATTACCACTATTGAGGCTATAAATGACGATACTGTAAATATTCAGCTAAGAGGCAAGCTTATAGATATTCAACAATTAGGAACTAAGCAGGGCAAACGCCTTTCGGTTATTATACAAGATAAAACAGGGGCAATAGAATTGGTATGGTTTAAAAATTTTCAATATGTTGTAAAAGCCTTAAAATTAGATGCGATATATACTGTGTATGGCAAGGTAAACGATTTTAAAGGCAAAATATCTATTGTACATCCTGAAATAAAACTTTATACCACAGAAGACGACCAAACAGGCTTGGCTATGGAGCCTATATATCCTTTAACCGAAAAATTAAAAGCACGCTTTATGGATTCTAAATTTTTTATGAATGCCATTAAGCAAATTATTACCCACCCCCAATTTGATTTGCCAGAGTATATTCCAGAGTCGGTAGCTAAGCCTTTAAAGCTTATTTCTAGAAACCATGCCTACTATTTTATCCATTTGCCTACCAATACTAAAACCCAATTGGCAGCAGAAAAAAGGATAAAATTTGACGAAATGTTTACCCTTGCCATGCGCAATGAAAAAAACAAAATTACCCGTTTGCAAGAACAAAAGGGCATTAAAATGCTAAAAGTGGGCGATAATTTCAATACGTTTTATAACCAATATTTAAGTTTTGAACTTACCAATGCGCAAAAATATGTAATAAAAGAAATAAAAGCAGATATTAGCAGTGGCAAGCAAATGAACCGCCTTTTGCAGGGCGATGTGGGTAGCGGAAAAACAGTTGTAGCCCTTTTGTGTATGCTTATGGCTATAGACAATGGCTACCAAACCTGCCTAATGGCTCCTACAGAAATATTGGCTACCCAACATTATTTTACCTTAAAAGATATGTTGCAAAATTTACCTTTAAAAATTCAACTTTTAACAGGTTCTACCACAAAAAAAAATAGAACCCAAATACTTGAAGCACTCAAAAACAATGAGCTTGATATATTGATAGGCACGCATGCTTTGATAGAAGATGATGTTACTTTTAAACAATTGGGCTTTGTGGTTATAGACGAGCAACACCGCTTTGGCGTAGCCCAAAGGGCAAGGTTATGGAACAAAAGCCCTACCATTCCGCATGTATTGGTAATGACAGCAACGCCTATTCCTCGCACATTGGCTATGACAGTGCATGGCGAGCTTGATGTATCTGTTATAAATGAATTGCCAAAAGATAGAAAACCCATAAAAACAATGCACAGAGACGACAGTTTTAGAGCAGATATAATGGCTTTTATTGAAAAAGAAATTGAAAAAGGCAGGCAGGCATATATTGTATATCCATTAATTGAAGAAAGTAGTAAATTGGATTTAAACGATTTAATGAATGGCTACGAGGTGGTGTGCAGCTATTTTCCTATTCCAAAATACCAAATAAGCCTATTGCATGGCAAAATGAAAGCCGATGTTAAGGAAATGGAAATGAAACGTTTTAAAGATGGTATTACACAAATTATGGTTTCTACAACGGTAATAGAGGTGGGTGTAAATGTGCCAAATGCCAGTGTTATGGTTATAGAAAATGCCAATAGATTTGGTTTATCGCAATTGCATCAATTAAGAGGACGTGTGGGGCGAGGAGCAGAGCAAAGCTTTTGTATTTTAATGAGTAAAGATACTTTAAATTTTACTGCAAAAAAACGATTAACTACGATGTGTAAAACCAATAATGGCTTTGAAATATCGGAAGTAGATTTGGAATTGCGTGGCCCAGGCGATATGTTGGGCACAAGGCAAAGCGGATTGCCCGATTTTAAATTGTTAGATTTGGTAAAAGACGATGAAATAATAGATTTAGCCAAAAGGGCAGCAAATTTTGTATTGAAAAATGATACACAACTTGCAAAACCTGAAAACAAAATGCTTTTAGATTATTTACAAAAACACCAACAAGATAATTTTTGGGGAAGAGTGAGTTAGGGAATTTTTGATTTTTTAATTTTTGATTTTTGGATTTTCAAATTGCCGCAGCCTGTTTAGCCTTTACGGAAAATGCACAAATTTTTTTTGAAAGGTCATTGAATTTGTCGAAATATAGATTTTAGTCACTTCGAGTAGTTCCTTTGCGTTGAAAGGAAAGTATAGAGAAGTGGGGAAAGTGAATGCCACTTTTCGATACAAAAATGCAAAGCCTCACGCATGTGCGGGATTACTCGAAGAGACAAGCATTATTCATTTTTAATTCATAATTTTTCATTACTCCACTCCTTGCACCAATGCTGGTCCTTCATATATAAACCCAGAATACACTTGCACCAAAGCTGCTCCGTTTTCAAATTTCTCATTGGCATCTTGCCCATTCAATATACCGCCAACACCAATAATGGGTACTGCATCTTTTAGTTTTTGATTTAAGTATGCCAATACCTCTGTAGATTTTTGCATAACAGGCTTACCGCTTAGTCCACCCATACCTATTTGTTCCACTGTTAGTTTATCGGTTGTTAAGCCCTCTCTGCTTATGGTTGTATTGGTGGCTACAAGCCCATCAATACCTGTTTCAAGCGTTAGGCTAACAATATCGTCAAGCTGCTCATTGCTCAAATCGGGGGCTATTTTTAGCAATATTGGCAATTGCTTTTGCCCTTTTTCTACAAATTCTTTTCTAATAGCAATTAGCGAATTTAAAATTGCCATGAGCGGTTTTTTATCTTGCAATTCCCTTAATCCTGGTGTATTGGGGCTGCTTACATTTACTGTAAAATAATCTACACAAGCATATAATTTAGTAAAACAAATTTCATAATCCTTTATTGCCTCTTCATTAGGTGTTATTTTATTTTTACCAATATTGCCACCTACAATTAAGTTTTTAGGGCGTTTTTTTAAGCGTTCAACAATAGCATCTGCACCATCGTTGTTAAAGCCCATACGGTTTATTACTGCTTGGTCTTTTACCAATCTAAACAAGCGTGGTTTATTGTTTCCTGCTTGGGCTATAGGGGTTACAGTGCCTATTTCCACATGCCCAAAACCCAATGTTTGCATAACTTTTAAATACTTTGCGTTTTTATCAAAACCAGCTGCCAAACCTACCCTATTTGGAAATTGAATGCCAAAAACATTTACAGATTTAGCATTTTTATTTTTATAAATTTGTTTGATTACAAAACCAACACCAGGTATAGCCACTAAAAATTGCAAAATATTGAGCGTTACATAATGGGCTTTTTCTGCCGACATAAGGAATAAAACGGAGCGAATAAGTTTAAACATATTGTATAGTATAAGTTAGAGTAAAATAGTTTTGCAAAATTACCGCATAATTATTTATCTAAATATTAATTGGTGTATTAAATATTAACAAACCATTAAGCATACATTTTTTCTATCCATTGCTTGTATTTTTCTTCTATCACCTTGCGCTTTTGTTTCAGTGTAACAGTAATTTCGCCTGCCTCCATGCTAAAAGGATTGCGTTTTATAACAAAATCTTTAATACGGCAATAGTTGGTTATTTGGTTGGATAATTTTTTAATATCCTCCTCTATCCAATGTTTAATTTTTTCATCTTCTATCATGGCTTCTTCTGCTGTAAAAAAAGCATCATTTAAGCCAAAAAACTTTTTTAAACTGTCTTCCTTAGGCACAACAATAGCCGTAACATACTCTCGCTTATCGCCCACAATAAATATTTGTTCTATTTTTTCGCTTTGCAAATAATTGTTTTCTAATGGTGTAGGATATACATTTTTACCAAAACTGGTAACCAACATATTTTTAAGCCTATCGGTAATTTTAAGATAGCCTTTTTCAAATTTGCCAATATCGCCCGTATGAAACCAGCCCTCTGCATCTATAACAATGGCTGTTTCTTTTGCATTGTTGTAATAGCCCTGCATAATATTTGGTCCTTTGCAAAGTATTTCGCCCTCTTCGCTTTCAAATTCAGGCTTAAAATTATCGTAGGTTTGAATGGTATAAATGGCTTTTGTTTCAATATTTTGAATAGCCACTTGCTGCCTTGGGGCTACCCTTCCGCTTGTGCCATGCACCTGTCTTTCGTATTCGTTTACACTTACAAAGGGCGATGTTTCTGTAAGCCCATACCCCTGCTGGCAACGGATACCAATATTGCCAAAAAACTCGCTTACATGCTGCGGACAAGCTCCACCGCCCGATACCAAAAGTTTTAACCTTCCGCCCAAATTGGTTTTTATTTTACTAAAAACTAATTTTTCGGCTATGCTGTGTTTTAGTTTTAGCAACAAACCAACTGATTTTTTTTGTTCCAAAACATTGCGGTGCTTTTCCCCAATTTTTAAGCTCCAAAAAAATATTTTAGCTTTTATTCCGCCTGTTTCTTCTGCTTTTCCTCTAATGCGTCCTTCAAGTCTTTCTAACAACCGAGGCACACAGGTCATTATAGTAGGATTTATTTCTTTAAAATTTTGTGCTATTTTTTCAATGCTTTCTGTATAGGCTATTTGCGCCCCAATATAAGTGGGCAAATAATAGCCCGCCATGCGCTCGTAAACATGGCTAAGTGGCAGGAAACTTAAAAATCTATCGTCTTTGTTTACGCTTGGGCATAAATCTTTTGCATCGTAGCAATTGCTCATAAAATTATAATGGCTAAGCATTGCGCCTTTGGGCACGCCTGTTGTGCCGCTTGTGTATATCAATGCGCTTAAATCGTTGTGCTGTATGGTGGGCAGTATGGCTTCTATTTCTGTTTGAAGGGTTTGCCATAAAGTTTTACCTTCTGCTTTGGCTTGGCTTACAAGTTTTATTTTATCATTTGTTTCTTTGCTATCAAAGCCTAAAAATACTTGCAAAATATTGGGGCAATTCTGTTCTATTTTTTGAAATTTTTTTAATAAAAAAGGAGTACCCAAAAGCAAAGCTTTACTTTGACTATCAGTTAAAATAAATTGGGTTTCCTCTGGTGTAAGTGTAGGAAAAATAGATACATTTACAGCACCCAATTTTTGCAAAGCTTGGTCGAAATACACATACTCGGGGCAGTTTTCGTAAATAATAGCCACCTTATCGCCTTTGCATATGCCACTATTATGCAAATAGGCAGCCCAATATTCTATATTTTCTAAAGTTTCTGCATACGTTATACTTTGGTATTGTCCATTTATTTTTTCAAATAAAAAAGGATAATTTGGTTGATGAATTACCTTTGCAGAATTTAAAAAGAAAGCGTGTAGGGAGCCGAAAGCGGGGTCATTAATAGCCATTTAATATTGAAATTATTTATGGCGAAAATAGGATATTTTTGAATAATAAAAAGAGAATTTGAGTAAAAGTGTAATCAAACTGAATTTAAGAATATACTAACTGCTTTTTATTGTTTAATTGTTCTTTAAAATAGGGGTTTTTAATCGCTTTTTCTTCTAATAAATCAATAGGGCGTTTTAAAACTTCTTGTAAAGAAAATTTAAAATCGAAATAATTATCTGCATAATCTAATAAATCTATTGAGTTAAAATCTACAATCAAATCAATATCACTTTGTTCATTGAATTTGGGCGTTAAAATAGAACCAAAAACATACAATGTTTTAACATTATATTTTTTACATAATCTTAAAATTTCTTGTCTATATTTTTCAATTAACTTCACTTTTAAATGGTTATAGCAAATATAATAATTTTTTATTCTAAAAAATGAATCAAACTAAAACCTATAGATTTTTTCATTATTGTCCGATAAAATCAATAAATGGGAATATTTATTTTATAAACCGTTGATATTATTGAGTTCTAATTTTGTAAATTTTGTTTTTCTAAAAACAAGCTAATCAAATAAACCCAAATTCAGCTATAGAATTGCTGAATCAAATAGTTCAATTTTTCAAATCTCCTATTGCTGAATCAAATAGTTTAATTTTTCAAATCTCCTATTGATTAATTTGAGATAAACGCTATCGAAAACATACTTTCAAACCCAAAAAGATACGCAATAAGATACAAAAAAATTAGAACTGCCCACACTAAAATTTTTCCATACAATATTCATTTTTTTATAGATGAACCCAATCAAATAGTTTTAAATACTGCCATTATTCACAATAAAAGAAATTTAAAAATTCTAAAAAAGAGAAAGGAGTAATTCGCAAATTTTCTATCCTAAATCTGTTAACAAACCAACGCCCGCAGGGCGAATAACATTAAATCCTTCGCCATATTTTGCAGCTACGTATCTGCCAAATTGCGTGCCTCTACCCTCTATATGTTTTATAAATTCTTTTGAAGAAATAGGGGTTTCTGGCTCGTTTGAATTGGCATTGTAAAATTGCGACTCATAACATAGCAATGCAGCCATTCTTTGTTCCCAAAATTCAGTTACATCTATTACAAAATCGGGTTGTATAAAATTATCTTGAATATAGGCATACACTGCCTTTGGTCGCCAAGGGGCAAGGTTGTTGCCGTTTTCATCTTGCAATTTTATTTTTAATAAACCAGATAAAAAACAAGCATCGGCTACTATTTTATGTCCTTTGGCATGGTCGGGGTGTCTATCTTTTATGGCATTGCATAAAATAATATCTGGCTGATATTTGCGAATACAAGTGGCTATAGCTTTTAAATTTTGAGGTGTATGCTCAAAAAAACAGTCTTCAAAAGCAAGGTTTTCTCTAATATCTAAATTCAAAACTTTAGCGGCATTTGCAGATTCTTTGGCTCTAATTTCAGCACTTCCTCTTGTGCCAAGTTCTCCTTTCGTTAGGTCTATAATTCCTGTGCTTAGCCCTGCTGCTTTGTGTTTTAGCATGGTGCCAGATATAGAAATTTCTACATCATCTGGATGGGCAGCAAAGGCTAAAACATTAATTTTGGGGTGTAACATTATCGAGGTTTAGTGATTTTATAATTTCTTCAATTTGGTAATCTACCACAGGGTCGTATGTGGTTTTCATATTGGCATTGTATGTTTTTGCCATAGTTTGCCAAAATACAGTTTCCAAACTGCTGCTATAGTTTTTCATAATATCGAAAGTAGTTTTACCAGTTTCTCTATGTATCAATTTCAATAATATTTTTCCTTCTTCTACATATAAGTTTTTCAAATCGTCCATAAATTGAGCTTTTATGGCTTTTTCGCAAGCTTTTATGTATTTTTTCTTTTCTTTTTCGTTCGTCATTAAGCTCAAATTATCTTCCATTACCTGAATGCGAAAGGCTGCAAGCTTTGCATAAGGCAATGTTTTTGTTACCCAACGCACCAATTTTTTAAAGGCTAATTTTTCTGCTTCTGTAGCCTCCGATTCTTTATTTACCTTAAATTTTTTCAATAAATAAACTGGAATAGAATCGCCATTTTGCATCTCGTAGCCTGTTTTTACCATATCATAGCCAATTTTAGCCGTATCTTTTTTGGTAGTGTCTATAGCTACAGTTTGCGCTTTTGCACTCAAAAAACCCAATGTTATCAATATAAAAAATGCTTTCATATTAAATGTTATTCAATTGGCGTGCCAATTTCTACTGGCTTGGTTAAAGGCAATTTTCTTTTTAAACTATAAACTACCAAAGCCAAGCCGCCAATAAATAAAATAACCGAAATTAACTCAGCTTGCGTAAATTTTAATCCAAATTTTTCAATAATAGTATTTACTCTTATTTTTTCAATTAAAAAGCGTTCAACACCGCTAAACATTAAGTAAATACCAAACAAAGTACCTGCAAATTTTAAACGTTTTCTTAAAAACCACAATATACCGAAAATTACTAAACACATCATTACTTCGTATAGCGGTGTAGGAAATACTGGCGAAACCAAATAAGGTGTATTCTCCCATTGGCAAAAGGCGTTGGCTACGTATTGTGGGTCGCCCTCTGTAAAAGGATTACATACTTTATTGACATTGTTAGGATAATTATAACTCCAAAGCCAATCTGGCAAAAAGTTCATCCAGATAGGTTTTGGTGCAGTATTTACTATTCCCCAATCGCCATCGCCACTTACATGGCAACCTATTCTACCACTACCATAAGCCAATATCATTGCAGGTGCGCCAACATCAAGCATATGTAAAATATTAATGCCTTTGCGCTTGGCTACCAAAACAGCTGCTGTACCGCCTACAATTAAACCACCAAAAAATGTTAAACCACTAAAGGATAATATACTGCCCATAGGGTCGGCATAAAATTGTGATAAATTTTCTAAAATATGAAACAATTTAGCACCTAAAAGCCCTCCAATAAAGGCTGCCATTGTAATAGCGCCCATGTGGTAAGATGGGTCTATATGGGTAGTTTCTTCTTTGGGTTCTGGCAGGCGTTGGCGTTTATCTAAAAAATAATTGTAGCCTGTAAAAGCCGCTGCTACTATTAAGCCCCAAATAATGCTACCTTGGGTAGATAAAATATAGGCTTGAGGGTCGGCTTCTATTTTAGAAAAATCCATTAAAATTGGCACAAATTTAAACCCTATAATAAAACCTGTAATTATGCTCGATATATAATCGCTTTTGGGAAAAGCTGCGCCTTTGGTGTATTTTATGGTTTCGCCTTCGCCCAATAATCCTTCTTTGTATTTGCGTTTTAGCTCTCGCTGCATAAAATAAAATGCCAATATAAACGATAAGGCTACAAAAAAACCGAATGAGTTTATCAGTTTCAATCTGTGCCACTCAAGGCCAAACCATTCTTTAAAAATATAATAAAAATTAGGATACATGTATAAGTTGTTGGGTATAATTTATTTCGGCTGTGGCATTACCTGCGGGGCTTATGCCTGTTAGTAACACAGTGGTTATTTCGTTTATATAAAGGGGGTCGTAGTCTGCTTCTATTTTAATGTAGTTTTCTGTAAAACCGTACATCTTCCCTCCTTTTTCCTCCTCTTCAAACAATACCTTTGCAGTGGTATTTATTTGACTTAAATAAAAAGCGGCTTTCTTTTTTTCGCTCAATATGCGCAACATTTCTGTGCGCTCATTTCTTTTATATTGATGTACTTTGCCTTTCATTTTGGCAGCTGTAGTTTGGCTGCGTTCCGAGTATGGAAACACATGAAAATACGAAACATCTAAAGCATTTAAAAAATTGTAGGTTTCTAAAAATTCTTCTTCGCCCTCGCCTGGAAATCCTACAATAACATCTACCCCAATACTGCAATGGGGCATTAGTTGTTTTATTTTAGCTACTTTTTCTGCATACAATTCTCGCTCGTATTTTCTTCGCATAGCTTTTAAAATGGTATTGCTTCCGCTTTGCAATGGAATATGAAAATGCGGCATAAATTTATTGGAACGGGCCACAAATTCTATTATCTCATTGGTTAGTAAATTGGGCTCTATTGAAGAAATACGGTAACGCTCAATGCCTTCTATTTTATCTAATTCAAGTACCAAATCAAAAAAGGTTTCGTTATGATTGATACCAAAATCGCCAAGATTTACACCCGTAAGCACCACTTCTTTAACATTGCTATGGGCTACTTTTTTTACGTTTTCTATCGTTTCTAACACATTATGACTTCGGCTGCTGCCCCTTGCCAAAGGTATAGTGCAAAAAGCACAAAAATAATCGCAACCATCTTGCACTTTCATAAAAGAGCGTGTTCTATCGCCTACAGAAAAACCAGGTATAAAGATATTGATTTGCTTTATGTTTTCGTTCAGTATTTTGGTTTCAGCATTTTTATTTAACAATACCGATAAATGATTGATGAGATTGAATTTTTCTGCTGCTCCTAATACCAAATCTACTCCTTCAATATTGGCTATTTCTTGCGGCTTTAGTTGCGCATAGCAGCCAACTACAACAATAAAGGCATTGGAATTGTACTTTAAAGCCTCTTTTACTACTTTTTTACACTTTCTATCGGCATGGTCGGTAACAGAGCAAGTGTTTATAACATACATATCTGCTGCCTCTGTAAATTCTTTTTTAATAAAACCATGCTCCACCAATTGCCTGCCAATGGTGCTGGTTTCAGAAAAATTGAGCTTGCAACCCAAGGTATAAAACGCTACAGATTTTTGCATTAGGAAATGGCAAAATTAAGTAAATATTGTTGATACATTATAATTTTAAAAAAACAGAAAAATAAGTTAAGTTTGCTAAAGTGAATTTTGAAGGTGTAATAAACAGTAAGCTACCCAATATTGGCACTACTATTTTTAGTGTAATGTCGGCATTGGCAAATGAGCATAAGGCTATAAACTTGGCGCAAGGTTTTCCAGATTTTGATTGCCTGCCTGAACTAAAACAATTGGTAAATAAAGCTATAGAAAATGGGCATAACCAATATGCTCCTATGGCAGGCATTTTGAGTTTGAGAGAAAAGATAGCAATTAAAACAGAGCAGCTATATTCTGCAATTTATCATCCTGATACAGAAATTACTATTTTACCGGGGGCTACATTGGGTATTTATGCCACTATAAATGCCTTGATAAAAGAAAACGATGAAGTAATTGTTATAGAACCTGCATACGATAGCTATATACCAAGCATAGAGATGGCAGGAGGTAAAGCTATTGTATATGAAATGACTTTTCCTGAATATAAAATTGATTGGGATAAGCTTAAAAAATTGATAAATATTAGAACCCGTATGGTTGTTATCAACTCGCCACACAACCCTACGGGTAGTATTTTAAGTGCAGAAGATTTTAAGAAATTGGAAAAAATTGTAGCCAACACTGATATATTAATTTTGAGTGATGAGGTATATGAACATATTATTTTTGATGGATTAGAACACCAATCAATATGCCGCTATCCCAAATTGGCAGAGCGCAGTATTGTTATTAATAGTTTTGGAAAAACTTATCATACTACAGGTTGGAAAATGGGCTATTGCCTTGCTCCAGCCAATATTATGGTGCAAATACGCAAAGTTTATCAATTTATGGCTTTTGCAGCCAATACGCCATTGCAATATGCCTATGCAGAAATTTTAGATAATAAAGAACTCTATTTAAGTTTAAACGCTTTTTACCAGCAAAAAAGAGACTTTTTTAGAACAGCTTTAAAAGGCTCAAAGTTTAAATTATTTGAATGTAAAGGCAGTTATTTTCAAACATTAGGATATGAAAAAATTAGCCAAATAAGCGATATGGAAATGGCAAAAAAACTAACGATGGAAGACCAAGTGGCTTGTATTCCTGTATCTGCATTTTATAAACATAAAACGGATAAAAAAGTGTTGCGATTTTGCTTCGCAAAATCGCAAGAAACCCTACAAAAAGCAGCCGAAATACTATGCAAGATTTAAATGTAGCCATTGTGCAAACCCACATTTTTTGGGAAGATATTGATGCTAATATCAATCATTTTACTCAAAAAATAAATACGATAGAGCAAGCAAATATTATTGTATTGCCCGAAATGTTTAGCACAGGATTTAGTATGCAACCCCATTTGTATGCAAAACAAAGTGCTGAAAAAATAATTCCTTGGCTTATGGCTACTGCCTTAGGAAAAAAATGTGCAATAGTGGGCAGTATAATGAACGAAATAGAGGGCAAATATTACAACTCGTGTATATTTATGAAAGCTGATGGCAGCTATGAAATATACAATAAACGCCACCTTTTTACCCCAGGCGAGGAAAGCAAACATTACACCAAAGGAAACGAAAAAGTTATAGTAGAATATTTAGGTTGGAAATTTTGCCTACAAATATGCTACGATTTGCGTTTTCCTGTATATAGCAGAAATACTGAAGGCTACGATGCCCTAATATATGTAGCCAATTGGCCTGAAAAAAGAGATTATGCTTGGCGACAATTACTAATAGCCCGAGCAATAGAAAACCAATGTTATGTATTAAGCTGTAATAGAATTGGGCAAGATAGTAATGGTATAAACCACATTGGCAACTCTGGTATTATAAACTATGTGGGCGAGGCAATTGGCAATGGTAGCGATGATTGTGTAATGCAATTTTGGCTATCATTAGAACGATTACATACTTATAGAAAAGAATTTAATGTATTGTCAGATGCCGATAATTTCAAATTGCTCTAAGCTATTTTCTATATTTTGTTTTTTCCATTATGCTATCTATTTTTTGAGTTTCAATAGTTGTTTTAGGTGCTAATATTTGAATTTTAGGTTTATCTTTAATATAAGTAGCATACATCCAATAACCTAAACCTAATACCAACCCAACAAATATGAGTGCTATTGTTAATTTATTTTTTGTTGATTTATCCATTTTTAATTTTTTTTTAATATGTAAAACCCTCTGTCCATAAGCCATTTAAATACCAATTTGAATTATTTTGATATTGATTTCCAATCGTTTTATTTCCAATAGTTTTAAAAACAAAAGGCATTCCAGTATCTATTAGTGTAGATGCACCAAGTTTTTTAAGCTTGTTAAAATTCATTTTATTTAAAGCGTTTTCTTTGTTACCGAAGTAATTAATAGCTTTCAAATTTTCCATTTTTACGGTTAAATATAGATGTATAAACATTTGATGGTGTATTGAATCATTACAAGCTGTAAAATCGGTAATATTTGCCATACCATTGTGCTTTGCAATAATGTAATAGCCCATTAATTTATTATTGTTATAAAAAAAATGAGTGATGTAATTAAGATTAATATTGTAGCTAATGCGCCACTTAAAAAATTCCTCATTTATATCTAAGTAAATAAAATCTCCATGTGTCTCTTTTAATTCATTGTATAACACTGTAAAATCATTAAAATGATTTACTTGATTTGCGATTTTACAATTAAAAGATTTTCCTTTCAAATACAAATTAGTTTTAATTTTATGGCTTATAAAATTAATCACTTTTAAGCCATGTTTTACAATTATTTTTAGTTTGTTTTTAGTGTATTTTTTACTGTCTTTTATTTTAGGAAAATGAATATTCAAATAGCTTCTTTCTATTACATTTTCAAACACTTGGAAACCCAGCTTTTGATTGTAAACTTTTGTAGCTGGTGTAAAAGCCCAAAGTAAGCCAAATTGTGCTGTTAACGATTGTTCGGTAGCATATTGAAATAGTTTCTCAAATAAACCTTTGCCTCTATAAATAGGATTAAAATAACTGTTTTCACACTTACCACTCATTGTATTTTTACCATTAATTACCACAGGGAAAGGCAGCATAAATTGTGTACCAATGGTTTCGCTATCATTTTTAACAACTGTTAAAATGGTATTTTGCTTAAACGTATCAAACTCCCATTGCCAAATAGCATTATCCATTTTATGCGATAGCATGACATTAAAAAAAGCTATTGCCGAATCCACATCTTCAGGATTTGATATTTTTTTTATTACCAAATTATCAATAGACATTTTTTTCAGTTGGTTTTATTTGGCTCAATAGTTCTTGCGTTTGAATGTGGTATTTTTTTTCTTTCCAATAGTTTACCAGTTCAATAGCAGTGGGCATCCAAGCATTTTTACTTTGTGCATATTTCAATATTTCTTCATATAAATAACCTTTGTGGCCTTGCATTTCTGTATTGTGCCAAAGCAAAGTAAGTACACCTTTATTTTTAGCTACCTCATCTATTATTTGTTTGCATACTGCTAATTGCTCTGTTTTACCCAAATGCATATACTTCCACAACGTGCAATCCATAATAATTAACGGTAATTCTACAATATCTAAATAACTATTTGTTTTTAAACTAAAAGGTGTGTATGGGTGGCACATACCGTTTCTAAAGCCAGCACAATCAGCATAACCAAAGGTTGTATCATAAGTAAAATTTTGATTTGCTAAATTGTGCCAACTTGTAGGTGTTTCAAACTTTAAATAATGGTTTCTATGTCCTAGTATTTTTGTTTCTGCCGCTTTTTCAAGTTTTTGTTTCTCTGCTTGTAGTTTTTCTAAATTATTATATGCTGTATGACTGCCATGCAAGCCAATTTCACCATTGTGTTGTTTTATTTCGCTAAAAATATGTTGAATATTTTCTAAATGGTAATTAAAATCTTGCTCATTAGGATTTAAAGCTAAAAAATAAAACGAAGATTTTGCACCATATTTTTCGCTGAATTTAAGTGTTTCTGAAATTTTAAAATCATTTATCTCATTGTTTTTTGAAAGTATTTTTTTCAAAACTTTAACCGCTTTGCCCAACTTAAAAAGTAATATTTGCTTCATCAATTGTTTCAATAATTGACGTTTTGGTGTGGTATCAAAAAGCCTATCCACGTCATGTGTTAGGCAGAGGGCAAAGTTTTTGCCATTTGGGTATTCAGGAGTTAACCCATGTTCAATTAAATACTCTGAAACTGTAGGTTTTAATACATTTCGGTTGTTAGACATCCAATATAAATTTCTATTGTAATTATCTTTAATACTGGTATTGTATTCTTCCTTTACCGTAAATATATCCCAAAGTTGTTCAGTTTGCACCCTCATCTTTTTTTTTAAAAACATCTACCCAATCCTATTATCCATCTATTGGCTATAAATCCTTTATCGGTAAATGGCGGTGTATTCAATACTATAGGCATATCAAAACGCAAAGTAAATGGTTTAATTAAATTGCGCTTGCCCCAGCGGTAAATACTCCAAGCTGTTCCCAATCCAGCATCTGCTCTTAATGGAGAACTTACACCCTCCAAATTATTACTTTGTTTAATTCTATAATCTCTCAATAGTCCTGCATCGGCAAATAAATATGCATCTATTTTTAGCCAATTTCTCGTAAATTTAGGCTTTAATCGTATATATTGGTCAAAATCTATTTCGATATTTACACTTGCGCCTGTTGTACCTTGATAAATATTGTAAGCATTGCCGTCTTGAGCAATTACAGGAGCTAAATAGCCTGCATAGCCTCTTAAATTAAGCCCACCGCCCATTTGAAAATGATTGATTCCTTTGCCATAGCCCAACCACTCTTGAGGCACCCAACCTCTTGAGCGGGTAAATTTACTTTCAAGCAATTGTTCGGCATTTGCCCCTGCTAAATTCAGTAAAACCTCTGGAGCTATTGATGTTCCTTCTATATGCGATGCAAAAAAGCGTGTTTTAAATTCAAATTTACCAAAATGATTGTTGTTTATTACCTCTAATTTTATACTGCCATAGCCATAATCTCTTGTTAGAGCAGAGCCTCTAAGCCCAGTATTGATAACACCATTACCGTGTAAATATTTATATTTTCGGCTGTAATCTACCAAAATACTTCTGTTGCTTTTATCATCTCTTGTATAGCTTGAATCGAGCCAATATTTGCTACCTTTAAACATACTAATTGCCTTGTAATGCAAATTGATATAATTATTGCCAAAAGTTTTTTCAAAACCCAAATCATCGTAAAACAAACCATCGAGCCAGCGTGTATCCCAATAAATATGAGCATTATGCCCTACCAAGTTGCTATATTTTAACCTATAACTTATTGGTTCAAAATCTTTGCTATCATATTTTTTTTCGGCACCTATGCCTGTATTGTACCATATTGAAAAATCTAAATTGTGTTTTACTCTTACATAATCCGAACGGAAATTAAACCCTGCTTTTATACCATCAACTGCATTGTACCAAACATCGGGGCGAATTTGCGCTACACTTTCATTAAAGCTAACAGGCAGCTGTACACCATTGTTAAACTTAAATACTTGAGGTAATTTGTAAGCGTGCTTACCCCGTATATTGTCCATTCTATAAACATCTGCAAGCCTATTGGTGGTATCTATGGTTAATAATTTTAGTTTGTTGTTTATAAAAATTGTATCAGTATAAGTTTTATTCAACAAGCCCCACCCTTTCCAAGTTTTAAGCGGTGTTTTACCATCTTTTTTCACAAAATAAGTATTGGGTATTGTATAATGGTATTGCTTATTCAATTTATCTGTAACCATAATATCCAATGGCATTTGCATTTCGCCTTTGCGTTTAAACTTAATTGCATATTGGTATTTACCATCATTGGTTTGCTTTAGTTTTTTAATTTTACTTATTTTATAATCAATGGTTTTGGTGGTTTCCATCCATTGGTCGAAAAACCAATTTAAATCTACTTTGGTATAGTCTATTATAGAATTTCTAAAATCTTCAGGATAAGGATGCGCAAATTTCCATTGGTTGAAATAGTGTTTCATTGCGCTTAAAAACAAGGTATCGCCAAGCGTATATTGCAAATTATACAACATTGTAGCCGTTTTAAAATATACATGTCTATAGCCGCCACCTTGCCCAAGTACTGAGTTAAAATCATCGGAGTGGGTATTCAAAGGCGCATCATTTTTATTGATAGCATCGTTCAAATAGCCATTGTAAACAGCACCTTCATCATAAGTATTTGCGTGCATTGGAATGCCATTTATTTTTTTAATACTCCAAGAGGTTAAAAATTGTGTAAAACCCTCGTCAAGCATAGCTCTATAGGTTTCATTATTGCCTATCATACCAAAAAACCAATTGTGTCCTACTTCGTGGGCTATTACATATTGATGCCCAGGCCAATTCCCTCCATTTAGTGTTATCATAGGATATTCCATACCATCGCGGGCATCGGCAGCTACTATTTTAGGATAGCCATACATACCAATATCTGTGCTGTATATTTGCACCACATTGGCTACAAATTGAGCCGTAGGTTGCCAATAAGGTGCGTTTTGCTCTTGTGCCAAAGCTATGCAGCGAATACCATTCCACATCACTTCGCCAATGCGGTAAGTTGGGTCGGCAGTAAAAGCAAAATCGTGTACATTTTCTGCATGGTATTGCCATGTTTTAGTGCCTACAGTTGGGGTTTTGAATTTATAATTTTTATCTCTATAGTTTTTTATATCCAAAGCTTTCCTCAAATCTAGGGGCATTACTTGGCTTTCGTTTTGCAATGCGCCTGTGGCTTCTACCACATATTTGGCAGGAAAAGTAAGATTTACATCGTAAACACCATAGTCGCCATAAAATTCTTTACCCAAATGTTGGTCGGTTTCCCAGCCAAATTTTCTATCATATACGCATATTCTTGGATACCAGTGTACACCATCGTAATGTTTATTTATACCATCGGGGCTAAAGGTTTTAAAACGTCTGCGCATATCGCCCATATCCCAATAGGTTTTAAATTTTATATTGAAAGTTATGCTTTCGTTGGGTTTTAATGGGGTTTTAAGTTGAGCTATTAATATAGTATTGTCTATTTTATAATCCACAATTTGCCCTTCAATTTTAAATTCCTCTATCAAAGTTCCCATTTTTAGGGCTTCGTAATTACCGAATTTAGGATTTTGATGGTTTGTAATTTCCAAAGCATGGGCATAGCTACCAGGCTGAAAAGCATTTTGGTACAAATGAAAATATACTGTCGTAAGTGTATGCGGGCTATTGTTGTAATATTCTAATTTTTCTGTGCCTTTTATTTCATCAAGGCTATCGTTTATAAAGGCATCTATTGTATAATGTACATCTTGTTGCCAATAGGCTTCATTTGGTTTTCGGTTTTTCCAATAATCATTATAATTGAATACTTGAGCACATAGGCAAAGAGGAAATAAAAAGCTTAATGGTAATATTTTTTTTAACATTGAATTTATAACGGCTTAAAGTTGCGAAAATAAGGAATATTTTTAGAGTTATCATTTTTAAAAAAACTATATTATTGGTAATGGTAAAATATTCCGCCATCATAAGGTGTCCAAAGACATGCCTTTTGATTACAAGCCTTTAAGGCATTATTTGCCCAAGTATTGCATGTATAAAATAAACTATAACTCCCATTTGCTTCATAAAAAGCATCGTATTGATTGTAATTGGCATTAGTATTTATATGCATCATTTTATTTTCGCTGTCTTTTTTAAAACTATTTTGAATATATACTACTAATTTTTGATAATTATTTACACTTATTTCAATGGCAATACAATTTTTATTTTCTTGTAATTTTTTATAATAAGTAGTATGCATAGCCGAATTGCCTAATGCAAATGCAGCTTTAAATACAGTACTAAATTTCAAATCGCCCCAAGTTGGTGTTTCCAAATAAAAACCTTTATCGCCCCAACCTAAAGCCAAATATTTAGCAGTAGTATCTTTTCCCTTTGTATGTTGAAAAAGAATTGACTCTTGCCAATTGATAATTGACGATTTTACGGGCACAACAATATCTGTATGTACACCATTGGTTAGTATATAAATGGTAATTTCATTTTTTGGTATTACATGCTTATTTACTGCAATTCTTGATAAACCGAAACCTGCAAGAATATAAATCACAACCATTCCAATAAAAATTAATATTGATTGAATTGTTTTTTTTAAAATAATTTTTAGAAATGATTTTAATTTAATTCTCATTTTGAACTAAGCTATTACTCCACTTCCCACCAATTCATTCCCAAAATACCAAGCCGCAAACTGCCCAGCAGCTATGGCTTTTACAGGTTCATCAAAAATAATATACAAGCCCTCTGTTTCTTTGTACAAGGTGGCTTTTACCAATGGTTGGCGGTAGCGTATTCTAACAAAATAAGTTTGCTCCTCTCCTACTTTTAGTGTTAAATCTTCTCTTATCCAATGTATATCATTATTGGAAATAAACAAACCTCTACGTTGCAAGCCATTATGATTTTCGCTCATGCCTACATAAATGGCATTTTCAATAGTATCGGTTGCTATTACAAATAAACCCTCGGCTTTTCCTCCTACATTTAAGCCTCTTCGCTGCCCAATAGTGTAATAATGCGCCCCATTGTGTTCGCCCACTTTTTTGCCATTTTGTGGTGTATATTTTATAGGTGTAGAAAGTGTAATCAAGTCGTTTTTAGCACTTACTTTTAAGCTATTCAATGCTTCAATATTGGTATATATTTCAGATTGGTTATCTATTTCATAAATAAAGCCTTTTTTAGGTTTTAGTTGTTGTTGTAAAAATTCAGGCAATCTTACCTTTCCTATAAAACATAAGCCTTGCGAATCTTTTTTATTGGCAGTGGTTAAGCCTATTTTATTGGCTATTTCTCTTACCTGCGGCTTTTTTAAATGCCCAATAGGAAATAAGGCTTTGGCTAATTGCTGCTGCGTAACTTGACATAAAAAATAGCTTTGGTCTTTATTTTCATCATGCCCAGCTATAAGCTGAAATTGTTTACCAATAGTGGTTTCTATTTCTGCTTTTTGGCAATAATGCCCTGTAGCCACATACTCTGCACCAAGCTGAACTGCTGCTTTTAAAAATACATCAAACTTTATTTCTCTGTTACAAAGCACATCTGGATTCGGGGTTCTTCCTGCCTCATATTCAGCAAACATATAATCTACAATGCGCTTTTTATATTCTTCGCTTAAATCTATGGTTTGAAAGGGAATTCCTAAACTTTCGGCTACCAACATAGCATCGTTGCTATCATCTATCCAAGGGCATTCATCGCTAATGGTAACAGAGGTATCGTGCCAATTTTTCATAAACATGCCTATTACCTCATGCCCTTGTTCCTTCAACAAATAGGCTGCTACCGAGCTATCTACACCGCCACTTAAACCTACTACTACTTTTGACAAACCTTTAATTTTTTGATTTTATAAATTGGTTTTATTTGCAAATTGCCTTTTGCCACTTGCCAATTTTTTTTATTGTTGCGCTAACAAATTAGTTAAACTTAAATTTTTCATTAAAATATCTTTCAAATCAGCTATTGCCACACGCTCTTGCGCCATGCTATCTCTATGACGAATAGTTACTGTATTGTCTTGCAAAGTATCAAAATCTATGGTTATACAATACGGTGTACCTATGGCATCGTTTCTTCTGTAGCGCTTACCTATGGCATCTTTAGCTTCAGTAGTTATATTAAAATCGTATTTTAAAAGGTTAACAATTTCTTCTGCTTTTTCTGGTAAACCATCTTTATTGACTAAGGGTAAAATAGCTGCTTTTACTGGAGCCAAAGCTGGTTGAATTTGCAATACTACTCTGCTGCTTCCATCTTCCAATGTTTCTTCTTTATAGGCATTGCTCAATATGGCTAAAAACAATCTATCTAAGCCAATAGAAGTTTCAACCACATAAGGCACATAACTTTCATTCAATTCGGGGTCGAAATACTGTAGTTTTTTACCGCTAAATTCATCGTGTTTTTTAAGGTCAAAATCTGTGCGGCTATGTATGCCTTCTAGTTCTTTAAAACCAAAGGGAAAATTAAATTCTATATCGGCAGCTGCATTGGCATAATGTGCCAGTTTTAAATGGTTGTGAAAACGGTGTTGATTTTCTGCAAAACCCAATGTTTTATGCCATTTCATGCGGGTTTCTTTCCAGTAGTTATACCATTCCATTTCTGTACCTGGGCGAACAAAAAACTGCATTTCCATTTGCTCAAACTCACGCATACGAAAAATAAACTGACGGGCTACTATTTCATTTCTAAAGGCTTTGCCTGTTTGCGCTATACCAAAAGGAATTTTCATTCTACCTGTTTTTTGTACGTTTAAATAGTTTACAAAAATGCCTTGCGCTGTTTCAGGACGAAGGTAAATGGTGCTTGCACCTTCGGCTGTGCTTCCCATTTCGGTGCTAAACATCAAATTAAATTGGCGTACTTCCGTCCAGTTTTTAGTGCCTGATATGGGGCATACTATTTCGCAATCTATAATAATTTGTTGTACTTCTACCAAATCATTGACTTCTAAAGCGGCTTTAAACCTTGCCTCTATAGCTTGGGCTTTGTTTACATTTTCAAGCACTCTGCCATTGGTTTGGCGGTAGATTACTTCATCAAAACTTTCTCCAAATTTAGCTTTTGCTTTTTCTACTTCTTTATCTGCTTTGGCTAATATTTTAGCCATGTGGTCTTCTATCAATACATCGGCTCTGTAACGTTTTTTGCTATCCTTATTGTCTATTAGTGGGTCGTTAAAAGCATCAACGTGTCCGCTGGCTTTCCATGTAGTTGGGTGCATAAATATTGCAGAATCTATACCCACAATATTTTGGTGCATTTGCACCATGCTTTTCCACCAATAGTCTCTTAAGTTTTTCTTTAATTCGGCACCAAGCTGCCCATAATCATATACTGCACTTAAGCCATCATATATCTCGCTACTTTGAAAAATAAAGCCATATTCTTTGCTATGGGAAATTACATTTTTAAATAAATCTTCGGGGTTCATATTTTGTGGTGCAAAGATATGATAATTATTAATTAAGAATGGTGAATGAATAATTAACCCAAATTAAGCAGTAGAATTGCTGAATCGAATAACAAATTTCAAATCATGTTTTTAAAAAACATAATTGCAATTTTTAAATCGGGGTTAATCCCAACTAAATCAAGTAGTTCGATTTTTCAAATCTCCTATTGATTAATTTGGGTTTAATACCAAATCCCCAAAAAATTATTTTCATTTTTCAATCTTCAATAAATTGTTACCTTTGCACCTTTAAAAATTTAAAACCAAAAAAATTCTGAATGAGCCAAGCCAACGCTACCATAAACGAAACACAATTTGATGTGTTTGCAAAACTTGCCCGCTTCGACCACGAACAAGTTTTAATCTGTCAAGATAACCATACAGGGCTAAAAGCCATTATTGCTATACATAATACCGTACTTGGTCCTGGATTAGGCGGCACCCGTATGTGGAAATATGCCACCGAGGCAGATGCCATAAACGATGCCTTGCGTTTAAGCCGTGGTATGACATATAAAGCAGCCATTAGCGGCTTAAATCTTGGTGGCGCAAAAGCCGTTATTATTGGCGACCCAGCCAAAGATAAATCGGAACACCTTATGCGTACTTTTGGTAGATATGTAGAAAATTTAGGCGGTAAATACATTACTGCCGAAGATGTGGGCACAACAACCAAAGATATGGAATATGTGGCTATGGAAACCGAGCATGTTGTAGGCTTACCAGAAATAATGGGTGGCGGTGGCGACCCAAGCCCTGTTACAGCATACGGTGTGTACATGGGTATTAAAGCAAGTGCTAAAAAAGCCTTTGGCAACGATAGCCTTGCAGGTAAAAAAATAGCCGTACAAGGTGTAGGTAAAGTAGGCTTACATTTGGTAGAATTGCTACACAAAGAAGGTGCTACAATAATGGTAAATGATATTTTTGAAGCAGGTTTAAAAACAGCATCGAGCAAATATGGTGCTACCGTAGTAGAAGATATATTTAGCCAAGCAGTAGATATTTTTGCCCCTTGCGCATTGGGTGCAATTTTGAATACCGAAAATATTGGTAAATTAAAATGTCAGATTATAGCTGGAGCAGCAAACAATCAATTGGAAGATGATACCATACATGGCGATATGATAAAAGCAAAAGGCATATACTATGCCCCCGATTTTTTAATCAATGCAGGCGGTTTAATCAATGTATACAGTGAGTATAATGGTTATGTTAGAGAGATAGCTATGGCTCAAACAGAAAATATATACAATACCGTTTTAAGCATTTACGATAAATCTGCCGAAGACAATATCAATACACAATTGGCAGCTATAAAATTAGCAGAAAAACGTGTACACGATAATATGGTATTAAAAAGTAGAATATAATTGTATTTTTAAAGTTATTTATAAAATTTTGACTTAAAGAAGAGATTTTTAAAATTATATTTTGTTGAAAATAAATAAGTTATACTTTTAAAAATTTTTTTTTTAAAAGTATATTGATTTTTTAATTAATATTGAAAATTATTATTTAAAAATATATGAAAAAAATTAAATTACTTACATTAGTATTTGCAACAGTAATACTATTAACTAACTGTAAAAAGAAGGAAACAGAACCAACAGGAGCAGGTGAAACAGCATGGTTTGAACCCGAAAACAAACAACGCTCACTTTTATTAAACTATACTGCTACATGGTGTACATACTGCGGATCATGGGGTCATCCTACTTTTAAAGCAGCATTAAATGGTTTAAATGACAATGCTTTTGGTATAGCCATTCAAGCTTCAGGTAGTGATTTAATCGCTTATCAATATAAACCTAACAATGATACTCCTTTTGTTTCAAGATTTTTATTTGATATGATTTCAAGCATTAACAATGTTAATGTTTCTGGTTATCCTACTTTAGCTGTAAATAACAAAAGTGGCTATGGTGGTGGAGCTCAAAATTCTATGATAGCAGATGCAAATTCATACAATGCAAATGCCCCTATTGCTAATATTAATTTTGGTATAACTAAAACTGCTACTGGCTTTACGGCTAAAACCACAACTAAATTCTTCAAAGAAACATCTGGTGATTACTATATTAATATGTTTGTTACCGAAAATAAAATTAACAATAAACAAAATGTTGGGGGCACTTATGTTGACCCTTATGAACATAACAATATACCAAGAGCTTATGCTATTTCGAATGCTAAAGAAGTTGGTGGACAATTAAATGGTATGGATAAAACTTTTGGAAATGCTATTGCTACAGGTAGCATTGCCAGTGGTAAATTTATTAATACAGAATTATCATTTACAGCAGATAATAAAAATACGATGCTAAATCCTGTGATTAAAAAATTTACCTGGAACAAGGATAACACAGAAAATTTATTTGTTACTGCCATAGTTTGGAAAAAAGAATCTAATGGTAAATATACATTTATAAATGGCGTTAGAAAACCATTGTAATTAGATTTAAAAATAATCATAAAAAAAGCCTTGTTCCGAAGTTTCGGAACAAGGCTTTTTTTTGTGAACAATAAGTATAAAACATCTATCATTAGTTTTGTTAATTTGCACTTTCCAAAATTATAAATGATACCAACCGCCAAAACCATTCAATCTGCCTTAATTTCTGTTTACTATAAAGATAATTTAGCCCCTATTGTAAAGCTTTTGCACCAACAAGGTGTTACACTATATTCTACAGGTGGCACATTGCAATTTATTAAAGATTTGGGTATAGATGCCATAGCTGTTGAAAGTTTGACAGGTTTTCCTGAAATATTGGGCGGCAGAGTAAAAACCCTACACCCAACTATATTTGGTGGTATATTGGCAAGAAGAGAAAATGCACAAGACATTGAACAATTAATCACCCACCAAATTCCTACTATAGATTTGGTAATTGTAGATTTATACCCATTTGAAGAAACCGTAAAAGCAACTACCAACGAAGCAGAAATAATTGAAAAAATAGATATTGGCGGCATTTCGCTTATTAGGGCAACAGCAAAAAACTACAATGATACGCTTATTGTATCGAGCAGAAACCAATACGAAGCATTGTTTAATTTATTAACCCAAAATAATGGCACTACTACTTTAGCCCAAAGAAAAACCTTTGCTGCCCAAGCTTTTATGAACTCTTCGCATTATGATACTGCTATATTTAATTATTTTAATGCTACAGAAAATATCAATGTATTTAAACAAAGCGAGCTTACGGCAAAAAGCCTTCGCTATGGCGAAAATCCCCATCAACAAGGTTGGTTTTATGGCAATTTAGATGAAGTATTTGAAACCTTAAACGGCAAAGAATTATCGTATAATAATTTGGTAGATGTGGAGGCATCTTTGCAGCTAATAGCCGAATTTACAGAGCCTACATTTGCCATTATAAAACATACCAATGCTTGCGGGCTTGCTAGTAGAGACACATTAGCAGAAGCCTACAATGCCGCCTTTGCTTGCGATACTATTTCTGCATTTGGCGGTGTATTGGCTTGCAATAGAACGGTAGATGAAGCCACTGCCTCTGCTATGAATAGCTTATTTTTTGAAGTAATTAGCGCTCCCAATTATACCCCAGAGGCTTTAGAGATATTGAAACAAAAAAAGAATAGAATTATTTTAAAAATAATTTCAAACCCGAACAATAAAATTATTTTTAAAACCTTATTAAATGGTGTATTAGCCCAACAGGCAGATTGGAGTACAGAAAAAGCAAATGATTTTAAAGTGGTAACAACTACAATGCCTACTGCACAAGAAACCTCCGATTTAGAATTTGCCATTAAAGCTGTAAAACATTTAAAATCTAACGGTATTACTTTAATAAAAAATAAACAGCTATTAGGTATGGGCTGTGGGCAAACAAGCAGAGTAGATGCCCTTGAATTTGCCATAAAAAAAGCCAAAACATTTGGTTTTAATTTGCAAGGTGCTGTTATGGCTTCGGAAGCCTTTTTTCCTTTTCCAGATTGTGTAGCCCTTGCCCACCAAGCAGGTATAAAAGCCATAGCCCAACCAGGAGGTAGTATAAAAGACCAAGACAGTATAGATGCAGCCAATGCCAACCAACAAGCAATGGTGCTTACAGGTATTAGGCATTTTAAACATTAATTTTTTTATAAATATGAATCTACTATTTTTACATGGCGCATTGGGCAGTAAGGCTCAATGGCAAAATATTACGCAACTTTTACCTCAAAATATTGCTATTCATTCAATTAATTTTCCGCAACATGGCGAAAATACAGATAGTTTAAATGAATTAACAATTGAAAGTTTAGCCAATTATGTAGATACTTATATTCAGAAAAACGGTTTAGAAAATTGTGTTTTAATTGGCTATAGTTTGGGCGGCTATGTGGCTTTATGGTTAGCAGCAAAGCAACCAAAATATTTACAAAAAGTAATTACATTGGCTACAAAATTTACTTGGAAAAATGATATAATTGCCCAAGAAAATACTAAATTAACAATTGAAAATTTGCAGCCAATAATAGAAAAACTTAAAACAGAACATAGCAAAAACTTTGACAATTTAATAACTAATACCCATCAAATTATCAGTTCTATAGCGCAATATAATTTAAACAAAACAGTATTGGCAAATATTGTAGTACCTGTAGTACTTTTAATTGGCGAAAACGACAAAATGGTAAGTTTGCAAGAAACCAATGAATATGGAAGCTTTATTCAAAATAATAAAGTAATGGTTTTACCGCTTCAACCACATATTATTCAAAAAATGGATACAACTTTATTGCGTAATCAAATACTGAATTTAATTGCTTAATTTTTAATTAATTAAGCAATAAAAAAATCTACCATCTATAAGCCAAGCCCAAAGTAGGCTTACCTAATACCTTGCTTGAGGCAAAATATAAATGTCGTTTTTTTTGCATTGCCAATGGTTTATCAATGTTAAATTTATAAAAATGTGCATCTACACTGGCATCTACAATATTTAACAAATAAATGGCTGCAAAAGCTATAATACTATAATCTCTATAGGTGCGGTATAAATTTCTATCTGATGTTAGAATATCAATTGAAATTGCAGCAAATTCTGTTTTTGGAAATGTTGTGGAGTCATTATCTAACCTTGCAATTAAGGCATCTTGTCTGCATCTCATTTGCTTTCTATTTTCTAAAATATAATAACCAGAAACCCCTAATCCAGCAAATACTATTGGTATTTTCCAATATTTACGGTTGTAGGCTTGTCCTAATCCTGGCAAAAGGGCGCTGTATATACTGGCTCGTTTTGGGGAGTGTTTTGCAAAGGTGTCTTTTTGAAGCCTCTCCCTAAATCCCTCTCTAATTGCCTCATCCGCCCTTTGGGCACCTTCTCCAAAGGAGAAGGACAATGGCAGATTATTTATTGAGGGGGACTTTTGACTTTGACTAAAGTTTGTGGTATGTTCTTTTTGCCTCACCCCTAAATCCCCTCTCCACTGGAGAGGGGACTTTGAGCCATTGTTGGTGTTATCACCAACAATATGCAAACAAACTTCTCTTTTGTTGGCTTCTGCTTGATTGGTTTTCAGACCAACCAAAGGTGTAGCAATAGTTTGAGCAGCTAAATTAAAAGCTGCAAATAAAGTTAATATAGAAACTATTCGAATCATTTATTGACCTAATGCATTCAAAATGCGTTCCAATTCTTCATTGTTTTTATACGAAATTACAATTTCGCCTTTTGCGCCCTTGCTTTTTATAGTGGTATTGGTATTTAGCAATGCAGAAAGTTTTTCTATTTTAAGTTTCAAAGCATCGTTTATTTCTGCTTTGGCTACGCTTATTTTTTCGGTAGTTGAGCCGCTTTGTTTTTCGGCTTTTGCTTGTTTTACAATTTCTTCGCTTGCTCGAACGCTTAAGCTGTCTTGCTCTATGCGTTTAAACAATACAATTTGTTCATCCGCATCTTCCACACTTAATATTACTTTAGCATGCCCCATAGTTAGTTTATGTGTTTGCAAGGCTAATTGAACTTCTTCAGGCAGTTTTAATAAACGCAAATAATTACTAACTGTACTGCGGTCTTTTCCAACACGTTCGCCCAGTTCTTCTTGTTTTAAGCTACATTCTTCCAATAATCTTTTGTAACTTAAAGACACCTCAATAGGATTCAAATTTTCTCTTTGAATATTTTCTATCAATGCCATTTCAAGCATTTCTTGGTCGTTGGCTATGCGCACATAAGCAGGTATGCGTTCCAGTCCTGCTAATATACTTGCTCTTGTTCTACGTTCTCCACTAATTAGTTGGTACTTATCGTAGCCCATTTTACGCACAGTTACAGGCTGTATAAGGCCATGTATTTTTATAGATTCAGCAAGCTCTTCTAATGCTTTTTGTTCAAACTCCGTTCTTGGTTGAAAGGGATTAGCCTCTATTTGGCTAATTTCTATAGTTGCTATATTATTTGTACCAGAGTATTCTGCACTTAATGTAATATCTGTTTCTGCATTTTGAAGCAATGCTGATAGGCCTCTGCCTAATCCTCCTTTTTTTAATTTATTTACTGTTGTCATACATTTTATTTCACGCAAAGGCGCAAAGTTTGTTATTTTTGATTTGTGGTTTTAGATTTTTGATTTTGTTGTTAACTGTTTGTATAATAATTGACTACTGCCTATTGAAGATTTGCTAACTTCCCTTTTTTGCCAATTGCTAATTTAATATTTGCCAACTATTTTCTTGCCAACTTAATTATTCATTAATTATGGCTTCTTTACCCACACCCTTTGTTAAGCCATTGCGTTGCAATACTTCTCTTGCAAGGTTTAAATAAGTAGTACTGCCTTTACTTGCCACATCGTGTATTACCACAGGTAAACCAAAACTTGGGGCTTCGCTCAATTTGGTATTTCTTGGAATAATGGTATCAAATACTATGTTTTGAAAATGCATTTTTACATCTTCTACCACATGATTGCTCAAGCGCAAACGGCTATCGTACATGGTTAGCAATATACCTTCAATATTTAAGTTTTTATTCAATTCTTTTTGTACAATACGAATTGTGTTTAACAATTTGCCCAAACCCTCTAATGCAAAGTATTCACACTGAACAGGAATTATTACGCTATCTGCTGCCGATAAGGAATTGGTAGTTATTAAACCCAAACTTGGCAAACAATCTATAATGATAAAATCGTATTCTTTTTTAAGCGGTTCAAATACTTTGCGCAACACTTTTTCACGGCTTGGCAAATCTACCATTTCCAATTCAGCACCTACAAGATTGATATTTGAAGGCAATAAATCTAAAAACTTAATATCTGTTTTAAGAATAACATCTTTGGCAGGCATTTCATTGATTAAACATTCGTATAAGCCTACTTTTACATTCTGTGGGTCGAAACCAATACCGGAGGTAGAGTTAGATTGAGGGTCGGCATCTACAAGTAATGTTTTGTATTCTAATACTGCCAAACTTGCTGCCAAGTTTATAGCCGTAGTAGTTTTGCCTACGCCTCCTTTTTGATTTGCTATCGCAATTATTTTTCCCATTTATTTTTTTTAAAATTCTAAAGTTTGTTCTATGTTCATCAACGTTAATATTTTGCCCGCATTGTTAAAAAGCTTAATAGCTTCTTCGTGGTTTATTTTTATAAAACCAAAAGTATCGTAGTGCATACCAATTATGTGGTTGCATTTTATAAAATTGCTTGCAGTTACAGCATCGGCAACATCCATTGTAAAATTATTGCCAAGCGGCAAAAATGCAAAATCTAAACTATGACGTTGTGGTATCAATTGCATATCCATTGTAAGTGCGGTATCGCCACTGTAATAAAAATGTTTTTCTTCGGTATTAAAAACAAAGCCAGCTGCTTGTCCGCCATAGCTACCATCGGGCATTGAGCTGGAGTGCGATGCTTTTACCATTTGCACTTTACCAAATTCAAAATTCCAAAAACCACCAATATTCATTCTGTGGGTAATGTTATAGCCTTGTTTTTCTACCCATTCTATTATTTCCCAATTGGCTACAATTAGGGCATTGCTTGTTTTGGCTATTTCTATGGCATCTAATATATGGTCGAAATGCCCATGGCTAATAAAAATAAAATTCGGTTTTATGGTTGTAATATCTACATTTTGAGCCATTTCGTTGGCTTTTATATAGGGGTCGAACAATATAGAATACTTATCTATTTGAACACTAAAACAAGAATGACCATAATATTTTACTTGCATGAAATTTTAACAATAAGAAAGTTCAAAAATAAGATTTAAGGACTTAGTATTTTTTAAAAATAGGGCATACTTTTCCCCAAATGGGTATAGCTAAATGGTTGTAAAATTGTGGATAAAATTAAAATAAAGTGAGTTGGCATTGAAGCTTTCAATTTACAACATATTTAAAAATTAATAGTTTAAGGCTATTTTTTAGTTTTTACTTTTTGCTTGCCCAAAAAGTAAAGCAAAAAAGGCCCCACGAAATCCAAATTTTAATTTTGTTGCGTATTAATTCAAAAGGTAGTTGGCTAAAATTAAAATTTTGCACATTTCGTGGACCCAGCCGCACCCTTTGCTACAAATAATTAGATGATTTAATTTGTTTTTTTCTGAACACTTTTAAAATTAATAGGATAATTTATAACAAAATAAATTTTATAACTTTAAATCTATACTTTTGAAAAGTAAATAATGCTTAAAAATTTTCTTAAAAATAATTTCTTAATTGCTAAAATTAGAAACCGCTTTAACCCTACGGTGCAAATAGCGCAAGTACAATTGGTGCAGCAATACCAAGCGCAAGCAAAGAAAAATGAACTACCAAATATTCAAACTACTGGCTTTAGGGTATTTTCTCAATTTGAGGAAGATGGGCTATTACTGTATATTTTTTCTGTTATTGGTTTTACACATAAAACCTTTGTAGAAATAGGCAGCGATGATGGCATAAACAGCAATTCGGCTAATTTGTATTTCAACCATGGTTTTTATGGTTTATTTATAGATGGCAATGAAAAAGCCATTGCAAGAGGGCAAAAATTTTATGCCAAATATCCCCACCCTTGGTTTTATAAACCCAAATTTGAATGTGCCAAAGTAACAGCCGAAAACGTAAATGAACTGATAAGTAAAAACGGGCTGAATGGCGAAATTGGTTTGTTGAGTATAGATATAGACGGCAACGATTATTGGGTTTGGAAAGCCATTGAGGTTGTGCAACCGCAAGTGGTTATTATAGAAACCCATGTAGAATTTGGGCTACATAATATTGTTGTACCCTACAATCCTACTTATGTATATCCTGGCAAACACCCTGTTTACCACGGTGCAAGCCCTGTGGCTATGGTAAATTTAGCTAAAACTAAAAGCTATCGTTTGGTAGCTGCTAATCAATTGGGCTTTAATTTTATTTTTGTAAAAAATGGCTTGGCAGATACGCTTATTCCAGAGGTATCTGTAGAATCTGTATTGCAACACCCCTCGGTAAAAGAAGGCTGCAAAAAATTTGAACCTATAAAAGATTGGGACTATTTAAAAGGATAATTAAACAATAATATGAACGAACAAAACGACATAAAAACCAATTATGGTGCATTGGGTACTTTAGTAACCGTATTCTTTTTTTGGGGCTTTATAGCCGCAGGCAATAGCATTTTTATTCCTTTTTGTAAAAGCTATTTTTCGCTCGACCAGTTTCAGTCGCAGCTCATAGATTTTGCCTTTTATACTGCTTATTATATTGGAGCATTGTGCTTATTTATAATTGGTAACAATAGTGGTAAAGACATTGTAGGCAAATGGGGCTATAAAAAAAGTATAGTGTATGGCTTATTGTTTTCTGCCATTGGTGCAGGGGCTATGATATTGGCTGTAGAAGCCAATGTATATATTGGTATGTTGGTAGGCTTATTTATCGTTGCCTTGGGGTTTTCATTACAACAAACGGCAGCCAATCCTTTTGCTATATCGCTTGGCAACCCACAAACAGGGGCAAGCAGGGTAAATTTAGGTGGTGGTATCAATTCTTTTGGCACAACTATAGGTCCTTTAATTGTAGGCTTGGCTTTGTTTGGTGCTGCCAAATCGGTGTCCGATGAGCAAATAAAACTACTTGAACTGAACAAAGTAGTGATACTTTATGCCTGTGTAGGTATCTTATTTTTAGGCTCGGCAGCATTGTTTTATTTTAGCAAAAAAGTGCCCAGTGGCATAGCCAACGAGCCAATAGAGAAAGCCAACAAAGCATTAAGAACTTTGGTAATTATGACAGGTTTATTAATTGTTATGTTTAGCCCAGTATTTGCAAGTTATAATTCTAAAGAGGCTAAAGAAATAGTAGCTATTGAGAAAAAAATAGAACCTATTGCAGATTATATAAAAGACAAGGAAAATGATATATTAAAATTTAAAAGCGATAAAAGTTTAATTGGGCAAGAAAAAGAATATTCAATAATAATGACTCAAAAGAATATTGAACTTTGGAAAATGAAAATTGAAAAGGAGCATAATCAAATAGAAGCCATTAAAAAACCCCTTGAACGCTACCGTATGTATTGGCTTTTGGGTGCATTGTTGGTAATAGTTGGTGGCTTATTGTTTAGCTATAAAGCAGCACAAAAAAATATAACAGGTTGGGGGGCAATGCAATATCCGCAATTGGTATTGGGTATGTTGGCTATATTTACTTATGTGGGTGTAGAGGTAGCCATTGGCAGCAATTTAGGTGAATTACTTAAACTTAAAGACTTTGGCGATTTACAATCTTCTGAAATAGCCCCTTATATTTCTATGTATTGGGGTAGCCTTATGATAGGGCGATGGGCAGGGGCTATTAGCGTATTCAATTTAAAAGGAATGCAAAAAACCTTGGCTATGGTTATAGTGCCTTTAATAGCTTTTGTGGTAATTTTAACCCTTAATGTAATAGCAGGAAAAGATATGAAACCGCTTTACTATTATATACTATGTGTAGTGGCTCAAATAGTAGCTTTTTATATAAGTAAAGATAAGCCAGTGCGCACCTTATTGGTATTTGGTTTGTTTGGATTGGCAGCTATGTTGGTAGGCTTATGCACCACAGGTATGGTGGCTATATATGCCTTTTTAGCAGGGGGCTTGGCTTGTAGTATTATGTGGCCCGCTATTTTCAATTTGTCTATTGCTGGCTTGGGTAAATACACACAGCAAGGCTCTGCCTTTTTGGTAATGATGATATTGGGAGGCGGCATAATACCTCCCCTGCAAGGCAAACTTTCGGATATATTGGGGATACACCATTCCTACATAGTTGCAGCATTGTGTTTTGCATATCTTACCTTTTTTGCCATAGCGGTAAAAGGCATTTTGAAAAAACAAGGATTGGATTATGATGAAGAGAAATAGGGGATTTTTGATTTTGGGATTTTTGAATTTTGATTTTACTGAAGTTGGACGTAACTTAAACATTGGCAAAATATCTTTTATACTGTTTCGAATATGAATACAATATTTATTTTTTCTGTATATCCGTAATTAATCATATTCCAGTAATATTAGCAATAACAAGC
>CAZDGF010000002.1:0-49007 GCA_964505065.1 uncultured Chitinophaga sp.
CTACCAAACGCATAATACAAGCCCGCAGTACTCACATCTGCCTTGTAATATAGCAGCGTATCAGAACCCGTACTATCTTGTACAAACGTTTTTCTATCTAACACCGTTGCCAACACATTACCAAGGTGGTTAGTCAGTTCATATTGTTTTAAAGAAAGTGTCCTTTTAAAGTAATGATAATTTACCGTAGCATACGTACTATCTAGCGCAGTTGTTAAATCATTTAACCTATAACTATTCACTAATAACTTAGTCTTAGGTTTATAAATACCATGCCTGCTACTGCCGTAAATGTGTAACTCATCTACCGTTAGCTCTTGCCTTATGGTTATATTGCTGCCTATGCTTGCCATTACGCTGCTGTACACTGTACTGCCAAAGTGTTGGTAGATACTTTGTAAATACTCGCTCAAAGTTAAGGTATTTACACCACTTAATGCAAGGGCAATGGCATCTTTATTTACATTGATAATACCAGCACTTCCGCCTTTAGTTAACAGTAGGTTTATGAGGTAAGTATGGCTACTCTCTGCCTTTACAATAGTGTGTAGCTTGCCATGGTCTACATACGTTAGCATAAAATTAGCCCAAGTACCTGTTGATGCACCATTGCCACAATTAAACAAACTACCCAAAAAGCCACAAAAGTTCATACTACCTGTTGTTGGGTTGGTTATGCTTTTAAATAATGCTGTACTACAACCATTAATAGCTGTTTCTATTTCGGTTGGGTTAAATAGCATTTGTATGGTATTTACCACCGTTGGGTCGGGCATACCTCTTATATACCCTATCATTGCAGGTAGGCTAGCTGGGCGCACACCACCTAGCATAATAAATATTTGCTCCAGTCGTATTGGGTCTATGTTGTTCAGTTGGGTCAGCAGTTCATTGCTAACATCCACTGCCAGCATATCCATCATCAGTTGGTTGGGGTTCAGGTTGCAGGTCTGCAAAATACTATCCCGCATATTGTCCCACAGGTCGTTGTTCAGTTGGTCTTGCTCCATTGTACTGGCATAGTTACAATACGTGGTCATTATCATGCTACTTAAGCCTGGGCTCCATTTTAAGATACTATCTACACCATATTGGTCTACGAGGCTACCATACAAGCCGCTGCTCTCTATGGCTTGGGTGAGTGCCCCTGCAAATTGGCTGTTTTTTAGGTATTTCTGGTCTATAAACCCTGCAAACAGGCTATTGCTGGTAGCGGCTACTAAGGCATCGTTTATCTCTTTATACAAGCCTGTATCTTGGCTTATGCTATATTTTTTGGTATAGGTAGCCATGGTATTGCCTTGCGCATCGCGGGCATACAAGGTGGTTTTCCAATCGGTTTGTAAGGGGCTGTTTTTTACTATTTTTATCACCCTTTGGCCTGCCGCATCGTACCCAAAAGCCAAGGTTGGTTTTTTACTGGTAGCCGTGCGTATTATGTTTTTTATCTTGCCATATACGTTCCATTGTATGCTGTCTATTTCTTCTGCTACATCGTGGGTTAAATTGCCTATTTGGTCATACGTGTAGTTGCCTGTACTTTGGTCGTCTATATCGTCTTTGTAATCGGCATTGCTTACGGTTTCATCTACGCTTGTCAGTTGGTTAGTTCCTGCTTGGTAGTTGTAGCTCAAGTCGTCCATGATGCCAAGGGCACTGTATCGGGTCAGTTTCTTTATGTTTCCATTTGCATCATAAGTAAAACTTTCTTTCCAAGCCGCTTGTAAGCTGCCACTACTCCAAGCATTAGTACTTATATTAATGCCATTATAACTTTGTACGCTTCTCAGCCTATTCAGTTGGTCGTATCTGTAAGCGGTAGCTACGGGGCTGCCGCCATTTCTAGCCATTAGCACGCCTACGGCTGTTACCATGTGGGTAATATTGCCATTGTATAGATTGGCTCCGCTATTGGCTAGTGGGCTGCCAGCGGTATTGGCTTCAAAGCCTGTGGTGCCTATGCTTTTGTAGTCGCCATCAAAAAAGCCTGTGCCTGTATTGTCGGTAAAGTAGCCTAGGGTAAAGCCATAAGCATCTCTGGCAGTGTATTTTCTTAATACGCCTGTACCATCTTTACCTATATCTCTGCTAGCTTCTAGCGTATTGCTGTTTACGCCTTTTAGCCAGCCGTGCAGGGTATAAGCATAGTCCACCCCTTGTACAGCATGTTCGCCTAGTAAGGTTCTGGCCAGTGGCCCATGTTTATAATATTTGTATTCGGCATCTTTATCCCATATCACACTATCGGTACTGGTTTCGGCTAGGGTTAGTCTATTATCTGCATCATATTGGTAGCGGTGGTACCATTGGTCGGCTTTGCCTGCTTGGTAAGCCACGCTGTGTACTTTACCACTTATTAGGTCATAGTTATAAGCAATATGCTTAAATCTACTTTTTACACTCTCCATTTCTGGGAAATCGTGCACCAAGTGGTCTACATTACCATGTATATCGTAACTATAATGGGTAGCACGGGTGTATTGGCTACTATCGGCTGCATAATTATCATAATAGGCTACGCTACTCACCCTTCCTCTTAGGTTGCGCTGCCCTTCTGTAAATTCGTTAAGGGCTGCTGCCATTACAGCATAGTCGTAGTAAGTTTTGGTAATTTGGCTGCGGGCGGTGCTCGTAGCTAGCCAAGTATTGTAATAGTTTATACTGGCCAGCAGTTGTATGCTATCCACTTTGGTATTCACTATCTCGCCCACTTCGGCTATTCTGCCCAAGGCATCGTAGCGGGTATAGCTATACACTTTAGTACCTATAGTGCTTTTAGCTTTCTGTACCGCATTTTGGCTCAGCATCAGTCGGCCCAGCCTATCGTACCAAAAGCGGCTTTCGCCCCCATCGGGTGTTTGTTGCCACACCAATTGGTTCAGGCTATTATACTTATAATTAGTAGGCAGGGTATGGTAGCTGTTCACAAATTTGGTGCTCATAGCTATATCATCTCTGTAGGTTTTTATACTGTCTTGTTTATTGGCAAGGTTCAGCTCTTTTACGCCCTCTGGTGGCACGGTTTTAGTTAAGTTGCCTGCTTGGTCGTAGTAATACAAGGTTACGTGGTAGCGTTGTTTAAACATACCCAGTTTAAATTCTTGTTTGGCTCTACTAAAACAATGGGTGTGGTAATCCATAGCCAATTGGCGTTTCAGGCTATCCAAGTATTCTTGGTAACGCAATACCGCATTGGTAAAGGCTTGCTGTGTTTCTTCTTGGTGGCAAGGGGCGTCTTCTATCTCGTATTCACGCGTGTAAGGCTGCGGGCAAAGCATGGTATTGGGCAGTTGGCAGCATTGGCTAGCTACCAGCCCTAGCATTTTAAAGGCGTAATTTCGGCTGCCATACAAGCTATCCATAGCTGTAAGTATAAAGCTGCTGGTGGTGCCATTGGCTGGCAATATACTGGGGTTTTTAAAGCCTTCTATGCCTTTGCCAAATTTCCTCAAGGTATCGTCCAATACATCTTCTACGCGAATAATATCATACTGCTTGGTATTGTATTTCAAGGTCAGCATCCAGCCACCATAATTATTGCTTTTCATTTGGTAGCTTGGTGCATTCAATACCGTACCAGTTGGTTTAATGGTGTTCAGTATTTTGGTATAGGCAGTACCTGTTAAAGGATGTTGCCAGTCCACATTCAGTTTTTTATCTTTGGCTAGTTTAGTTAGCAAGGCTACTATTGAGTCTAAACGCTCGCTAGGGGTTTGGCATACATACAGGTTTTCATTACCGCAAGTAATACAATCAGCAGAGCCTTTTAGTACCTCTAGTTTTCTGCCTAATACACCACTCAAGTAGTTTTCTATACTATCTGCTGCCATAGCTGCGCTAGGGTATTTGCGTTTAGCTGCCACATTATATTGGTATTCCAAAAAGCGTTGTTTAAAAGTATCGCAAGTGTAGCATACAGTGGTGCTACCGCTTAATGGTTTTAGGCATAGTGCTCTGTTATCGCTATGCACAAGCTCGGGTAAGTAAAAATTAATTTTATAACTTATATCAACATCTTTAGCTATCCATTTTTTAAGGGTATCTACAAATTGTTGGCGTTTACTATGGCTAAGGGCTTGTATATTTACTTCTGCTATCCATGCACTTGTGGCTGTAGCCCAAATATAATCTATACTAGGGCGGTATTGCACACCGCTAGTGCTGGTATTGGTTATAGCTGCACTGCCAAATAAGCTGCTCTTTACACCCGTAAACCAAGTGCCAAATGCCGAGCTAGTGGCAGTTGTTCCACTCACATTCCATAGCATAATATCATTATTATCTCTATAGTTTTTGTGGTGCTTAAATTTAGTACAATATGGGCTGTTAAAATATTTTATTAAGCTATCTTGTAGCATCGCTATATCAGCAGCACTTAAGCCTCCAAAGTCTAACATATATACTGTACTATCTGCTGTTTTGTAGGAGGGTGCATTAAAATATATCCCCGTCCTTATCATTAAGTTTCTAAGGGTACTATCAGCATGATTCACACAATCTGTATTTTTTACCGCCAATCTATAATCACACAGGGGTTTCTTTAAATAGGTTCTATTGCCTACCTCACAGGCATCCCATACGTTTTGTATTTCAGTAAAGCTTAAGGTGGTGTTTAATTTTCGGTTAATGTAGTTTTCTACTATGGTGCTGTAGTTAGGATGTCTAGGGTATAGCGTAGGGTATTCAGTATATAGGCTATCGCTCCAGCGTTTAGCCTCTGGGCAGGTTAGGCAGTTGCAATTGCCCGCAAAGTCATCAGGCAAGTTAAACAAGGCTTTGCCATTGCCACTTATCAAGGTAATTTCACTAAATTTCCAACAGCTACTCCAGCCTCTCAAATCGTACCAAGTAGTATCGCCTGGGCTATTTACTTTGCCTGCTTTTACAGTAAAATGGTAGTTTGCCATGTCTATTTGTTCGTTGCCTATGGCATCTACTATGGCTTGGGCATCGGTACGCAAATCTTTAAAAATATCTATATCGCTAAAACTCCAGTTACGCACATTGCCTGCTTTTCTAAAGCCAAATTTGCAATAGTTGCTACCTGTTCCCAATTGCCCTACCAATACACTGTCGTTCCAATAGTCTTTTTTATAATTATAACCATCCGTCACAGGGTATAAGGCATCAAAATAATTGGCTTGATAGTTCAGCCCTTTTTTGTATTGTTTGATATTAATATCAGCAGTGCTACCCAATTGGTTGTATTTTGCCAAACCGTTTATCATATCCATAAATGGGTTCACTATTTCAGCTCTATAACCCAAACTGGCTTTAGCATTACTTAAGTACATAGCACCTCCGCTACCTGGTTTTATAAATACATCTTTGTAACTTACCGCCATTTCTGTGTAGCGCACCAAGGGATTACATTGGGTTTTACATTGGTTGTTTATCGTCAGTATTACCGAGTCGTTAGGGCTAGTTCTATTTCTTGCATATACAATGTAGCTGCCCAATGTATAGTCCCAACGCATGTAGCTCAGCGAGTCTATTTGAGTTAAAGTAGGTTTGCTACCTTTACCCAGCTGTTTGTAGGGGTCGCCAAAGGAGGTAAAACACGAAGAGTCTTTAATATCTGCACACCATGTACCTATCCAAAAACCTCCAATAAAATAGGGGTCTTTGTTTATATTATTGCTCCAAATGGTATCATAATAAGTAACACCACCCACTACAAACGATGAAATACTAAACCGTGGGTTTACCCACCAGTAGTTGTCATACTTATTGCCTGCATAGCGTTTATATCTGTAGTAATCTTTAGCTTTTACTAAAAAATCAGACGTATTACAATTAAACGCCTTTTCATCTGTAGTCAAATTGCGCACTGCAGCTCTATATGCATTGGGTGCTGGGCGCATCATTTGATTCAAAGTATTTATCATATATACATCTTTGGGCTCTTTGTAGTTTCTATAGTAATCTGGGCATGAGCCATAGCGCAAGTAATAGGTGTTCAATTTATCAGTAATTACATTGGGGAAAGCCGCACTGCCGCATTGTCCTACCAATTGTTCTATCTCTCGGCTCGGCATGGCAGTATTGTATTTGCCATTAAAATAAGTGGTAAAGTTTTCCAAATCGCTAGCTGATAAGTAAGGGCTGCATTTACCAATATTGTTAAAACATGTCGTGTAAATATATGCCATACCACTAGCACCCCCTACATAAGTAAATTGGTATTGAAACACCCCTTGGCTTATAGGCTTTATAGTAGCTTTTTTACTCAAATCTATATTGCTAAAGGTACTTGAATTGTTTAATAAGCGTATGGCAAATGAGCATCCGTTGGCTTCATTGCCTGTATATACCGTAAAGGTTTTTTCATTCAAATAAATGGATTGCACTTTCTCTTTTATTATTATAGTAGATGTACTTCCACCTATCACAGGTACAAATAATTTATTAACAACATTGGTCATGCCGCTGTAGTTATTCAATAATGGAGGTGTACTACTACCCAAATTTATCAAATTATTACTTACCATACCATTCATAAAGTCGTTCACCAATAAGCCTTCGGTACTTAGTTCTGTACTGTCTTTTTTACTGCTACAGCCTTTAAATTGTTTTATCTCTTCTTTCACCTTATCGCATATACAAGCATTGGCCTCTTTTGGCTTTGCATTATCGTAGTCTGTATTGCTTGCTCTTGGCGAATTTATCAGGTCTATATTACACAAGGCGGTTTTATAATTGCTGCCTATAAAGTGTTTCAGCACTTGCTCAAAATTAGTAAAACGGTAACCTTTGGTTAGGCCTGCTGGTATATCCATACTACCCATAATATTGGGTGCTTTAGGGTTTAAGCTACCTGCTTCGCATATTTTCAATAAGTGGTATAAAATTGAATCTCTATGCGTAGCATAATTGGCACATAGCTGCAAGGCCTCATCCCAATGCGCTATATTCACATCGCAAGTGTTATTGTTTTTTAGCGAATCCAATAATCTGTTTTTCTCTTTTTTAATGGAATCACTATTATTTTCTAAAGGATTATTGCTTTCATATCTAATAAAGTGCGAAAGCTTGGTTTTGTAATTGGCGTCAGCACAAGCATTCACACCTACTTTCTTCACACAATAACTACCTGTTACCTTATCATCCATCCGCTTCTCGATGAATTGTTGCTTAATTTGGTAATACAAAGCTTTAAATTTAGCCCAGTAGTTGTCTTTGCCCATCTCATCATTCATCCAATTGTTTTTTACATTGTCGGCAGTGTAAAATTTAAAACAACTTTGTCTTTCAAAACTATCAGTTACGTTTTCGCAATAGCCTATGGCTTTGGTAAATTGCCATAAATTGGTGGTACTCGCTTGTATCAATAAAGGGTCTTGACTGTTGCCTATCGTGTAGGCGCTCAAGTTCTCCAATTTATCTTTAAACTGAATACCTGCTGATTTTAAGCTGCCATCAGGCTTTACAAAGAAAGGATCAGGATTGCTGATATAATCGGTTCTATAATTTAAGGGGTCAAAATAGCCATATGCCACCGCTGTATCATAGTTGTCTATCGCCATCATATCATCGTCATATCTGGTGGTGGTTTCTAGCGAGTCTATGCAGTATTTGTAATAGCAATATTCTGGGTGCAAGGGCAGCAAGGCCTCAGCCCAGCTTTCTTTCCAATAAATGTCTGTAAATTCTTCTACTGTTAGCTCATTGGGCAATTTAAATTCGCCATTGGCTATCCACACGGTATCTATACGCCCTGTTTCATCTTTAAATTTATTGGCTGCTATACTCTGATACAGTGGAATACCACTTACTGAACGCAATACACTGGTAGCATCGCTTACGGTGTAATCTTCTTCATTATACCCAAAGTATTGCCCATCAGGGCTCACATCTTCTAGCATCAGTTGCTTGCGGGTTTCGCAATAGGTAAGGCTATCCATATTGCCGCAAGTATCACAGCCACAATCGCTAAAATCTATTTGCCCCATCTCATCAGCCAAAAAGTCATCAAACTTTTTAAAACAAGTAGAGTCGTTGGCTAGCACCATATTTATCTTATCTTCTATCGAGTCGTTATTTACGGTTAAGGTTTTTTCTAAATGGTAAGTACCTGCATTCAAGTAAAAAGAGATAGAATCGCCACTGGCGGTAGCTCCCAATATTTTACTTACACTGTCTTTTAAACTAAATACCAAGGGCGTACAACTGGTATCACTCAAGCGGCCAATGGGGCGTTTAAAATCCATTATCTTGTTACCACAATCATCAAATAAGCTTACCGCTAAATCATACCTGCAAGTATAACAAGATTTTAAACCCAAGCAGCCAAATTGAAAATCGGGTGCTTCTAGTTTGTAAAATATTTTATGGGTACCTGCCGCCAAAGCTGTAAAATCATACCGTGTTTTTAAGGCGTTCTTTACATTGTAATCATTGTTTTTCAAATCCACCATTTCAAACTTGGCTTTCTTAAAATTGGCCAAAGAATCTACCATACCCGGTACACCCCCTGTTAAGGCAGTAGCTACCACACGGCCATGTTGGTCGGTGTAAGAAATACTTACCTGCCCATTGGGGTCTATTACCGCATTTTTTTTATAATGGTTGGCTATGCCCATTTCGCTGCCAAACAATTGGTCTAGCTCCGTTTGGTCGGCTGTACCATACGTGTATTTAGTTTCATGTCCACTGCCCAGTTGGTGGGCTTTGCCTACACCGCCTTGAGCAGCTACACGGCCTGTTGGGTCGGGCATTAGCTGGGTTTGCACCATCGCATAACCCTGTGCATCAGGTATAGCTGCATTTTCATTGGTTTTATCAGGGTTGGCGGTAGAGTAATATCTACCTGCCCCACTCTGTGTACCCAAAGGTTTGGCAGTATAGGTGCCATCGCATCTATTTTGTGCTGTAGTAGAGGTATCAAAATCTCTGGCTGAATAATGTTTGCCTGCCACATTTTGATTAAAATTAGGATAATAGCGTATAGTATTACTATCCGAAGGAGCAGGGATTATTTTTATGGCTTCTCTGCCGTGGTTATCATAAATACTCTCATCTACCAAAGCAAAATTGTTGGTATTCAAAAGGGTTACACCTTGTCTGCGTTTCAAAGAGCCATCAAAGTAATTGATCACTTCTTTTTTCATCCCCTCTTCGGCAAAGGCCACTTGGTAATCCCAGTTTTTACCCATATTCTCATGCGATTTTATAAATAATTTATGAGCCGATGTATAGTCTTTCACATAACCCTTGGTAGGCATTGTTGGATACCATTGGCTAAATTTATCATATTTAAACAATACCGAGTCGGGCTTTACACGTCTTACACGGTATACCAATACCCCTGCATCATACACGGTATTAAGGGTATAATAGGTTTTGGTTAAGCTCACGCGTGAGCTGTTGTGGGCAAAATCATATTTTAAAGAGTCGGCTTTTATGCATGCGGTATCTATATAAGCCCATTCTAATTCGTAACGATTGGGCGCACTGGTGGCTGGCGGTGCCCAGCTTATTTTGAGTTTGTCTTTGCCAATATAGGTATGGCTCAATGAATTAACAGCTGTGGCATACGAACCCAAATAATAACGCTCTACAATAATTTCAGATTCTAAAATAAAATTGGTTTGTAAATTGGCTACCGAAATCATACCAGGGCTACTGGCAGCACTGTCTATAATGCTATTCAGTTTCAATATAAATTTATGCGATTTGGCAAATTGATACACCACTTTGTCAATATACGCTTGGTGCGAAGCAGGGTCATAGCTCATACGCATAATGATATTAAAGCTGCCTCTTCTGTTTTGCGCATCAAAGGTATCTACTGTAAAATCAAACAAGTAGTCGAACTTTTGCATGGCTCTATTGGTATCTTTAATGGATAAGGTAATGCGATTCACCACACTTTTATGCTTAAAGCTATTACGCCATAAGCTATTGCTTACCATGGTAGCAAATTTATCATCTGTTACCGTATCTATATACTTTGGAAAACCACCAGTTAAACGCTGTTTTACAACCTCCCCAGATTTCTTTTGCGAAAAAATCTCTGGTAAAAACTGAGCCTTTAGACTCAATTGGGTGATGAATATAAAACCCAATAAAAATATTATTCTGCTTGTCATTAAAAGACTATTCAAATTCAATTTCATAATTTTTATATGCATTTGTTAATACCAATTCATTGTTTACCTTTTTAAAATATTTCGATTCATCAAACCATTTTTTATTTAAAGGTTTATTCAGTTCTAGTTTTTTGTAAATAAAGGCAATGTAAAGGGGGTTTTCAGCCGCATTCATAGTTGCCTGTGGCATACTCGTACCCGCTATTTTATCACTTATTTCACCTTCATCTGTTCCTTCATTAAATAAATAATCATAGGGGTATAAATTCACCCTTATCAGTGTTTTGCTTTGTGTGTTATAAATCATTTCTGTTTTATAATAACTGCCCGATGCTATGTCAATGGTCAGTTTGGCCGTTTGACCATCTATTTTTTCATAAAACACAATACTATCAGGTAAATTCACCAAAGAATCTATATCCGACAGAAAATCAAATTGAAAGAAATTGTCCTTTTTTTCAAATTCTGGTTTTTCTACAAATATCATTTCCTCGTCATCATCTACAGCAATTAAATATTGGCTATTCAATAAATTTTGTGACCCAAAAGATTGAACGTATAAATTCTCTTTGTCTTTCACATACCGTCCTTCAAAAGCATTCAGTTCGGTTTTACCATCCTCCGCCATCAGCAAGGTGGTAAATTCTGCATCTATTGTTTGGGCTTCCTTGTATTTTTTTATTACCTGTATCAGCTCTTCCAATGCAAATTTATCTGCACGTTTTGTTTCATTTTTAGGCTCCTCTTTTACTGCAGCCGTATCATTGGTAACCAAACGGTAACTTGTAAATGCAATAGCACTAAATACAACACTTGCTACTACTGCCAATATTATTTTTTTACGCATACACTTTATTTTAATGTTTTTATTGAACGATATTCCTTTAAGGCGTTTTCTTTTTAATTGATTTTCTTGATTCTTGAATGGTTACAATTCCTTTTTCTGTTTCGCGTTTTACACGCACCAAACTACCTTCATCATCATATTCATAGAAGGTTGCATAGTTGTTGTCGTCCAGTTCTGCAAGTACTTTTAAATGGATGGCATGGTACACATGTCCAGCCATTTTAGCATCAAATGGATGCAGTCTCACATCATCAAAAAAGGCTCTCACTGTGCCATTGTTTACCAAGGATACTTTGATACTATCTGCCCCCACAGGTATAGTAAATACACCATCTATTCTTTGCCAATTTTCTATAATCATGCCACTGGCTTTTACATCTTGGTTTACTACAGCCGTGCCACCATCGTACACCTTAATATTTAAGTAGGCATCGTTGTACGTATTCACTGCATTTTGGTCGGCATATTTTTCTTGTACCCAAGCAGATACTACATATTTACCTGGCGTTGGTGCAAATGGTGTAATCACTTTATCCAAAGTTTTAATTCTAAAGAAACTATCATTGCCTTCAGCAAAACTCAAATCTGAATAATCCAATTTGCGAACAGCGCTATGGGTTTTACCATTTTTAACACATAGGCTGTAAACCCCTGAATGGGCAGTGTCTTTTACCAACCATACATTTGGATTTTGAGCCAATGGCATATTCGACCATTGGATAATCAAATCATTGGTTGAATTAACAATTGCACCTTTGGTTTTAAAATACAATCCTTTTTTAAAGTTAAAATGATCTTCCTGTTGGTAGCAACCAACTTCTACACCTAAATAATCTTCAAAATTATCAAAAGCTATTTGGCGGTATCTGGCATTGCCTGCTTGGGCGGTTACCAATTTATGGTCGTAGCCAAACAATTGTGAAGAGTAGATATTCATGGCATCTTTTTCTTCTAAGCCATTACCCTCTGGCGAGTAGATTGTTGCCTGACCTGTAGATACCCATTTTTCAGTACCAGCAGCTGCATTGCGTTCCAAACCATTGGCAGCAGTGATGCCTTTAAATGTCCAAAACGGTTGATAATTTTCTATCATGCCATCTTTTCTGATATTGGAATTATGATACTGTTTGTTCTCATAGTTTCTTGATGAATTAAATGCAAAGGCTTCTTTTTGTCGCCATATACCCTTTAAATTGTTGGTATAAGGATTTATGTTCTTGCCTACATAATAATCGCAATTGGCTATAGATTTGCAAACCACTTCAAAATAACAAGTATTCGGAAAAGTTAAAGTATAGGTGCAAGAACTACCATTTCTATAGGCATTAAAAGTAGCAGTGTTATTTGTGCGTGTTAAAATTTTTGAAATAGAATCCGCATAATGTATCGGTATGCTGCCGCAGCCTCCACTCGGTGTTAAACTCATTTCACAATTCAAATCTTCTAATTTATACGCTTCATCGCCATTGCATTTGTATTTTACTTTAAAATAAAAATTAGTTGAATCTCCACCTGCCCCAGCCGCTAAATAATAATCGTAGATAGAGTATTTATTTTCACCCCATTTAGTAGTTAATTTTTTATTAGCAAACAATTCTATCGTACGATTTATAAAAGGCGTAATAGTTGAAATACTCGACAAATTAGGCGGATATACAGTTGGGGTTGTATTTTTATATTTGTACTTATCGCCTGTATTATCTTTTACTACAATACCTTTAATTAATTGATGTATTTGGTCTATCCCTAAATAAAAACTATCACATTTTTGTTTGGTATAAGCACTTTTATTCATATACCCTTGCCACTCTTCATTAAATATGGCTGCACTGCTTTGTACAATGTTTTCATTTAATACCAAGCGGTTATCATTTTCACCATTTTTAAAAATATTTTTACTCATGGTGGTAATTGCACCCACAGGGGTGGCTGCCAAATTGCGTTTGCCTGATCGGATAACTCTAGCAGTCCAATAACCCTTATCAATAGGAAAGCCCATATCATCAATCACTTGTAATTCTTCATAACCCGATGGGTTTGTATTGCCTTTAGTTGCTTTTAATACCCAACCTTTGATAACTTTACCACCCTTACGCATCAAAAGTTCATCTCCTGGAAAAAACTTGTCTTTTGATTCAGCTGTTAGCCCAAATTCTTCTGTTAAATCAGCTTCACCTGAACCCAAAACATTGAGTTCTGTTTCATAATCAATATTTTTATACGCTGGCCCCATACCTTCATATGCCAAGTGGGCAGGGTAAGTATAGTTGTATAATGGGTCGTCAAACTCATTGGTAGTAGAGGTTAAGAGTACTTGCCCTGTTTGCTCATCCCATACCAAATTCTTGGTTTTCACAATAGATGAATGGTCGTAGGCAATGGTTTCATCTAGTACACCATATTGTTGTATCACTTTGGTAACCACCGCTCCTTGGTATAGGTTTTGGGTTACCAAATATTTTGGATAAGGACATGGTATAGATAAAATCATAAAGTTTTCTAAATTAAAATCAACTCCCGCATGGCGGTGGTGCGATTTCGATTCTCTGGCATCTACTGCTATATCATACGAGGTGGCTATTTCTCTTTGAGCTAATTGCCCATTTTCTTTCATTACCCATACATGATTGCTTAAGCGAGACCCTCTAGGTACTGGTTTTAAATAGGCTGTATCGGCTCTATCAAATACTTTTCCAAAATCATTAATTTGAGGGGTCGATTCAGTTTTATATTTATACTCTGAGCCTGATAACAATCGACCTGTAAATTGTCTTTTAATAATATCTTGGTCTTCATCTAAGCTGCTATAAATAGCCGTAGATTTGGGTTTACCATGCATGTCATTGAGTATAATAGAATAGCCTTGGGTGGCTGTCATATAATCTCTTTTTACCACATTGAACATGCCTTTTAAAGATTTTGTGAATTTTTTCCACTTCTTGCCAGAGTTCTTTTTGCCATTATCTGCCGAATTACCCCCACCATTGGTGATAAATTTAAGTGGAGTATTGGTGGTTTGAATGGGATAATTTTTAGCTGTAAAAAATTCGTGTACCACTTTTCCTGTGCTGGTTACAATGGTGCCTGGTTTGGGTATATTTCTAACCACTACTCGGCTATAGCCTACACTTGCCGAAGGAAAGAATGATTCGCCAAAAGGCTCTTCATGGTACTCATTTAAATCTGGAAATAAAAAGCGATTGGTATGGTAAAAAGCTGGTCGCCTAAAGGGATTCTCATCGCCTCCCACAAAAGGTTCATAAGAGGCTACCCCACTGCTTATCACATCGCCACTATTGCTTTCCATATTGGTTTTGGTTATATAATCAAATTCTTGTCCATACTGACCCGAAGTTTGAGTATTATCCATGGTATTCCAATTGTCATTAATGGTAATGCGTTTCACACGGCATCCGCCTCCTACTTTTTTGCCTTTTGGATTATACAATCTAATGTATGATTTATTAAGCTCAAAATTTTGAGCAATCTGTTTCCATCGCAAGTTTTGGTATGGGCCTGTAAAAATATTCAAAGAGGTGGTAAAAGCATTTTTTAAACCCGTCATAGCCGATTGTCTATCGCCATTTTCCCCTCCTTGGCTTAAATCACTACCCGGAAAAATCACTTTGCGCAATTGCTGTAAGCCCATTTGCCAAGCCTGTTTAGCTATAGGATTACATTTGGTTAAGCCAGCATCGCCTTGATTAACGGCATTAAGTTTTATATAGCCATATTTATTATCGTCTGTAATGCCTGAGCCAAACATATCAATATTGGCATAACCCGACACATACTCAAAATTATCGCTACCTGCACTTCGCGGGTCCATATTCACTTTAAAGCGGTAGTAGATATAATCTATAAATTTACCGTTTTCGTCCATCAAATAATTGGCCAATAAATAACCCAATTTATCAGAGATGCCGCCACTGGGCACATCTTTTAATTCAAAATAGAGGTAGTTATGGTCTTTGCCTGCATTGTATAATTGAGCTATTTCTGGTACAGTAGCTTTCCTACCCGTATTCCTTGTTGCAGAAGCGGTTGTAAATTGTGTGTTTTTTTTCTCACTCGAACCCACAATTTTCATCATGTTCATGGCCTTTCTATCTTGCACATAAGCATAATCATCGGCTTCATATTTCACATCTATTTTACCTCCCGAGGGCAATTCTATTTGGCTTAAATTCCATGCCGTGGCATATTTATCCATCGTATCGCGCGATGTTAGATAATCATCATAAGGGAAATATCGGTTAGGTAGTTTTTCATCGGCATATTTGTAATTGCCCCATCTATCATAATGCACATGGCTGTATGCAGGATTAAAATTGCTGTAATTAAATTTATAAGGATTTAAAGCCCCTTTACCAGAATTACCATAGGTAAAGTAAATTGATTTTAAGGTGAGTTTACCGCCTCCATTTTCGTTATTGGGTACACCAGGGCATAGGCTGTAATCGTACTGAAATACAATGGTTTTTACAGGCACTGCATTTTTACCATTAATATAAATATCATATTTACTGTAAACCACAATAGAATCTAATTTCATAGAGGAATTACTAGCATCGGTACTTAATCCCCCATCTTGGTCTATTACACCATGGCCATCTTTTCTTTTAGAAAGTTTGAATTCTGCAATATGGGTTTTAGATTCCATCGATTGCACATACCATTGCTCTTTTTGTCCATAAATATAAGAGGCTTTGTTATCTGAATTATCAGTGGTTAAGCCTTCGTCTAAATTGGCTAAATTTCTTTCGTAGGGGGTACGCCATTTATATTGTCCAGGGGTTTTATAATAATTAAATTTAACCGCTGAACCATAGTCATCATCGCTAATGCCATTGCCTGTTAGGTCGGCATAATCGGGCGACAATACACCTGTCAGTAAATAAGAATGGGCGTATGCGGGCATGGTGGTTTTATTGTAGTGGTGGTCCACCCCTCTTACATTGTTTAAGCTATTATCGCCATGGCTAGGGTTGTATTGTACCAAGCCTTTTTCTGGACTCTCGGTTCTCAATGAACGGCTTTGAACATTTGTATTCTTAGCATTCATATCTTGTGATATGGCAAAGCTTACTTCTTCTTGTGTGGTGTTGTAAGCAGGTAAGCCATATACATAGCGCATGCCATCACCTGAATTGGAAATAATTTCTGAAATATGATGGGCTTTGGCTCCATTGGCACCCCCATAGCGGTTAGAAACTTCTACGCTGCCCATATTGCCTGTTTTAATATAATTGGTCCAATAGTTTTGTGGGTAGCTAATAATTTGTGGGTCTACACCAATTCCATTTTGGCTACTTTCTTCAGCAGTTAAGTAACTAATCACATTGCTTCTAATGGCATTATCTGAGGTTGAACCAGTTACAAATTCGCCAGGTTTTTGGTTTAAAGTGGGTTTTAATTTGCCAAATCTTAAATTGCGGTTGCTTAATTTTGTTTTTTCTATTCGCAAGGAAACACTTTGTTTTCCACCCCAATTTTCTCCTATTGAGTTATCAGATGGGGTTTGTTCGCCTGCGGCTTTAAAATATACCTGTTTGTGGCGTTTGTTTTCTGCACCTTCATTTTCACTCATTCGATAGCTTAGGTATTGCAACAGTTCATTATCTGCGGGCGAACCATTTTCTCTATTTCCCCACAAGCCTGTAGATGATTTTTGCACTTTATTTTTATAATTTAAGCCAAATCTAAAATTAGAACCAAAGCCTCTTTCCATACCCAAATCATTCATACCAAATCTTTTGTTTTTATTTCGGGCAAAAGCATCGTGCAATATGCCAATGGTTTTTCTATGTGGACGGTACATACCGCCTGTACCCTGACCACTTACGCTATATACATCATAGGTATGGTTGGCTAAAGGCAAATGCGACATGTTTTTATTCACAGCCGATTCTTTCTCTCGGTTAAAATCCATCATAATGGTTTCACCACCTCGACTCCAAAAGCTTTCTTGCTCATATAAATAGCCATAGGCGTTTTTGGTTACTTCTTTATTCTCTATTTCTTCTGTATTATAAAACCCACTCAAGCGCATGTCTGGGTGTCCGCCATATAGTGCAAGACCAATCGTAGCATTAAAGGAATTGGAGGTGCTTAAGGTAGACATATTGATATTAGGCACATAGGAATAAGTATTAATAGGTAAGTATCCAGAAGGAGATTTAATAAATTTAAATGAATATCCTAAATTGACATCAAAAGAACTCATTCCCATGAATGAATTATAGCCTAATCCTATATTTGGAGAAATAGAATGATTACTATTATTTTTACTTTTAATAAGATTTCCAAATGATAAACTACCTGAAAAACTAGCCCCATCTTGTGAATTAATACCATACGATAAGGTAATAGATTTTTTAGGACTTTTCGCTAAACGTTTAGGGTCACTTTTAAGCGATTTTGTAAATTCTTCAGCACTTTGATAATTTGGTTTATTTAAACCAAATATATGTTGCTGCAATTTTGCAGTCTTTAATGCTGAACTTAATTCTGCATTCTTTGAAGGATCGGTATTATTATTGAAATTATCTTGTGCAGTTTTAACATTTGCATTAACAGCAACTTCTTCATCTTTTATATTTTGATTAGCATTGTTTAAATTTTCTTCATATTTTTTTGTTTGTTCTTCAATTTTTTTAGCGTAATCCTCTTCTGAAAGAATCGTTTTAGAAATATCAGTACTAAAATCTAAAGAATAGCCTAATCCTTTATAGCTATTATAAACTACACCAAAGCCAACTCTTGTTTTACTTAATGCATCCATTTTTCTAATTTGCTTATCAGAATTAGCTTGTCCTTCTTCTTTTCCCTTATTTCTTTTCTTCTGCCCCATAAAACCAAAAATCTCCAAATCGGTATTGAATTTTAAAGCCCAAGAGGTGTTTTGCTTCATATTCATTTCTTTTTTTACCTCATCACCCAAAAAATCATCGGGTACCCCACGCATTCCTCTATTAATAGCCCCTGGGTTAATATTCCATCCTAATCCCACCCAACTGGCTTCTTGGTCCATGGATACACCTGCGTGGTAACTAATATTTACAGGGTAACCACCTACATCAAACAAGGGTACGTTGTAGGTAAAATCGCCTGTAAATAAATCTACCATATCGGTTGTACCTACGGGCTCAAAACTAGAAGATTCTGGCTGGCTGGGGCCACCTGTAAGCGCCCATGCCTGCATAGGTGCAAGTATTTCTACTAATAAGTTGAGGGCAAAAAATGCAGCAATAAACTTGCTTCGTTTTCTTATAGTAACAAATGGCATCATTTTAATGGTTGAATTCGGTTTCATTCTGTTTTTAAAATTGGAATATTTTGTAAGGTTGTTGAACTAAAGTTATAGGCTATTTTACCTGTGCTAAAGATTTTATCTTCTAGTATAAAGGTTAATTCGTTGCTGCCCAAAGGGTGTTTTTGGTCAAAGCCTACCACCATGTTTTGCGTAGGCGATAGGTTGTAATAACGCTCGTAAATGTAATTACTAGTAGGCAAAGTGTCTTTACCCTCTATCAATTGTAGGTATTGTTGAGCCTCTGATAAGTAGTAGTTAATCCGTTGAAATGGCTCTTGCTTTTCAGCAGCATCTATGGTTAATACTTGGGTTTTACCATCTACTGGCTCCATTTTAATAATAAATGAATGGTGCACAATTTGGCTGTTTTTTAAACTTAAACTATCGTTTTCTAATAGGGCTTTAGCTTTGTTATAATCTGAGGGTCTATAAGCAATGGTGTATTTCACCTTACCAAAGGTTTCTGTTTTAATTAAGCCATTGTTTGCATCATTTACCCATGCCATATACGCTTTAGGGCTCAGTGTTTTTTTACCACAAGCACTTAAAAGCACGATTGCCAATATTGATATGGAGAGTTTATTTACCACTGTAGCGTTTATTGGCGTATTGTATCAAGTCGTTGGTTACATCTAACTTCTCTGTAGCATGCAGTATGGTGCCATTGCCACTGGCACCCAACAATAAGTCAATGCCTTTTTCTTTGCTGTAATCAATGGCATATTGGTTCAGGCGTTTCCATATCTGTTGGTTATATTCTGCCAAAAGTTCATCTTCTTCTGCTTCAAATTTTTTGGCTTTTTCTAAATAAAATTCTTGCGCATATTGATATTCTTCTACCATTTTTTTGGCTTCAAATTGTTTAATGGTTAATTCTAAGCTATCCATCATATTGCGCCTACTATTTCTTATTTTTTGTATTTGGTTTTCATATTCTTTTTTTAAAGTAAAGCCATCGTACAATTTACCATTCTCTACAAAATACATTTTTTTCTGGGTATTCATTAAATAAATACTCAAGGATAAAGCACCTAAAGCGATGGTAAGGGCTAATATGGAGAATATTCTATTCATTATTGATTTTTTAATAAGCTAGGGTCTATATAAATAAAAGAAATTAAGAAAGGTTCGCCATCTAATAGGCTTCCTGTAAGTGTGTAGGTTTGGCCATGTTTAAATAAGGGATTGCTTATTAAATTCATATCTAAGCGGTTATCGCCTGGATTGATGGTAAATTGTGGTTGCTCTAATTCCATCTGCTTCCCATTTTTATCTTTGATAATCAATTGAATACTACCTGTGGTTAATCTTACCACGTGCCTTAATTTAAGTTGACCCACGGCATAAAATACAGAAGCCCCTGATTGCCCTTTGATTTCTATGTACGATAATTCTTTGGGTACTTTTTTCAAATCAATGCTATCTTTTTTCACCTTAAATTTCCATTGCTCACTTTTAGCAATAGGTGTTTTACCAACGTATGCTTGTACTTGCCAAGCATACCATTTGCCTTTTTCTAGTTCTGGTATATCACTAGGGAATAATAAAGCAGGATTGCCAATGCCTTCCATTTCTATCAAAGGACGATTTTGGTTTAATGCATCTGCCTTGTTTTGACCATCTAACATTTCTACCAATATTAAAGTGTAGTTTAAATTGGCTGAACCCGCTACAGGACTAGGCGGAATCCACATCATCAATGGTCTGGTTTCTTCTATTTCAGATTCATTTTCGGGATTAACTAATATTAAAGGCGTAGGATTTTCAGTTTGAATACTGGTACATATAGGCTCCATATTAGCAGCGCTGCTACCCAAGCCATTGCAGTCGGCATTAACGCATTGAGGAATAATACAAATAACATAATTGCCTGAAGGATATTGACCTGTTTTGGTTTCTATTTCTAAAATATCATTATTACTATAGCTTATTTCTGCTAGGCTCAAAGTTAATGGGGTAAAAATATTCGCACCTGTTTGTAGCCACACAGGGTTGGTTTTAAACTCGCATACCACCTCGCCATTGCTTTTTTTAATGCTGCCTACAAACAGCACCTCAAACGATTGGGAACTACTATTAATTGCCGTAAAATTTAAAGCCTCTTTGCTATTAAATACATATTCGTTTACTGCATTAAATTGCATGCTTAATTGGGCATTGGCGTTTTTTGCTACAAAAAGCAAAATTACACTCATAAAAAATTGTCGTATATTCATAAATTTTCTTTTGGTTGTTCTTTTTATTTTTTATCTCTAATACCTAAAACATTTGTTATAACATCTATTTTTGATAATTCATTTTCCAAATTTAAAGCAATTGGTTTCATATTTCCAAGTCATTTTTTTGTTAAATATAAAAACGGTATCATTTTTCGGAAAAACGGTAGGTATTTAGACAAAAATGGTCGATTTTGCCAGAAAACGGTAATGTACATTTATTCATTTTTATTTCATTTTTTACTATTTTTAGTCTTTTGTTAAGGTTTTATTAAACGAATTTAGAGCAAAATTTCTTAAAATTGATATTTTCATCGATTTTTTTATTAATGTATTAGACACAGATAAGTTGTATAACGCTAAATGAAGATTAAAATTGTGTAAATTTGGTAATTATTAGAAAATTGAGTTTTTCAAATATCAAAATCTTTATCATTTAATTCCAAATATTTTACATCATATTTTTAAAATATGATGTAAAACTACTATAAATAATGTTTGTATTAACCTAATTTTTAAGCTGCGTATTTTTTCAGAACTGCCTCAACGGCTAGTTGCAAGATTGCAGTGTGCTGTCAGTCTGACCCGTCAGACGTCATCCCACTGCATCTTGTTAGGGATATTCCCTAAGACCCTTTGGGTACAAAAAAAAACCAATTGATTTAACAATCGGCTTTTTCCAGAATATCAAATTGCTTTATAAATTATCGTTCTATATCGTCTAAATCATCAAATTGGGTTCTTATATCCCCAATTTCCTTTTCTATCCTATTTTCCCTTTGCTTTCTAATTTCTTCTAATTCCAATAAATGCAGTTCCTTTTCGTATTTTTCTTTTTCAAGGTGTTCCAATTCATTAGATTTATCTTCTTTGTTTTTCTCAATATATTCTTGCCTAGTATCTATTTTTAAATAACTACCTGGCATTAATTTGGTAAACCTGTATTTTCGGAGATTATGTATAATACCGACAATATACCCATCACGAGTATAGGTTTTGAAATTGTTTTGTTTTAGTAGTTCTAAAAAATGTTGGTTACCATTACTTGAGATATAATAAAAGTTAATTTTTTCTCTTAAGTAGTCCAATGTAGGTTGTTTTTTATCTTTCATAGTATTTAATTTTAATTCGTTTGATATTTCTTTTTTTGCACCATGTTTTACGATACTATTACTTAGTTCTGGATAATGCTCCAATTGATAGTTTTGCATATAGATTTTTAGTTCAGCAAAACGCTCTTTACTCATTCTTAGGTTTATCCCTGTGTATATTTCTAAAGGTGATGAAATAATATGAGTATGATAAGAATTATTATTAAAATGCCCTATTGCATATGCTTGTATGTAAGGACTTCTTTGTTTTAAATATTCTTGGGTAAGGTTTTTAATTATTGAAATAGAAAGTTTACTATGATCCAAATCTGAAAAAGCTAAAATTTCGTGATAAAATTTAATATTATTTGATTTTCTAACAATTCGATTTTCTTCATTTTTCATAAATTCTCTGGCAATTTGCTTATTATTCAAGCCATACAAATGTTGCTTGTGGATAAAGGTTTCGTGGTTTTGGTTGTATATTTTAGCTTCATTATTCAAATACTCTAAAATTTGAAAGTATCTCGGTGTTTTACTTGTAAGGCACTTAATTATCAAAAGTAGTTTAGTAGTTTACTAATAATTTGTTTTCTAAATATTGGGTTTGTATTAAGCTCATTATCAATCCACGCTAATACATTCACAGGGTTTATAATATTTTGTAATACTTTGTTTTGCATTTCATTCACTTGGACTACCAATGCCTCATATTTTGAGTCGGTAAACGAAAATTTAGATACCTTTTGCTTTTCAATTTTTTTAATCGTATCTTCTATTTCTTGGAGTGATTTAAGTATTTGTTGAAAACCAATTCTATCGGGTACTATAAAAGCTTGCTCACAATATTTAATAGCAGCAATTTTGATAAAATGGGAGAGGTAGAGCTTATGGTCATTGGCTTTTTGCCTTAGTTGCTGCATTTCTTGTTTATCAAAAAATATTTCGCATGTAATATGCTTTTGCCTTGAACGCTTTTTATATAGTGTATTGCGGTATTTATTGTATTCAAGCCTTAATTCATTTTTCTCTAATTCGGATAATGCAGAAACATCTAAGTTTTTTCCAGTAACATATTCGTAAAAATTTGGTATTTGTATGGTTTCTGCCATTATGTATAAAAGGTATTAATTTTAATCATAGGCTTATTTGGTTGGCATAGGTATCAGTTTTACATTATTGTCGCTCAATTTAGAAATTCTTTGTATTGCTGGTATTCTACTGTATCTTTTATAGTTAAAATGCTTGTAATACGGTGTTGTTTTCGCCAAAATTGGGCGATAACGGCCACAAAGTATAAGTGCTTGGTCATCCTCCATAGTGCGAATTTCATCAGGTGTCATTAATAATCTGGTTTGTTTTTGCTCTTTATCGTTTAAATACTGAAATGAACCTAATAACGTACTTAACTCTTTACATGTATCAAGTGGAGCATTCGGCAAATAACATTTCACAAAGCAGTTGGCTTTTATGGCTTCTGCTTCATTTTCAGTATAATTATTTTTTAACTGCCCAAAGTATTGCAAGGATATTTGAATTCCGCAATTATATTTACGGACATTGGCAGTTGCCGCTGGTAATACTGGAATTTTAAGCTCCGAACATTCTTCTAAAATAACAAATATACTTTTATCATTTTTTGAGGGAATTTCTGTCATTATTTCGCCAAATAATTGTTCGAAAAATATACTCGTTAATACGCTATAATATTTCAAATCAGTCGTTTTGTTTTGAATAAAAATGGCAGTTTTATTTTTCCGCATTTTTTCAAAATCTAAACTATCAAAACTAGTTATAGCTTGAATACTGGGGTCATCAAAAAGTTGAAGAGCTGCTTTGGCAGTTGAAATGACGCCTTGCAATACCTTTTTATCACAACTCGTTAAAAGGGATTTATATGTTTCATAAATTTTTCTATCTCCTGTTTCTATTACTAGCTTATCCCACGCATCAGGTTTACTTTGAAAACTATCAACTAAATACTTTAAATTAGCGATATTGGCATATTTAGAATTATGTGGAATTTTTAATACCGATATTACAATACTCAAAAATGAGATTGCAGAATTACTCCAGAAGGCATCGTCTTTATCTCCTAAACTATTTTTAATAAGTATCGTTGCCATTTTGTTAATATCAGATTGGCTTTTAATCCTTGCCAAAGGGTTATAGCCATCTGAAACTTCTGGTCTTGCATAATGAACAACTTTAATGTCGTAGCCCATTTTGTGAAAATACCCACTTGTTTCTTTAAAGAGTGAAGCCGAAGGGTCGTGAATGCATAGGCTATGTCCTGCCAAAGCTAAATTATAAATTGTAGGGTTCGTTATGCGAGAACTTTTGCCAGACCCTGACCCTCCGAGCAAAAGCATATTTTCATAAGATTTAGCCGTTGTAATAGCTTTGTTTCCCGTTACGCTAAAGCCTTTATTGCTTGAAGATAAAAGACCAGTTCCAGTGAAAAAATCTGCATCTAAATCTAGTTTCTTTTCAGGTTTAGAACTAAAAATTTCTCCAAAAACATCAAATATAGCTTTAAATAATCCCATTAAAATTTCTATGATTATTGAAAATATTGTTTCTAGTATTTTTATCATAATGTATAAAATTAATTTTTAAATTTGCTATCTATTAATTCACTCATTTTAGTTGCTATAATTCCAATAAATTTCAAAATGGAAGTTAAAATCAAAGCAATTAACTTAAAAACTGCAATAAATATTGATTTTAAACATTCTCCTAATAATCCACCTGCTGTTTTAGTACTTGCTTTGTGCATAATTTAAAGGTTTAAATTACTTCCTATAACCACCTTTATCCCCTTTATTTCTAAATAAGTTTTAAGTAATTTTGAAATCGTGTAAAACTTTTTGTCATCTTCTTTATTTTTAACCACATGGATAAAGTAAACCTGCATATTTGTTGCGTTTTGAATGGGATATTCTTTATCCATAAACGTCATGAATTTTTCAGGGTTTTTATGATACTTTTCTAAAGTTTCAATTTTTAACCCATTAAATAAAGGAGTGTATTCTGCCAAGTCGCCAAGTACAATAATTTTCTTTATACCATTAGGGTTACTTTTAGTTGCACTATTTAGCATTTCTGCTAAAGCATAAAACACATAAGAGCCATTTAGTCCAATGGGTTCTTGTATGATTTTCTTAATATTTTGGTTAATTTTCTTTGTAAACGTATCTATCTTTTCTAAACGCTCAATTTCGTTGTTTTCAAACTCATTAGGAGCAGTTTCTAAGTATTCTTTATACGTTAAATTATAGCGCGTATCAGAAATACTTGCAACTTGAAAACATTTAGCCAAATTAGGATCTTTTTCAATTTCAAGCAATCTTAAAATTGCTTGATTATTAAAGTTTTTAACTTCATCAAAACTATCGGTTCTGTCAATTAAAAGTCCGATGAATAATGATTGCTTTGTGTCTTTATTTTGCTGACAAGCAAATAGAAAAAGACAAAAAATCGCAATGGTTTTGTAGATTTTTTTCATATGATATTATAGGTTTATATGGGTGTAGTGTAAATCGAGAGGAGTAGGCGTATCATTGAGACAAACTGGTGCAGAATTTTCTCTATGGTATCGGTTACTTTCTTTATATTGCGAAACAGATATATGGTATAATTTCACGATTTGTTCCTCAACAGATTTTGCATAGCTAATAAGTAAAAGCCGTTGTGAGTTTTGCTCATATAAATTGTTCTTATTTAACTCTATTTCAGCTTTTGTTTTTTCAATTTTAGTTTCCAACTCTCGAAATAATTTCTGCTGTTTTTCGTACAAACGAATTGCTTTTATTTTTTGCCAATTAGACTGAATTAAGCCAGTATCAATAAAGAATAGTCCGATAAAAAGTAGAAAGTTAAAGACAGTAAAAATCCACAGTGATGTTTCTTGATGGTTTACCTTTAGCATATAACTACTTCTAAGGTAGCTTATGACCATAAACACTAAAAATACAAAACCAAACACTGCTAAATTGGCGATTATCTTTAAAAATAATGATTTGCACCATTCGTTAATTTTCTTTGGGGCGTAGTGGGCAATTGCGCCAATGGAGAGAGATATAGAAAAAGCTATAATTAAGGATTGAATGAAATTTAATCGGGTTACTTGTAAACTTTTTGCTACATAAAAGATTTCGCCAAATAGTATAAGACAGAATAGAATTAAACCCAATAGGAATAAATAGCGTGGGGTTTTAAGTGGCGGTTCTTCTATTTTATTAGTTTTAGCATTTTCTAAATCTATTTCAGATTTGTCTAACTCAAAATAAAGCTTTTTATTTACATGTTCAATTTTATTTTGGTCTTCACTACCTTGCTGAATTTGGAGAAGTGCATTCAGTTTTTGTTTGGAATAGCTAATAAGCTCACTATAATTCGTGGTTACAGTTTCTATCGCATCTTTTAAAAGGCAACTTTCATCAGGATAGTTTCGCCTGCCGTGATTTTTGCCAAGCTCAATGGCTGAGTTTAAATAATTTTGATGGCATTTTGCAATATGTGATTGCAAATCGCGATCTACAAAGGATGTGTAAACACCTTTGCTTTTTTCTGGAAGGAGGGTTGTTGTTTGCATATTTGTATTATTTTATTGGGTTTAATATTTATATAATCACGCACCAAACACATCTCTATATCGGTTATTAGTGGGAATAACCATTGTATGTGTTCTATTATTTTGAGTTTTATTCTCTCATCTATACTTGGTAAATTTTTGCATTTAAACTTAGCGATAGTTTGTTTAATTACTTTTTTTAAATCGTTTTGTAAGGGTAAATTTTTCATAATATGTACTGGGATTTATGGGTTATATGCATTGGTTAAGTTAAAAATATTTTGTGTTATTATTGATTGATAAAATGTAAAAATCTCATCAATAATTTGTTTTACTTTTGGGTACAGATATTCTATCGCGATTTTTTTAATTTCGCTTTGGGCTTTGTAGATTGCAGATAAAGCTCCCTTTAAGTCCCCTTTTTGGAGACAAATTTTAGATTGAGTAAAGTTGGTAGCCAAAGTATCATACAATTCTGCATTGATTTTGGCTTGTTGAATGTTTAATAGTATATCTCTTATCATAGGGTTAAAAAATTTCAAATTCAAAACCTTTTAAGACGCTCATTAAATTGAGTGTCTAAAAATTTAGATATTTTTTAGGAATAAGAGTTGGGGATAAAGTGCTGTATTTGAGTATGTTACATACTTGTAGAGTAAACTGCACTATGGTAGAATGTGTGCAAAGGTTATGTTTTGAATTTATTCAAAATTTTGTTCCTTTGTACGTATCAAGTTTAATGGTTAGAGCGGTCGTCCAAAACAATTCTTTCCATTAAAAACTCAAATTCCTAAAACCCAACTTTTTTAAAAGTTGGGTTTTTTATAGGCAATTTTTCAAATCACACTTATTAACAAATGTTATTAACTTTGATTTTCAGATAGTATTGATAATATATACCTTTGAATTCTATTAATAAAACTATATATTCAGTTAATAAAGTATTTTAAAGTAAAAAGCCTATAAAATATAGAAATAACGAAAGTATTAAAGAACTTATTATGAAAATAATTGTATTATTATCTTATTTTCAAGGCAAAAATACATACAAAATTAACAATAAAAAAATATATTGTAAAAATAAATATTTTGAAATTTTACCGTATTATATTACATTTGCACCCCCACTTTTAAAACCCTAATAGTATGATTACATCACAGATTGCCCCCAAAGAAATGCTATTTGATGTGGTATTTCCACTCCAAAATAGCGAATTAGGAACGTTGTTTGAATCACAAAAAGAATTAGCTGAAGCCATAGCTAACGACAAAAAAAGTCCTTATTACAAAAAAGATGTTTCACTCAAGCCATTTTTAAGCCAAGCATTAAAGGCTGGTAATGACCCACAAGGGAAACCACTGCCAAACCAACTGCGTGATGAAATAATTAAGGTATGTGTCAATAAATTAGCAGACAATGCAAAGCTACAGGCATTGTTTAAAGAAAAATTTATGCACTCAATTAATGCATGGAAAGCGATGGGAGCAGAGGATAAAATCAATAGAGACACTTGGGAATCTTTGCTATCATGGCAAAATAAAACCCATGCTTTTATTTTTACCCATTCACCTATTGAACTTGAATGGAAAACTAATCAAAAAGCTTATAAATTGATTGAAACGTTATACGCCAGTGCATTAAGAAATCCTGAGAGAGCGAAATGTAGTTATAAATTCTTTTTTCCAAATGAAATAATTGCTATGGAATTTTGGTCTGGCTTATATCTCTTTTTACGCAAAACTATGGAAGTAGAAGAAATTACTGAACTGCTTGAAAGAGCGTGGGAGGCTAAAAGCCTTCGTGTATATGCAACATTGGGTGAATTGTACGAATTCCATGTTTCATATTTTGAAACAAGAGAAAATGATAAAATTTTAGACAGTGCATTGTTCTTTTTAGAACTGAAAGATAACCATGAAATCAGTGTGTGTAAACTCACAGACGAGCATCGTAAATATTGGTATAGTAACAAGTTTAATAAAATTGTTCATTTTATTGATGAGAGCCCTAATATAGTAAAAGTTAAATTTAAACCATCATTTGCATTAAATAATTTATTTTAAGTTTTTTTAGCAATTTTTTGGATGCCAGTAGAAATAAAAAAGGAAGTGTATTTAAACACTTCCTTTTGGCAATATACTCTCTACCGTATATCCACTAACTTACTTGCTGATAGGTTTCGCTTCCGAAGAGCCTATTTCCTCTTTGGGTTAGTAAATAAAGTATATCATAAAATTTGTAATTAGTGGATTTGGATATTCAATTGACTGGCTATCATCCATTCGCAGTCTTTAACGCATGAAATTTGGTTAGTTTGTTCTAAATGCGACAAAAAGTCCTCACTTTCTGAAAATTCATTGGTATCCATTGTAAATATATGAACCTCGCTTGTGCTAAAATCTAAAATGATTATTTTCTCCATAGCTTCAACTATTTGTCTTTTGAGTATAGCAACACCTCTACAATAGCCATTATAAAGCCTTTGAGTGGCTTGACTATTCCATTAGCTAACAACACTAACTTTCTTTTGTATTTTATCTGCATAGTTCACTTTTGTTTTGTTTAGTTTCAATTAATTCAACTTGTGCATTAGAAAAAATATAGGCTAAAGGGTAATAGCTATCTTCATTTTCTTTGGGTTCGGTCTGTTCTGCTTTAGGTTCTGTTTCATTGGTTTTATCATCTTTGTTATTAAGAATTGGAGTACCCCATATCAAAAAAGCCTTTTCGCCTAATTTAACTTGGTACCCATTGTTTCGCCAACTGACATAACTATGAAACTCTTTGTGAGTATCGTTTCTGTATGAGTTAATTAATCCCTCATTGATAGATGATATAGCCCCCATTTGTATTAAAGCTTTTAGTGGGGTGGACATTGCTTGTAGCAATTTTCTTTTTTCCTTTGTGGAAATATTTGTGTTATTTTGCATGGTAATTGTTTTTTTGTAGTCAGATATAAAAAATGAATTAAGACAATAAAATAACCCACACCTTCGCGTGTGGGTTATTTTTGTTAGAAAAGGCTTAGTCTAAAATTGAGCTTCTAAAATTTCAACTTCAAGCTGCTTGGTTCTGGTTTCAATTTCTGAAATTAGGAACACCCGCACTCTCTCAAGGAGCGTAGGGTTCTTAATATCATAATTCCCTTTCTCGGTTTGTAGCCAAATTCCATCTAACCCTTTTTTGTTTTCATCAAAAGGGTTTATGGGAGTTGGAACTTGGAAACTCTCAAGTGTATCTTTGTGCAACTGGAGAGTTGCCCTTTGATTCACTTTTTGATTTAATACCCCATAAACTTGCAATCTTTTTTGCAAATCATTTTGAGTATTTTTGATTTCAACAGCCATTTTGTCGACTGGATTGGTTTTCGGTGTAGTTTCGGCACCTGGTGCCTCGGCTACTTTTGCAGTTTTTTGTTGTGTCATATATTTGATTATTTAAGACAATACAAAAATACAAAATAGTACATAAACTACTCAATATTAAGCGTTTATAAACGAAAGTAAGTGTTTAATTATAAAAATAACTTTTTGATAAAAAGTTAGCAAAAATTGGAGGTAGAAACAGAGATTATTTATTTAAAAATGTTTGTTTCTGTTGTTTTTTATTCAACTGTCAAAAGTTGTGTTTGAATTCTAAAATTTCTGTAGTTTGAAAGTTTTAATTAAGCCGAAAAAAGGGTATTAAAATTAAATTTAAAAAGACTATAAATCTCGTTCAAGTTCCCTATCTTCATTATCTCTTTGACGTATTTCTCTTAGTTCATCCAACTGATTATTTTTAGAAATATTCAAATCTTTATTTTTTTCATTATAGAATTGCTCTAATCCGAGTATAATTCCTGAAATAGGTTTAAAGTTATCATCTTCCTTATTTCTCTCTACTTCTGGTCTATTCGTTTTAAGAAATTCTTCACTGATATAAGGAAAATTGTTGCCAAAAATATAACCAATATTAAAGTTCTTTACAAATTCGTCATCTAGTTTATCATGTTCCATAATTTAAAAGGTTTCTTTAGCGTTTTTTTCTAAGTATTCTATGAGACTAGGTTTGTAGTATAAAATCACTTTTCTACTTGGTTGTGAGAAGCGGATTAGTCCTTCATTCCGCAAATTCTGCAAGGTGCTTTTCTTTATACCTAACAATGTCATGGCAGCTTCACCATCTATCCAGTCCATTTGCTGGCTACTGTCCTCTAATTTGAGTTTTGCAACTACATCTTTAACCAATTGGTAAAATGCGGCATCTTCTAAACAAATTACTTGCATAGGTCAAAGATATTTATAATTAATTATATTTGAAAATAGTTCTTTTGAGATAAAACCTATTTGTTGTACCTATGTTGTACCTGAATAAAAAAAGCCAACTTATTAAAAGTCAGCTTTTCTTAGAGTACCCAGAGCGGGACTTGAACCCGCACAGCCGTGAAGCCACAGGATTTTAAGTCCTGCGTGTCTACCGATTCCACCATCTGGGCAAAAAGGGTGTTAAATTAAAAAAGCCCAAATATGGGCTTTTAACCTTTTGAGCGAGAAACGAGGTTCGAACTCGCGACCTCAACCTTGGCAAGGTTGCGCTCTACCAACTGAGCTATTCTCGCATTATTTTTAGAACTTTTCCTCCTAAAAGGGCTGCAAATATAAATTTATTTTTATTTTTACACCAAATTATTTTTAAAATTTTTTAAATATGAAACATCTACTATCCTATTGGGAAAAAAGCATTCTTCTAAAAACCTTTGATTTTATTGTACTTGGAGGGGGTATTATTGGCAAACAAATTGCAATAAAAATTAAAGAAAAATATCCAAATGCCAGATTAGCCATTGTAGATAAAAGTCCACTTTCTTATGGTGCAAGTACCCGAAATGCAGGTTTTGTTTGTTTTGGGAGCGTTAGCGAAATAATTGACGATTTTACACTTTCGCCCCAAAAAGATGTTTTAGCACTTGCCCATAAACGCCTTAAAGGTATTAGAGATTTGATAAATACCTTTGGTGCTGAAAATATTGGCTATAGAAATACAGGGAGTTATGAAATTTTTGAAAAAATGGATACAACATTTTATGATAAAACCCTTTCAGAAATGGAATCAATTAACTATTTGCTTGAAAATGAAACAGGATTGAAAAATATTTTTACATCTAAAGAAACCTATAATTTAGATATGAATGTTTTAGAAAAATGTATTTTCAATCCTTATGAGGGTATGTTGAACTCTGGCATGTTGAATGAAACCATTAATGCAAAAGCACATAATAGCGGGGCAATACCCATGTATGGCTTAAATGTTAGCAATATTCAACATTTGGATAATGGCTATACTTTAGAAACCGAACAAGGCATTAGTTTAAATTGCAATCAACTGATATTGGCTACCAATGCTTTTACAAAAACACTTGTGCCAGAAATTGATGTGGTGCCAGCAAGAGGGCAAATAATTTTAACCAAACCAATGGCTAATATTCCTTTTGATGGTATTTTTCATGCAGATAAAGGTTATATATATTTTAGAAATATAGACAACAGAATTCTTTTGGGTGGGGGGCGCAATTATTTTAAACAGCAAGAAGAAACATTTGATTTTACTGGTTCGGAGGAATTAAAAAACCATTTAATTCAATATTTAAAACAAATTATTTTGCCCAATACCCCATTTGAAATAGATATGCACTGGAGTGGCATAATGGCTATGGGTAAAGAAAAATTGCCCATTGTAAAACGCCAAAATGAACATTTAATATTGTGTGTAAGAATGAGTGGAATGGGTGTTGCACTTGGACCAATAGTAAGTAGCGAGGTTTTAGAATTGATGTAAAAGAAATTTCTAAAAAAACTTAATCTGCATTTAATATCATTATTGTATTTTTACCGCTTTAAATTATGGTAAAAAATATCGCTGTATTTTCTTCAATTAGTTTTACAAATCTATTGGTGGTAAAAGCCCTGTCTGATGCAGGTTTTAATGTTTCTGTAATGGATACAGATACAGCCAATGCAAAAAATATTTATCCTGAAAATACAAACATTGTAGAAGGAAACGCTCGTTATCATTACGATTTGAAACGTTTTTTGGCTACACAAGATGCCGTTTATTGCAGTTTTAATACTGGAATGGAAGATGAAAACGATTACCATAACGAAACGGATTTATTAAGAGAAATTATCAACGCAAGTTTGGAAAGTGGCATAAAGCGCATAGCCTTACACTCCTCAATTGTGCAAAATTATCAAGGCGAAAATGGCTTTGATTGGTGGGCTTTTGACATTAAAAATGAAGCAGTAAATTATGTGCGAGATTGCGGCATTCCGTTTACTATTTTAAATACTAGCAGTTTTATGGAAAGCATAGTGCATGGGCATTTAAAGGGTAAAGTAATACAAATATTTGGCGAAGCAAGTTTTCCGCAGTATTATATCAGTGCGCAAGATTATGCCAATATGTTGATTTCTTCATTTAAAAAATTAGGTACAGAAGACAGAGAATATAATATACAAGGCTTAAATTGCTATAAACCAGTAGAAGCAGCCACAATATTTACTCGCAATTATACCAAAGAAAAACTGCGTATAAAAGTTTTAAATATGGCTTGGGTTAAATTTAGGGCTTTTTTTAGCAAACGTATGCAGTACAATGCCAATTTGATGACGGCTATAAACAATTACAATGAAATATTTAATGGCGAACAAGCTTGGGCAGAGCATGGGAAGCCCCAAATTACCATTGCTGAATATGCTAAAAATTTAGCTTAAAACACAAAATGCTTACAAGGCTAAAAATATGGTTTTCTATTGTTTTTCAAAAAATAAAACAGCCGCTAAAACGCAGTAAAATAAAGCAGTTTTTAAACAAAGAAAGTGAAGTAATTTTAGATTTACCTATTATTTCACTCCCTAAAAAAGGCACTTTAATAGTAAAAACAGATGATATTGGCGATTATTTAGTATGGCAACATACTTGGCAATATTATAAAACAAATTGCACAGAGCCTCTTTATTTTGTTGGCAATAGCGTTTGGCAACCATTGTTTGAAAAACTGAATTTACAAACAGAAAATACATTTTGGATAGATAAAAAACAATGGGGCAATACGGAATACCGCCAATTTTGGTATAAAAAAATAAGACTCTTAAATGTAGAAACTGCTATTACACCGCTTTTTACAAGAAATAACCAATTAGATGATTTATTGATTTTAGCCAGCAATGCCAATAAAACCATTGGTTGGCAAAACACAAATGAACTGCACAAACTTAAAATTTTTAAGCACCAAATAGCAAGTAAAACCATTAGCCAAATAGAATATTTTAGAAATATTGAATTTGTAAACCAAGTGTTTAATTTGAAAATTCCTTATGAGATAAAGCCCATAGTTCCTTTGGAGGCTAGGGAAAATACATTACTTTTATTTCCTGTGGCTAATTCAAAAAGCAGATGTTGGGCTGTTGAAAATTATATTCAACTGCTCCAAAAAATTGAATCAAAATTTAATGCAATCTATTTAATGGGAGGGACGGATAGTGTTGATACCAATTCACAAATTGAGACTGCCTTAAATCTTGAAAAAATAAAAAATTATAGCCGTAAAACCTCCCTTTTAGAAACCATTGAAATGGTTAATAAAAGTAGGCTTGTTATATGCCCGGATACAGCAGCTTTGCATATAGCTGTGCTTACTAATACGCCTGCTATTGCTATATCCAATGGCTCCAATGCTTTGCGTTTTGTAAACTACCCCAAAGGTGTACAAGCCATTTATCCGCCTTATTTTAAATTGAACCCTTATAAAGAAAAAACCTTTTACAGTAGAAGTGAAATAGGTACTATAAAAGTGGAAGAAGTGGCGATTCTTTTTCACAATGGTTCAGATTTTGAAAACAGCGTTATTCTGCATCCCGCACGTGCGGGAGGCTTTGCAAAATTATAGAGAACAATTTCACGAAACGAAGTGTAGTAATCTTAAATTTATTAAGATTCTGCACAATTTCATGGAGCGTAGCGGAATAATCTTTTTTCAGAGCAAAAAAGTTCAGAATTACAAAAGTTAAAAAAAAGTTAAAAATTTATTCTGTAATTAAATACAGGATATAGACCTAATTGGTATTGGGTTATAATTTTATTTCTTTTAACCCAAATTCAGCAATAGAATTGCTGAATCGAATAACAAATTTCAAATCATGTTTTTACAAAACATAATTGCAATTTTTAAATCGGGGTTAAGCCCAACTAAATCAAATAGTTCAATTTTTCAAATTTCCTATTGATTAATTTGGGTTAAACTAATCGTATGTCCGTATCGAACGTTTTATAAGCTTTTTTGCTTTTTTTGTCATATAAATCAACGGTACGAAATATTTCAATTCAATGTTTGACATCATATTTTCAGGCTTAATTGGTTATAAGACCAACAAAGACAAAAATTTTAACACATTGAGCTTATTGAAGTTTTTTTGACTTTTTCTATTCTATAATCTTCTTCAATTCATGCAGTTTCATTAGGGCATCTATGGGGGTAAGCGCATTCAGTTCAAGGGTTTTTATTTGTTGGTGTAGCTCTTCTAGCTTTGGGTCGCTAACACCAAACATTGTGAGTTGGTATTGAGGTACTTTAATGGTTTTTAGTGTTTCTCTTCCGCTAATTTGCGCTCTATCTTTTTCCAATTCTTCCAATATTTGCTCTGCCCGCTGCACCACAGTTTTAGGCACACCTGCCATACGGGCTACATGTATGCCAAAACTATGCTCGCTACCGCCTTTTACCAATTTGCGTAAAAATAGTATCTTATCTTTTGTTTCTTTTACTGCAATATGAAAATTGCAAATGCCTGTAATGTTTTTTTCCAATTCGTTCAGCTCATGGTAGTGCGTTGCAAATATAGTTTTAGGCGCATTGGGGTGTTTGCCTAAATATTCGGCTATAGCCCATGCCAAGCTTACGCCATCAAAAGTGCTAGTGCCTCTGCCAATTTCATCTAATAAAATCAAACTGCGCTCACTAATATTGTTCAAAATACCTGCTGTCTCTATCATTTCTACCATAAAGGTACTTTCGCCACTGCTAATATTATCGCTTGCGCCCACACGGGTATATATTCTATCTACCAAGCCAAATTCTGCTTTTTCGGCAGCCACAAAGCAACCTATCTGCCCCATTAAAACGGCTAAAGCCGTTTGCCTTAACACCGCACTTTTGCCACTCATATTTGGTCCTGTAAGTATTACAATGCGTTGGCTTTCTTTATCCAACTGAATAGTATTAGGAATATAGGCATCATCTATTTTTAATTGCTGCTCAATAACAGGGTGTCGGCAGTTTTCTAAATTTAGGTTAAAACCTTCGTTAATTGTAGGTTTATGGTATTGAAACTGAATAGATACTTGCGCAAAACTGAGCAAGCAATCTATACGTGCCAATAGCTGACTATTAAGCTGTACAGCGGTAATATAATTGGCTGTAAACTGCAAAAGTTCGGCATACAATCTGTTTTCTATTTCAGAAATTTTGCTTTCGGCTGTTAATATTTTTTCTTCGTATTCTTTTAATTCAGGGGTTATATAGCGCTCGGCATTTGTTAGCGTTTGTTTACGAATCCAATCCGCAGGCACTTTGTCTTTATGCACATTGGTAACTTCTAAATAATAGCCAAATACATTGTTAAAAGCTATTTTTAAAGAAGAAATATCTGTGCGCTCCACCTCCCTTTTTTGCACATTCAATAAATAATCTTTACCACTAAAGGAAAGGGTGCGCAACTCATCTAACTCAGCATTTACGCCATCGTTTATTACCCCACCTTTATTGATAAGCAAAGGTGAGTCTATTTTAATTTCCTTTTGAATTTTATCAATAAGCGTTTGGCAAGGATTGAGTTGTTCCGCCAATATTTGCATTTCGCTGCCTTGTAGTTTGCTTGCTATTTCTTTTATCTGTTTTACACATTCCAAAGCCCTGCCCAGTTGGGTAATTTCTCGGGGATTGGCTCGTAGTAATGATATTTTAGAGATAATACGCTCTATATCGCCACATTGTTTTAATTGCTGCCCTATGTTATGCATACTGGCACTATCATTTACCAATATTTCTACCGTATTTAAGCGGCTATTTATTTCGTGTAAATCTTTTAAAGGCAATACCACCCAGCGTTTCAGCAAGCGGCTGCCCATTGGCGTTAGCGTTTTATCCAATACATCTATCAAGCATTTTCCGCCAGGGTAGGTAGGATAAAGAATTTCCAAATTGCGAATAGTAAATTGGTCGAACCACACAAAGGTATCTTCATCAATACGGCTAATAGCATTAATGTGTTTAATATTGGTTTGCTGATTATGCTCTAAATAATACAAAGCACTACCAGCAGCAATAATGGCATTTTGCAAATGGCTAATACCAAAGCCTTTGAGCGTGGTGGTAAAAAAATGAGCCAATAGCTTTTCAGTAGCATAATCGAGTTGAAAAACCCAATCATCGAGGGTAAATTGGTAGAACTTATCGCCTGTTAAATTTTTAAATAATTGGGCTTGATTTTTACAAACTATAACCTCTGCTGGGCGAAGGCTATTGAGCAATTTATCTATATATTCCAAAGTACCTTCGGCTACTAAAAACTCACCAGTAGATATATCTAAAAAAGCGCAACCAGCCACATTGCCATTAAAATATACCGATGCTAAATAATTGTTTGTATGCGTATCTAATACCTTGTCATTGTAAACCACACCTGGGGTAACAAGCTCTGTAACCCCACGTTTTACAATGCCTTTAGCCATTTTTGGGTCTTCCAGCTGGTCGCAAATAGCTACCCGCTGCCCTGCCCGCACAAGTTTTGGCAAATAAGTATCTAAGGAATGGTGAGGAAAACCAGCCAATTCTATTTCGCTACTGCTACCTGCCCCACGTTTGGTAAGCACAATACCCAATATTTTGGAAGCCGCAATGGCATCTTCGCCAAAGGTTTCGTAAAAATCGCCCACTCGAAACAATAACAAAGCACCTGGGTATTTTTGCTTAAATCCCCAGTATTGCTTCATTAAAGGTGTTACAGTGTCGGTGTTTTTTGTAGTCATTTAAATGGTAAAAAAGAAATACTTTTGCGGCTTTAAATATTATCTTTTAAATGTTCCGCAAGTTAAAGCTACAACAACTAAACCGATTAACAATTTATCAATACAAAGAAAAAGCCAAAAAGCCTATTTGTGTGGTGTTAGATAATGTTAGAAGTATGAACAATGTGGGCAGTATTTTTAGAACAGCCGATGGCTTTGGTATTGAAAAACTATGGCTTTGCGGTATTACAGCACAACCACCACACAGAGAAATTCATAAAACAGCCTTGGGTGCAGAAGAAAGCATACCTTGGCAATATACAGCAACTACTTTAGAGGCTTGCCAACAGCTAAAAGTCAATGGCTACAAACTAATAGCCATAGAGCAAGCAGAGGGCAGCAAATTGTTGAATGAATTTAAGCTTGGTTGGTCTGGAGACCAACCAAAGGAAACAGAAAAATACGCTATTATTATGGGCAATGAGGTAGATGGCGTAAGCGAAGAGGTATTAAACCTTTGCGATGAGTGTATAGAAATACCGCAATTTGGCACCAAACATTCGTTTAATGTAGCGGTGTGTGCTGGTATAGTACTTTGGGAATTGGCGAAAAAAAATTAATTTAAAATTACTTCCCCTTACTTAGTGTTTTTTATCTATTGGTATAACATAAGAACCAGAAGTATATCCTGCACCAGGCATAGATACTACTACAAGCATTATACTATCATTTCTTACTGCAAAATTAAAATCTTTAAATTTTAAAACTTCTCCATTGTCTGCTAAAATTTCATCTTCAATACTTTCATCTTTGAAAAGTTGTGAAAAATATTGCTTTTGCATTTTATTGATTAATGGTAACTTAGCTTCCATTTTAAAATCTTTATTTTCAATAATTTTATTGTTTTTTACATCAATATTCAATACTTTGTTTTCCGAGAAATGATTATTTCCTCCATGCAGACCTTCAACAAAAAAAAACTGAACAATTGAAATTAAATTTTCATTTTTTGTTAAAATTTCATATTGATTTGATACTACTGCTTTAATTTCTCCATCTTCAAAAGATGATTGAGACTCTTTTATTGATTCTATATAATTATTAACATTTGATACTAAAATATTATTTACTTTTAATTGAAAATTACTGTCGTTCAAACCATCTATTTGAGGATATGATAGTTCGTCTATTTCTAAATTTTTATGTTTAATTGTTTTAGCCTTAATTACTGTATTTTTTATATCAATAATATTTGGTGTAGATTTTTCACTTTTATTATTGTTATTACATGAATATAAAAAGAGTAATATCCAAAATAAAAAAGCTGTTTTGTTTTTCATACTTTGCAAATATATTAATTATTTTCAAATTTTCTAATTCGCAATGAATATCAATTTTGGTGGAATTTTATTCTAAAGGAAAAATACGCTATTATTATGGGCAATGAGGTAGATGGCGTAAGCGAAGAGGTATTAAACCTTTGCGATGAGTGTATAGAAATACCGCAATTTGGCACCAAACATTCGTTTAATGTAGCTGTTTGTGCTGGTATAGTACTTTGGGAATTGGCGGAAAGAAATAAAATTATTGAATTGTAGTTTCCACTAATTTATGGTCGCTACCAAGTGTAAAAGTTTTGTAATTTAAACCCTTAAAACTTTTTGGATAAAGTATGTAATCTATTCTAAAATTGGGCATCATACCAATATATGTTTTGCCAAAACCTATGCCGTTTTCTACAAATGCATCTTTTAATTTATTGGATAATTGAGCATAAGCGTAAGAAACTGGTGGGTCGTTAAAATCGCCAATTACACAAAAATCATATTTTAGTTGTTTAATATCTTTTTTAATCACATTTACTTGCTCTGCTCTTTTTATGTAAGCATTTTTCATTCTGCTAATCATGTTTTTTGATTGTGCTATTTTTTGTTCGTTGTCTTCGGGTATATCTTTAATAAACTCATAATCTTTTTTCTTAAATCGGAAAGATTGCAGATGAACATTGTAAAATCGCAGCAAGTTTTTTTCTATTTCAATATCGGCATAAGTGCACATATTGCCTGTTATTTGGTCGAAATGCACCAAGCCTGTACCTTCAATTTTAAAATTAGAAAATATAGCCAAGCCATATTCGCCTTTTTTTCTGCCATCATTCAGTTTTTCAAAATAGGAATATCTAAAATTCCCTATTTTTTTTATGCTATCAAGTGTGGTATTGGTAGTTCCAATATTTAAAAATTCTTGTACACAAAGTATTTCGGGCTTGTTGTTTTCAATATAATGAATAAGCGAAGACAAATGCCAATTATTTTGCACATAGCCAAACAATCCTGCATTGTAAGTGGCTATTTTTATACCTTTTTCTTGCTTTGTGGTTTGGGTTATTTTAAAGGTTTGAAACAAATGTTGCCAACCAATGGCAATAGCTATTAGGCTATACAAACATCTATAATTAAATTGTATAAGCCATAAAAAAATAAAGCATATATTTACAATAACCAATACAGGATAGGCTAAACCTAAAAAGGCTAAAAACCATATTTCTTGCGCACTAATGTATGTACTTGCATAAGCCCCAATTAAAAGCAAAATAGCTATAATATTAAAACTAAAAACAAATTTTTTGATAAATTTTAACACAATTAATCTTGACTTGCTTTAAATAATATATCTTTTTCCTCTTTGCTCAAACGCTCGTATCCACTTTTTGAAATTTTATCTAAAATGGCATCTATCTCATCTTGCGAAGGGCTATTTTTACTTTTACTCGTTGCTTTTTTCGATTTATTAATTTCTACTTTGTAGTTTATATTTGGCTTTCTTTTTTGTATAAAATTAAACGAAAACCAACTTAAATTCCCTTGCCTATATTTGGCATAAAGCCAGCCAAATATAGCGCCCCCAATATGCGCAATATGCCCGCCAGGATTGTTGGTAGGTATGGCTATTAAATCTAAAACCAAATAAGCGAAAGATAACCATAACAATTTTAAACTAAACAAACCCCAAACACTTACTTGTAAATTAGGCGCATAAGCTGTAGCGGCAAATAAAATAGCCAATACACCAGCACTAGCACCTATTAAAGTACTATTGCTACCGCTAAATACAGGCAATAAATTATAACAAACTAAATACAGAATAGCACCCGATACACCACCCCATAAATAAACTTTCCAGGTATCTTTTTTATTGAAAAAATCTTCAAAAATTCTTCCTGCAAAAAACAACATCAGCATATTGAATAAAATATGAATAAATCCAAAATGTCCAAATTGGTATGTAATAAGTGTGTAAGGTTTTACAATAAATTGGCTAAACGATGAAGGTACAGCCAATAAATCCATAGCTTGACTTTGAGATTTTGTAGAAATAAAAATAAATAAATTTACAATACCCAATACAACATATACAGCTATGTTAATGATAATTAGTTTTGTAATTACATTGCCATATTTTAGTTGGTATTTAATATCGTCTGCTATACTCATGCTTTATGTAATAACAAATTTTTTAGACAAAATATTGCGAATTGGTATAAAATTATTCAATTTTAAACAATGAAAGTTTATAATTATTCAGTTGCATTTTTACAATTAAAGGATTTGAGGGGTCGTTCAAATACCAAATTCTTTCATAACCATTGGTTATTCTAATACAATCTATAAATTCTGTTTTATTGTTTTTGTTTAAAATATCTATTTGCTCGTGTCCTTCAATAGCAAAAGTAGAAAATTTACTATTCGATAATGTATTAATTGTAGCCGTAGAATCTTTGATTAAGCTATTATATTGTTGAGCGCTTAACCAAAAAGTAATTCTATCGTTTAAGGTTTCGTTTATGCCATTGGCATAGTTTATCTGTAAATTTTTTGCTGAATCTAAAGTAGATTTACTTAATACAATATTGCCACTATCCGTATGTTCTGTATCTATTTTTGCCCAATTAAAAGCTATTTCATTTTTTATATCAAATGTCTTCAATTTTACATTGAAAAATTCGTTTTCTGTTTCATACACTAATTTATCGCCATTTTTTAATTGAATAGTATTTTGCAAATTAGTGCAAAATTCAGCTAAATTAATATTTTCGCCACCTTCGCTAATTCTTATTTTTTTAGCTATAGCGCAAGCAGAGTCGGTTTTATTGGTTTTAAATAAATAAGTTGCATTTAGTTTCATAATACCTAAATCTTCCGCAGCATAAGCATTTAAGGTATCTAAATCGTTTTTAATCTCTGTATTGTTTATTTCTAATTGATAATAGGCACGCAAAAATACAGCTGTATATTTATCTGCCGAATTTATTTGAGGTATTATTTCATTTAAAGTTTCTACTGCGCCTTCTATATTTTGTAATTCATGCTGACACCTTGCATAATATAGTTTGGTAATAGTTTTAGCAGTATTATCTTTCCATACTTTAGTATAAGCTACGTTGTAAAAACGAATTGCCTCTTCAAAGCTTGCCCCTGCAAAAGCTACTGTACCAAGCGATGCGTAACCTACCGCCATAGTTGGCAGTAATTTTATTGTTCTTCGGCATAATACACGTTTTGCACTATCGGAAAGCAAAGAATAACTTACATGTGTAATAGCAAAATCTGAAAAAATTTCAGGTTCTTTTGGATTATTGGTGTAAGCCAAATTAATGTTTTTCCACATATCTTCATATTTTTCTGCATACATGGCAATATTGGCTCTAAGCAAAAAAGCTTCTTTATTTTTAGGACTTAATACCAATATTTTTTTTATAATGGCTTCGCATTCAGCATCTTTTGAAACTTTATATAGGGCATAAGCTGAATCAACAAGCTTTTTAACTTGCGGATTTGGTTTTGCAACAATTGTGGTTTTTGGTTTATTTACAGTGGGTTTTGGCTTTGGTTTAGTTTGCGCAACTACTATTATTGGTAAACAAACAAATAAGAAAAATATATTTTTCATGAATTATATAATACCTACAAAGGTACAATAAAAACTTATTTTATAGAAAATTTTGATTGGGGCAAACCCATATTAAAATCTTCATTTACTTGCATGTATTCGTTTTTACACACGTTCATTAAAATAGAATCTAAATAATCGCGCATATCTTTAATAGAACTTGCCTCCCACAAGCATACGCAAAGTTCCATATTTTTATCTGGAAATACTTGGTGCAAAAGAATATGGCTTGGTAAATTTGGAATTTCTTTTTGGCAAATTTCCCAAAACTTATTGGTATCGGATATTTTATGGATAACGGAAATAAACATATTTGGCTTTAGAAAATGTATTCTACTATCAACAAAAATCAAACCAAAAATTAAACCGTCATTATTTCTTTTTCTTTTTCTACCACCATGGCATCTATTTTAGCAATAGTTGCATCTAATTGCTTTTGAACTTTTGCTTCTGCATCTTTTGCCTCATCTTCGCTCAAGCCTTCTTTTTGCAATTTTTTTATCTTTTCGTTGGTATCCTTGCGGTAATTGCGTGCTACTATTTTACTGTTATCGCCCTCGTGTTTCACCATTTTTGCCAATTGCACCCTGCGTTCTTGGGTTAATGGTGGTATTGTAATGCGTATAGAATTGCCATCATTGCCAGGTGCAAAACCTAAATTACTATCAATTATGCCCTTTTCAATATCTCTAATTGTACTTTTTTCCCAAGGTTGAACCATAATTGTACGGCTATCTGGGGCAGAAATATTAGCTACTTGACTTATAGGTACAGGCGCACCATAATACTCTACCATAACGCTTTCCAACATATTTGGGCTGGCTTTGCCTGCTCTAATATTGCCAAACTCATGTACGGTATGGTTGATACATTTTTCTAAATTTTGGGTGTAATCTGATAATACTTGACTAATCATTTTTATTAAAAGTAAATTTTATGCAAAAAAACAGCATTCTGAATACTTTTAAAAATTTTTTAATTACGGTTAATTTAAATCTTATATTTGCAGTATAAATAATAATAGTTATGACAACTCTTTTTTTAGGAAATTTAGGCGCTACTGAAATCATTTTGATTATTGTAGTAGTATTAATTTTATTTGGTGGAAAAAAAATTCCAGAATTGATGCGTGGCGTTGGGCAAGGTATGCGTGAGTTTCAAAATGCTAAAAACAACGTTAAGAGCGAAATAGAAAAAGGAATGCAAGAAAAATCTGACGAAAAAAAATAATTTTTTTTCTCATTTTTGCATCCCATGAAAAAACGCTTTAATTCTTTAGAAGAAGTAAAACTACATCTTTCTGAAGGCAATATAGATTTGCCTTCATTGGTTTCTTATTATATTTCTCAAATTGAAAAAAATAAACACCTCAATGCCTTTTTAGAAGTTTTTGAAACAGAAACTTTAGCAAAAGCGCAAGAAATTCAACAAAAAATAAACAACAATACTGCCGGCAAATTAGCAGGAATGGTAATTGCTATTAAAGACAATATTGTTTACAAAAATCATAAATCTTCTGCATCTTCAAAAATTTTAGAAAACTTTGAATCGCTTTTTTCTGCAACAGTAGTTGAGCGCTTATTGGCAGAAGATGCTATAATTATTGGGCGTACCAATTGCGATGAATTTGCTATGGGAGCCAGCAATGAAAACTCTGCTTATGGCGAAGTTTTGAATGCACAAGATACCTCAAGAGTGCCAGGAGGCAGCAGTGGCGGTAGTGCTGTAGCTGTTCAAGCAGATATGTGTTTAGCCAGTTTGGGTAGCGATACAGGTGGTTCTATTCGCCAGCCAGCGGCTTTTACAGGAATATATGGTTTATATCCAACCTATGGTTTAGTAAGCCGTTGGGGTTTAATAGCCTTTGCCAGTAGTTTCGACCAAATAGGACCTTTTACAAGCAGCATTTCTGATATGCAAGTAATTATGCAAGTAATAGCAGGAAAAGATACACACGATGCAACAATGGCGCAGGTTGAAAATATTGAATTTTCTACTGAAACTAAACCTTTAAAAATAGCCTATATTGAAGATTGTATTGAACACGAAGGTTTAAATAAAAATATAAAAAAAACCACATTGGCTGTTATTGAAAAATTAAAAGCCAATGGGCATACTGTTGAAAGTATTAATTTTCCATATTTGGATAGTATGGTGCCATGCTACCAAGTGCTTACAACGGCAGAGGCAAGCAGTAATTTAAGCCGTTTTAGTGGTTTAACCACAGGCTACAGAAGCCCAAATGCTACTGATTTAGAAAGTACATTTAAAAAAAGTAGAACCGAGGGTTTTGGGGCAGAAGTAAAAAGAAGAATTATGCTCGGTACTTTTGTATTGAGCAGCGATTATTACGATGCTTATTATACCAAAGCACAAAAAGTTAGAAACCTTATTCGTCAAAAAACATTGGCAATTTTTGAAGATTATGATATTATTTTAACACCAACTACAAGTACGCCTGCTTTTAAAATAGGCGAAAAAAGCAGCGACCCTATTGCTATGTATTTGGCAGATTTATTTACTGTTCAAGCTAATCTTGCAGGCATTCCTGCGCTTTCTATTCCGCAAGGCGAAGATAAAGATACTAATATGCCTATTGGCATTCAACTAATGGCAAAACCTTTTAACGAAGCCGTTTTATTTGCTTTAGCCAATAGCTTGAACTAAAATTTTTAGCGTTTTTATTATGCTTATTTAATTTCTTTCTAAAAGAATAAAAACTTATTTTTGCAAAAAAAAATGTTAGAGAACATTCATATACAAAATTTTAGATGCTTTGAAGATTTTAAAGCAGAAGGTTTTGAGCGAATTAATTTAATAGGCGGAAAAAACAACAGTGGTAAAAGTTGTTTGTTGGAGGGTATATTGTGTTTGAATAAAATAGCATTTATTACTTCAATTGATGTAGCAAGTATTAGAGAACAACAATTTAGAGATTTATTAAACGAAAAAATTGATTTTGGTGAAGCTATAATTTCAGCAGATAAGTATAAATGTGTTTTAAATTTTAGTGAATCTGGTTATGGGCAAAATCATACAAATTCTCTAAATTCTTTGTACATTAAGTCAAATATAGTATGTCCAAATTATAGTGCATACTCAGGATTTGAAAAATTAGAAAAGAAATTCCAAGAAGATGCATTTTTAGAAGTATTTAATTTAGTTTCTTCTAAAATTAATAAAATTAGAACTATTTCAAATACCGGGTATCATCCACAAATAAAAGAAACTCACAACACAAACTTTATTCATTTAAAAGGACAAGGAGATGCTGTTAAACTCTTATTTAATTATTTTATGCCTTTAATTTTGAGAAAAAATAAAATAGAGCCCAAAAAAGAGTCTCTTATCTTACTTATTGATGAAATAGAAAATGGCTTACATTATTCTGCACATTATGATTTTTGGAAAAAATTATTTCAATTATCCAAATCTGAAAATGTACAGGTATTTTCTACTACGCATAGTTTAGAAATGATACAAGCATTTAACCAAGTGGCGAAAGAAGAAGGCGAAGGTGCTTATTTTGAAATGATGAGGGATGAAAAAAGCAATCAAATTACTGCATTAAAACATAGCCCAAATGTGCTTGACGAAGAGTTAGAATTGAATATGAAATTTCGAGGAGAGGAGTTTAAAACTAATATTGAACTTTCGCAAGATATGATTGATACATTACAAAATTCATTGAATAATGCAAAAGAAAATGCAAAAAAAAAGCTTCTTTCATTACCATTTATTAGAGATGGAAAATTATTTCAATTAAACACGGATGGAACAGAAGAATTAATTAAAGAATTAGAAATTAAGTAAACTTTGACAGAACAATCTAAACTACGAATTATTGGTGGACCAAATGGCTCGGGTAAATCGTATTTTATTAATGAAGTAAAAAACAAAAATTATTTTCATTTAAGTAATTATGTGAATGCTGATGATATCGAAACTTCACTAAAAAATATTGGACAATTTGATTTCAATAATTTTAATTTTTACACAAACCAAGAAGAATTTATTCAACATATTGATGCTTCCACGTTTAAAACTGAAATTAAAATAGAAGTAAAAAGAACTATAAGAATTACTAATAATAACTTAGTACTTAATGAAAAAATAAATTCCTACCATTCTGCATTAATTGCGGATTTTATTAGAACAAAATTATTGGAAACTAATCAATCATTTGTATTTGAAACTGTAATGTCTAATATCTCAAAAGTTAATTTTCTTAAATTGGCTAAGCAAAAAGGATATAAAATTTATTTTTACTTTTTATGTACAGAAGATGTAGAATTAAATAAACTGCAAGTTTTAAATAGAGTAAAAATAGGTGGGCATTCTGTTCCACCGGAAAAAATACAAAGTAGATATCCAGCCTCGTTACACAATTTACAAGCAACTATAGAATTGTCAGACGTTTGCTTTTGTATTAACAATAAGGGTGCAATTGGAGGCTTTGAAAAAATTGCAGAAATAGTAAATGGAAGTTTAATAAATTATATTTGCGAAAAAATACCCACTTGGTTTAAAAAATATTATATAGACAAAATAAATAATTAAAAAATATATGTTCGATTTAGAAATGATAAAAGCGGTATATAACCGCATTCCAGAAAGAGTAGCTGCTGCTCGTAAATTGGTAAACAAACCACTAACCCTTAGCGAAAAAATTCTTTACTCTCACCTTACAGAAGGCACACCTTCTAATGTGTATGAAAGAGGAAATAGTTATGTGGATTTTGCACCTGATAGAGTGGCTATGCAAGATGCAACTGCGCAAATGGCTTTGTTGCAATTTATGCAAGCTGGTCGTCCTCAAGTTGCTGTTCCAAGTACAGTTCATTGCGACCATTTAATTAATGCTAAAATAGAGGCTAAAAAAGATTTAGAATTTGCCAACGAAGAAAGCAAAGAGGTATTTGATTTCTTAAGCTCTGTTTCAAATAAATATGGTATAGGATTTTGGAAACCTGGTGCAGGTATTATTCACCAAGTGGTGTTAGAAAACTATGCTTTTCCAGGCGGTATGATGATAGGTACTGATAGCCATACTGTAAACGCAGGTGGATTGGGTATGTTAGCTATTGGTGTTGGCGGTGCCGATGCTTGCGATGTAATGGCAGGCTTACCTTGGGAGCTTAAATTTCCTAAATTAATAGGTGTAAAACTAACAGGTAAATTAAGTGGTTGGGCTGCACCTAAAGATGTCATTTTAAAAGTAGCAGGTATTTTGACTGTAAAAGGTGGAACTGGTGCTGTAGTTGAATATTTTGGCGAAGGCGCTACAAGCATGAGCTGCACAGGTAAAGGTACTATTTGCAATATGGGTGCCGAAATTGGTGCAACTACATCTACCTTTGGATACGATGAAAGTATGGAAAGATACTTGCGTGCTACTGGTAGAGCCGAAGTAGCAGATTTAGCCAATGGCATTAAAGAACATTTAACAGCCGATGCAGAGTGTTATGCTAACCCCGAGCAATATTTCGACCAAGTTATAGAAATTAATTTATCAGAATTAGAACCTTATATCAATGGTCCTTTTACCCCAGATTTGGCTACACCAATTAGCAAAATGAAAGAAGTGGCAGCAGCCAATGGTTGGCCTACCAATATTGAAGTAGGTTTAATTGGCAGTTGCACAAACTCAAGTTACGAAGATATTTCTAGAGCAGCAAGCTTAGCCAAACAAGTAGCAGATAAAAACATAAAAACCAAAGCAGAATTTACCATTACACCAGGTTCTGAATTGGTGCGTTATACCATAGAGAGAGATGGATTTATAGATACTTTCCATAAAATAGGTGCTACAGTATTTGCCAATGCTTGTGGCCCTTGCATAGGTATGTGGACCAGAATGGGTGCAGAGAAAAAAGAAAAAAACTCTATCATTCACTCTTTCAACAGAAACTTTGCTGCAAGGCAAGATGGAAACCCTAATACACACGCATTTGTGGCAAGTCCTGAAATTACGACTGCTATTGCCATTTCTGGCAGATTGGATTTTAATCCTTTAACAGATACTTTAACCAATGAAAATGGTGAGCAAGTAAAATTAGATGAACCAACAGGTATGGAATTGCCAAGCAAAGGTTTTGCAGTAGAAGATGCTGGCTATCAAGCACCAGCTATAGATGGCAGCGCAGTACAAGTAAATGTATCACCAACAAGTAGTCGCCTACAATTACTTGATCCATTTGCCGCTTGGGAAGGTAAAGACTTAATGGGCTTACGTTTGTTAATAAAAGCGAAAGGTAAATGTACAACTGACCATATCAGTATGGCTGGTCCATGGTTGAAATTCCGTGGGCATTTGGATAATATTAGCAATAATATGCTTATTGGGGCTATCAATGCCTTTAACGATAAACCAAACTCAGTTAAAAACCAACTAAATGGAACTTATGATGAAGTGCCCAAAGTGCAACGTATGTACAAAGCAGCAGGTGAATTTAGCATAGTTGTAGGTGAAGAAAACTACGGTGAAGGTTCTTCAAGAGAGCATGCAGCCATGGAGCCAAGACATTTAGGAGTAAGAGTAGTATTGGTAAAATCTTTTGCCCGCATTCATGAAACTAACCTTAAAAAACAAGGTATGTTGGGTTTAACTTTTGCCAATAAAGAAGATTACGATTTAATTCAAGAAGACGATAAATTTAACTTACTAGGTTTAACGGATTTTAAACCAGGCAAAGCTTTACGTTTGGTAATAAACCACAAAAACGGTACTACAGATACTATTAATTGCAACCATACCTACAACGAGCAACAAATTGAATGGTTTAAGGCTGGTGGTGCTTTGAATATTATTAGGAGAGGAGTAACGAAGAATTAAGATTGTAGAACGCAGAATTTGGGTTTGGTTTTCATTCATCGT
>CAZDGF010000002.1:49107-91527 GCA_964505065.1 uncultured Chitinophaga sp.
GAAGAATTAAGATTTAAGAACGTAGAATTTGGGTTTGGTTTTCATTCATCGTTCTTCGTTAAAAATTTAAAACATAACGAAGAATTAAGAATTTAGTTTAATATATAATTTAAAAATCCAAAAGTATAAATTTTAAAAACGAAAAGTATAAATTATTTTTTATTTTAATTTTTTTTGCTTGCATTCATCAAATTAAGTGTCGTGTGTTGTGGTATGAATAACAGCGAAAATAAATTGACTTTAACAGATATATTTTTAAACAACTACCCATCTGCACTTATAGAAGAGAAAGGCACAAAAGGCAACGCAGTAGTATATGTAAACGGACAAACAGCATTTAGCAAAGCAGATGTAAACAACGCCAGCAACTGGCTAATAATGATGGAAGCTGCATATAAAAGAAGCCTCTAATATTTAACTTATCAACAGCAAAAGCCAATACATTATAGTATTGGCTTTTGTGCTTTTATAGGCAACAAAGCTAAATTATAGCCAACCTGTGCCAACGTATAGGGTTCAATTAGTAACACGCCTTTAAATATCAACACAATAGCGTTTAAACGCTATTTAAACGCTATTTTTGTTTCAGATAATTGCAGATAGCAAAGGGGAAAGGTTTGCCTAATAATTACAAACCATCCACTCCTCCTGCTTACGTCTGCTTTCAGCTTTACAAGCTGTTAGCTGTCTGCTCACTCGGTGTATTGTCCATTTGTGCTTTTTGGCAGCTCGCTCTATGGCTTCATTTGGGTACATGGTTAGCATAAACTTACCCTTTAGCGTGGCGCACAGCTCCAGCAGCAAGTCGAGGCTCTGCTCGTTGAACATATTAACGTAATGCCCCATATTGCTGCCCACATAAGGTGGGTCTATAAAATGGAAAGCATCAGCTGTGTCGTAGCGCACCAGCACTTTAAAGGCATCGTCCTGTTCTATTGTGGCACATTCCAATCGCTCACGCAGGGTAAGGTTGAATGCTTCTTTTGCATAAAATACTTTCTTTGGGTGGCGACACTCCGACTTATCAAACCCAAAGCTGCCACTTAATTGCCCAGCAAAACCCATTTTTGACAAGGTAAACAAAGCCCACGCCCTTTCAACTTCAGTAAAAAATTGTGGAAACTGGTAAACATACCACGCATGAGCATGAGCAGCTCTGCTATGCAGCAGTAAATCTACTTTTGCTTTTAGTTCCTTAAATTTGTGCACCACCACTTTGTAGAAATTGATAAGCTCGCCATTCAAATCGTTAATAACTTCCACTTGGCTGCGCTCTTTGGCAAAAAATAGTGCAGCACCGCCAGCAAATACTTCTGTATATAGCGTGTGCTTGGGTACAAGTGGAATAATGTGTTTTAACATTGTTTGTTTGCCTCCATAATAGGTAATGGGCGTTTTAAAATTGATTTTTAGTGTTTGTTTCATAGTTTTAGTTTTTAGTTATGTTTTGTTTTTGTTTCTTTGTGGTCTCTCAAATCGTTCTTAATAAAAAAGGTGCATGAACACCAACCGCAAAGGCATTGCCTCTGTCGTGTGTGTTCATGCACCTTTATGTTTACAGGGTTGAGAGCCTGTAAGCGAGACAGAGGCTATTTTTTAACCTCCGCTCTGTTATTAAGCTGTTGCTGCTTTTACTGCCCACATGGCAGCCTCTTCATAGGTTGTTTGTGCTAATGAAGCCAATCGCCCATCTTTTGCTTTTAGTTCCTCGCATAAGTTTATAAGCTCTGCCGTTTTCTGTTTAATTTGACTAATCGTGTCGTTTTGCGATGGGTTGAACTCTGTTCTAACTCTCAATTCGCCTATTGTTTTTTCCATATTTTTTTTATACATTAAATACTATTGGCGATAATGCAATATAAGTAACTAATGAGCCTGCTGTCTCCTCAATAGATACATCACCATTTGTTTCTATTGTTACTCTCCGCATTAGCACTCCCATTCCAGGTGTATATGATATTGCAGCTTCAGGCACAGCGAATACTAAATATCTTGGCGGTCTAAAGCCCTCGGGCAGCCGAAATATAACTTGACTTCCTGTTGATGGTGTAGCTACAGCTTTAATCAACCCATCAATCGTTACAGTATCAAATCTTCTACGACACATTGTGTCCCAGCCTATTTGTGCCGATTGCCAATTCGTACCTGTAAAATCTACGATAGCTTCGCTTCTCAATCTTTTAAATAAACTAAAGCCGAAATAATCTACCAAAGGAACGCCCGCAGCATCTGCCACGTTGCATACTCTTACATGGTGTACATTTCTGCTATTGCCGTCTTTGTAAATTACCAATGTGCTATTAGTATTTACAGGGAAAAAGCAAGGCTCGTTGCTGGTTGAAATTGATATTGTTTGCGCTGGCACATATATAAGCTCGCCATTAATATACACCAAACCTTCAGATATGGCAGTAAAGAAACCACCTGTAATAGTAAGGTCGCAGCCTTGCAATATTGTATAATCAGAGTTAGGGTACAAGGTTTTACCAATGTATTTAAACAGCTGCTCATTGGCTTGCTGTAGGTGTTCAAAGTCTTTAATGCGAAAGCGGTGTCCGCCTGTAAAAAATTTTAGTAAATTCATATTGCTATAATTGTGTGTCTTTTGGTTACAAGTTTATATCGGTTAATTAGGCTGTTCATCGTAGCTGCATCGTACACCAAGCCAATGGGTACGAATACATAAAATTCAACAGAGCCTTTGGCTTCTGTTTCATAGTAGGCATATATTGGTGGCTCTCCTTCGCTTTCATAAAATATATCCGTTTCAGGTGCGCCCTCACTGGCAAAGTATATAGTGTCTATAAAATCGGTTTCGTTAGCATTCTGAATAAATATGCGTCTTGCTGTATTATCAAATGTATCATTTAGCAACTGCTCTAATATTATTACCTGTCCATTGTACTTTAGCTTTTCAGCAGTATTCAAATAAAATGTTTTAAAACCATTGTATATATTTGCAATAGGCTGCAATAGAGAGCTTATCCAAGCTATTTGAATACTTTTCTGCTTATTAGAAGGTAGCTTATCTAAAATAAATTGCGGTATGTTCCAATTCAGTATGCGCACTATTATTGAGGTATATAATTGATGTTTGTTAAATTGTTTAAATCGTAACTTGGGTCTATTTTTATGTAGCCACTTTCGGGCGAGTACACTCTTGTTATGTTTACAAAACTCAACATTGATGTACTTTTGAATAGTAATTGTAGGTTTTCTACATCTTTAACACCAGCCACTTTTTGCAAATCGTCCACATACTTTATGGCTGCAAATTGTCCGTTAAAGTTTTCATTGTTAAAAGTTTTTGTAAAATTGATAATAGCTGCATTAACATTGGTTTTCATTGTAGCCAATGGTATTTGTGCATCGTAGTAAATATTGTGCTTGGGCTTAAACAAATCTGCATCCATACTTTGTATTTGGGTAAATACGCCAGCATATTGCGTTTTGTTTAAATAGGCAGTTACAGCCAACAGCTCTTCATTGGTTAGTTTTACCAACTCCCCAGCCACTTCTTTGGCTACTTTTATTACCAATGTACCAGCACTACTAACTACAGATACTTTTTTAATTATCTGCTTAGTAGTATCTACCACAGCATATTGCGCTTTGCCATTAAGTATTACAACCACATCGCCCAATTGAAACTTTAAAATTAATTCTGCATACCAATCTATACCAGCTGTGAGCCTTGCAGAAAGTTTTGTGTCTATTTCCGTTTTGTGGACTTCAATTAGTTTATCGAAAGTATAAATAGCAGCAGCTACTATCCAAGTCCATAAACGCCATATAGCGGTTGCGCTGCCACTGGTTAGCCCTGCCAATTCTGCCTTAGCATTTTTGGCTGCTATTATCTCATCATAAACTTCTTGTATGCTATTGTACATCTGTGGTGTTTGGAGTTATGGGGTTATGGTGTTCAAAATCTTTGCGCCTTTGCGTGCTATTTCTTTTCCTCTTCAGTTGCTTGCTCAGTCACAAATTGCACAGTCTCATTAGGCTTGCTTTCGTTCAATACGCCTACTAATTCTGCATTGCTGCCAAATTTATTGATGAGTGCAAAATATTGTCCCAGTCCGTGAGCCTCTGCAAGCTCGCTACCCTCTTCAATTACTATTTGTTTAAAATTACCTGTTTCGGTTAGGTATTGTAGCACCAATCTTGGTGTTACTGGCTCGCCATCAGTGGCGAAAGTCATTATTGCTTGTTGTAAGTTCATAATTTATATTATTGGTATTTGTATTGTACTTTCTCTTATAGCAGCATTTATAGTAAGTGCCACGCCTGTAATGGTAGTATTGGCATCTACAGCTTTATTTGCGCCATTAGTATTTATGCCAATTATTGCTCCTGCGCTGGCATTACTTGCGCTAAAAGTATTTGAGCCAAATGTGCTTACAAAAGTGCTGTTAGCCATTATCAGCTCGCCATTGTTTCCGTTCACGTTTTCCGAGCGAATGCAAACAGCCAGTGCGTTATTCCAGTCGCATACTAAAGATGCGCCCAAAATTTTTACACTACCCATTCGTCCACCGCTAAAACCATGTCTAAAAACATTGGTTAATTTAGCCACATGAAGCCCTCCTATAATTTGCATTAGCATATTTACATTGGTGCTATCGTTTCTGCAATTGGCGTTAAACACTAAGCCATTGTTGGCAATATTATAAATGGTTTCTACACAAGTAATCATTTGCCCAATAGTGCCTACAGCTCCTGCATGGCTCAAAGTAAAATTATTGCCATTTGCAGAAGATAATCTGCGAGCTTTAATATGCTGAAAACTTCTACAACTTGCATCTGCATTGGCAAAGTTGGCAAACATATTGGCACTGCTTCCTGTAGCACTTATATTTTCAGCCACAATTCTGCAATATGTGCCATTGCCAGTGCTGGCATATTGTTGTAAAATGGTATAAGTTGCACCAGTGTGGGTAATATTATCCTCTACTTCTAAATTCAAATGTGCGCCATTGCTAACAAGCATACCAATAGCTGTGCCGCTACAGGCTATGCTACGGCAGCGCATAATCAGTTTACTACCTGCGCCCTCCACATATATAGCAGCGTTGGTCTCATCGGGCGTACCAAGATTACTTACAACCTCTGCCCAACCATCTACACTTGCAACAGCTCCAGCCGTGCAGTTTATGCCTCGTATTCTTGCGCCTTGGTAAAAGCAAACATTAACACCATTTTTCATGGCAATTTTTCCAGATGCAGTATAATCGCCATGATACACTATAACCAAATCGCCAGCTGTAGCAGCTGTAATTGCAGCTGCAATAGTTTGGTATGGTTTAGCCATATTGCCACGCACAGCTGTAGCATTATTTCCTGTTAAACTTACCCATAAAGTGGTAGGTGTTTTAAAATCTATATTAGCAGATTGGCTAATAAGCCCTACTAAATAATCAAAATTATCATCTAACTCTTGGTGAGTTAGTGGCTCTCCTTTTAAAATTCTTTTTGTTAATATTGCTGTTGGCATAATCTAAATTGTATAATCGTTAATCATATAAGTATCGTCCACATAAGTATTGTCTTGGGTAGCTCCTGTGCCAGTGTTTATTTTTCGGCTGCTGGCTTTTAACTCTGTAGCTATTGCTTTGTTATTGGTGGTTAGCTCGGGTACAGCTTCTCTAATCTGTACCGCTTGCCCTGTTATCAGCTTGCCGTCCATATTCAGCATGGGGTTGTCTTCCATTAATATGAAGATGCCCTCCACACAGCCGTATTCTTGCAGGGCAATATCGGTTAGAGTTTGGTTCGGATTTGTAAATATTGTTTTCACTTTTTACTTGCTATTACTGTTATATCCTCAATATTATTAACTATTACCTGCTCTTCTCTCCAATTGTCAATCGCAAGCTGCTCTTTTATATCTCGCTCAAAGTTTTCTATTTTTTGGTTTCTATTATTTTTCAAACCTCTGCCTCCAGCACCTGTTAGTGGACTGGCTTTAAAATCTCCTTGCATAGCCATTACCAAGTCCTCCAAGTTTTGCTCATCGCTTTCGCCAATTACAAAATCGCCATCTTTAATAAGCAAATCGCCAGTGGCTATATCTAATAAAATATCATTAACCATGTTTTACTTTTTCGTTTAATATTTTACTAAAATCAGCATCTTGTGCAGATGCTATAATCGCTTTCATGCTTATTTGCAATCCTGCCCCACCATCGGCAGCACTTGGCGTTGGCACACCATTGTTTATCGCATTCAACACAAGCTGCAATGTAGCTTTTATTGTATTTAGCTCTGTTTGCAACTGCTCGCCTTTTACACTGCTGTATTTATTGCCGTTAAGTTCTATGCCGTCCGTTTCATGCACCATTATTACAAGCAGCTTATCTGTATTTTTATCTTTTGGCACAGCAGCCACATAGCTGCCCACTTTTGGATATAATACAGATTGATTTTCGCCAGTATTGATAACAGCACATAAGCGAGCATCTAAATACAGAGAACCTGTATTTTCATCTAATAAATCGCAGGTTTTACTTTCTCTATCCACACTGGCTACTTTTAATATATCGGCTTTGGTTTTATCCGCAGCTTCATGTATCAGTATTTGAAAGGCTTTTTTTATGTCGTTTATTTCGCTCATTATATTGCCTCCCTTCTTAATTGCTCTTCTGTTACCACTCTGCCAATGGTGGCAGTACGCCTAAAGCCTCTTATGCCAAAACTTACATTTGTGCCTTCCACAAAGTAAGAGCCGTCTGTATCTTTTCTTACATCGTAGTCATCGTCTATAATGGTTGCAGTTTGCCCATGCCTTACATACGGAATGCCAAAGCCTGTAACACTGCCTGTGTAGCCATCATATTTAAACTTTTCTAATTCTAAAGTAGCTCTTCGCTTTAATTCAGATTCATTTAAGTCCAAATCCAAATGCAAGGTTCTAACATCGCCATCGTCATCGCCAACCTCTACAGATACATCTTTGCCATTTTCACGTTTAGAAATTGCCTTTAATTTTATGCGCTTATCTTCCTTGCTGGTGTATTCTAAAGTATCGCTAATTGTGTTTTTACCAATAGAATATTTAACACGTTTTAAATCTAATAAATCTTTGCTGCTATATATTTTCCCACTAATCAATACAGGCTTATCATCTACCAATCTAAAAAATGATTTTATGCCGTACATATCTTCTATTTTTTTAAGCGTTTTGGCTGCCGTTTGCTCGGTTTTAAATACACGTCCCATTTGCATATCAAAGCAATCAATAGTATAGCTTGGGGCAATGTATTTAAGCACTTGCAATAGCGTGGCTGCTTTGAATGTTTTTAATGGTATTTGCTTTCTTTTTAGTATATACATTTCATCTTCGCAATAAACATAAACTGGCGGACCAGGCTTAACGCTTTTTGCCACATAGCCCACAAATTCGGTTCTTAATTCATTATCGTAGCCAATTTTTACAATTACTTTATCGGCTGGCTTAATTACATCTTGCAAGCGTTTTTCAATACCACCATCTACCACAGTTATTTTCTTTGCAAACATTAGCTCGCAAGTATCAGTTTGTTGCTTAAATGTGCTATTAATATCTATGTTATGCACAAACTCAAGTTTCAATTCGCCTATCAATATATTAGCTGTTACAGTGGTGTGCATTAGTCAATAATTAATTTAATAGGTTTATCGCTCAAGGCATTAATTACGAAAGGTTGCGCATTGGCAAAGCCCGACATTTCTGGAAAGCGAATATTTGTAAGTACTACTTCAAATATGCCGTAATCGTTCAAAATTTTGCTTACCACTTTCAATGCTTTATTTACTCTAAAATAGTTGCGCATTTCTATAATTTCAGCTTGTGGGAATGTCATTGTTCTATAATTTATAATTATGCCTTTAAATTCTAAATGCCAGTCGCCAATATTGATATGCTCTTTTACAGACCCTTCCACTTTTGTAAGCTGAGTGGTTACAATATGTTTTTGCTGCGCTGGTTCTACTACAGTGGCATCGGGCAGTATGTATTCTATTTCGCCTCCACCTTCAGTGTATAGAAACTTAAATCTATCCCACATAAATACGCCAGTGCCTTCCGAGCGTGTATTTTTAGATGTGTTTTGATTTGGATAATCAATATCCGCTTTTAAGTCTTTCAAATTATCAGGCATTTTAGTTTCTACATCTAAGCCAAAAGCTGCCTTAAAACCTTTATGTATAGAATATTCTGCCATGTTATATTTGTAATGTCTCGCCTTTTTTTAGGGCAAATCTTTTGCTTTCAAATTGTAATACCCATAAAAGCTGCTTTTCTTTTTCGCTCCATTCTGCATCTGTTAGCTTTTCGGGGCAAGCAATGTGCAGATGGTAACTTAACAGAGCATTAATTTTCCTAATATAATCTTCGCCAACAGCTTCATTAATTTTGGGGCGAAGATTAATTACTTTTTTAGCCCACCTGCATAGAAAACGGGAATACTACGAGCGTAAAAAGCAGCAGAAATACCTAATTGTGTTTCTTGTAATTTCATACGCTCATCGCCACCAATCCAGCAATTTCCTAATATAACCTCGCCAGCTTGCAAGGGCTTTTGTTGGTTCAATAATGATAGGCTCATGGCTACAGTATCTCTATCGGGTGTTTTTAAATACCCATAGCTTTTTTCTACTATTTCGCCATTTTCGTCATCTATAAATAGCTCAATGGTTTTAACATTGCCATGCTCCAGCTTCCATTTTGCCAACTGCTCTTCAGTTGCCAAGCCTACTTCCTTTAATTGTTTTTCCTCGCTCATATTAAATAATGTCAATTACGAATAGATCAATTTTAACCGCAAGGGCATCATTGCTGCTGCTTTGTATAGTTTGCGCATCGCCCAATGGAATACAACCGCTTAAAGTTTTTTTCCAAAAAAAGCCTGGTTTCAAATAAGCAATAGTAATTGGAAATGGCTGCCCTGCAAGGATAGATTTGCCCAAGCCAGCTTCCCAAGCTATATAGTCTTCAAGCAATATGGTAATACTACCCTTAAAAGCCTCTTTGCCTTTGGTATAGCCAGCCACTTTTTTATTGCCAATAACATATTCTGGTTTTATGTCCTGCGTTTTTTCGTGGGTTATTTCCAAAACCCCATTCATTATATTGCCTGCTATGGCTACCTCTACATCGTTGTTAGAGAAACGCTCCTTGTTAATTGTAATATCCATTTTTCTTATTGTTTATATGGGTTGTTAAAGCCTACTTTAATTGTTATTTTGCGTGCTATGGCTGTTGGCACAGCTGTAATTTGAACTATTAGTGTTGCACCAATCAACAAGTTTTGTTTTGGGTCTATATACACATCTACACCGCCCGAAAGGTCGCCATCGGTTACCATTGCATCTAATTTGGCTTTTGCCAAATCTTGCATTCCAAGTCTATCTGTTGTTAAAAGAAAGCCTGTTGTTTCATCTATGCGAACACGAGATTTTAATTTAGGCAACAGAGCAGATCTTGCTTGCTCTATCATTTTATCAATTACACGAGTATTTTCTATAAAAGAATAGTCATCTGTAATTAATGTGCAAGTTGGAGAGTCGTTAAGATACAAGCCATCTAACCCAGCTGTAATCACACCAAAAATAAAACCTTTATCATTTAGCGTGTCCAAATCTACAGCAGAGTAAGTATCTAATTTAGCACCGCTGGAAAGACCGGGTATTAAATAAAAACCTTTGGCTACATCTGTCAAGTTAAACTCGGGCGTTGCTTCGCCTATATTTTGAGAAATATCTGCAATAGATATTAAGCCCAACACATCGCCCACAGCTGCATAATTATTATGCAAAGCATGCAATGCACTTATTTGATTATCTGCAAGTATTGCTACAGATACATAAGGGGCTTTTACACCTACAATATTGCGCAAATCTTGTACAGTAGTAGCATTGCCACTAAAGGCTCTACCCTCTATTACACAGCGAGTGTATCTGTACTCTGTATTCTCCTCATCTATCAACTCTTGTGCCTTGGCAATCGCTGTTAGCACATCTGCATCTAATCCAGCTGTAATGGTTGGCGTATAGCCCACAGCAGGGTTACGCACAAAACCAATAGCTGCTTTAATTCTACCATTGGCAGCTTTAAGTAATTTTTTAGCTCCATTCACAGTGGCTTTATCAGCCATTTGTGCCTGTGTGGTTGTTTGCGCAACGCCCATTACCCAAAGTTCGCCTTGAGGAGAGCGGGCAAAGAAACGCTTAATGTGGTGGTGCAATAAAATATTATTGGTGGTATCGTAGGCAGGTAATATGCCCAATGCTTCAGCATCACTCAATTGCTTAAATACATAAGCCGTATTTAATTGAAAACCGCCACCTACAGCTACAGCTCCTGCAATAAGGGCTGCTATACCATATAAGTTGTCGCCTGTGCGACCTATGCCTCCATTAAGGCGTTGTGTTTTAATATTAGGAACTGGCATTTTTGTATTTGTATTTTTGTTTTAAAATTCTATTTTAATTTTTCTTAATATCCACACCAGCAAGCCAATGGCTAAAAGAGCAATGCCACCAACTATGCTAAATATAACGATAAGCCATGTAGGTATATATTTTTCTTTTATGGTAGTGGTTTTATTTTCCACTTTCTCAAACCGCTCTGTTATGTCTTTTATCGTAGCTTGGTAGCTGCTATCTTTGCTGCTACAATCTGCTTGCAGCTTACCCATTTTATCCAACCAAAAAGTAAGAGCCACTTTATTATCTGCACTTTTGTATTGCACTTTATTTTCAATACCATTTAAACCCTGTTTAAACATTGTTTGAAGATAGCTTGTAATGCTATCAATATCATTGCCATTTTGAACTTGTGCGCCCTGGTAAAAAAAAGTAGTATCCCTTTCTTTTATGGTAATGGTTTTTGTTTCAGTAGTATGGTTAGTTATAGTGCGAGTTTTACAACCGCCAAACACTATCATGCAAGCAATAAAAAGGGTAAGAATGGTTAATATGAATGCTGCTTTTTTCATAAGTTTTTGTACTCCTCCGCAGCATCAAAGCATGGGCAAAACTTTAGCCATTCAAATTTATCTACCTTGCCATTTTTGTTGGTATCGGGGCTAAAATCTCTATGCCCTAAAATTTTAGCTGCAGGGAATTTTGCTTTCAGCTCTGTAAGTATAGAAACCAATGCAGCTTTTTGGGCTTCGGTTCTATTATCTACAGCTTTCAGCTTGCCATCTATTTTTTCAACACCGCCCATATAGCTTATGTGTATGGCATTAGCATTAAAACCAGCTACACCATTAGCTATGTCTTCTAATGGAGTGATGTAATAAATAGTTCCATCAGCCCCTATCACAATATGATAACCATTATTTTTCCAACCACGAGCTTTAAAGCCTTTTTTCAATTGCTCAATGGTTTCTTTTTGATTGCCAGCAGTGCAATGCACAACTAAATATTTAATTTGCCTCACTTGAGCCTCCTTTCAATTTTGTCAAGTAGCCACCCAATGCAATTATTGCTGGAATAATTAGCTTGTACCAGTCTTTAGAAATAACGAAAGTAGAAAAGTCAATAGTACTCCATGCGGTTGCAATAGCAACTGCTGCACCCATTAAAGTGCTAAAATACGAACGCCAGTTTCTTTTTATTTTTGTCATTTCTTTTTTAAATTTCTGCGAGGCTGCTACTTGTAAACTTTCACAGCCTCTTCTTTTTATAGTGTTGTTGCGTAGGCAGGACTCGAACCTGCGACCCCTTGGGTATGAACCAAGTGAGCTAACCATCTGCTCTACCACGCATATCTTTACATGCGCTGCTTATTCAGCAGGCGCATTAAGTTGTTTAATTTTTGCTTCGCCAGCTTCTAAAACGCTTTTGCGCTCTTCGCCCACCATTAAAGTATCTACTTGCTCTACGGTGGTAGCTTCTTTAATTTTTGCAATTACTTCTTTTGCTGTGGCTACCTTTTCGCCATCGGCAACAGAGCCTGTATTATCATTTGCCTCTTCAGCAGCTGTAGGTTCTAATATTGCACCGCTTACCAATGCACCCTCTAAAGTGCCTCTTCTAAATTCAAATACGGCATTGCTTGCTAATTGGCTGGCGTGTCCTTGCGCTTCCATTTTGCTGCCATAGCCTGTGCCATCTGTGGCTATAAAAACTATATCTAAAGCATGGTGTGTGCTAAATAGTTCTTGGGCTTTTTCTTGTAATTTTTCCATTATATTATTGGTTTAATTGTTTACGCTTTGTACTACCAATAGCCCAAACCGCTATAAACTGGTGTTGGGCTACTGGCAGAACCAAATAAATATTAACTTGCAGCTTCTACAATGGCTACCACACCAATGCCGTCTTTACGGATAGCACCGCCTGCTCTAACAGACATATTCAATGTGCCACCCAATTGAGTGCCTTGCTCTGGGTTCCAATATACTTTTACTGGACCTACTGCTCTGCATACTAAGCTGTGATCCCAAATGAGCAAACCGCCTTTATCTGTAGCTGCTGTAATAGCACTCATTTTCTTTTTCACTTTGTTGGTGTCAAACACACCTGCCATGCTGCGTTTCATAAATTTAACACCGCATATTTCGCCAACTACGCCTTTTTCTAACAATCCGCTTCTACCTGTTTTATTGTAGTCAATAAAATCTGCAATGCGCAATAATTGTGCATATTGAATGCTGTTTATTAAAGCATATCTATCGCCAGTGCAATCCTGTCTATCTAAAAGCTCGCACGCTTTTATAATATCGTCTTTAGCAAGCTCTCTTCTGTTGCCAGTTGCACCTTTGTGCGTTAATGAGCCAGTAGCAGTTAATGCACCTGTAGTGTCTATCAAATTACCAGCTATGGTAGGCTGCCAATTAAAACACATTTCCTCTGCTATTTTCACATTGATAACTCTTGTATGAGCATTAACTACAGCTTGCCTTTTATCAAATGAATTGATAATAGCAAGCTCATCGTCTATTCTTTGAGGTAGCGTAGCGTGTCTTACAATGGTGTAATCCAAGTCATCATCTACATTCTCTGTTACAGTAAGTGGAAACGAAGTAGGATTTGTTATAACAGCAGGGTCGTCTCCAGCAACACCTTTTCTTACAGTCTTTCCATCTAAATAAATGCCATCATTTATTGAGTGTAAATAAAACTCGTTGTTTGGCGATAGCTTTTCCTCTGCCTCTCTTTTAAACTTTATAACCAATGGCAAAGCGTATGCGCTTACATTGTTATAAAATGGCACAATACTATCTGCCACAGCCAATACGCAGCCTGTTACACAACCTGCCTCAAAGGCTGGCAATGTACATTGTGGGTCTATGGCTGTTGCGCCAAAATGGAATACGCAGCCAAAGAACAATGCAGTGGCTATAATGCTGAATAATTTTGCTAATTTTTTCATGGGTATATTTTTTCTTTACTTTTTTTACTTTTAATAATTCTTAATTACACTGGGCTTATCTTTCGTATTTCTCGCCATAGTAGGTTTCAAATAACTGGTCGTGCACCTCGTTGCTCAAAGCATCTAAACCTTTTTTATCTTTTTGTTCCCATTCGGCATAAGTCCACGCTTTGCGGTCTTCAGCTATGCCATTGGCAGGTGCAGCTGCTTTTTTGCCATCGCCACCCAATTGGTTGTTAATATCTACACGAGCAGATATTTTACCAATCATATCGGCAGTAGCTTCGTAGTTGTTTTTTGCAAAACCTTCATATTTGGCTTTTTCAGCTTCAGTAATTTTTCCTTCTTTAATGGCATTGGCTATTAAAGTGGTAGCCTTGTTAGCCACTTCAGTTTCCTGTGCTGCTTTCAAGTCGTTAATGGCTTTTGCATTGTCTGCAAAGGCTTTATTTACTACTGCTTCAAACTCTGCATCAGAGCTGTTTTCGGTTAGGCTGTGTGCTACTGCGTAAGCAGCCAACACACTTAATATTGATTTTTTCATTGTATTGTCGTGGGTTATGTTTTGTAAGTTAGGTATGCTAATATTGTTATACACCTGCCAAGCTTCCTCTTGGTTTTTAAAGTTTTTAGGAGCTATATTTTTAGTGCCTTTTTCTGCATTGGGTATTACTCTATCTGCTATTTTTAGCTTTACGCAATCGGCAGGTGTAAACCATTTATCTACACTTGGTTTGAACCATTCTTTAACTACATTTTCGGGCTGTCCTGTTTTTTTAATAAAAATAGCTAAAGCCTTTTGCTCTTGCTGTTCTAATAGCTCGCAAATGCCCTCTATAAATTCTTTTTCGCCATACGCACCCGCTTTAGGTCTGTGAGTCATAAAGCTGGCATTTTCGCTTATTTCTACAGTATCGCCACCAAGCACTAAAATACCTGCCATACTCGCTGCCATACCTATAATTTTAACATTAAATTTCATAGGGCTGGCTTGCATGTGGTCGTATATTGTAAAACCCTCACTCATACTTCCACCGCCCGAGTTAATTAGCATATCACATTCTCTATGCGTTTTAGATAGCTCATCTATTACATCTCTAAATGACTTATAGTTAATCTCATCGTATTGCCCAATGTAGCCATCGAGTATAATACAAGGGTTGGCTGTTGTGCCATCGCTTGCATTTACTATGCTATACCATTTTTTAGAATTATCTGCCATTATTTAACGCCACAAAATTGAATTTAGGTAAGCACACTAAAAAAAAATCAATTACCAAGTCATACTTTTCTATGTACTTTTCACATACTTTTATATGAATTGGTAACAGCAAATTTCAGTAAGGATAAAAGCCTTACCATATTTGCACCACAATGAAGAGCGAATTATCTAAAAGCGATAAAAAAGACCTTGCAATGCACTTGTTTTATGATACAGACAAGAGCCAAAAGGAAATTGCAGACTTGCTGGGCATTTCCGAACGCACAATGAGCCAATGGAAACAAGCTGGTATGTGGGAGGAAATAAAACAAGCACAAACTGCAACATCAAAAGCAATTATTGTAAACTTGTATAAGCGCATTTTCGACCTATCTACACAGCCCAATAAAGCAGATGAGATAGTAAAGTTAAGTAGTGCAGTAGAGCGATTGAAAGACCAAAAAATTACGCTCCCTCAATACATCAATGCTTTTACAGATTTGTGCAAACATTTAATAAGCATTAACCACCCTTTGCTAAAGGAAATTAACAAAATTCAAAACGATTTTATTTTAAAGAAAATAAATGAGTAAACAACTGCCCGCAATTGTAAAGCGCACCCATGATGAATGGATAGAGTTTTGTAAAGAATTACAAAGCGGCAGCTTTATTCCTATTACAGATACCAAAGAAAAGCAACAAGCACGCAAAGCCAAAGTGCTAAAGGATTACAATTTTTTTGTTAAAACATACTTTAGCAAAACGGAAAACAACAATGGCATAGCCGATAGCGATTGTGCCTACTTTCATATAGATGCTGCAAATAACGTTTTAAAAAAGCCTGATAAACTATCTGTATTTGAGTGGCCGAGAGAACATGCCAAAACTGTACACGCCTGTTTAATTCAACCAATGTGGCTATTAATACATGGCGAACTGGACGGCATGATACTGCAAAGCAGAACAGCAGATATGGCTGCCAATGCACTTGGCGATATACAAGCACATTTAGAGTTTAACGAACTATTTAAGCACGACTGGGGCGAAATGTTCAACTTTGGAAGTTGGGCAGATGGCGATTTTACAACAAAAGACGGTATTCGTTTTTTATCGCTTGGCAGAGACCAAGCACCGCAAGGCGCACGCAAAGGAGGCAGAAGACCAAATTTAGCTGTGTGTTCAGATTTTGACGATTACGAAATTGTAAACAATCAAAAGCGTGTGCGCAAAGTGGTTGAAATGATATTTGGTGCTTTAATCAATGCTTTAGCAATTAAGAAATGGCGCATAATTGTGGAGGGAAACCGCATACACCCGCAAAGTATTTTAGCCCATGTGGTAGGCGATATTAAGCAGGGTATTCCAAAGCGAGAGGGTATTTACCATTCTAAAGTGTATGCTACCCAAAATGCAAAAGGGCAAAGAGCCTACTTGTCTGAAGGCGGTTTGCCAGCTTGGAAAGAGCGATATACAGTAGCGCAATTAGCAAAGCGATTCAATACTATTGGTGTTGTAAAAACCAAAGCTGAATTTTACCATGAGCATAGCGTGGAGGGCGAGATATTTAAAGAAAGCTATTTCCAATGGAAACCAATGCCAAAAAAAGATTGGAAAGATTACATTGTTATTATTGGCTACTTCGACCCCAGTTTTGAAGATACGGTTACGAGCGATTACAAAGCTGTTAGAATTTGGGGCTTAAAAGCCAATGGCGAAAAGCATTGTCTTAAATCTTTTTGCCAACGTACAAATTTAATCAATGTGTTTCGCTTTATGAGCGAGTTTGACAATGAATTGCCAAAAGGCATAGGTGTAATTTGGTATTGCGAAAATCAGTTTTTCAATCGCCCAATTGCAGATGCGTTGGCAGTGCATAACGATAGCTTGGAAGCGCAAGGCAAGCGCACACTTGCTATTATTAAAGATATGCGAAAAAAAGAGCATAAGTTCACTCGCATTATAAAAATGGAGCCCGAATACTGCATGGGCAAAGTGTACTACAATTTAGATGAGATGCACAATAACGATATGATAGATGCCAATAACCAATTAAAAGGCATAGAGGCAGGTTATAACTCGCCCGATGATGCACCCGATGCAGACGAGGGCAATTGGTACTATTTAGACCAACACAAACCAAGCAGAAACTTTACACCAATAATAGGCAAAAGAGACAGACAAATTTTATATTAAAATGGATAAATTAACACCTATACAAATTGTAATTGCATTGATTACAGGCGGTGCATTAACTGCTATAATAAATAAGCTTTTGTTTTCTAAAAAAGATGTTGCAGATATTGGTTTGGAATTGGTAAAAGAAATGTACCGCCAGCATGAAGATATGCGAGCCAAAATAAACGAAATCTCAAAAGAACTGCAACACTACGAGAACCAATATAAGGGGCTACTAAAGCAGCATAACGAATTGCAATTAAAATACAATACACTTAAAAAAGACTTTGACAAACTAAAAAATCAAACCAAATAATATGGCATTAATATTTTTAACAAACGATGACTTTGGCGTTCAAATACGCACACAGATTTTAAACACCATCAATCAATCCGACCCCACCAAAACAGAGCGTGCAGAACTCGATGCACTTGCTGAAATGAAAAGCTACCTAAATGGTCGATACGATACAGCTTTAATTTTTGGAGTTACAGGCACAAACAGAAACGCCCAAATTGTAATGTATTGCATAGATATATTGCTATACCACCTGCACAGCAATATTAGCCCTAACAATGTACCCGAGCTGCGAGAGAAAAGATATGAGCAAGCCATTAGTTGGCTAAAAATGGTGGCAGCAAATAAACTTAACCCCAACCTGCCAATTGTAGAGGGGCAAGAGGGCGGAAACTTTGTAGGAGGTAGTAATAAAAAAGGAAGCAGTCGTTGGTAAACCAATTAATAAGAAAATGAAAATTTATAACCCATTTAAAAGCCTTTTAAACGGCACAAAAAAGCAAGACAATAACCTCGAAACTTTTGACGTGGACGACCTAATGGATGCCTTAAAAAAGCACCCAAACAATGAGGAGGTTAGAAACCAAATGCAAAAAGCATTTAAAAAAGACCCTGCAGGAGTTTTGGCAAGTTTGGTTCGCTACCAGCACAGCATGTGGAAAAAAGATGTGGCAGATTGGCTCTCCGCTCGTGAGCTTGCATTAGATGTAAACTATCCTCGCAGAATAGAACTGGTAGAGTTTTATACCGATATAGAGCAAGACGCTTTTATTTATGGTATAGTACATAATAAACGCATACTAAAGGTAAGCAACAAAAAGTTTAGAATAGCCAATAAAAAAACCAAAAAAGAAAACGAGGAGCTAACAGATTTGTTGCAAACAAAATGGTTCAACGATTTTGTAAAATATGCCATGCAGTCAAAGTTTCATGGCTACTCTTTGGTGTACTTTAGCGATTGGAACGAGGGCAGAATAGCAGGCACAAAATTGGTTTATAGAGAGCATGTAAAGCCTGAGACTAATATGATACTTAAAAATGCTGATGACGAAAGAGGTGTAATATATACCGATGCGCCATACAGCAATTATTGTATAGGCATAGGCAATGCGGACGACTTGGGGCTTTACGAAAAAGCAGCTATACTCTATATTCTCAAAAAGCACTCGTGGGGCAATTGGGACGAGTTTGAGGAGCGTTTTGGCATTCCATTGCTTTGGGCAAAAACAGCCAGCAATGATACAAAAGTAAAAGGTGCAATAGAAAAATGGCTAAAAGAATTGGGCAGTGCAGGGTATGGTATTTTTCCTGCGGATGCAGATTTGAATATGACAGAAGCCAAGACCTCCGATGCTTTTCAAGTATTTAACGAAAAACGCAAAGCTGCCAACGAGGAACTTGAAATATTGCTTACAGGGCAACGCAGGGTTACATCTGAAAACGGCACTTATGGCAAAGAAAAAGCAACACTGGAGGAGGCAGAGGAGCTAACTACAGACGATAAAACATTTATAACCCATTTGGTAAATAATCATTTATTGCCATTGCTTAAAATAAACGGCTATCCTGTACAAGATGGCGACATGTTGGAATGGGACGAAACCAAACAACTAACACCTACAGAGCAATTGGCTATTTATACAGGGCTTAACACTATGGGCTTTGAATTGGATAGCAAGGAGATAGAAGAGCGATTGGGCGTTAAAATATTGGGTAAAAAAGAAGATGTTGCAAATGGCGAAAAAGCCAATGGCGATGACGAAAAGAAAAAGAAAAACAAAGCTGCTGCACCTGCCAATAAGTATGATGAGTTTATAGAAATGCACTTAAAAATAAACGAGCTATACAACGATGTGCATTAAGCCAACATATAGTATTGAAAATTTATCTGAAGAGTACTTACAAGGTTTGGGACCTATTGCTGTACAAATAGCAAAAGACCTACACTCGGGCAAGTTAGATGCTAAAAAAATGCCTAAAGAATTGGTAAAAGCATTGGCTTCTGAATTAATGAGCGGAATCTCTTTTGATTTTAATGCCAATGAAGAGGACTACCAACAGAAATTAGCAAATACTATTCAGCAAAATATATTCATTTTCTCGGGCTTTAAAGCGCAAAAGCAATTAAAGGAAGCCTCGCTATTACTATTTGATAGTAAAGGTAAAATTCGCCCTTACAATGATTTTCTAAAAGATGTATTGGCGATTAACAAAACCTACAATGTAAATTACCTAAAAGCAGAATACGACAATGCGGTTGTAAGCAGCCAAATGATAAGCAAATGGCACGATTACCAAGCCAATAAAGACGTAGCACCATACTTAAAGTTTGATGCCACAATGGACGACCACACCACAGCTATTTGCAAAAGTTTAGATGGTGTAATTAAACATATAGACGATGCCTTTTGGAAAACCTATTGGCTGCCATTACATTGGCACGAGCGTAGCGATATTATACAAATTACTGATGATGAAGTAACTGAAACAGAGAAAATAGACTTACCCCAGTTGCAGCCTACTTTTAAAAACAATGTAGGCATTAGTGGCATTATATTTCCTATGTCGCACCCATACTTTAAGCAGAGCGTAGAAGATGGCAAATTAGCAGCAGCCAATATAGCAAGGCAAGCGTTGGATTTGCTATTTAAAGACGAAAGCCGATATACTGAAATATATGCCAATGGCAAGTATAAAGTACGAGTGCATTATATGACAACCATTAAAGAGCAGAATAAAAACCTGCCTTATGCCAAAGCTTTGGCAGATAGCAAAGTAAATGTAGATATTGCCCCAAACACAAACTTTCCAAGCGTAAAAAACCCTGATGCTATTATTGGCAATATAGCTACAGAATTTAAAGAAATATTGCCCACTTCTAATATTACAACTTCAATAGAAAACCATTTGCGAAATGCAAACGACCAAGGGGTTAAAAATGTAGTAATATTCTTACAAGATGTAAACTACAGCCTACAAAAGGCAATAAACGGATTAAGAGCAATACAGCAAGATAGAAATGATAAAATAGAAAACGTGTGGCTATACTTTAAAGACAGAAAAAAATTAGTAAAACTAAACAGAGAGGAAATACTGAAGCTGGATTTTTCAAAACTACCGAAATAAAAAAAAGCAACACTTGCGCATCGCTTTTTTTCGGAGGGTATGAGACAGTGCCTCTCACCGCAGCAAATATACAACAATAAATTAAATTAACAATATGAGACGTGGATTAGATTATATTTTAAACTTGCGAGACGGCACCTTTGGGCGCACAGTTAGCAATGCAAGAGGGCAAATAGGTGGTTTAGATAACGACCTTAACAAACTGCAAGCTGGAGGCTTTAATATGGGCAGCCTTATAAAAGGAAACCTTATTACAGAGGGCATACAGCGAGGGCTTGGCGCAATAAGCAGCTATGGGGCAGATGTTATAAAAACCACAGCTTCCATACAAGGCTATGAAAATGCCATTAAGTTTGCCTCGGGCAGTAGCGATGAGGGCGCAGAAAGTATTGCATTTTTAAACCAAAAATCAAACGAACTGGGTGTATCTTTAGAAAGCTCTTACAAAGGGTTTAAAACCTTTCAAGGTTCGCTAATGGATAGCAAATTTAGTGCCGACCAAGTACGCACTATGTTTAACCAAGTGCAAATGAGTACAGCTGCCATGAATTTAACTGCTGAAGATAGCGAGGGGGTTTACCTTGCGCTTGGGCAGGTAATGAGCAAAGGCAAAGTGCAGGCAGAGGAGCTGCGAGGGCAAATAGGCGAACGCATACCAGGCGCATTTCAAATAGCAGCAAGAAGCATGGGGCTTACTACCCAAGAGCTGGATAAAATGATGGCAGACGGCAAGCTAATGGCAGACGATTTTTTACCCAAATTTACTGCCGAGTTAGAAAAAACATTTGGAGGCGCACTGCCTAAAGCCACCCAAAGCCTGCAAGCTTCTTTTAATAGAATGGACAATGCATCGCTTACACTAAAGAAAACTTTGGGCGATGCTTTAGAGCCAGCAATTAAAAGTGTTACAAATGGCTATACAGATATGTTAGAGTCTGTTACAGATTTGATTGCAGGAAAAACACCATTAGCAGATAAGATTTTAGAAACTAAAATAGCATTAGATGCAGAATTTGAAGTGCTAAAAGACGGCAATATAAGCTACGAACAACGCTTAAGTTTAATACAAGATATTAATAGCAATGCTGGTGATTATTTGAGCAATCTTTTAACAGAAAAAAGCACAATAGAAGATATTACCAAAGCGCAAATGGAGATGAATGAACAGCTTGGTAAAAAAATGGCTATTCAATCAAAAAAAGAAGTAGAAGGTAAATACATTAATAAAATGTATGATGTTCAAAAGGAAATAATGCAACTTAATGTTCAAGCAGAAAAATACGAAAAAGCGGACAGGGATAAAGCTAAAAAGAATAATTCAGCATATAGTCCTTCTCGTATGTATAATTCTGTTTTAGGAGCAATTGATGTAAAACAAAAGGAATACAATCGAATTGCTATGGAGGCGCAAAAAGAGGGGCAACTATACGATAAAGTAATAGATGATGCTTATGGCATAAAAAGAGATGGCAATTTATGGAATTCAAAAGCCTATACCGACCAATATGTAACAGGTAGAAATATTTTAATGCCAAGCGAAGGGCTTATGGCTGTTATGACAGGAAAAGACGATAAAGTACCTGCAAAAACAGATACCACCACCACAGGCAGCGCATCGGCTGGCAATTCTGTAAAGCATATTACTGTAAATGTAAACAAATTAGTAGAGCAGCTATACTACAACACCAGCCAACGTATAAACGATGATAGCCAAGCACGCAGAGATGTAGGCGAATTACTTTTAAGAGCCGTAGCAGATTATGAGCAAGTTGCAGAATAATGAAAAGCAACTTGCCCTGTTTGTAAGCCAATACAAACGGCTGCTGCGCCAAGCCCCACGCATAGCAGGTATAGAGGCTATTGGGTTTTATAAAACAGGCTTCCGCAAACAAGGGCAGCTTATAGGTGGGCGATTGGTAAAATGGCAAAAGCGAGGCTTTGCCCCCAAAGGCAGAAAAGGTAGGAAGCTGCTGCGCAAAACAGGGGCTTTGTACAGAGGCTTTAATTTTAGTACCAGTGGCAGCAGAGTAAGGCTATATAACAATGTGGAATATGCCCTTACACAAAACGATGGCGCAACTATAGATGTAACCGCCAAAATGCGTAGGTTCTTTTTTGCTATGTATATAAAAAGCGGAGGCAAAATAGAGAAAGGAAAAGCCAAGGGTGGCGATAAGTTTTGGCTAAAAATGATAGGCACTAAAACCATACATATACCCTCTCGCCCTATGTTTTACGATACGCCCGATTTGGCAAAACGATTGGATAGAACTTTTACACGAAAAATAGAAAACATATTTAAATAAACCACCCCCTACCCCCTCCAAAGGAGGGGAATAAAAACCACCCAACCCCAAAACCCCATAACACCCAACCCCAATACACATGAGCATAAAAGGAGAAATATTTAAAGCAATAAGCGCAAGGCTAATGGCAAAACTTGGCACATTAGATTTTGAAACCGAAACCACACTACCACGCCTACAATGGGTGGATAAAAATATGGGGCAGCTGCAAAAAATGGAGCAGTTTAATACCATACCTATGCCAGCCATACTTATAGAGTTTGGCTATGGCAGCTGGCAAACATTGGGCAGGCAGCAGCAAACAGGCGAGGTAACCCTGCGCATATACACACTATACGAAAACTATGCCGATAGCCAACAGGGCAGCATAAACCAAAACCAAGCCCTGCTGTTTTACGATTTTACAGAGCATGTGCATAAAGCCTTGCAGGGCTTTGGTGCTGCCAATTTTACAAGCCTACAGCGCACAGCCGATGAGGAAGACAACGACCACGGCAATATGATAGTATCTGTTAGCGAATACAGCACCATAATAACAGATGATAGTGCAAGCAAAGAAAACAATACCCTACTGGTAGAGCCACCACTAAAAGTGGAGCGAGAGCAGCCACCACTGCCCGATGAGGAATTTACCATAAAGAGCGATTTTGCTTTTGAAAAATGAGCATAAAAAAAGCCCCAATTGTGGGGCTTTTTTTGTTAGAATAAATTTAACATAGGGTCCAGCGTTTCTGCAAAGGCATTTAGCTGATAGTCTATATTAAACAGTTCTTTAAGTATATATTGGTTTTCCTCGTCTTGAAAAGCAGAACGCTTTATAAGGTGCATAGCTTTGCGCAAGGTAAGAGCAAAAGTTTTTTCATCTATTGTGTCGGCAAAAAAACCATTAATTGCTACCATTTTATCCATGTCCATACTTTTACCCATTGTTGCCTCCTTTCTTTAGGTTTTCCACCTCAATGGTTATATCTCTGCATTTGGCTAAAAAACTGGCATACAGGGGCGAAATAAGATAATTTTTACCTACTTTTACTATATGCTTAGGGTATTTTGCCATTCTACGCTGCAATTGGTTATTGTGCTGGCTTAAACCCAATTTTTTTACTACAATTAAATAATTAAGCACGGCTACCTCCTTTTGTAAAATTTAAAGGTAGTTGCCCAAAATTGGCAGGTAATACTGGTTTGGCTTGCTTAACCTCCGAGCGTATTGCTTTGGCAGTAGCGTTTATTATCATAAGGCGCACATACTCCTCTGCCACATAAGCCCTGCCCTCCACAATGGCAAGCAGCCCACTATTGCACCTGCGTATATTGGCTGTACTACAGCGAGTGCTAAAGCCCAAAGCCTCCTGCACAGGGCGCAGCAGGTATAGCTTGCGCCCATTTATGCTTATAGGCTTTATACGCTTGCTTATATCTGTAATAGTGGCTGTTTGGGCATATAGCCTTTTAGTTCGCAGTTCTTTTTCGGCTTCTATAAAATAATGCCTAAAAGCCCTTCCAGTTTCGCTACGCTCTACCATGCAAATTTCTTTAGCAGTATCAATAGTAAATAAAATCTCTTTTGATGGGCGACCTCCGAACATTGAGGTTTTTCCGAAATTTCGGAAATAGTCCACGTTTTCTCTAAAGCCATATTCCTCAATACGTCTTTTTGCCCAGTCGGTAAATTTTTCTTTGATTTTTAGCTTCGAGTGCAACAAACGTGCATCTACTAATAAGTTTTCATTCATTGGAATGATTGGCAGCTCGTAAGCTGCTGCTTTACTCCTCTCGGTGGCAAAGGCTTTCAATTTGATGTTTGTCATTGTAGAAATAAAAATTCCCAGTCGCTGACAAACATACTTTGCAATGCAAAGATAATTTACAGACTTTCACTGATACGCTGGGAAATATTTTTGTTAATAGTTGAATTTGCATTTAACTTATTAAGTATGTTTGTCGGAGGCAAATATAACTATTATTTTGTAATTTCAAAATTTAGTCCTTCTGTGTCAAATTCAAATATTTGTCTTCCTGCTTGGTAGTAGCTGGCTTCTATTAATATTTTCTTTGCTTTTTTTGCCATTGTATAAAAGCGTAGAGGGTCTTCTAATATTACTATATCTATCTCGTGTGTTGAGGGTGCGTTGCATTCAAATATTTCGGCAGGGTTATCGTCAAACCTTGCTCTAATAACATTGTGACTATGGCTAATTATATGCCCATCTGTTACACCAAAATATACGCTTGGGTTGCGCCCAAAGCCATTGTTATTTATTTGCAGTTTTCCATTAGAGCCTCCAGCATGAGGAAAATCAAAATTGATAACATTTGTAGATACAGTGTAAGCGTGCATAGTAGTTGTGCCTTCCATTTTATTATCCAATGTATCGTATTGCCAATTGCTTTTTATTTCAGCTTTGGCAGTAGAGTCTGCTTTTGCAATTTCTACAGCTTCTCTTTTATCGCTGTGGTAGCAATATGTTTTATAGCCAATAACAGTGGCAATAGATACAAATACTAAAATAATTGCAGGAATGGTTAATGTTTTCATTTGGTTTAAAAGGTTTTTAATTGTTGTTTAAATGTTTATTATTTGGCGAATATCGTCCAGTTTGTTTAATTATGCAATAGATGGTATCGGGTGCAAGGTCGTATTTTTCTGCAAGCTCTTGTAATACATGGGCAAGGCGTAGCTTTTTCATATCGTACTTGCCGTACGCTTCTCTTATTTTATTGTACTTACGCTCGCTACGCTCTTTTCGTGTACTCATTTTTTTTACCCTACAGCTTTGTCAATTAATATTAGTGCTTTGGTTGTAAACATTGTTTTTAGATACATATCTTGGTTAAGTGTTAAGTAGCCCTCTACCCATGCTTGGTGCAAAGCTAATGCTTGGGGCGCAGATAGCTGCAAGGTATAGTTTGTAAAATATAAACATAGTTTTTGCTTTAGCCTATTGCGTAGCTCTACCAAGCTGCTTGCCATAGCTTTAAGCGCATAGTTTTTTTTATCGCTTTGTAGCTCGGCTTCTATGCTTAATATTGCCTCTTCTATGGCTGGGAGAAAGCCCTCCCAAAAGGCGTAGGTAAATTTTAATTTTGCTATTGCTTGCATGGGGGTGTTTGGAGTTTGGGAGTTTGGGGGTTATGGGGTTAATACGTTTTTTGGTGTTTGGCGTGCCATTCTTTTATTGCCTCTTGCTCGTTTTTATCTTGGGCAATGTAAATTGTAGTTTTTGCATCTATACGCACAGGTTTTTTATTCTCCAATGTGTCGCCTTTGGGTATGGGTTTTTCCTCCAGCAGCATGGCGTCCATTCGTGCAGCGTGCTGTTGCTTTTGGGTTAATGGCTTTACTTCTGAATGCTCGGTAATTGGCTCTTCGAGTTTTGGAGCTGGAGGAGGAGCTGGCAGCGATGGCGAAGCATCATTGTAAAATGGCATTTCTTTGCCACCTGTTTGTTTTAGGTACTGCACCTCTACCTGTGCGCTTTTAATCATGCTGTCGGCTATGCCTTTTAGAGCATTGGCTCTCATTACTTCTTTTTCAATTTTTAAAGGATTGTCGCCTGTGGCTCTCAAGGCTCTTGCTTGGTCAAGCAGCATTTGTTGTAATTCTTGGTTTTGTGTCATATTATTTATTTGGTTAATTTGGTGTTATGATGTTGGGAGTTGTGTGGTTTTTAGCTTATTCAATTGGCGAGTAACAGCAATTTTTGCGTGTATTACACCTTGCACATCGGCTGGCAGGTTTATATGGCTATTTCTTCGCATATTTTCGGCTCTATCTATCAGCTCCAAGTTTTCTAAAGTGCAATTCATTGTATTGCCATCTTTAAAAACTACAAGCATTCCTTTTGGCACAATGCCATTGGCTTGCTGCCATAAGTGAACGTGCAGATGCAGCCACTTAGCATGGGCAAGTTTTATCATTTTATAAGCCACGCCTCGTTTGTCTTTTCGCTCTACTATTACACCGCTTTCTTGCGCATAGCTATTGTGTGGCATATTGCCTTTTTTATAGCGTGTGTTTGCGCTTCGTTCTATGGCTTCGGCTGTCATATACTCGTTTTGTTTTTTGCCTTTGTTGGGCGGTGTTTGCCCTTTTTTAAATTGGTGTGCTTTGCCTTTTTGGTTATAATTGGCTGCGCTCCAACGCCCACTTGCTTCGCTTTTAATAAATGCTTCAGATTTATTTAAACCCATTAATGCAGCCTTTTGATACACGCTTAAAATACTTCTATCAAACCACTCGGCAAGGGTTGGCGTAGGTGTATCTGCATAGCACTCGCTCATTGTTTCGGTTTCTTTATCTGTCCATATTTTGCGCACATTTATGGTGCGTTTTATACCCAATAATTTTGCTTTGCTTTTTACAGCAGGTACGGTTTTATTTAAAACTTTTGCAAGCGCAATTAAATTGCCTTTTGGGTATATTTGCTTTAAGGTTTCAATATTTTTATTTGTCCAAGTTTTCATTTATTCTCTTCTAAATTTTCATTCCAAAGTTTAACTATTCGTTCTGCATTGGCTTTCCAGTTGGCGTAGCTATGCGTGTAAAACTTATTGGGTGCAGCACATATAATAGTACCTTTTCCATTGGCAGGATTATCATCATTTATATGAATGATATTGTTATTGGCTGATATTTTTATTTTGCGCTTAAAGTCCATTATTCTATTACATTAAAGATATTCTGAAAACTCATAATAACATAAGAGCCAGTATTAGCACCTACAGTAATGCCCGATAGTATATAGCATACTTTTACTTGTAGGCTTTTGCCTGTGGGTTTGCCTTCTATTTCGTCCCACTCGTTAAGGGTAAGTGTATCGCCCAGTTGGTAGGCTCTATCGTTAAGGCGAAGCTCAAAGGTTTTGATACCTTTTCTTACTGCTGCATAGTATGCCAAGTGGCATTTTAATTCGTGGTTTCTCATTATATTTATTTGGTTTTTGGGTTGTAAATGGAATTGTTTTTAAGTTGCGAAAATTGATACACCAGTGCTCCTCTGCCTGTTAGCTCGGCAAGGGTATGGTCGTTTAGTTTTTTATGGCAGGGGCTATACTTTAGGCAGTAGGCATCTATGCGCTCAAAGTCCAGCTGTGGCTTATCGTTTTTGTTTAAAATATACTCGCCAGCTTCAGTAATTTTATACCAGCCCATGGTGTGGCAATAGCTTAATATTTTTTTGCGGGCTTTGTTCATTTTTTCGGCATCGGTTTCATTGCTCTGCGCTGGAGCTTGCACGCCTGCAAATGTTTTTGTTTTTAATGGGCTATTGGGGTTGCAGGGTATTTTAACGCCTTGCTGCACTTGCCCCAGTTGGCTTATGCAATAGTGCGCCTCATCTAGGCTCAACTCGCTTATAGATGTGGTGCGCCCTGCGCTGGCTTCGTAGGCATATTCATCTCGCCAAGCGGTTTCCTGTAGCTCGTTAAGAAGCTGAAAAATGCGTTTTCGTTGCGGTTCTGTAATTCTACTCATAGGAGTGGTTTTTGGGGGTTTGGTGTTGGTGGGTTAAGGGCTTCTAATTGCTTATCTACTAATCGCTCGTAGTGTTTGGCTTGCTGCATATCTGCGATGTTTCTGCCTCTGAAATAGTCTTTTTGCTTTTGGCGCATAAGCTGCACTAATTTGGCAAATTCGGTGTGTTCTTTACTTAAATTCATTTTCGTAGCGTTTTTGGTTTAAAAAGGTTTCGAGGTAGGCTTTTGCAGTGCCTGTTTTGGTTAAGTATTCGTTGTATTTTGGTAGGCAATTGAATACGGCTATTTTTTCAGCTTCAGATAATTTATTCCACTTCTTAGCAGTGGCTTCTTTGCCTCCTACTTTGTAGCCGTATGCCTCCCAAATGGCAGGAAAGGAAAGGTCGGTTTGGGCTTTGGTTATTTTGAGTGTAGGAAATTTTTTTGCAAACAATGGCAATTCAGCTTCTAAATAAGGGATTTCAACAAACATTCTGTGCTGTTTTTCGCCTTGCTCTATGCCTGTGGCATCGTAAAATATAACCTTGCCGTGTTGGCTGTAGCCTACTACTACAGCGTGCTTAAAAATCTTATTTTCTATTAAATATTTGGTTAGCATATTTTTGCGGTTTTGGGTTGGTTGTCTTTTACAATTTCATAACTAATAATTTCGTTAAGAAATATTGCTGGATTGTAATTTTCAATAAATAGAACTGAAAAGCTATATGAAAATAGCATTTTATCAATTCGCCCAACTATTTCTTTATCCTTAAATTTAAAAGCTACTATATCGCCAACGTAAAACATATTTATTTGATTTTAAAAATGGCTTTGATTAACTCGGAAAGGTAGAAGCCTATTACAATAATTAGATAGGCAGGAGAGCCAAACAATAGGCAGAATAAAACAAGACAATACTTTGATGTGCTGCTATCGTAATGTTGCCTGCGTTCGTTCTCGTAGGCTATGCCTGCTAAAAAGGCATTGATGATTAAATAGATGTAAATTAGGTGTATCATATTTTTTGGAGTTGGGGTTTAATTGGTTATTGAGCGTTTGTTTTTAAATGTATAATTGGTGGCATCGCAGTTCATAATTATTATGCCGTTTTCTTTTATTTCGTATCTGCATGTATCGGCTGTGGCTATGGTTGTGCCTTTGGTTAATGAAAACTCGTAAGCTGCGCTTATTTGGCGTTGGCTGCCGTTTATGCTTAGGGTGGTGGTGCATGGGGGGCTTACTTTAAAGGTAAGGGAGGGTTTGTTGCACGCAAAGGCGCAAAGGAGGATAAGGATTTTAGATTTTAGATTTTTCATTTTTGGTTTTGTTTTTTGCGAGCGTTAAATCTATCTTCTACTTGTTGCCTGTAGCTTAAAAATTGGGGGCATTGTTCGGGTTTGATGTTACAATTTTCTGCATATATGAAACCACAAGAGCAAGTATTAGGGTTTATTAATGTAATTTTATCTTTCATTTTTTTATTTGGTTTTTTGGAGCGTGGGGAGCAGAATTAACGCTCGCCACGCTTATATTTGCACCTGTTATGTATGATAATAGAAAACCTTACAAAGACAGTAGATTGGTATTAGTAGAGGGCGTTTACAAGCTGTTTAAATGGCTTTTAAAACCCTTAAAAAATTTGATAACAAAGCATTTGCGACATTAAAACGCTCGCAAATACAACTGTTATCAAATTACGCTCCTGCCACCACTTCTTTTTTAAGGTCCACAAAAAAGGTTTCGTCTTGGGCTACCTCGCAGCCTACACCACGCACACCAAATAGTAGAGCTGTTTCAGCATTCTCTCTATCTGCCAATAGGCGGTCTTTGGCTGGCTCTTCTATGGTGCGCACATATTGGGGTGCTTTCATTTTTAAAAGCTCCAAACAGGCTGCCCATGTAAAGCCTTTGCTTGGCTTTAATTTTGGTGTTCCCATACGGAAGCCAATAACGCCATGCACAAATTCCATTGAGCGTTTTTTCTCAAATTCGTCTTTGCGAGCTTCTGCATACAAGTGCAGTGCATTCATTTTCTCTTCGCAGGTGTCGTCAAGCTGCTTTAGCTCATCTGCATGTTGGCTTCTAATTTTGGTAAACTGCTCGTCCATTTTGGCATTAATTTGCGCTCTGCGAGCGTGGGCAGTGGCATACTCGCTCATTAGCACTTGTGCCTCTTCTGTTGTTTGTGGCTGTAATACAGCTTTTTTTACTCTTTTTGTTGTTGTTGTCATTGTATTAAATTGTTGTATTGTTTTTGGTTTATAAATCGAAGCTAAGGGCAGGGTTGCGCATGGCTTCGGCTACATGCTCTTGGGCATTGTTGAGTAGGGAAGATATGCGCCTGTTGTGGGCTGCTTGCTCCAGCTCTATGGCTTCTATATCTTTGCCTATTTGGTTGCCTACTTTTTGCAGCTCTTTAAACTCAAGGCTGTTTACATCTTTAATTTGTTGTAGCCTTTCGGTTACTTGCTCTGCCTTATGTTTAAGGTCGTTTAGTTGGTTTGAGTGGTTCATATATTCTTGTATTATTTGGTTTAATTGGTTTTCTTTTTGTATGGTATTGAATAAGGCTTGGTTTATTTTTTGTAGCAGCTGCTCGTATCTTCTTTTGTAGGCTCTATCAAAATTTATTAAATTTTCTGCCGTTCTTAAATGATAAGTTATTGTGCTATGGTCTCGCTTTAAAATACCGCCAATAAATCCAAGTGGAAAACTGGGGTCGTGCTGTTTCAAAAAGTAAGCCGATAGCTGTCTTGCCTCTACTAATTTGCGCATTCTGCAATTTTTTAAAATATCTGCTTCAGATACTTCATAAAACTTGGCTACGGCTGGCACTATTGCAGTGTAGCTGTCGTTGTTAGGCTTAAATCTTGGCGAACTCATGCTGCATTGGTAAGCTCCTTTGTAGCCATGTGTAGCATAATGTGCTTAAACTCTTGCCAAATGCGCTCCTCTACCTGCACTTTGCTCATATAGCTGCGGTGGTCGGTTAGGTATATATCCATTAGCATATCTACAGAGCAGCAGCCAAACAATACTTTGTGGGCTGCATAGTAGGTATTGTCTATTATTGCCCATTGGTGCTGCCACCAGCTCCAAAAGGTTTTGGTTTCGGCTATATCTTGCAGCCAGTTGGCTGGCACATTGGCATGCAGGTATTCTATGCCTGTGTCGAATACAAGGGTTGAGTATTGCTCGTGGGTAATGCCTAATGCCTCGCAAATTTTTTCTTTAGTCGTTTTCATATTTAGTAATGGTTAAGCAAACTGAAAAAGTAAAGCACAGAAAGCCAATGAAGAATATATATTCATCTTCAGTATTGTGATACATTTCTGTTTTGTCTTTAATAAATCCAATGGCAAAGCCAAAGGCAGGTAATACTTTAAAGACGTGTTCTATTTTTGTTTTTTTTGTCATTTTATTTGGTTGGTTTATTTGGTTGGTTTATTTGTTGAGCCTGTCGAAACAGGTTTAAATATTTCGGGGGCATCTGTACCCCAATACTCGGCTGCGCCCTCTTCCCAAATGGTTATCGGCTCGCTGCCTCCGTATCGGCTTACAACAAAGGCTCTGTAGCCCTCTGTGCGTATTTTTACATTTACATCATAGCGCATACTTTTGGCTACTTTGCCACTTGGCAATCGCCCATCGCTATGGCTTATTAGTATAAATAGTTTGTTGCGGAAAGCATCTTTCAACTCTTTATACAGCTTGTAGGTGAGCTCGGCATATTGCACGCTATCTATTACTATTATTTGGGGGCTTTTGTGGGCTGCCAAGCGTTCTTTTAGCTCGGCTATTGGCTCTTTATCTAATAGCACAATGCGGTGTGCCACGTCTTCCATTTTTACACGTTTTAAAGCCTTTTTAATGGTTTCGGAGTTGCCCTCTTCCAAGCTATTGTAAGCCACACGCCCAAACTTGGTAAGATACTTACACAGCTGCGCTACAAAGGTGGTTTTACCGCTTCCGCTATCGCCCCATATAAGCCATGCACCGCTCATCTCGGGGCTGCCCATGGCTGCTTCCCATTTGCCCTCAAAGGGCATAAGCACACGTTTTGTATTGTATATATTGGCTATTGTCAAGGCTCTGCGCATTTAGGGAGGTTTAAGCTATTTTAGAAAGTTCGGTGTAAATTCTGCGAAGCGAGCTTTCGCTTTTGTGTATAATGGCTTTAATATTGGCATCTTGGGGCGCATTGGCTTTTATAATTAATGCAGCTTGCATATAGGCAAATTCTTCTGCCTCCTTTGCGCTTTGGGGTGTGGCACGTTGGTAGCGTTTGCCAAATCTGCTAAATAGCTCGGTATAGCCTACCTTATTGTTGGCTATGGCTCTGCGTATCTTTTCTTTTAGCCCATCTGCTCCCATCATATACCAACCGCAGTTGCCTTCAGTTGCGTTCCAAAGTGCTTTTAGTTCAAGGAAAGCATCATAAAGCAAATCGCCAGCCTCGTCTAATATTATCAATGGGGCTTGTTCAAGGCTATTGATGTACCAGCACAGGTCGGCATACACATCTGCATATTTGCCTGTATGGTTTACACCAAAGTCTTTAGCTATTTGGCGCACAAGTTTTTGCTTGCTTTTTACTTGGCTGCAATCAATTAAAACAGCATTAGCATTGTGTTTTACATATTGCTTGGCGGTGTAGGTTTTGCCAATATCTGCGCTATCGCATAGTAGGCTGCTTATGCTGTTTTTTTGGCAATGTTTTAGCTGCGCTGTTATTTTTTTAAATACTTCTGTTTCGGCTGTTTTCCACTCCACTTGGTTGCGTGGGTTTATGCCCAATTGGCGGGCAAGGCTTATCCATACATCGTTGCCCAATACTTTATCAGTATCGCCAGCCATAAGGCGAGAGTAAACGGCTGGGTTAATGCCTAATCTTACAGCGTGCTTGCTTGCACTGCCCGAAAAGGTGGTTTGCTCGGCTTTTATGCCAAGTATTACACGTTGTTTTAAATCTTGGTTAATCATTATTTATATTTGGTTTAAATGGTGTTTAAAGTTGGTCTATGTAGTGGCTCTCATCGTTGTTAAATCGGTTGTGTAGGTCGTCAAAGTTTGGGCTGTCGTCAATAGGATTGATTTCTATTATCTTTACTTCTTGCGCTTCGGCAGCGTTCAATGCTTTGGTGTCTATAATTGTTACTTTTGTCAATTCAGCTCTGCCAGTTTTTATTTGGGTATCAAACTCGCTTATGTACTTGCGCTGTTCTACAAAGGCTGCATTGTCAATAGCTGTGCGCTCGGCTTTGGCGGTGTTGTATAATTCTATTGGAGTGCATTTGCATAGAAAAGTGCCATTTTGGTATAAAAACACCTCGTTTATTTCGTTTTCCAACGTGGGCAGGTAGTAGGCTTGCACTTCATAGTTATTGGGCTGTAGCTTGGCTATTATTGCGCTGCTTGGCAGCTGATATTTGGTGTTTTTAACTGTGCAATATTGATTGCGCACTATGCTGGTGGGGGTGCAATAGCCAAAGGCTCTGTAGGCTATGGCTTTGTTTATGGCTGTGGCAGTTGGGTTTATGTTTTCCATAAGCACCTGCCAGCGGGTTTTATTTGGGTACTTTTTTTGCTTGGGGTGCAGCTGGTTATTGTATTGGAATATATCCATATCCTCGTCCGACATTAAGCGTTCTTTGGTAAAGGCTTTTTCTACAAACTCATCGTTTACCTTGTCGTTGTCTATCCTGTATGCCTCACTCAAAGCCCACCATCTGCCTATGCCTGTATGGTTCTTTTTTTCAATGGTGTATTTTTTGGCTTTGTTAAAATGTTCAGCGTGCTTCTCTTGGCTATTGCCCGCTTTACATATTCTTAAAAATGGAAACATAATGCCCAAGTCGTCAAAGAATTTATTTACCAAATGATGCTCTACTTCTACCTCCATTGGGCAAGGTAGGTTGTTCATTTCTATGCAGCGAAACATGCTTTGCATACACTCAATAAATAGCTCCTCGTTTTTATCTCTGCTATATGCTCTGCCTATAACGCAACCGCTCGCCACATCGTAAGCATAGTATGCTTTTAGGCGTTTGCCGTCTGTCATCTTGCGTGGCAGGTCCCTGTCGTCCATTGTTATTTTGCTAAAGCTATAATTGGGCGCCTTGCGGTGGTGGTGTGGGCGTATGCTGCTATTAAAGCGGTGTGCGCCACTTCTATGGCTATCTACCACCGCTCTGTTGTGTGGCGCATTTAGGTAGTTCCATATTGTTTTACCTGTAAGCTCCAGCGGTTGCCCATTTTTAACAAAATTGGAGGGTAGGAAAACCTCGCCTGTTTCTTTATCTAATACTGTAATTGTGCCTTGTAAAAAAGCCATATAAAGCGTGTGTACATCGGCAGCAAAAGGCTTGTTTGGCATTATGTAAAGGTTCAGTATTAGCTTTTCAAGGCTAAAGGAAACCTTACGGCTGTTATCGTTGCAAAATTTACCACTAATCAAACCCTCGTAGCTTTCTGCTTTGTATTTCTCTACCTTGCGTTTAAGCGCAAGCTCGTTGGCTGGCAAGGTGTGTCCAAGTTCTTCACGCACGCTTTCTATTTTAGCCATTGCACCACTCCAGTAGCCTTTCATTGTGACACCTCTTGGGCTGCGTGCAGCTTTCATTCTATTATACTCACCAATAAGTGCATTTAGCACATCTGCATTTGCGCTGTATTCTTTTATTTTATCGGCTGGCAGGTTTCTGCCACCGTTCAGCAGATAATTGCTGTAATAGCTAACCGCTTGCTCGTCTCTTTGCACAATGCTACGAAAAGTATTCTTTGGAGCTTCCACTCTCGGGTCGCCAAGTTTGGCTATTATTACTTCTTTGTATTCATCTGCAATTGTGTCAAATATTATTGATACATTTCTGCCTCTGCAACCTCTAACAACTTTCATATCATCGTTGGTTCTAACCTGCCAACGATACTGGTCGTAAGTTAAACCTGCATTTTTCCACTCTTTAAGTGTTATAGCTAATCCTTGCATAAATCTTACTTGTTAAATTGTTTGTATAAATCTTGGTTATTCTTTTGAGTTAAAGCCATTAACTCCAATGCACGTTTACGAATATTTAAAGCGTTTTCAGAAAAGCTGTAAAACTTTAGCGCATTTAGCACCGCAACACCTGTTACATTAAATTCTATTTGTAAAGTTGAAGTTATCTCATTTGTTACCCAAATACGCTTTTGTTTTTTTTCTTTTGTTGCCATTGTTTAATTGCTTTAATTTGTTGCTTTAAATAGTGCAGCAAATAAATACAGAAATTCTGAACTAACCAAATAAATAATACAGAAAATGACAACAATTTTAGAAAATTCAACAAAATACGCTATAAATCAAAGGTTTATAGATTGTATAAATTTCTTAATTTCTGAAAATAAAGCAGAAAGTAAAACAGAAATTGCAGAAAATCTGAATATAACTAAAAGCAAGTTTTCAGAAATACTGAATAAAAGAATGAATATTGGTGTAGATACGCTTTCTTTATTGAGTAATAGCTATAAAGTAAGTGTTGAATGGTTGGTTTTAGGTAAAAAACCTATGTTTATTAAAGAAAGTAATTATTTAGTAGTTGAAGAGCCTATAGAGGGTTACAATGTAACTAAAGCAGCAACAGGCAAAAGTATTAAAAAGAAAGGTGTTGACTTAATACCATTTTATAATATTGACTTTTTAGCTGGCAATTCACTAAATATACTAAACGATAATATTGAAAAGCCTGAGTATTATATGGATATACCCGAGTTTTATGGTTGCACTGCATTTCGGACCTATTCCGATTCAATGGAAAAGTTAATTAAAAGTGGTACAATACTTTTTGGCAAGGAAGAGCTGAACTGGCAAGAATATATAGAATTTGGGCAGATATATGGCATTGTTTGCAATGATGGTAGAAAGTTTTTAAAGTATATAAAGAAAAGCCAAGACAATACTCAAACTCATTTTACATTAAAGAGCCACAATGAATTTTATGACGATTTTGATATTGCTAAAAAATTTATTAAATCAATTTGGCTTATTCATGGCTGGTTAAATAAGAATATCTAACCAAATGTATTACTAACACCCCCCATTTTAGTACATAAACACTGCCTAAACACCCTATCTTATTGCATTTTAGTTGTTTTATATCTGTTTTAATATGGCATTATAGGGTAATCAATCATACAATTTAGGCACTTATTGGCATCTATTTAGGTATTAAATACACTTTAAAAATACTTTAATTTTAATTTTACACCACCCATTACACCATGCAATACACCACCCAAAGGCATTATTTCGTTTTATTACACTTTTTAGGTCCTTATTTTCAAGGCATAAAAAAAGCCCGTTTAATAACAGGCTTTGTGTGGCTTTATCCTTTGTATTTACAAGCTATGTACCCTTTGTGTGCGCTTATGCACTCACAGGTAAGCTAATGTGCTTTATTTTGCCTTAAAGTGTAACCATAATGTAAGCAAAATGCAATTTTTATACTTTTCGTTTTTCTTTTATATAATCTACCAAAACAACCGCAACCCTTTTAAAATCGGGCTTTTTTCGGGCTTTTTTATATTATAGTATTTATACTTTTGGTTTTTCCCCCCATAAATACTGAATTTTATAATTTAAATTTATTTTTGAACTTAATTTTTGTTTACTTTTGAAAGTCATAAATATTTTATAAAACACATAACAATGATAAAAATTCACATTAAACTTTTAATATTTCTTTTAATCTTTGGCTGTAAGAAAAATAATGAAATAGAAAAGCCTATTTCTGAAGATTGGCAATTAGTTTCCAATGAATCAATTCAATACGGTTATCGAGATATTCGAGCTACTGAGGTAATTGGAGATGAATTGATTATAATATCAAGAAATAACCTATATTTTTTTGATACATTTCTTGTTAAAATTAAAAACAAGAGTTATTTATATTCTAATAACCTATCAACAGACTTAAATTTTTCAGTTAAACATAATAGCAAATATTTACTTTTTCGTAAAGAATTGGATAAAAGTAAAATTGAAATTATGGACTGTAAACAACCAACTGAACAGATTAGCTATGAGTTTACCCCATTTGAATTTAATTCTACTTTTGATGAAGAGTTTGGCTATTCTACTATAAACAACTTAAATGAATTTGATCTTGTATATAGAACATATTCTAACAATACTGTTACCTACAAATATAATACTATTTTAATAAATCATATTCCTAATAAATTTGAGCCAATAATTATAAAAAGCAAAAATGAAAAAACTCTTTTATCGTATCAAGTTAATGTGAATTCATATCCTAAAATAACGCCTCGTGTTTTTAAGTTTGATAACTTAAGCTTTGTTTCTGTTGGTGGAATAATTTACAGATTACAGAATGGAGAATTATTAGACACTTGCAGGTATACATTTAATAATATGTTTGAATACAGAGGCTTTTTATATGCTCAACAGCCATTCAGTCAATATTTTGCTGACAATTTAGAACGACAAGATGGATTACTAGAAAGCAAAGACAAAGGTAAAACATGGCAATATGTGGGATATGGAAGAGATTTTGGCAATCAAAATATTAAGAATATTTATGGCAAATTGGTTTTGTATAAATATAGAAACATTGCTATTGTTGATTTAGATAATACGAAAGTAATAGAAAAAGACTTAACCAATCTTAATGGAGCAATACAGTCAATAGAAAAAGTTGGTAATAAAATAATTGTTGGAACTGATGCTGGTGTTTATTACAAAAGCTGGGAAGGCTTTTAAAAAAAAAATAATATTCTTAGCCTTACAAGTTGTTTTCCACCTTGTAGCCACTATTTTTGAAAAATAAAATAGCATTTTCTTTATCAAATCTCTTTGCAATAGCTACCATCTAAACGTATTTTAAAGTTAAAAATAATTTTAAAAAACATAAATTATTTTAGTATAACTATAATTTTTGCCATTTTGCCATTGTTGGTCTTATGACCAACAATATTTCAAAAGTTAAAAATAATTTTAAAAAACACAAATTATTTTAGTATAACTATAATTAAAAATTACACATTTACCTTGATATTCTAATTTTAAAAATTATAAAATGCCTTGATATTCTAAATTTAAAATACTATATTTGCATTGTATTTTATAATTATGAAACGGAAAGCAACTGAAAAATTAAAACACTGGGCTACAAAAAAAGACCGTAAACCTTTGATATTGAATGGTGCAAGGCAAATTGGTAAAAGCTGGTTGGTTAGAAATTTGGGTAAAACTGAATTTAGCAATAATTACATAGAACTTAATTTTGAAAAAAAACCTCAATTAAACACATTGTTTGAACAAGATTTTGATGTAAAAAGAATTCTTTCAGAAATAGAAATTTTAGAGGGCAAGGAAATAACAGAAAATACATTGTTGTTTTTAGATGAAATACAAAACTGCCCAAAAGCCATTATGGCATTGCGCTATTTTTTTGAGGATATGCCCCAAATTCCTGTAATAGCAGCTGGCTCGTTGTTGGAGTTTCAATTAATGGATATTCCTTTTCCTGTTGGCAGAGTAGAACTTTTGGAACTATTTCCAATGACTTTTGATGAGTTTTTAATAGCAAATGGTAATGAGAAATTAGCAAAATTATTAACTGAAAATAACGCTTCAATTTCTAAACTTATTGAAGATAAAATATATTATGAACTACTAAATTATTTTTGGGTGGGCGGTATGCCAGAGTGTGTTCAGCATTTTGTAGATACTAAAAACTATGCGCAAGTGCGTAAAATTCAAGAAGATTTACTTTATACCTATCAGCAAGATTTTAGCAAATACAATCCCTTGGTACATAAAGATTGTTTGTTGGATATACTTTCAAATATCAGTCAAAATATAAGTGGACAGGTGCTTTACACAAAATTGAGCGAAAGATTTAAAGGACCAACGATAAAAAAAGGTGTAGATGTGCTTTCTACTGCAAAAATTTTTAGAAAAGTAAGCAATGTATCGCTTGCAGGCTTACCTTTTTCTACAAGTGGTAAGCAATTTAAAGCATGTTTTATTGATATAGGCTTGTTATTGTGTTTAAGTAAAGTTTCTTTTGATAGTTTGTTTTACCCACAAGTAGCAAATTCAAATTTTATGGGTGCTTGGGCAGAGCAATTTGTAGGGCAACAACTGCTTGCAAGCGGCAGCAATCCGTTGTATTATTGGGCAAGAACAATGCCTAATAGCAGTGCAGAAGTAGATTACGTAATAGAAAAAAATGGCGAAATAATACCAGTGGAGGTAAAATCTGGAGCAACAGGTAAATTAAGAAGTTTGCATATTTTATTAGCAGAAAATAAATTGGTTAAAAAAGCAATTGTATTTTCAAAAGCAAATAAAGGCAACGAGGGTAAATTACATTTTATACCTATATATCTTGCTGGGTATAGTTTTTAGAAAAAGAATTTCATAGCCCTAAAAGGTGTTTTTTCGCCTTATTGCCAAATACCTAATCTTAATTTTAGTTGAAAAAATAGTAAAAAGCATAACTTTTTCAATTTATAATCCAAAATAGTTATAACTATTTTGGATTATATTTATAATAAGTTATATATTTGCAGTATGATTACAAGGAATATTGCCAATATTATGGCTAAATACGTGCCTTTAAAAAAAGTATTGGTATTACTCGGTCCTCGCCAAGTGGGTAAAACCACTTTGATGCGAAATATTTTTAATGAATTTACGGAAACTAAAGTATGGTTTAATTGCGATTTGGAAGAAGATAGGTTGGAATTGGGCAATGTTACATTGAATAATTTAAAAATAAAATTAGCAGGTATAAAACTCATTTGTATAGATGAAGCGCAAAGGGTTAAAAACATAGGTTTAACCTTAAAAATAATGTACGATAATTTTTCGGATATTCAAATAATGGTAACAGGCTCGAGTGCATTGGATATAGCCAATGAAATAAATGAACCACTTACAGGCAGAAAAATTGAATTAAATTTATATCCATTTTCAACGGCTGAGCTATGGCAGCATTTTGGCGGAATAAACGAAAATAAAAATTTAGAACAACGCCTTGTTTTTGGTTTTTATCCCGATATTGTAAATAATATGCAAAATGCACCAAAACTATTATCAGAACTAACAAGTAGCTATTTGTTTAAAGATATTTTTATGTATGAGGAAATTCGCTCATCAGATTTGTTAGAAAAAATATTAAAAGCATTGGCATATCAAGTAGGCTCAATGGTTTCGTATAATGAAATTGCTAATTTATGCAAAGTGAGTGCTAAAACTGTAGAAAGGTATGTAAAGCTATTGGAACAAAGTTTTGTCATTTTTAGATTGCCCAGTTTTGCTAAAAATATAAGAAATGAATTGAGCAAAAGTCAAAAAATATATTTTTACGACAATGGGATTAGAAATGCTATTATTGGCAATTTCGACCCAGTTTTTAAGCGAATAGATATTGGTCAATTATGGGAAAATTACTTGGTAAGCGAACGAAAAAAATATTTAAATAATTCAGAACAAAATCATCAATTATACTTTTGGCGAACCAAACAACAACAAGAAATAGATTTGATAGAAATAAATAAAGATGAAATATTTGCCTTCGAATTCAAATGGCAAAATGCAAAAAAAGTTAGGCTATCTAAAACGTTTTCTAATACTTATACCAATACTTTTAAAGCTATAGATAAGGAAAATTATTGGGAGTTTGTGGTGGTAGATTAATAATTTAAAAACGAATAGCTATATATTTTTCTAAAAAGGCTATGCGTTTTACTCCAACTCCAACTCATCGCCCATTTCAGGTATTAAAATATCTTTAAACCCAGCAACGGTTAGTTTTTCTGCAAATGCTTGTTGGGTATCGTATTCGCCATGTACTAATATTAATTTCTTTATTTGAGAAGCATCTTGGCATGCCAAATATTCTAACATTTCATTATAATCTGCATGGGCGCTAAAGTTTTCCATGCTTTCTACATTGGCATTTACTTTAAACATTTCGCCAAATATACGCACTTGTTCATCGCCTGCTTTTAGCCTGCCTGCCAAAGATGTAGGCGAAGCATAGCCCACCAAAAGCACTGTATTTTCAGGTTTTTCTATGTTGTTTTTTAAATGGTGTTTTATTCTGCCAGCCTCTGCCATACCACTTGCGCTTATAATTATGCAAGGTGTTTTTAGGTCGTTTATCTTTTTAGATTCTTCGGCTTTTTGTACATAATGCAAATTTGGAAAATCAAAAGGGTCGCCATCTTTGGCTATGTATTGCATTATGTTTTGATTAAAATATTCTCTATGTGCGCTCATTACTTTTGTAGCTTTTACTGATAGTGGACTATCTACATACACATCTATTTTAGGCAATTTTCCTGCGTAAGCCAATCTATCTAAAGCATATACTATCTCTTGGGTTCTATCTATGCTAAAAGCAGGGATTATAATTTTGCCATTTTGCTGCACACAAGTGTTGTTAACTATTTCTAATAAACGACTTTCTACATCTGTTTGGGGTTGGTGTAATCTATCGCCATAGGTGCTTTCGCAAATAATGTATTCTGCTTGCGGAAAAACCATTGGTCCGTTTAATATGGCATCATTTTTACGCCCAATATCGCCCGAAAAGAATAGTTTTATAACCTTGCCATTGTTTTTTGTAAGCGTTAAGCTAAGTGCCACACTGCCTATAATATGTCCGCTTTCTGTAGTAGTTACGCTTATTTCATTGTCTATAGCCATAGTGCCATTTAGGGGCATATCTACAAAGCGGGTAAGGGTTTCTTGGGCATCTTCTGCATCATAAAGCGGAACTTTAAGCGGTTTGTTTTTTTCTGCATTGCGTTTGTTTACATATTTCAAATCGCTTTCTTGAATATGGGCACTATCCAATAGCATTATTTCACATAAATCTACAGTAGCTGCTGTGGCATATATTTTCCCTTTAAAGCCGTCTTTTACCAGCTTGGGTAATAGTCCTGTATGGTCTATATGCGCATGCGAGAGGATAACATAATCTATTTCGGCAGGATTAAAGCCCCAGTTTTTATTCAAGGTTTCAGTATCTTCGCCCATACCTTGAAACATACCACAATCTAATAAAATTTGTTTGCCACTATCGGTAGTTAATAAATGTTTGCTACCTGTAACCGTGCGTGCTGCGCCCCAAAATGTAAGTTTCATATATTGATAGCAATATTAAAGTTTATATTTAAGAATTAAAAGTATTGGTTGAAAAAAGGAAAGAGGCTTTGGTATTAAAAAATTTAATAAAAAATGAATGTTAGCTTTAAAACAGGTATCTTTTAATCTGCAATTTACTTTTTTTATAGTGCTTTTCTATTGTTTGCAATTTTTCTATCAGCTATACTAGCAATAATAAATATACAAATGAAAGTTATAATCCATGATAAACCTCCTGCTTCAAAAATATCATCTTCGTCCAATTCGCTGTAATTTAGTACATAGTTTAACCCAAATTAATCAATAGGAGATTTGAAAAATCGAACTACTTGATTTA
>CAZDGF010000003.1:0-81729 GCA_964505065.1 uncultured Chitinophaga sp.
CAAATATAATAACTTTTTTTAATTTATGAATGTTTACGGATATACAGTTATTTTTTAGTTTAATATTTATAGAAATGTTTAAATTTTAAATGTAACTAAAAAATAATTTACGTTTTTATAACAAAAATTCTAAAAAAATTAGTCTGGTAGATATTGTAAGAGTTCTTCTAATTCTTTTTCAGTAATATTTTCTTTTTCAGATTTATCGTAAATAGAAAGTAGATATACTATATTTTCTTTTACCACAAAATGAGTTATAATTCTTGCTCCACTACTTTTTCCTTTGTTTTTAGATGCAATTGCAATTCTTATTTTAAAACAATTTTTACCAATTACACGCCTTGTTGAGGCTCGTTCTTTAATTCATTTACAAGTTCTAATAATTCTATTTTTAAGGAAGAATACTTTTTAGCTAATCTTTTTGCTTGTTTTTCAAAAATTTTAATGGTTTTTACACTATAATTCATTTAAAAAATCTTCAGCATTTCTGGCTATTTTTTTTCCTGCTCTAACTAATTTCATCTCTTCTACTGCCTCTCTAATTTCTTCTAAAAGCAATGCTTTAGCATCTGTTAAAGGTTTTATTTTTATATAAGAAATGCTTTTTATTACATCAATAAAAGAAGATGATTTTTCGTCTGGAATTTCTAACAACAATTTCATTTGCTTTATTATATTGTAAGCAAATATAACTATTTTCTTTATAATTGCCTTTAGTTTATATTTAATTTACAATGCGTATAATTAAAAACTAAAATTTACTTACTGAATATATTGTACTTCAAAATACAATAAATAGCTCTAAAACCATCTTTCCAGCCTATTTTTTTGCCTTCTAAATAGGTTCTGCCATAGTAAGAAATACCCACTTCGTATATTCTTATGCCTTTAATTCTACTAATTTTAGCTGTTACTTCTGGCTCAAATCCAAAGCGGTTTTCTTTAAATTGAATGCTTTGAATAATTTCTCGCTTAAACAATTTGTAGCAAGTTTCCATATCCGTTAGGTTTAAATTGGTAAGCGAATTGCTTAATTGGGTTAAAAACTTATTACCTAACGAGTGCCAAAAAAATAAAATTCTATGTGGCTTACCGCCCATAAAACGGCTACCATACACTACATCGGCAAAGCCATCTAATATGGGTTTTAGTAATATATTATACTCATTTGGGTCGTACTCCAAATCAGCATCTTGGATAATTATATAATCGCCTGTAGCTTCTTTAATACCAGTATGTAAAGCAGCTCCTTTGCCTTTGTTTATCTCATGCTTGCGGTATTGAATATCCAAAGTTGGGTTTACAGCCATATAGTTTTTTATGGCATTTTCTGTATCGTCTTTGCTACAATCGTTTACAATTATTATTTGCTTGTGCAAACCGCCATTTAGCTCCACAGCTTTTACTTTATTCAATATTAAATGAATTGTATTTGCTTCGTTGTAAGCAGGTATAATAATAGATAGTGTATTTGCCATTAAATTAATTGAATAAAAGGTTTAGTATTTCTGAATATTGCCAAGTGGAGCCATAAAAACAATCGTCAAAGTTATAGATTATTTTTAAATTATAAATGCCAAGTAATAGCACTATACCAATAAAGATATAAAATTTAACATTAAATTTCTTAATGCAATAAGCTATAAAAGCCGCTAATCCTATGGCTAAAAAAGGATAAAATTCAATAAAAGCCCTACCGCCATAAGCACAGCCAAATTGCCAACTCCACCACGAAGCATTGAGATATACCATAAAGATAAAAAGAGCAAAAAACCAAAGCGTAAATTGCTTGCTTATTGGCTTAAAGCTATAACCAACCAATGCCAATATAAAAATAGGGGCATAAGGAAAAAAACCATTCATAGGGGCAAATAATACTTCTAATATTTTCGGATTTTTCCAATGAATAAATCCTTCGCCCTTATAAGAATACATTAGCCAATTGCCGCTTACAGAATGCCAATAAAATAACTGTGGCAACAATATGCCAATGCCAATTAAGCCGCCTATTACCAATGATTTAAAATTAAAATATGTAAACATATTTTTTTTATGAATACCCCAAAAATAAGTAAGCAACAATAAAATAACCACTACATTGGTAGGGCGAATTAATACCAATAAACTAAATATTGGCAAAAGTACAAACCAAATATAAGGCTTGTTTTTTAGCATAAAATAAATGGCTGCACTAATAAGTGAAAAGGAATACACATGGCTTAAACCATTATGCTCTATACCATAAAAATACAAATTGCTGCAAATTAGCAATGCAAAGCACACCAAAACACTTATTTTTTTGCTAAAATAATGACGCAAAACATGGTATAAAAAAAATAAACCAAGCAACATATAAAACACGCCCGAAAACAACATACCATTAACATAAGCTTGCGAAAATCCATTGGCATTTTGATTTGTAATTTTACAATACCCATGTACTGCCATAAAAAAAGGCAATTGTAAATAAGCGATGCCGCAAGTATATTTGGTAAATATTTTATTTTGAGCATATTGATAACTAAAACCCCAGCCTGTTAGCGAATCCATTTTAGCAGGCATTTTATCCAATTGCCAATTATAAAGTATAGTGGCTGGAAGATATACAAAATAGCCGCTTGCATCTGCAAACATGGTGCTTTTATAGGTGTAAATTTTATATTTCGAGTTCATGTTTAACGATAAAAACATACACACAGAATACAAAACTAAAAAAAGCCCAATTTTTTTAAGCATATAATTTACGTTATTCTATTTTTTAATAAAATGATTTAAAGCATAAATACGCTCTATTATTTCTACTACTTTTAGCCCCTCTAAAGCATTAGTGCTAATGGTGGTTCTATTTTTAAGCGTGTCTATTACGTTTTCATACACATAATTATGGTTGGCAGCCGAGCCTTTGTATGCACCATAATCGTTGCCTGCATTGGTTTCGGCTAAAGTAGGCATGGTATAATTTTCTACATGGCAATATTCTACTTCGTTCATGTATTGTCCGCCAATTTTTATACTGCCTTTTTCGGCTATAATGGTAAGGCTACTTTCTAAATTTTGATTCCATACACTTGTGGAGTAATTGATACAACCCATACCGCCATTTACAAAATTAAAGTTTACAAAACCACTGTCTTCAAAATCGGTAGTATCTATATGGTTAAAATCGTTAAACTTTGCTTGAATATCAGATATATCGCCAAAAAGCCAGTACATAATATCTATAAAATGTGAAAATTGGGTAAACAATGTTCCACCATCTAAAGCTAATTTTCCTTTCCAACCATCTGCTTTGTAATAGCGGTTATCTCTATTCCAATAGCAATTTATTTGCACCATAAATATTTTACCTAATTTGCCTTCTTCTACCAAATTTTTTATCCATTCGCTTGGTGGCGAGTATCTATTTTGCATTACACAAAATACTTGGCGAGACACTTGCAAAGATTTAAAAATTATTTTTTCACAATCGGCTTTGCTCAATGCCATAGGCTTTTCTATTACAATATGTTTTTTATGCTCAAGTCCAATAAGTGCGTGCTCGGCATGTAAACCATTGGGCGTGGCTATACATAGCACATCAAACTCTACACACGAATCGAAAAGCACTTGTATAGAATTGAAAAATGGCACTTCATAAGTTTCTATATTTAGGCTATCTTTTGGTTTAATATCGCAAAGGGCTACAAGCTCTGCCTCCTCCTGGCGATACACCATTTCAGCATGGCGCTTGCCTATATGCCCCGAACCTACTACTGCAAATTTTATTTTTTTATTTTCAAACATGGTTTAATTCTCCGTTTTTTAGTTGATAATATTTATCGCAAACTTCTAATATTTTATTTTGATGTGCAATAATAATTATGGTTACGTTTTGTTGTTTAAGTTTTTGAATGGTATCTATAATAGTTTGCTCTGCTTCTGTATTTAAAGAACTCGTAGCCTCATCTAACAACAAAAGTTTAGCATTTTTATACAAAGCTCTTGCAATGGCTATGCGTTGTTTTTGCCCTTCGCTTATTTTTGCCCCTTGCTCGCCCAATATTGTATCTTTTCCGTTTGGCAGCATACTTATAAATTCAGAAATGCCCGATTTATCTAAGGCTTGCTGCAATCTTTCTTCATCAAAAGTGGCATTTAACACAATATTTTCTACCAAAGAGCGGTTAAAAATAAATGGCGACTGGTGTACAAAACCTATTTGATTTTGCCAAGCATGAATTTCATTGGCTGTTAAAGTTTTATTGTCTATTAAAATACTGCCTTTATTGGGCAATATTAAGCCTGAGATAATTTTCATCAAGGTGCTTTTTCCACTACCACTTATGCCTGTTATACCTATTATTTCGCCTTTTTGAATGTTTAAGTCTATGTTTTTTAACAATAATTCGCCACTATCTGCATGTTGAAAATAAATATTTTGAAGCTTTATATCATTGTTAAATACTATTGGGTTTGGCATTTGTTGGGCTTTGTGTTTTTCGCTATCGTGTAGCAAAAAATCTATGGTGTATTGGTAAAGTTTAATTTTCATTAAAGCTACCAAAAGCCTATTGAGCGCAGGAATAAGCCTAAATACTGACAATACAAATACAGCACCTATAACCCTTAGCCCAGCAGGATTTTGCGAAAAAAAATAGCCATATATTACCAATATAATTACGCCAAGCAATACTACAATTTCATTGGCACGAGAAGGTATTAGTTGATAATTTATTGCCTTAAAATCGCATTCCAACAAAAACCGTTGTTTACCCAAAAACTCTCGGATAAAATAGCTTGCAGAATGGTTTATTTTTATATCTGCCAAACCATTTACACCTATATTTAAGCTATCCAATGTAGCTTCTCGCACACCTTTTGTTTGCTGCCCAAGTTTATATACTTTATTTTTAATGGTTTTATTGATAATATAAAAAGCAGGGGCTGTAATAAAACCTATCATTAAAAAAATACTGGGATTGAACCATAAAATTAAACCGATGATAAACACCACTACAAGAGTTTCTGCTACCAAATTTACAAAAGGCAAAAGCACCCCAGAGGCATAATGAAAAGAATTGAAATGCACCTTGTGTAGCATATCGGAAGTGCCTTTGTTCACTATATCCGAATAAGGTTGGTTTACAGTATGGTAAAAGCTTTTTTCGGTAAAATTTTGTACCAATTCTGTGCTTAATACTTGTATCCTTTTTTGAATTACAAAAGCTAAAATATTTTTTACTACAAAAAAAACAACCACTCCAAGCATTAAGCCAATTAAAAACTGCCCCTCGTTTTGCGCACCTGAAAGCCGATACACATAGCGCAGCTTTTTGCTTTTTGCTAAAAAATCGCCATCTATGGCAAGCATTAATACTGGCACAACAGTAGCCAAAGCCAATACATCGAGCAAACTAACCACACTTGTAAGCAAAAGTAAACGCTTGCTTTTGCTCAAATGACGCTTATCTAAAAGTATTTTAACACTTTTAATGGTTTGCTGTATGGCATTTTTACTGTTACTCAAAAAAAATAATTACTTAAAAATGAATGCTTTTGATTTAATTTGCAAAGATAGTTTTTTTAACCCTAAATATTTAAAACCTGTGTTTGATATAACCCCAAAAGAACAAACCATAAAGAATGTACGCAAAGGATTGGTACAGCCGCTGCCCAATATATACCCATTGTTAAATTTTGAAAGCGATGTGTTAAAAAAGCCTTTGGTGCTTGCCGATGAAGATTTTGTAGCCAATTGGGTGCAGCATGGTTTTTATTTTAGTACTTGCAGCAATGCCTACGATTTTTTAGCACAAGTTTTAGAACTTAAAACAGCCAAAAACTTGGGGCAATTAGCCATTTCGGAAAAAAAATTAACCGATTTATTTAGCGATAATGGTATAGATTATATACCTGCCGAAAATATTGAAAGCACCATAATTACCACTTGCCAAAAGCTTGAAAACATAAGCAATGCCTTGTGTTTTAGCTCCGAAATACAGCATTTAAAAGCATTGGAAAAAGCTAAAAATATCATATTATTTGCAAAAAATGCTCAAGTAGAATCGCCAAGCCAAAATACTTTTTTTAGCGAACTGCTTATAAAAAATGATATGCGTGTGCTATTAAGTTTTGATTATTTTAAATCCGAGCAAGCGGTTTATTTGTTTTTGGTGGAGTAAAAAGCATGTGTTATTGTTTAATTGAAAAAAAACTATTCAGTAGAGACAATAGAAGTTAAGAATACAATACATTTACTATGGTTAATAGACTCAAATTATACCATTTCAATAAATTCAAATCGTTTGAAATATCAATTAGTCAAAATTTTTTATTTAAAATAATTTTAACAAATACCTAATAATAATTACTTACTATTAGGTATTTGTCAGTTTAAAGTCATCATCTTTATTTGCAGTAATTTATAATTATTCTAAATAAAGACAAAAACAACTTAAAAATATGACCAAAAATTTAACAATTATTGCAATAATAGCAACATTTACTTGCCAATTATTTGCACAAAAAAAAGAAGAAAAGGAAGCTATACTTAAAATGGCAGGAACTTTTAAAGTAGGCTTTAATTATATAGAAACCTTTGCTCCTGATAGCAATTACCGATATTACAAAAAATATAAAGAAAATGCTTTAGAAATGGTAATAGTAACAGAAGATACTGAAAATAAAGTATCGTTAACGCATTTTTTAGTTATAAATGATTCTTTTATTATCAAACATTGGCGACAAGATTGGATTTATGAAAATACACAATTTTTAACCTACAAAGGTAATAATATTTGGGAAAAATATACTCTTGATAAAAAAGATGTTAAAGGTACTTGGACTCAAAAAGTATTTCAAATAGATGAAAGCCCACGCTACGAGGCTTATGGAAAATTTGAAAAACAAAACAATGAATATGTATGGACAGGTACTTGCCTTTCGCCCTTGCCTCGAAGAGAATTATTAAAAAGAAATGATTACAACATATTGAAAAGACGCTCTCGTATTGTAATTGGCAAAGAAAACTGGTATTTGGAACAAGACAATGAAAAATTGAAAAACGATACTCTTTTATGTCAGGAGAAAGGTATGGAAACTTTCACAAAACATATTTTTGATACCAAATTTGTATTAAACTACTGGAACGAAAATGCTAAAGCTTGGAAACTTATTACCGAAGAATGGAACATATTAATAGAAAAAAATAAAGCTATAAAATTAGAAGGTAGTTTAATTACAAGTAGCTATCAAGCTGGTATTGGCAGATTTGTGAGAGATATTGTAAAAAAAGAATTGAACGAAACCGAAATTCGTGAAGCTATAAAAGAGTACATACTAAAAAACTGCACCTTTTCTACAAATTATATGACAGTAAAATGACAAGAATACCTTTGAATAAGTATTGATAAGTAAAATTTAATGGTACAATTTTGCTGCCATAAATAAAATAAATTTAAAATGAAAAAAATAATACTGATAACCATTGTTTTTATAGCTATAAAAACTAATGCACAAACAACAATTGCAGATTCTATACAATCTGGGCCAAATTATGGCAACGAGGTTTATTATAGTTTTGCTACAGGAAAAGTAAAAGAAGCACCAGCTAAAGAATGGCAATTAGCTTTTAGTATTGGCAATTTTAATGTTGCAGTTAGAACCAATTCGGCAGCAACTATTGGCGGAGTTACTCTTTATGAAAAACCGGGGAAAGATACTACAGCTTGGGCTGCTACAAATTTTGATACTACAGGAATAAAAACATGGAAACAAGCTCTAAACTCTGACGAAGATTGGGAAATAGGTGCTTTTAACTCAAGCGCAAGTGGTCAAACAGACTATGGTTGGGGTGAGTATCTTCAAAACCAAGGACACATAGTAAAAGGACACCGTTTATATGTTGTAAGTTTTAATCCTGGCACAGGTATTCAATACAAAAAAATATGGGTATATAGTAAAGCAGCTGGTGTTTGGAAAGTGCGTTTTGCTAACCTTGATGGCACAGATGCTCAAGAATTAACAATTTTGTCATCTGCATATCCAACTAAAAACTTTGTATATGTAAATTTAGCCACAGGCGCAGTAATAGATAGAGAACCTGCAAGAACTACTTGGGATTTTATACTCACACGTTTTCATGGCAAATTTCCTAATGGACAAGGTGGATTTGTAATGTATCCTCAATATGGCATACTTACAAATGCTGGCATTAAAACAGCAGAGGTTAGACGTGGCAACCAAGCTGGCGTTACACTTGCAGACACAGGTGTGTTTAGTTTTAATATTTCTACCATAGGTGCCGATTGGAAAAACTCAATGTTTACAGGGGTAATAGATACTTTGTCTTATTTTGTTAAAGTTAGAAACGGGGATATTTACAAATTGAAATTTTCAGGCATAGAAAGTGGGAGTATAACTTCTGGCAAAAATGGAAAAGTAAAATTCAATACAACTAAAGTTTATTCTAAACCAAATGTTAGTGTTAAATCTATCAATAATATAAATAGTTTTAGTGTATATCCTAATCCAACACAATCTGGCAATAAATTTACCCTATTGTATGATATTAATGGTAATTTTAAACAAATAGCAGTATATCTTACAGATATTAATGGCAGAAAAATATTTAAAGAAAATAATTTGAACAAAGGCTTTAATGCAATAGAAATTTCTGAAAACTTACAAGCAGGTATCTATTTTATATCCTTGCATTGCGACAATAAAACAGTTACTCAAAAAATAATTATTCAATAAGAAAAAAGCATTTGTGAAAACATTCTTTTCATTCCTTTTTATCCTTATTATTAAAAAGGCGAGTGCGCAACTAATAATTAAAAGTAATTTAGATAGCTTACCAATAGCTAATGTAAAAATTACTTTAACAAATAGCAGCACTCCCTTTTTTTCAAATACTAATGGCCATGTAAATATGCCATTAAACAATGATAGTACTAAAATAAAAATAAATTTTTATGGTTACGAATACACGACTATCAATGTGGCAAAAAATCAAGAAATATTCCTACAGCCCCAAATAGCATGTATGGAAAATGCAGTAGTATATACAGGTAATTTGAACGAAAAAAAATATGTAAAAGATGATATTGCCAATGTAAAAATTATAAATGCCAACGAAATAAAACAAACAGCCTCTCAAAATTTGGGCGATGTTTTAAAATTTCAACCCAATATTACCCTTACCCAAGATGCGATACTTGGCACATCAATAGCCATAAATGGTATGAGCGGACAAAATGTAAAAATACTTAAAAATGGAGCAGCTATTGCTGGTACAATGAATGGCTCGGTAGATGTATCGCAAGTAAATGTTGGCAATGTGGAGCAAATAGAAATAATAGAAGGTCCTATGTCTTTACTATATGGCTCTAACGCTTTGGCTGGAACTATCAATATATTAAGCCAATTACCAACAAAAAAATTGGGAGCAAATGCTAAAGCCTATACAGAATCTACAGGTATTTACAATGTATCTGCAAGTATATCTCATAAAATAAAAAACAATACAGGTATCAACTTTTATTTAGGTAGAAACTTTTTTGATGGTTGGCATACGGATAACAATTTTTTTTATAATTATAATGCAAAAACTAACAACAGATATAGCCTTTGGAAACCTAGAGTGCAGCTACTTGGCGACTTTTCTTTATTGCATAAAATAAATAAGAATGCAAGCATAAAATTTAATTCAGATTTTTTAAATGAAACTATTGTAAACAAGGGTACACCTACCTTACCCTACTTCGAATCTGCATTTGATGATTATTACCACACTTTAAGAAATATAAATTCAATAGAATTAAACATTAAACAAGGCAAATTTAAACACAATATTTTAGGTTCTTATACTTATTTTAAACGTACTAAAAACTCATATTTGAATGATTTAACAGAAGAAGGTAAAGGTGTACTAACTATTCCTGAAAGCCAAGACACAACAGCAATTCATACCTCTCAATTAAGATACGTAAACCAGTACAAATTCAATAATTTTAGTTTTAATACTGGTATAGATATAAACCACGAAATATTTAATGGCAAAAGAGTGCTTAACAATAGCCAATCAATATATAATGGCTCATTAATAGCTATGGCAGGATATACCAAAAAAAATAAATTAGATGTGCTTTTAGGCATTCGTCAAATGGTTCATTCTATTAGTAAAATTCCTTTAATACCATCTTTTATTGTTAAATACCATTTACCTAAAAATATTCAACTAAAATATACAGCTGCCAAAGGTTATAGAACACCAGGTGTAAAAGAAATGTACCTTTATTTTGTAGATATAAACCACAATATATTAGGCAATGAAAATTTACAATCAGAGTCTTCTATCAACCAAAATTTTGGTATTTCACAAAAAATAAAAATAGGTAAAAATGCGCTTTTAAATTGGCAAACCAATACCTATATCAATCAATTTAAACAATTGATAACCCTTGCAGCTACTAATAATACTGGCACAGAGTACACTTATATAAATATTGGCAAATATGAAACAAAGGGTATTAATACAGATATCAATTACAACAACAAAAGGATAGTAGCAGGTTTTCAAACAGCATTAATAGCTACTTCTAATACAGAAAAAACAAAAGGAACGCCTGATTTTTTCAAAACCATTAATTTAGCTATAAAAGGCAGTTATAAATTTTTGAAAAATAAAAATTTAGCATTTAATACTTACATCAATAATTTTGGCAAATCGCCCTATTTAGCTATGGTTAACAATGTAGCTCAAACATTGCAAACACAAAGCTACACCATGGTAGATGCAAATATAAATTATACATTAAAACGCAAAAACAACGAATTTAATTTTGCCTTTGGCTTAAAAAACATTAACAATATAAGTAATATAAAAACTGGAATATCTACAGGCGGAGCACATCAAAATAGCAATGGGCAAAGGCTTATAAGCACAGGTAGAACAATATTTTGCAGTATAGAAATACGAATATGAAATTAAAAAAATACAATATAATATTGATAGCTTTGCTATTGCTAACTGGGTGTTTTAAAGATGAATTACCTATTTTAAAAAAAGACAGAGGTAGTGTAACCGTTGGCAGTGCTGAACTTGGAAGTTCTTATAGCAAAATGGTATATTATAGCTTATTAAACAAGCAAAATGTAGAAACTATAGATAAATTTAGTTGGGATATAAAATTAAGTGGCACATCAAAAAACCCATACATTAAGCTAAATACGGCAAAAAGCATGGTAGCTTATCAAACAAAAAGTACTTCATTTTCCGAAATAAAAGATACAGTTGGAAAATTGAACAATAAACTCATAGATTATCAATCAGGGTATTCAGACAGCCTTGCACTAACAGATATTTTTAATAATAAAAATGTTTATATTATAGATTTAGGCATTGATGGTAATTTTAACAAATTAGAACTTTTATTATTCAAAGCCAGTGTAGTTGGTAATCAATATTTTATAGAATACAGTAAAATAGATGGCTCTGATTATAAAAGTTTATATGTTTCATTCAATGAAAATGTAAACCATATATTGTATAATTTTAAAACCAACAATAGCACTCCAGAGCCTATTGCCGAAGACTGGGATTTATTGTTTACCCAATATCAGCATGTATATTACAACCCGTTTCAAACCTACCAAGTGGTAGGCTGTTTAATAAACTCCAAGAATATTTTAGCAGCAAAATATACTGGCAAAAATAAATTTAACGAAATAACAATAGCAGATACTTTAGATTGCAAATTTTCTAACATAGCAAACACTATTGGTTTCGATTGGAAATACTTTAGCCTTACTAGTAATAATTTTACTGTTTTTAATGAAAAAAATTATATACTCAAACACAAAACAGGCAAAATATTCAAACTCCATTTTATAGACTTTTACAATAAAAATGGCATTAAAGGCACACCTGTGTTTGAATTTCAAGAACTTTAAATAAACAACATAAAAAAATGAAAATTCGCAATATTTTACACACCATATTAGCTATATCTTTAGGCATATTTTTTATGTATGCAGGTGTAAAAAAATTTATACCAAAGCCCAAAATACAACCAACAGAGCAGCAAATAGCAAAAATGGCATTAGATAAGCAAGCGCAAATAAATGCTATAGAAACTAATAATTTTGAAAAACCAGTTGCTTTTAAATTAGCTGTTGGCTGCATGTCTAAAGGTGGCTTTTTGAAAGTAGTAGGTATAATACAAATTTTAGGCGGTTTATTGCTGCTGTACAACCGCAGTAGATTATTGGGGGGCTTAATTTTATTGCCTATTATTACTAATATATTTTTATTGCATCTTATATTGAATAATAGCACAGCCGAAAATATAGAAACAGGCTTATACTTTTTGGCAACTCTTGCTGTAATAGTCCATTATTATGTTCGTTTAAAAGAACTTTGGTTAGAAAATATAAAGCATGGTATTATGTCTTAATAATTTTAGCTTTTATACAGCAATATATCTTAAGCTACAATATAGCCGTCTTTCATCACCAATTTTCTATCCGCCATATTTGCAAACTCCTCATTATGGGTAACAATTACAAAGCTATAGCCAAAATCTTTGCGCAAGTTTAAAAATAGCTGATGTAGCTCGTTAGCATTCTTACTGTCTAAGTTTCCGCTTGGTTCATCGGCAAATATTACCTTTGGCTGATTGATTAAAGCCCTTGCTACAGCGCATCTTTGCTGCTCTCCACCCGAAAGCTCGGATGGTTTATGGTTAAATCTATGAGAAAGATTTAAATATGTCAATAATTCTTTAGCTCTTGTTTCGGTGGCTTTTTTATCCTTTTTGGCTATCCAAGCAGGCATACATACGTTTTCTAAACAAGTAAACTCGGGCAAAAGCTGATGAAATTGGAAGATAAAACCAATATGTGTATTTCTAAAATCCGCAAGTGCCTTTTGTTTTAAGTTTTTTATTAAAACATTATCGTAGTAAACTTCTCCGTCTGTGGCATTGTCTAAAGTGCCTAATATTTGTAGCAAGGTAGTTTTACCTGCACCGCTATCGCCCACAATAGATATAATTTCTTTATCCTCTATTTGCAAATCAATGCCTTTAAGCACCTGCAATTCGCCATATTTTTTACTTACACCTGCCGCTTTAATCATTACTGTGCGAAATTGCTTGTTATTTTTTTCAAAATCAAAAAAAAGATTAAAGATATTTTTTGTAGTTTCGCACCAAAATACAGAAAGCAAAATAATTATTTATGAATATTCACGAATACCAAGCCAAACAAATTTTAAAATCTTATGGCGTAGCCATTCAAGAGGGCATAGTTGCAGATAGCCCACAAGCTGCTTTACAAGCCGCTAAAGATATTCAAGCCCAAACAGGCAGCAGTTGGGTGGTGCTGAAAGCTCAAATACATGCTGGAGGCAGAGGAAAAGGCAAAATGATAGGCAGCGAGCAACGTGGTGTAGCATTGGCTAAAACATTAGATGATGTAACTACCATTGCAGAAAATATGTTAGGCAAAACTTTGGTAACCATTCAAACTGGCGAAAAAGGAAAATTGGTAAGCAAAGTATTGGTTACAGAAGATGTATTTTACCCAGGGGCAAGCGAGCCAAAAGAATATTATATGAGCGTATTGTTAGATAGAGCTACAGGCAAAAATGTAATTATTTATACTACCGAAGGCGGCATGGATATTGAAGAAGTAGCCGAACATACGCCAGAAAAATTGCATCGTGAATGGATAGACCCTACCATTGGTTTCCAACCATTTCAAGCACGCAAAATAGCTTTTAATTTAGGCCTTACAGGCAAAGCGCAAAAAGAAATGGAAAAATTTGCTACTGCACTTTACAAAGCTTATGAAGAAACAGATAGCGCTATGTTTGAAATAAACCCAGTATTAAAAACAAGCGATGACAGAATAATAGCGGTTGACGCTAAAGTAGATTTAGATGAAAATGCTTTATATCGCCATGCAGATTATGCAGCATTGAGAGATGAAAGCGAAGAAGACCCTACAGAAGTAGAAGCTAAAAAATTTAACTTAAACTATGTAAAACTTGACGGTAATGTAGGCTGCATGGTAAATGGTGCTGGCTTGGCTATGGCTACTATGGATATTATAAAACTAAGCGGTGGCGAGCCTGCCAACTTTTTAGATGTAGGCGGAACAGCCAATGCAGAAACAGTAGAGGCAGGATTTAAAATTATATTGAGCGACCCAAATGTAAAAGCTATTTTAATAAATATATTTGGCGGTATAGTGCGTTGCGATAGAGTAGCCCAAGGTGTTGTAGATGCATACCAAAAATTAGGCAATATTAATATTCCAATTATTGTGCGCCTGCAAGGCACAAATGCAGTAGAAGCTAAAAAATTGATAGACGAAAGTGGTTTACAAGTAAAATCTGCTATTCTTTTAAAAGAAGCGGCTGATTTGGTTAAAAAAGTATTGGCTTAATTTTCAATTACTTAAATTAATTGTTAATAAGTTTATAAATAAAGTAATAGTTAAAAGTAATACTATTGCCCTAATTAAATAAAAAATATTATGGGAATGATTAAAGAATTTAAAGAATTTATCAACCAAGGCAATGTGGTTGATTTAGCTGTGGCTGTAGTACTTGGTGCTGCGTTCAACAAAATTGTAACATCTATTGTAGATGATATAATAATGCCAATAATTGCTATGTTAGGCGGAGTTGAGAATATTGCAGAATTAACATTAGGACCTATTTTGATAGGTAAAGTTTTAGCGGCAATTATCAATTTTTTAATTATAGCCTTTGTATTGTTTTTAATTGTAAAAGCTATCAACAAATCTAAAAAAGGATAAAATAAATTTTAACTTAAAAATGCCAAACTTAAATGTTTGGCATTTTTTTTGCCAATAGTAAAATAATTTTAATTTAAAAATGAAAATAAAACATATACTTACAACAGCTATTATAGCATTAACAATTAATTTAAACGCTCAAGAAGCAGATGTTAAAGCAGCAGCATCGGGCGGCATAAAAGTAAAAGAAGTAAAAGATACAGGCTGGGTAAGAGGCGGTTTTTTTAGCACTAATGTGTCGAACACTACATTTTCTAATTGGGCAAATGGAGGAACTAATAATACTGCATTAATAGCCAATGCCAGTTTGTTTGCCATTTACCATCCTGCTAATAATAAAAGTGTATGGGAAAATTATTTAGATTTAGCTTATGGTGTTATTCGCAATGGCGAAGCAAAAGTAAACGACCCAAACAGTCCCTATAATGGAAGAGTAAATCCATTTGTAAAAAATGAAGATAAATTGGTTTTTACCACCAAATATGGTAGAAGAATAAGTAAAAAACTTAATTATTCTGCTTTGTTTAATTTAAACACACAAATGTTTCCAGGCTGGGCTGCTACAGATGTTTTTAGAGAGCAAAACCATATTTCTAACTTTATGGCACAAGGTTTTGGTTATCTTTCTGTGGGTATAGATTATAAGCCAACTTCGTTTCTATCTGTTTATTTTTCGCCAATAACAGCCAAATATACTGTTGTTAGAGAGCAGCGTTTAGCCGATTTAGGCTCATTTGGTGTTCAAAAAGCTGAGTTTAGCTATGCAGATACTACAGGTGGAAAAGCCCCAATTAAAGTAAAAGATGGTAAAACATTAAGAACAGAGCTTGGTTGGTATGCCAATATATTTTTCAATAGAGATATTGCAAAAAACATTAACTTACAATCTCGTTTAGAATTGTTTAACAATTACCAAAATTTTGGGCAAAACATAGACGTAAACTGGCAAAATGCTATCAATATGAAAGTAAATAAATACATTTCTGTAAGTATTATCAACCAATTAATATACGATTATGATATAGATACCGACCCTACCAAAGAGGGAACACAAATAAAAGTGCAACTTAAAAACTTTTTTGGTGTAGGTTTCTCCGCAAAATTTGGCGATAAATTGTAAGTCATTTCGAGTGTTCCTTTGCTCTGAAAGGAACGTATCGAGAAATTACTTCATTAAAAATAAAAAACATGTTACTTCTCGAAACAAAAATGCAGAGCCATTTTTTACTCGAAGCAGCAGATAAAGTTATAAAAATATTATCTTTGAAAGTCTCGAACCATTCGGGGCTTTTTTTATGCCAACTATAGAAATATCTGCACACAACCCTAATGAAAGGCTTTTGCAAATGGCTGCTGAGACTTTGCAAAAAGGCGATATTATTATTTGCCCTACAGATACTGTATATGCCTTTGTTTGTTGCTTATCAAATAAAAATGGCATAGAAAAATTGTGTAAATTGATAGGCAAAAAACCCGAAAAAGCCAATCTTTCTATTATTTGTGCAGATTTAAAGCACATTAGCGATTATACCTTGCAGTTTAGCAAAAATATTTATAAGCTAATGAATAGAAATTTACCAGGACCATTTACATTTATTTTGAATGCTAATAACAAAGTACCAAAATTATTTTTAACCAAAAGAAAAACCATTGGCATTAGAGTTCCTAACCATGCTATTCCTTTAAAATTAGTAGAAATGGTAGATGAACCCTTGGTTACAGCTTCTGTACATTTTCCAAATAATTTAGATAAAATTATGACCTCGCCTTTTGAAATGGAAACAAGCTACTCTCATACAATTTCTTTGATTATAAATAGTGGAGAAGGAGGCGAAATAGGCTCCGGAATAGTTGATTGTACTGGTAATGAACCTATTTTAATTAGAGAAGGAGAAATTGATTTGCTTTAATATTCAATAGAAAAAAAATAAAAATTATTGTACTTACGCAAAATGTCGTATATTTGTAGGACAAAAGACGCATTAATATGAAACAATATAACAACATTGAAAAAGAACCAAATATTGTAAGCGAGCCAGAAGTAAGTTATTTTATTAATTATACCCATGCAGGCATGGCTTTTAATACTTTTGAAAAACAAGCCCAAAAAGTACCTTTTACACAAAATGAATGGAGCAATGTTTTAAATCTTTCCGAGCGTACTTTTCAACGCTATAAAAAAGAAAACAAAAAATTTGAATCCATATATACCGAAAAAATTCTTGAAATTATTTTATTGTTCAATAAAGGCATAGAGGTTTTTCAGAATGAAACCAATTTTTATGAATGGCTAAATACGCCTTGTATGGCTTTGGGCAATATTAAGCCAATGGGTATTATAGATAACTCTTTTGGTATAGAAGCCGTAAAAAATGAATTAGGAAAAATAGAACATGGTATTTTTGCTTAATTAAACCTTGCTTGTATATAGAATATCCCGAGAAAAATATGCTACCGACCTTAGCGGTGCAGGGGCAAAACAATATGGCGGCAGATGGAATAGTATAGGTGTGCCTGTGCTTTATACTTCAAGTAGTATTTCATTGGCTATATTAGAAACTTTGGTGCATTTGCCCAAACATTTACTACCTAAAGATTTGGTTTTAATAACCATAGAATTAAATGAAAAACTACCTCATGCTGAACTTATAGAAAAAAATTTGCCAAAAAATTGGCGACAATTTCCCATGCCAGTAGCTACCCAAAAAATTGGCAGCACGATGGTTTCAGAAAACAAATTATTGTATTTAAAAGCACCTTCTACTATAGTGCAAAGCGAGCAGAATATAATAATAAACCCATTGCATAAACAAGCAAAAAATATTAAAATTAAGCATATTGAGCCATTTACATTAGATGTAAGATTGTTTAAATAAATACGTTTTACAAATATTTTAAACTCAAAATTTCAAAAATATGACCGTTTTTGTCTAAAAATAGCCCATTTTTATATTTTATTAGGTTAATAAATTAATTTTCTTTTAAATCTGAGAAATTAATTTAAATACCCATGAAATATTTTAGCCTACTATTAAGCATTTTAGTTTTTTCTAACTTTGCCCAAGCCCAAGAAAACTACAACCCCAACAATTACAAATACCGCTTTCAAAAATTGAGAAGGTTTAGTACAAATTATAATTTGAATGGAAATGGGCGCTTAAATAACAGTAAAGAAACAGATACTTCAAGTAAATTGAATAACAAACAGAAAAATAATAGTAACAGCTATAACTTAAATTTTAATGGTTATTATTTTCAAGATATTAACACAGATGCTTTACAACATACATCTAATTTAAATTATAATTTTAATATTGCTACAGGAAATAGAAACTCAGAAAATAATTATGCTAATCAATTTAATTCATTTTTTTTGCAAAGAGAAAACAAAAAACAATAATTTAGGCTATAATTTAAACTATAATGCCTCCAATAGATATTATGAAAGCAATAATAATTTTAAACTACTAAACTATGGCACTGGGGTTCAAAATTTTATATCAAGGGGAAAAGAAAATGGAGAATTTAAAAACACTACCTCAAATTATGATGTTTTAAGTAAACAAAATGAAATAAATTTAAATGCCAATCTTCAATTAGGCTTTGGCAAAGGCAGATTAGAATATGTAACCGACCCCATAATGGCGGCTTTTATGCTTATAGATTTACAAGATAAAGCAGGAATAGGTACACTTACTAACGAGCAAGTAGAAAATATTGGCAAAGGTATAACTGCTATTCGCAATACAAGGTTTATTGATTTTAGATTTAGATTGATAGACCAATTAGAGATGTTAGACAGCGTGTTGCAAGCCAATGGGGTAAAAAGCAATAAAGCCTCTCGCTATTTTACTACCATAAACGATAATTGGCTATATGCTACTCAATTTGGCAGATTTACAGGTAAAAGATGGACTTTTTATTTGGACAACAGAGCTTTTTTAGGAAATGATAAAACAGAATTTAATAATAAATTAATAATAGGCAACCATTTTAAAGGAAGAGGTTTCAATCGCAATATTTACAATGGATTTGGTATAAATTTTGATAAATCGAAACAAAAAAGCATTTACCGCCAAAATACTTGGGGATTTAATGTAAATGCAGGGCTACAACACAATACAAATGGCACAATTACCGAAGACAGTATTGGCAAAAGTAGTTTTCTAAAAACAGAAACAAAAAACAAACCAGATGCTATAAATGCCAATATTGGCGTTTATTACGAATACCTTTGGCAGCCCAATACCCGTACTTTTTTTACTGCTCGTGTAAATCCAAATTTAAATACTATAAGAAGTCAAAATGGCATACGTAGAGCCAATTTAAATAATAGTTTTAACAATAACTTAAACTATGGTTTAGCAACAGATTTTAGATATTTTAAATTTTTTACTGCTCGTCTTTCTGCTTTTGTAAATGCTGAAATAAATGTAACTAACAATCGTAATATTAATTTTATAGAATTTGGTATTACACCTAATCCTATTCTAACATCAAAAAATATTGGCACAAATTTTAGTTTTAACCATAATTTTAGTGCTGGGATAACATATGTGCTGTTTTAAGGTTTTAGTTGGTTGGTTTTAAAACCAACAAGAGGAGAAATTTGAGCTGTTTCAGATTCCGTATAATTTTGCAAAGCCTCCCGCACGTGCAGGATACGGAATGACAACTTTCTCAAACCATTTTTCAAAGCAAAATTTTAAAAAACGAAAAAAAAATCGTAACCTTGCATCTAAATTAAACCAAAAAATAACGTTTAAATTAAATTTCAAATGGCAGGAAATATTTCCATAAAAGTAAATGTAGGCGATAGAATGTATCCACTACAAATAAATGCCAGAGAAGAAGAATATGTGCGCAAGGCGGCAAAACTGCTGAATGAGAAAATAACCTTTTTCAACAATAGTTTTACCACCAAAGATAAAATAGATGGACTGGCAATGGCTGCTTTAGAATATGCAGTAGATGCGCTTAATAAAACCCAAAAAGTAGAGGCAGCAGCCAATACCAAATTGGATTTTTCAACCATTGAAAACAAGCTTTCCGAAATAGAAAACTTGCTTTAATTTTTACAACATAGTCTATTCTTAACTATTTAATTTCTACTTTATTTTTATAAAAATAAAAAATAAAAATGAGTGAAATATTGTATGCCGTAATAGGAATTGTAATAGGGCTTGTAATAGGCTATTTTGCAGGTATTCCTTTGGTAAAAAAACAACAACAGGCGCAAGCAAATCTACTTTTAGAAGAGGCAAAAGGCAAAGCAGAAAGCATTAAGCAAAGCAAAATGCTTGAAAGCAAAGAAAAATTTTTAAGCTTAAAATCCGAACACGAAAAAGAAGTACAACGCAGAAACAACGAAGTACAAGTATCTGAAAATAGAATTAAGCAAAAAGAACAAAGCCTTGACGATAAGCTAAAAATAAATAAAACCAAAGAAGATGAATTAGAACGCTTGAAACAACAATTAGGAGCGCAACAAAGCGGCTTGGCTAAAAAAGAACAAGAGGTAGAAACTGTTCGCCAGCAGCAAATAAAAATGTTGGAAAAAGTAGCCAATCTTACTGCCGAAGAAGCTAAAGCCCAAATGATAGAAGCAGTGAAAGCTGATGCACATACGGAGGCTATTGCACAATCTAAAATAATAGTTGAAGAGGCAAAACTTACAGCTACCAAAGATGCTAAACGCATTGTATTACAAACTATACAGCGTACTGCTGCTGAAACAGCTATTGAAAATACTGTTACGGTTTTTAACCTTGAAAATGATGATGTTAAAGGCAGAATTATAGGCAGGGAAGGCAGAAATATTAGAGCTTTGGAAGGTGCTACAGGTATTGAAATTATTGTAGATGATACCCCAGAAGCCATTGTGCTTTCAGGTTTTGACCCTGTAAGAAGAGAGATAGCACGTTTGTCGCTGCATCGCCTTGTTGCCGATGGCAGAATACACCCAGCAAGAATAGAAGAAGTGGTAGAAAAAACCAAAAAAGATATTGAGCAAGAAATAATAGAAATAGGACAACGCACTGTAATAGATTTAGGTATTACAGGCTTACACCCCGAGCTTATTCGTATAGTTGGCAGAATGCGTTACCGCTCAAGCTATGGACAAAATTTATTGAAGCACAGCCGAGAGGTTGCCAACCTTTGTGCAACTATGGCTACAGAATTTGGCTTAAATGCAAAATTGGCTAAACGTGCTGGTTTGCTCCACGATATAGGCAAAGTGCCCGAAGATGATGCAGAAACTCCGCATGCTCTTTTAGGCATGAAATGGGCGGAAAAATATGGCGAACACCCAGAGGTATGCAATGCCATAGGTGCCCACCACGATGAAATAGAAATGACAAGTATGTTATCGCCTATTATTCAGGCTTGCGATGCTATAAGCGGCTCTCGCCCAGGTGCAAGAAGAGAAGATACAGAAAGCTATATAAAACGCTTAAAAGATTTAGAAGCCTTGGCTATGAGTTTTAAAGGTGTAGATAAAGCATTTGCTATACAAGCAGGTAGAGAATTAAGAGTATTAGTAGATAGCGATAAAGCAACGGATAAAGAGGCAGATAATTTGAGCTTTGAAATTTCTCAACGTATAATGAAAGAAATGATATACCCAGGGCAAATTAAAATTACTGTAATTAGAGAAAAAAGAGCTGTAAATTTTGCAAAATAGATGTAGTATATCCCTACATTCTATCTGGGCAATCAATACCCAATAAATTTAAACATACTTTTATAGTATTGGCAGTTGCTTTAGCTAATTGCAAACGGAATTTTCGTTTTTCTGTATCATTTTCTTTTAAAAACGACACATCGTTATACACTCTGTTAAAAGCTTTTGCTAAATTTAAAACATAAGTACCCACAGCCGCAGGATTATAATTTTTAGCTGCATCGAGCATTGTTTTTTCAAAAGCTGCTAAATGTTTAATTAAGTTTAGCTCGCTTTCTTTGGCTTCTTCTATTTGGTATGAATTTAATAACTCATTTGCTTGAGCAACATTCATCATGCTATTTATTCGTGCATAGGTATATTGTACAAATGGACCAGTATCGCCCTGAAAATCTATGCTTTCTTGAGGATTAAAGAGCATACGTTTTTGAGGGTCAACACGCAGCATATAAAATTTTAAAGCACCTAAACCAAGTGTGTAATAAAGGTTTTGTTTTTCTTCATTGCTCATACCTTCTGTTTTGCCCAATTCTTCTGTTTTATCTTGCGCAGTTTGTATCATTTCTGACATTAAATCATCGGCATCTACAACAGTGCCTTCACGGCTTTTCATTTTTCCACTTGGCAAATCTACCATACCATAACTTAAATGGTAGCATCCACTTGCCCAACTTTTGCCCAATTTATTTAAAATTAAAAACAATACTTTAAAATGGTAATCTTGCTCATTGCCCACCACATAAATACTTTTTTCGCAGCCAAATTCATCGTATTTCAATTGGGCTGTGCCAATATCTTGGGTTATATACACAGAAGTGCCATCTGCACGCATCACCAATTTTTCATCTAAACCATCGGCTGTTAAATCTATCCAAATACTGCCATCAGGTTTTTTATAAAATACCTTTTTATCCAAGCCCTCTTGTACAATATTTTTGCCTAAAAGATAGGTATTGCTTTCGTAATAATATTTATCGAAACTTACGCCCAATTGTTTGTATGTAAATTCAAAACCACTATACACCCATTGGTTCATGGTTTGCCATAGGCTCATTACCTCCTTATCGCCAGCCTCCCATTTGCGTAGCATTTCTTGGGTTTTTAACATTAAAGGTGCTTGTTTTTCTGCTTTCTCCTTTTCCATACCATTAGCCATTAATTGGCTAATTTCTTCTTTGTAAAGTTTATCAAAAAGCACGTAGTATTTGCCTACAAAATGGTCGCCTTTAGTGTTTGTACTTTCAGGGGTTTCGCCATTGCCATATAGCTGCCAAGCCAAGATACTTTTGCATATATGTATGCCCCTATCGTTTATAAGGTTTACCATTGTAACCTCATAGCCAGTGTATTTCAAAAGTTGAGCAACACTATAACCCAATAAATTGGTGCGAATATGCCCCAAATGTAAAGGCTTGTTGGTATTTGGCGAGGAGTATTCCACCATTACCTTGCCGCTGTTTTTTTGTTGAATTTCAGTAGTAAAATGTTTGAAACTATGCAACCAAACATTGGCAGAAAGTTCGATATTTAAAAAACCATTAACAACATTATAGCCAGTAATATTGGTGTTGTTTGCTTTAAGGTATTCGCCTATTTGCTGGGCTGTTTGCGCAGGATTTAGTTTAGATATTCTTAAAAAAGGAAATACATTAAAAGTATAATCGCCTTTAAAATTAGGGTTTGTAGGTTCTAATTTTAATGTTTCAGCAGCAATAGTTTCATTAAATTCAATATTAAATGCCTTTGCAATACTTTCTTTTATCTCTAACTCAATATCCATAGCGGCAAAGATATTTAAGAAAAAACGAAATAGATATTTTTTTTTAGAGGCTTTAGTTTACAAAATAGATTATGATGATATAAAATAAATATCCGAAGTTTAAAATAATGAAAATTTTTACCAAACTTATGCTCTCTCTTTTTGCTATATATGCCAATAAGTAATGGCTGCAAAGAAGAAAAAAAGATACAATTTACACAGAAGCAAGCACTTTAACCCAAATTAATCAATAGGAGATTTGAAAAATTGAACTATTTGATTTAGTTGGGCTTAACCCCGATTTAAAAATTGCAATTATGTTTTGTAAAAACATGATTTGCAATTTGTTATTCGATTCAGCAATGCTATTGCTGAATTTGGGTTAATAATATATAATTCTCAAGGACAAATAATTATCAATAAAGAAATGATTGATAATGAAACAATTGATACTAAAGAGTTAATCAAAGGTTTTTATTTTATATACTTAAAAACAAAAAATGGCGAAGTTTTCAATTCAAGTTTTATAAAATCTTAGTCATTATACAACTCAAAAACCTTTTGCGCACAGTATTGTGGCGTAAATTGGGCTAAATGTTGGCTATAATCTTGGATAGGCATTTGTGCTAAATTTTGCAATACATCAGCCAATTGTTGGGTATTGTTTGGTTCAAAAAATAAAGTATTTTTAGGTGCTATTTCTTTAAAAACTTCAATATTATTTACAGCCAAAGGCAAGCCAGCACAAGCCGCCTCTAATAGCGGAATACCAAAACCCTCCACCATACTTGGATATACAAAACCTTTTGCCGAGCGGTACAACAATGGTAAATCCGTACTTTCTACATCGGTTAAAAGCATTATTTGGTGTTGTAATTTAAGCTCTTCAATTAATGTTATGCAAGCATTGTAAGTATCACCTTTTCTACCCGCTAAAACCAATTTAATGTTTTTATCTTTTACCAAACTAAATGCTTTGATTAATACCAAATGGTTTTTTCGTTGCTGAAAACTACTTACATACAACAAAAATGGAAAATCTAAATTATTTTGCTGCTTAAAATATAAAATTTGCTGCTCGGTATAGCTTTGCCAATGGGCTTCTCCACATGTTTGGTAAACTACATTTACCTTTTTTTCATCTGCATGATAAAGCGAAATAATATCTTTAGCAGTAGCATTACTCGTAGCTATTATAGTGTCTGCAATGGCTATTGCGTGTTTGGTTTTTTGGTGGTAAATAGTTCTATCCAAAAAGGGGTATTGCTTTGGAAATAATTTATAAATTACATCGTGAATAGTTACCACTTTTTGGGTATTTGTGTGCCATTTACCATAAGGTAATTCATTGCTTAAACCATGAAAAACATCTAATTCTAAATGCTTAATTGTGTTTAAAATACCATTAACGCGCCAAAGCAAACCTGCATTTGGTGTATGTTGTATGCCTTGCTGTTGGTATAAATTGGCTAAATTTGGTTTGTGTAACAATAAAAATTTGGATTCAGGATATTGTAGTATCAACGCATCTACCAAATCTCGGCTATAATTGCCTAAACCTGATTGGTTGTTAAAATAGCGTTTAGCATCAAAACCTACTCTCATTTTAAAAATTATACAGCTACATTGTTTTCTCTTAAAGCATCGTTCAAAGATGTTTTTAAATCGGTACTGGCTTTGCGTTTACCAATAATTATGGCACATGGCACATGGAATTTTCCTGCAGGAAATTCTTTTTCGTAACTACCAGGTATGACGACACTTCTGGGTGGTACATAGCCTTTGTATTCTGTGCGTTCGGCTGTGGTTACATCTATAATTTTAGTACTTTGGGTAATGGTAACACCAGCACCCAATACAGCCTCTTTGCCAATATGTGCTCCTTCTACCACTATACAGCGAGAGCCTATAAAACAATCGTCTTCAATAATAACAGGAGCAGCTTGAACAGGCTCTAAAACACCGCCAATACCTACCCCACCACTTAAATGTACATTTTTACCTATCTGTGCACAACTGCCCACAGTAGCCCATGTATCTACCATTGTTCCGCTATCTACATAAGCACCAATATTTACAAAACTTGGCATTAATATTACGCTTTTATTAATAAATGCACCATAACGCGCCACAGAACCCATAACTGCACGCACACCTTGCCCTTCAAAATCTGATTTTAAAGGTATTTTATCGTAAAACTCGTAAGCGCCAAGTTTTTCAGTTTTATTTTGAGTAAGTGGAAAATACAAAATTACACCTTTTTTTACCCATTCATTTACCTGCCAAGTACCGTCTTCATTTGGCTGAGCCACTCTTACATGTCCTTTATCCAATTGTTCAATTAAGCTAAAAATGGCTTTTTGGATATCTTCATTTTTAAGTAGTTCTCTATTGTTCCAAGCGTTTTCTATGGTTTGTTGTAGGGTTGTAGTATCAGTCATTTGTATAAAAAATTATAGTGCAAAAAAAGGCAAAAATTTGGTTTAAAAAGGAATAAAAAAAATTTATTTACATCATACCATCCATTTTTATTTAAAGTATTGAATTATATAAGGGCAGTGTAGTGTAGGCTGTTCTTTTTGGCTTAAATCTAACATGTTTTTGGTGTAACTACTCTCCCAACTTCTTTTTCAAACTTGTTATTTGGTCTCTCAACCTTGCAGCTTCTATAAATTCCATTTCTTTGGCTGCACGTTGCATGGCTTTTTCGGTATCTTTTATAGCTTTTTCTATGTCTTTTTTGCTTAAATATTCATAGGCTGGTTCGGCAGCTATATTTATAGTTTCTGGGGCAGAGTAATAGTGAATTTCTTCGCCTTTTTTGGCATCGGCTACACTGGTAAGTTTTTTTATTTCTTCTATGCTTTTTAAAATGGTTTTTGGAGTAATGCCATTGGCTGTATTGTAAGCTATTTGTTTTTCTCTTCTTCGCTCGGTTTCATCAATGGTTTTTTGCATGCTATCTGTCATTCTATCTGCATACATTATTACTTTACCATTCACATTTCTAGCTGCTCTGCCTATGGTTTGTACCATACTTGTAACACTGCGTAAAAAACCTTCTTTATCAGCATCTAATATCGCTACAAGACTTACTTCTGGTAGGTCAAGTCCTTCTCTTAATAAATTTATACCAATCAATACATCAATATTGCCCAAGCGTAAGTCTCGTAAAATTTCTACCCTATCTATGGTTTTTACCTCGCTATGAATGTATTGCACTTTAATGCCAAGTTTAGCCATGTATTTTGCCAATTCCTCGCTCATACGTTTGGTAAGTGTGGTTACCAATATTCTATCGCCCATTTTTACCCTTTCTGCCACTTCATCAAGCAAATCATCTACTTGATTGACACAAGGGCGCACCTCTATTACTGGGTCTAATAAGCCTGTAGGGCGAATAAGCTGTTCTACTACTACACCTTCTGATTCACGCAATTCATAATCGGCAGGTGTGGCACTTACAAAAATAGTTTGAGGTGTTAATTGCTCAAATTCTTCAAACTTAAGCGGGCGATTATCCATTGCTGCAGGCAAGCGAAAACCGTAATCCACTAAGTTGATTTTTCGGGCTCTATCGCCTCCATACATTGCCCTTATTTGCGGCATACTTACATGGCTTTCGTCCACAATCAATAAAAAATCTTTTGGAAAATAATCTATCAAACAAAATGGTCTATCGCCAGCATTTCTTCTATCCATATAGCGGCTATAATTTTCTATTCCACTGCAATAGCCAAGCTCTCGCATCATTTCTAAATCAAAATTTACACGTTCTTCCAAGCGTTTTGCCTCTAAAGGTTTACCTTGTTCTTTAAAAAAATTAATTTGTGCTACAAGGTCGTCTTGTATTTCATAAATGGCTTGGTTTAGCTGCTCTCTGGGCGATACATAAATATTGGCAGGATATATGGCTACATCATCAAATTGTTCTAAAATATGCCCTGTGCTTGGCTCAAAACTTTGTATTTCTTCTATTTCATTTCCAAAAAAAGAAATGCGATAGCCAATATCATTGTAGGCTAAAAATACATCTACAATATCGCCTTTAACTCTAAAATTTCCCCTTTTAAAATCGGCAGTGGAGCGGCTGTAAAGGCTATTTACCAAATTATGTAAAAACGTATTTCTACCTATTTTTTGCCCTTTGCTTAAGCGGATTATACTGCCTTCATAATCATTAGGATTTCCAGCACCATATATACAACTAACAGAAGCTACTACAATTAAATCTCGCCTACCGCTCAATAAATTGGTAATAGTGCGTAAGCGCATTTTTTCTATGTCTTCGTTAATATTTAGGTCTTTTTCTATATAAGTGCCGCTGCTTGGTATAAAGGCTTCTGGCTGATAATAATCGTAATAACTTACAAAATAATCTACCGAGTTTTCTGGAAAAAATTGCTGAAACTCGCTATATAATTGGGCTACCAATGTTTTATTATGGCTCAATACTAAAATAGGGCGTTGTACTTGCTCTATAACATTGGCAATGGTAAATGTTTTTCCACTACCTGTAACACCCAAAAGCGTTTGCGCTCTTTGCCCTTGCTTTAAGCCATTTACAAGTTTTTCTATGGCTTGCGGCTGGTCGCCCTTGGGTTGAAATGGAGATATGAGTTTAAATTTAGGCAATGGTGTTTTTTGTTTTTACAAAATTAAACTAAAAAAGCAATATTAGAGATTTTAAATGTTATCTTTTTGCTGCTTTTAAGGCAGGGTAAATGCCTGTTAAAAAACCAAGGCTAAAGGCTGTGATTGTTACTAAAATAATATCTTTGAATAATAATTTTACAGGATAGTTTTCTACAATAGCGCCTTCCATTTTTACCCAACCATATTTTTCTTGGGCTATAACTAAAGCTATACCAAAAGCTATGCCTATAATACTGCCAATACCTGCTATGAGCATACCATTGGTAAAAAATATTCGCCTAATAAATTGTTGGTTTGCACCCATACTTGTAAGTGTGGTTATATCATTTTTCTTTTCTATAACCAACATTGTAAGGCTGCCTAAAGCATTGAAAGCAGCAATTAGTAAAATAAAAGTAAGAATAGCATAGCTTGCCCATTTTTCGCTTTTAAACATTTTATAGAGCGATGCTTGCTGCTGCATTCGGTTTTGTATTTTATAGGTTGTGCCTAATATTTTTTTTAATTCATTAATTGTTTCTTCAACATCTGTATTGGGTTTAAGCGTAATTTCTATACTTGAGGCAAAGCCTTCTCTTTCAAATAATTTTTGAGCAAAAGCCATAGGAACAAATATAAAACGGTTGTTTATTGCATCATCTAAAGTAATAACCCCGCCTGGTTGAATTTCCAATTGGGTAATGGCTGTTGGGTCGCTTACGCTAAAATCTGCACGCTTGGGCGTTATAAGCGATACCATATTGTAAATACCATCAATATTGGTGTTTATTTTTTGGTCTATTCCTGCACCAAGTACGGCATAGTTTATGCCATTTTCGTTTAAAGTAGGCAAGCCAGTGGTAATTCTCCCACTTAGCCCTATGGTATTAAAATAGTTAGAATCTAAACCTTTTACGGTACATACCGTTTGGTAATCGCCATTGCGTATTACAGCATTGTCTTCTAAAACAGCAAAAGCATATTGTATGGTGTTAATTTTTTTAAGTTTGTTATTTAGTTCTTTTATTTCAAATACTTTTCCTTCATTCAATGTAATTTTTATTTCAGGGTTAAACTTATTGTACATAGAAAAAATAAGGTCTTCAAAACCATTCATTGTACTTAAAATAACAATTAAAGCAGCTGTACAAACAGCAAAAGCCATCATTGCTATACTCGAAATAATATTGATAGCATTTCGCTTTTTTTTAGCAAATAGGTAGCGAAGTGATATTTTAAAAGAAGCGTTCAAAAGATATTTAGCAAAAGTTTGATTTAGAGCTATGCAAAAGTAAGTTTATTTTTTATTTGAAATTACTTATGTGGTTTACATCCTACAATGCTGCAAATAGGGCATTCGGCTATAATATGCCCACGAGCAGGGCAATATTGCCTGCCCATAAAAATAATTTGTAGATGGGCTTTGTTCCATAAGTTTTCAGGAATTAAGCGTTTCAAATCTTTTTCAGTTTGCTCTACATTTTTGCCATTTGTAAGCCCCCAACGTATGGCAAGCCTATGTATATGCGTATCTACAGGAAATGCAGGAAATCCAAATGCTTGGCTCATAACAACAGAGGCTGTTTTATGCCCCACGCCTGGAAGCCTTTCAAGGGCTTCAAAAGTATTGGGCACCTGCCCTTTGTGTTCGTTTAAAATAATATAGCTAAGGTTAAATATGGCTTTACTTTTGGCTGGCGAAAGCCCACAAGGTTTTATTATTTCTCTTATTTGCTCAATACTTAAGGTTATCATTTTTTGCGGTGTATTGGCTTTTTTAAATAATGTAGGCGTAATGGTATTTACACGCTCATCTGTACATTGTGCAGAAAGCAATACGGCTATTAGCAAAGTATAAGCATCTGTATGATTAAGTGGAATAGGTGTTTCAGGATACAGTTTTTCTAATGTTTCCAATATAAAACTTACCTTTTCTTTTTTATTCATTTTATAGAATAATTTACAATAAAGTTTTTACAATATCGTCAATACTCAATCCTTCAGCTTCGGCTTTGTAATTTTTTACCAACCTATGGCGCAATACATTGTATGCCATTGCTTTTACATCTTCAATATCGGGCGAAAGTTTACCATTTAACAAAGCATTGCATTTAGCACCTAATACTAAAAACTGTCCTGCTCTTGGACCAGCACCATAGCTAATGTATTCATTTACTTTGGCTGTGGCTTGCTCTGTTTTTGGTCGGGTTTTGCTTACCAATCCTACAGCATATTCTACAACATTATCTGCAATAGGCACTTGGCGCACAAGGTTTTGATAAGCTAAAATATCTTGGGCTGTCATTACTTTATTTACAGTTTGGGCGGTATTGCTTGTTGTATTCTTTACAATATTTATCTCTTCTTGAAACGAAGGATATGTAAGCGTTAAATTCAACATAAATCTATCTAATTGCGCCTCTGGCAAAGGGTAAGTTCCCTCTTGCTCAATAGGATTTTGGGTAGCCAAAACAAAAAAAGGATGCTCTAATGAATAGGCTTTTCCACCTACCGTTACATTCCGCTCCTGCATGGCTTCAAGCAATGCCGATTGGGTTTTGGGCGGTGTTCTATTTATTTCATCTGCTAAAACAATATTGGCAAATAAAGGTCCTTTTATAAACTTAAAACTGCGGTTTTCGTCTAATATTTCGTTGCCTGTAATATCGCCTGGCATTAAATCGGGCGTAAACTGAATGCGGTTGAATTTTAAATCTAAAACCTCTGATATGGTTTTTATCAATAAAGTTTTAGCCAAACCTGGCACACCCACAAGCAAGGCATGGCTATTGCAAAATAATGCCATTAATACGCCATCTACGGCTTCTTTTTGCCCTACTATTACTTTGCCTATTTCTTGCTGTATTTGTTTGTATTGTGCCGAAAATTTTTCTACTGTTGCTAATTCACTCATAGGGATATTGGTTTATTTTTTAGTTGTAAGCCATTCATCAAAAAAACCGCATTTTATATAATGATTGCTAATATAAAAATACACGTCTTTTCTTTTTTGTTCAGCCCAAATATCAAGCGAAGATTTCTTTTTTACTTCCAATGCTTGAGCTTGTATGCGTTGCCAATCGTTTTCTAAATTGGCACTGTGTGGTTTGCTTTCCGATTTTAAAAAAAACATGCGATAGTATTCACTACCGTCTTGCAAATAGGCTAATGTAGGTTCGCTGTATTCTCCTGCTTTTAATTTGCCTATTTCATTTGCCATTTCTTTATCTAAATAATCGTAAGGTATTTTTTGAGTGCCTAAACTTGGCTCAGTAAAAAAACCGCAATTGGGCTTTGTTTCTTCGTCTTCGCTATAATATTTTACAGCATCGCAAAAGCTTATTTTCTTTTCTTTTAAAATAGTGGCAATAGAATCTAATTTGTATTTAGCCAATTCCATATCGGTATCTATAATTTTGGGGCGAACCAAAATATGCCTTACATTTACCCTTTCTCCTCTTTTATCTATTAATTTTAAAATATGAAAACCATATTTTGTTTCTATAATTTCCGAAATACTGTCTTTTTTCATTGTAAAAGCTGTGCGTTCAAACTCTGGCACCATTTCGTTTCTACCAAATTCAGGTAGAAGTCCGCTTGTTTTTTTACTCCCTGGGTCTTCGCTATATAAACTTGCCAAACGGTTAAAACTTTCGCCATTCATAATTCTTTCTCTTAAACTTGCCAATTGCTCCTTGGCAAACTCTTTAGCCTCGGCACTGAAAGTAGGTTTTACAACTATTTGAGCCACTTCTACCTCGGCAGAAATAAATGGCAAGCTATCTGTAGGTATTTTTTGAAAATAAGCTCTTACTTCTTTAGGGGTAATTTTAACATTGCCTTGTATGCTTTGTTCCATGCGTTCTATCAACATTTGGTTGCGCACTTTGCTTCGCAATTGCATTTTGTATTCGGCTACACTCATACCCAAGTATTTTTCTAAAGCTGCACGGCTATTCATTTGGCGTTCAAAAAAACGTAAATTGTTATCCATCTTATCGTTTATCTCTTCCTCCGTAAGCGGAATACTATCCAACTCCGCTTGATGAAGCAACATTTTATCTGTAAGCAAGCGTTTAAAAATAGCGCAACGCATATCTTGGGTTATTTCTATATCGGGGTCGGTTTGCGAAATAATAATATCCAACTCCGAACGTAGAACAGGCGTATTGCCTACTACGGCTATTACCTCATCTATTACTTGTTTTGGCTGCCCTTTTACAATGCTTATATGTGCTATAAAAAGCAATGTAAATACGAACCAATTTTTTATACACTTCATGCGGTTTTCTCTTTTTTTATTTTAATTGTAATATACTTTTACCTTGCCATTTTCATAAGCCTTGTTCAGCATATTGGTTTTTGTGGTTTTTAAAAACTCTAATTTACGTTGGTATAGCAATATATCTTTTATGTTTTCTTTAGCTAAAGCCAATGGAGAAGGGGTATCTTTTATTCTAAAATCTATAATATTGAGTAAATACAAAGTGCCATTTTCTTCTATTTTTATAAACTTATTGTTGCTTAAAAACCGCTCTTGGTCGTAGTTTTCATCAAGGGGAATTTCTTTTGTAATATCATCTAAATACAACCAATTGTTATCAATATAAAAATTATCAGCTCCTATTTTTTCTGCCATTAAGCGCAACAATGAATCGTTTATATTACTTGGATTTTGCATCAAATTTTTTATTTTATTAATATCTACTTTGCTGCTATTTACTTTTATGTAACGTATCTTGGCAATATTTTTTTTCAATTGAAAGGTATTTTGATTGTTGGTGTAAAACGTTTCAATATCCTTTTCGGTTACAGCAGTATCCAATTTTTCTTTAATTAATTTTTGCTCGTAAGCATAAAGTAATAGCGAATTTTGATAATCTTCTATCAGTTTACTATGGTCTTTTTCGCTGCTGCTAAGCTTATCATTGGCTTCATTGAGGCTAAGTTGTGTTAATACCCAATTATCAATGTACGCTTTTAAATAGCCCGAACTATCATTTGCCCCAAATTTTTTGATTAGCTCTTCGGGCAAATCTTTTTTGGTTAAAACTTTGCCATTTACCTCAGCCAATAGTTCGCTATTTGTGTTTTTATTGCCATTTTTACAAGCCATAAAAACAATACTCAATAAAAAACTATATGCTAAAGTTTTAAGCATATTTTAGCGCACCATTCTATTTTTAAAAATGTTGTAATACGTGCTGTTTACATTGATAGGATATTTAAGTATTAAACCATCAAGCCATTGTTTTTCAAGATAATTTTGATAATCGCTTGTAATAGGTCCTCGTGCATCGTTCAATGTTTTGGGTGCTGCTGGCAAAAATTGGTGTATCTGTATAACTACAAAACCACCTGCGGCTTTTATATCTTCAAAAATAATGTATTTATTATCTGTTTTACCAGTTTCAAATACCATATCTGCATAGGCATTGTCGCCTTTTTCAAACTTACCTGTGGTAGGTGTAGCAAGGTTTAGCGGGTTTTGTTTGTTGTTTTTCTTAATAATAGAGTCTATAACTATGCCTGCATCTAAATCTTTTTTTACCCCATCGGCAACAGCCTTATTGGCACAACGGAAGATAGTGGCATCAAATCTATCTTTAAAATTGTATTTAGTTTTATTTTGTTCGTAGTAGTTTTTTAAGCCTGTGGTATCTTCTACGCTTTTTGTCCATACTTTTTTATCTGTAAGTGTAAACAATAAAATACCTTCTTTGTATTCTTTAAAAAGAGCAGCAAAGGTATCGTTGTTGTTTTCCAAATCGTTTTCGTAATACTCCATAATGGTATTCATTTTATAGGCATCATAATATTTGGTAATTACATTACCCATAGCTTTGCTTTCAGAAGGTTCTTTAATGGTTTCTAAAAATTTTCCAAAATCGGCAACGGTATAATTTTTTGCTTTAGTTGTTAAAGTAAACAATGGTTTTTTAGCCAATTTATCAAATTCTTTTTGCACCATTTTTGTTGGGCGAAATTGGTATTCTCCTCTTAAAATAGAACTGTCTACTTGGGTTTTGAATTTAGCAAAATCAACAGCATTTTCTTTTATTTTATAAAATTTTTGCGCTTTTTTATACACTGCCAATGTATTTCTGTATTGGCGGCTATCTCTGCTTATTTTATTTAAAAGCGTTGGTTTCATTTCTTTAAGCGTGGGCATAGGCTTTAGGCTTATTCTTTTTATGATATGAAAACCCAATGGTGTTTGAAAAGGCTCTGAAATATCGCCATCTTTAGCTAATGCAAAAGCTATGGCTTTAAAATTTTCTGGCAGGCGCCCGTTGGTAGAAGCAAAAGCTGGTAATTCGCCATTGTTCATTACCGTTTGTGCATCTTCTGAATATTGGTTTACAAGGGTTTCAAATTTTTCGCCAGCAATTAGTTTTTTATACACTTCATCTATTTTGGCTTTTACCTCTGCGCTTTCATCGGCACTAGGGTTAGGATTTGTTTGTATCAATATTTGTTTAACTGTAATATCGCCTTTGCTTTCTCTTTTATCGGTAACTTTTATAATATGGTAGCCAAATTCTGTGCGAAAAGCTTTAGATACACTACCCAATGGCGTTGTAAATACTACGTTTTCAAAAGAATAAATCATTTGAAAAGCAGTAAAATAGCCTAAATCGCCTCTATTATCTTTAGCAGAAGGGTCTTCGCTAAAGGTTTCGGCAGCATTTTCAAATGTTAGTTTTCCGCTTGCAATATCGTTGCGTATTTCATTGATACGGGCAAGTGCTTTTAGGGTATCGGCTGGCAAAGCATCAGGATTTACAAAAATTAAAATATGGCTTGCTCTAATGTCATATTTCATTCTATCGTAAGCCTCGTTTACCAATTGGTCGTTCACCATTCTATCCGTAAGATATGGCTTGGCTATTTGTTTGCGGTAGGTAGCCAATTCGCTTTTAAAACCTTCGGTAGTATCTAAGCCCATATCGTAGGCATCTTGCACTTTTAATTTAAATTTTTTGTACAATTCCAAATACTCATCTACCTCCGTAGCAGTGTGTTTAGCACCTGCTTTTTCATTTTTGGTAAATCCTCTTTCAAATTCTTTAAGGCTTACTGTTTTAGTGCCATAGGTAAAAAGCGTAGTGTCTTTTCCTTTTTTTTGGGCTTTAAGTGTTACGGCTATAAGCACCGTAAATGCAACAATTACAAGACGTTTCATGTTATATTATATATTCTGTTTTTTAATAAAAGATTACAAAAATACGCTTTTTTTGGTATTTTAAAATTTCTGTTTTTTTTGTCTTATACAATATAATAAACACTTTATCGTTTTGTATTGTATGAAAGCACATATTTTAATTCTACTATTTTTATGCCAAAATATTAATGGCGAAAGTTTAAAAGCGATAAAAGCAGACTCATTGCTTCAAAGAAAATTAATATCTTTAAAAGCCATTGGCTTGGGTGGATATTCTAAAGAATGTATTGAAATGGAATTGCAAAATTTTACAAACCAAACCTTGCTTATAGAAATTGAAAGTGGAAGGCGTTTTGTGTCGTTAGATAGCGGAGAACAAGATATTTTGGTAGTAAAACCAAGCTTGGTAACAGTGCAGCCCCGCAGTAAAATATTTGCAAAATTGTTTGGTTTTTGTTGCCAATCTAATAAAAGTGCACCTAAAGCAAATAGCACATTTTATAAATCGTATATGGCACCCAAACATTGGCAGCAGCTTACCAATTATTTAGATACAAATAGCCAAATTACCCCTTCTACTATGCAGAGTGCAATATGGGCTTTAAGCAATAAAAAACGTGTAGAATACATAGGTAGCAATAATGCCGAAGATAGGGCTTTAAGACAAATGGTTGCAATGCTTTTAAAACAAGCCATGCCATGGTATAATGTGGTGTACGATGAAAGCAAAGTAATACCTGGCGATACTAACCAAATAGCTATCCCTTTAATGTTTCATGCAGATATAGATTTAACTGTGCCTCATGCACGCAGCATAACCGCTACCATTGTAGATAAAGATAAAAAGACTATTAAAGTTTTGACCCAATATTATTACATTAGAGATGGAGTGCAATCATTTAGTATTACACAAAATTTAAAAAATTATAAAAAAGGCAAATATTTTTTAGTTATTACTGGCGAAAAAGGCTATAAAATTGAGAAAGAATTTGAGATATGATTTTTAATTTTAACGTGAGTTTAGGTTAAGAAAAAAAGCAGTCATTCTGAAAATTTTGGCTTCGCAAAATTATTCAGAATCTTTAATTATTTCAGTTTCTGAATCTTTTTTCAGAGCAAAAAAGTTCAGAATGACAACTTTGAAAAGACATTTACCTTAACCAACTCTCTCTTTAATTTACATAAACAGGAATAGTGCAAGTATGGTAAACTATGCCTGGCGCACAATCGCCATTTTTAGTGCCTTTTTGGTATTTTATAGTAAATGTAAAATTACCATTACCTGCGTTTTGAGTGGTTAAATCGTAAGTAAGTCCAATGGGTAAGCTGCCGTCTGTATCTGTTGGCGTAGCTGCTAAACCCATGGTATTTGTAAAACATAGTTTGTAATCTTTACCATTTGTTTTTAATTTACTATTTAAAATAACAATATTAGATTTATTTGTGCCGTCTTCTATTCTAAAAGTAAGTTTATACAATCTATTGGTTTTTAATGCTACACCGCTAATATTTGCTGGTTTTGGTCCTGCACCATCTGGGTCGTCATAGCTTACAATATCTGTTATAGAATCTTTGGTATCTTCAAAGTAAACCATAAAACTGGTAACAGTATCTGATGGTGTTGTAGGATTTTGGTTTGAGTTGTTTGAAGAATTGTTGCTCTCTTTATCCTCTTTTTTACAAGATGAGATAAATAGAATTGAAAGTAAAGCGAGTAGTAAAGATGCGTTTTTCATTATAATAATTGATGAAAAACTGCAATAATAGTGCCAATATTATTCTGCTTCCGCTTCCACAGTTTCTACTTGAGGCACCATGCGTTTTAGCAAATTTTCTATACCTGCTTTTAGGGTAAATGTGCTTGAAGGGCAACCACTGCAACTGCCTTTCATTACCACTGTAACCACACCTTCTTTAAAAGATTTAAAACTAATAGCACCGCCATCCATTTCTACAGCTGGCTTTACATGTTCGTCTAACAGTTTTCTAATTTTAGCTTCTATTTCTCCTTCTTCTTCGGGTGTTAGGTTTTTATTGGCACTAATTATTTCTTTTTCGCTTTCTAAATAGGTTTTTATAAATTCTCTAATTGGCGAAATATGATCAACCCATTCCACATCGGGCAGTTTGGTTATAGATATAAAATTATTCATAATAAACACACCATTGGCAAAAGGATATTCATTAAAAATAGCTACAGCTAAAGGCGAGTTGCCTTCGGCTTTTTCTTTGGTTCTGTAATCTACGCTGTCGTTAGGCAATATCATTTTGCTAACTACAAATTTCATACTATCAGGATTAGGCGTAGCCTCGGCATATACGGTTACAAAATTGCTCATTTTTTTGGTTTTAAATTTTAAGTGCTACAAATGTACAATAATTTTATTTTGTAAAATATCATAAGAATTGATGATGGGATAACTTTTAAAAAAAAACAACTTACTTTGCAGCTTATTTCAGTATGGAAACAGTAGTAAGCGGCATTCGCCCAACAGGCAAATTACATTTGGGCAATTATTTTGGTGCAGTAAAAAACTTTTTGCGTATGCAAAACGAGTTTAATTGCTATTTTTTTATTGCCGATTACCATTCGCTTACAACCCACCCAACGCCAGCAGATTTGCACAGTTCGGTAAAACGTGTATTGGCAGAGTATGTAGCTTTGGGTTTAAATCCAGAAAAATGTACTTTGTATTTACAAAGTGATTTGCCTGTAACAGCCGAATTGTACCTGTTTTTAAATATGAATGCTTATAAAGGCGAGTTGGAACGTGTTACCTCTTTTAAAGAAAAAGCACGCAGCCAACCCGATAATATCAATGCTGGTTTGCTTACTTATCCTGTGCTTATGGCTGCAGATATTTTACTACACAGAGGTGCTAAAGTGCCTGTGGGCAAAGACCAAGAGCAACATTTAGAAATGGCTCGAACTTTTGGCAATAGGTTTAACCGCTTGTATCAAAATGACTATTTTCCAGAACCGCAAGCCTTTAATTATAACGATGAGCTGGTAAAAGTGCCTGGCTTAACCGATAGCGGAAAAATGAGTAAAAGCGCAGGCGAACACGATACTATTTACATGGGCGATAATGCCGAAACATTGCGAAAAAAAATAATGAAAGCTGTAACCAGCGTTGTAGATACACCAAGCGAAATAGGCAGCGCAAAGCCTTCGGCAGTTCAAAATTTATTTGATTTAATGGGTTTGGTAAGTACAGCAGATATTGTTCGTCATTTTGATGAAACTTATTATGCAGGTACTATTCGCTTTGGCGATATGAAAAAACAATTGGCAGAGGATATGGAAAATTTTATTGCACCATACAGAGAAAGTATTAACGATACATTGAGCAATGATAACTTATTGAGTAAAATTGCAAAATTAGGTGCTGAAAAAGCAAGAGAAAGTGCGCAAAAAACAATAAAAGAAGTAAGAGAAATTATAGGCTTTAAGAAATTTTATTGATTTTAAGCAATTACAAAGTATGAATTTACACCAATACTTTTTCCGTATGATTTTGAGCAAACCAATAAGGCATTTCGTTGATGCTTTCAAAGGCGTTGGTAAACTGTAAACAAGCTTTTTTGCCAATAGTAATACTGCCATGTGTAGCTTCAATATTAAGGGCTTTGGCAGCATTTATAGTGGCTGCATTAAAAGCCTCGACAGGTAGCATTTTATTGTACAAACAAGCCAAACTTATAGTAAACCAAAGATTATAATGTGGGCTGCTACCTGGGTTAAAATCGCTGGCTATGGCTATGGGCAAGCCTACATCTATCATTAGCCTTGCAGGGCTATATGGTATTTTTAGAAAAAAACTACTGCCTGGTAAAATTACAGGCATAGTTTCACTTTGCAATAAACATTCTATTTCCGTTTGGCTAATATGCTCTAAATGGTCAACCGATAGGGCATTGTTAGCTACTGCCACTTGCACACCACCTGTAAGCCCAAGCTCGTTGCCATGTATTTTAGCTTTCAAACCATATTTTGCTGCTTCTTTTAGCAAATAATCGGCTTCTTCAACAGTATAAAAACCAGTATCGCAAAATACATCCATAAAATCTGCTAAATTTTCTTTGGCAATAATGGGCAACATTTCATTTACAATTAAATCTAAATACGCTTTTCTATTTTGTTTAAATTCAATAGGCATGGCATGTGCGCCCAAAAATGTGGCTTTTATAGTTATAGGTAAGTTTTCTTTTAACCGTTTTATAACCCGCAACATTTTTATTTCAGCTTCAACCGTAAGTCCATAACCACTTTTTATCTCAATTGCGCAAGTGCCACAAGCCATTGCTTTTTGAGCGTAGTTGTAGGCATTTTGGTATAAAAATTCTTCCGTACAGGTTTGTAGTTTTTTTGCTGAATTTAAAATTCCACCGCCTTCGGCAGCTATTTCTTCGTAGGTTTTACCTTGCAGGCGCAAGACATACTCATTATACCTTGGTGCGGCAAACACCATGTGGGTATGCGAATCTATAAAAGCAGGCATTACCCATTGGTTGGTAGCATCTATAATTTCGCCATTGTATTCTGGGCAATTTTGCATTTCTCCAAAGGCAGCTATTAAGCCATTTTTTATTAAAATATAAGCATTGTCTATACTTTCAATTGTATTCATATCTTTACCTTTTAAGCAAGAAATAGTGGATGGTAAAATGCCAATTAATTTGGCTATGTTTGTAATTAAATAATTTTTATTCGACATGATAAATAGGCAAGATTTACAAAAAATATTGAGCAAAGGTAAAGAAGTTTTTATTGCCGATACAGCTCGTGTTTTTGGAAAAGTAATATTGGGCAATAATGTGAGTATTTGGTATGGGGCTGTGGTGCGTGGCGATGGCGATTTAATAACCATTGGCAATGGTTCAAATATTCAAGATACGGCTGTGGTGCATGTGGACCCTGGCTTTCCTACCTCTATTGGGCAAAATTGTATTATAGGACACAGAGCCATTGTGCATGGGGCTACTTTGGCAAACAATGTACTGGTGGGCATGGGTGCTATTATTATGAATGGCGCTACTATTGGCGAATTTAGCATAATAGGTGCAGGCGCTGTTGTGCCCGAGGGCATGCAAATTCCGCCTTATAGTTTGGTAATGGGTGTTCCTGCAAAAATAATTAAACAGATTACCGAACAACAAAAAGAAAAAATAATTAAAAATGCTGAAAGCTATTTGGCTTTGAGTAAGGTGTATTTAAATATTGTTAGTTCTGAATAATCCTTCATGTCGTCATTCTGTATCCCGCACGTGCGGGAGGCTTCGCAAAATTATACAGAACTTTTTTCATGTAGCGTAGCGGAATAATCTGAAATATACAGAGATTCTGAATCTTTTTTCAGAGCAAAAAAGTTCAGAATGACGCTTTGTTCAAAACATTTCTAATATTCATTTCAACATTCAAATTTATAATTTCTCTATTACCATTATACCATCTCTTAATGGTAACAATACATTTTTAACCCTTTCATCATTTTGAATTTTTTGGTTAAAAGCATCTATCAATTGCGTTTCTTCATTTGAGCGTAATTCTTGCTCATCAATTACTTTACCGCTCCATAATACATTATCGGCAAGTATAATGCCGCCACTTTTTAGTTTGTCAATACAGGCATCATAGTACTGTATATACTCGCTTTTTTCAGCATCTATCCATACCATATCCCAATGCGGTACTTGTTGGTTTAGGGCTTTTATTTTTTCTAAAGCACTGCCTATACTTATTTCTATTTTATTTTTGTAGTCCGTTTTTTCTATAAAATTAGCCGCTGTTTGTGCTATTTCTTCGTCTATTTCTATGCTGTAAACTTTGCCATTTTCTGTTAAACCTTCTGCCAAACATAAGGCAGAATAACCAGTATATGTGCCAATATCTAATACGAATTTAGGCTTTATAATGCTGCTTATAAAAGCTAAAAATCTGCCTTGCAAATGCCCGCTCAACATACGAGGTTGCAATACATTGGTATGCGTATAGCGGTTTAATTCATACAAATGTTGTGGCTCGGGGCTTGTGTGCGCTTCGGCATAGTTTTGAATAGCTTTGTCAATAAAATCCATAGGGCAAAATTATATTTTTAATTTAAGTAAACTATAAAATCCATTTTTTTATCTACTTTCGAACACACTTTAATAACTTTTAATTTAATCTTAATGTTTTCAAGTAGTGGTCATTCTGAACTTTTTTGCTCTGAAAAAAGATTCAGAATCTGGTGTTATTTCAGATTCTGTATAATTTTGCGAAGCCAAAATTTACAGAATGACCGAATATTTCTAATCCCAAACTTCATTTAATTGTATCTTACCATGCAACAATTTTTCAAAGCCATTCATCATTTTTTTGCCGCTACTCGGTTTTTAGCCAAACATAAATTGCTGCATTATTACCTTATGCCATTGGCATTGAGTATTGTTTTGCAAATTAGCTTATTTGCCAGCATTGTTGTTTTTTCAAAATACTTAGCTGCTCAAGTTTTAGGTACTTATATGCCACAAACGGTTACAGAATTTAAAGGCTTTTGGCAATTTTTAAATGTTTTTGCAGGTTTTTCTTTGGCAAAAGTAGCCGCTTTTATTATTGGTATTATGGTATTTTTAATTAGCAGTAAATTTTCAAAATACCTTGTATTGATATTGCTTTCGCCTGTATTTGCCCTGCTTAGCGAAAAAGTGGAAGAAAAAATAACAGGCATAGTATTACCTTTTAATACTGCTCAATTTTTAAAAGATATAGTACGAGGCATTGTTTTAGCTATGCGTAATTTATTGATAGAGCTTGCATTGATAGCCGTTTTTACAATTGCTGGATTATTTGGCGGTCCATTTGCGCTTTTAGTAGTACCCATTTTATGGCTTATAAGTGCCTATTTTTATGGTTTTAGTATGATGGACTATACTTGTGAAAGGCGAAAAATGAGCATAAGCCAAAGTGTAGATTTTGTAAGGCAAAATAGAGGCTTGGCTTTAGGTAATGGCGCTATGTACCTTATTTTAGAAAAAATACCATTTGTAGGTTTGTGTATTGCACCCATAAATGCTGTGGTAAGTGCTACTACTTGTATATTGGAAGAAGGAAAATGATTTAAAATAAAGTTTTAATCGTTAACACATCCGTTCCAATACTTAACACCAAAGTTTTAATGGCTAACACCTTCTTCCTAATGCTAAACGCCAAAGTTTTAATTGGTAACACTATCGTCCTAATGCTTAACACCAAACTTTTAATGGCTAACACCTTCTCCCTAATGCTTAACACTAAAGTTTTAATGGCTCGCACTATCGTCCTAATGCTTAACACTAAAGTTTTAATGGTTCGCACAAGTGTTAAGCATTAAAACTGCTCTAATAGGCATTAAAACTTTGGTGATAGACATCTAAAAGCCAACAATAGTGATTAAAAAACTTGGCGGCTAACATCTAAAAGGTTATACTCTTAAGTGTTGAGGTAAAAGAAACTATTTCTTCTTTGTCAAAGCTTTGAAGTCATTTTTTAAGCCACTGTATTTGGTAATATCTACTTTTACAGAGCCTACCATAATTTCTGCTTTTACTCTAATAGGTATTTTATTCGCATCATCGCTTATCCATACTGTCATATCATCTTTAGATTTAAATACCCTATCTACAATAAGCGTAGGCACCAATTTAATACATTTTACTGTGCCAATATCCGTTTTTAAGGTTTCTCTTCCTGCATATTTAAAACCTAAATTGTAAATTTTATTGTCTAAATATACATCAATAGGATATTGCTGCCCTATTTTAGCATTTGCCAAATCTAAATTGCGAATGTAATACAAAGCTGAAATAACATCTTGGGTATATAGCGGCATAGTTAAATCTCCTTTTTTGCTATACAATTTCTTCTTTGCATTTTTAAATACCACCAAATCATCGTCTTTGTATTTATCTTCTTCCACATTTTTAGTAAACTTAATAGGCGTAAGTGCTTCTTGGTCCATATAGGTATCAAATCTATCACGCACCTTATAAGCCCAATCGAAAGATTTTAAGGTTTTGCCCTCTGCTTTTATATGGTAGCATTTGCGAGAATACACCTCTTCCGCAGTACCCAATACTTCCATGCTAACGCTTGCAGCATTTATAATGCCATAATGCACTCTAAATTCTAATTTTTCATTGAAAGTAAATGCCGTATTGGTCATTTTTCTATATGCAAATTCCTCTTCATTGGTATTGTTTTGCACTTTAATATCTGTTTTAAATGCACTAATAGCAATAAAAAAAGTGGTTAGCAATGTGGTAGTTCCTATTTTCGTCATCATATAGTTGGGTTCAAGTTTTACTTGTTGTTTAAAGTTTAAAATTCAATAATCGTTCCAAAAACCCTAATTTTGAATTTTTATTCATGAATAAACAGGTTTCAAAAATAATCTTTATTTTTTATTTTATGTTAAGTTATAGTTTTTCGGCTAAAGCACAACTTTTAAATGAAATATTTGAACAGAAAGATACCCTTATGCCCAATGATACACAAACAGTAATGCTGCATGTGGAGGCTTTAAACTATATGCGCAATACCGAATATTTTGATATGATAGAAAGAGGGCAAACATTATTTGGCGTACTTTTACAACTCCATGCAAGCTATCAGCCATATAAAAATGTATTGGTAAAGGCAGGTATTCAAACAAGGCAAGACTACGGCAGCACTGGGTTTAATACCGTTCAGCCTGTTTTTTCAGTTTCAGTATTTAAACACAAATGGCGCTACAATTTTGGGCAACTACAAGGCAGCACAAACTATGGTTTAATAGAACCTATGTATAATATTGATAGAGCTATTACTCATAGAATTGAAAATGGTTTTCAAAGTATTTATAGAAGTAAAACATTTTACTACAACCAATTTTTAGTATGGAACGAGCCAACTTATAAAACCACTAAAAATCAAGAACGCTTTACTGTTGGCTTGGTTACAGATAGAAAAATATTAAGCACCAAACATTGGGAAATTAGCTTACCCATACAAGGCACATTGGCACATAGAGGAGGGCAATTAAATAGCAATCCAACACCTATTTTTTCGAGGGTAAATACAGCAGTGGGTTTAAAATTAAATTGGCTTGTAAATTCAAATTTTAAAATACGAACAGAAAACTATTGGCTATATGCTGCCGATTTTTCGCCAACTATAACCCAACCATACAAAAATGGAACAGCCACTTGGCATACAATTTCAATTATGAACAAAGGCTTTGAGCTAATGTTCAATTATTGGGCAGGCAGAGAGTTTCAAAGCCCCGTGGGTTCGCAATTGTACAACAATTTTAACCCCGATAATTTTGAGGCTTTTAGGCAAAAACAACAAATAATAATGAGCCGCTTAATGTACACACAAAATATGTATAGGGGTATGAAATTAGATTTGCGTTTTGAGCCTTTTTATACTGTTCAATACAAGCGCTTTCAATACAGTTATTCTATTTATTTACGCATAAATTTAAGTAGAAAGTTAGGAAAGATATAAAAAAACACTACAAAATTTTGTAGTGTTTTTTTATTTTGGGCGGAGAAAGAGGGATTCGAACCCCCGTTAGCTTACACTAAAACAGTTTTCAAGACTGCCGCATTCAACCGCTCTGCCATTTCTCCTTTTTTGGTAAAAGGACTGCAAAAGTAATTTAAAATTATAAAATGAAAAAATTAAATTACTATTTATAGGAATTTAATTGTAAAACCTATTCTCCTGCTTGCGCTTGGCTTGTACTATGCGCACCACAAAATCAATGCTTCTATTGAGCTCAAAACCAGCCAATACACATAAAATATTAAAATAAATAAGCAACATTAAAACAATGATAGCCCCAATACTGCCGTATAATTTATTGTAACTATCAAAACCATCTACATAAGAAGAAAATAAATAAGTAGCTGCCAAAGAGAGTATGGTAGCAACTATAGCTCCTGGCGAAAAAAATTTCCATTTAGCTTTTGCCGAATGGGCAAAATAATATAGGCTACTCATTATAAAAAACACCAATGCCGAGAGCGTTGTAAATTGAATTAAACTGACAACAAAAAGCATTACTTTTTTATTTATCCAACGTTCTTTTATGATATAATTGCTAGCTAATGAACCCCCAATTAATACACTTAATGCTGCAAAAATAAGTACAGTAATAAACAATGAAATACCTATAGATTTTAAGCGTTTTTGAAAAAAATTGCGTTTGTTTTTTTCATCATCTGTAAAATTGCTATCAAAAGCTACCATAAGGGTAAATACACCATTGCTAGAAAAATACAAAGCAGCAAAAAAACCCAATGATAACAAGCCACTTCGTTGGTTTTTTACTATATCTACAACTGTTTTTCTAATCACTTTGTAAGCATCATCGGGCAAAAAGAAATCCATTTGTTGAAGTATAGCTTTTTGAAAAGTAGCACCAGGCAAATATGCTATTAACGTAAATAAAAATAACAAGGAAGGAAAAATAGCCAAAAAGAAATTCCACGAAAGTGAGCCTGCATATAAATTGAACTTTGGGCTAATTATACCTTTAAAAAATGTTTGGCAAACAGAGTACAAAGAAGCCCCCTGAAAACCAGGCGGTATAATATTATCTAAGAAAACAACTACCTTTCTTATGGGTTTAAAATGCGATATTTTTTCCTTAATTTTCAATACCGCAAAGTAAAGTGTTCTTTTGATTGATTGGGTCGAAAAAATACAATACCTAAAAAAAATAAATCGAGGGTAACAATTACTTTTTCATGGTTGCATATTTTTTTCCATGCCAGCTGCATATCATCGCTCCATCTAATATCGTCAAAAATAAAAACTGTGTTTTCGTGTGCTTTGGTTAAACACCATTCAAAATACTGCAAAGTTGCGGCTATACTGTGGTTGCCATCAAAAAAAACATAATCTATTTGAGGCAATTGGTGCACCACTTCAGGCAGTGTATTTTCAAACAATCCTTCAATAAATTGAATATTTTGCAAGCCCAATTTTTCTGCATTGTATTTTGCTATTTCTATACTTTTTGGGTTGCCTTCAAGCGATATTAAAAAGCCATTGGCAATACCATGTGCTTGATACAAGGTGCTAATACCTACGGAAGTGCCTATTTCTATGGCATACTGCGGATTTATAAAGCTACAAATTCGCTCTAACAATTCGCCATATTTGGCAGATTTTGAGGTGTTTTTTGTTAGTTTTTTTAAGGGTTGTTTGCTAATACTTTGGTTTTGTGCAGCACCCAATGGCAATACTTCAATTAGCGCATTGCTGCTCAACATTTGGCTGCGCACAAGCTCTATTTCATGGTAAAATGGCTTTTGTTTTCGGGCATCTAAAACATTTACAACAAACTGATATACAAAAGGCGAGTGCACATTGTATTTGGTATCTGCCGAAAAAAAATAAGCAATATAATCGAGGGCTAATTGCGCTTTTGAAATTTTCATTATTTCAAATTCTACTTATCTACCGCTCGTTTTTTTGAAAGTACGCAATACTTTCAACTCTTCTTGAATTTTTGCAATTTGAACATTTATAACTTCTATTTTTTGCTCTATTTGCTTACGCAAAGTATCTGCATTTTTACTTTTGGCAAAAAATTCAATGTTATTATTCAAGGTTTCTACTTCGTCTTTCAAGCCTTTCAATTTATCATTCAAATTGCGCTCTTCATACTTCAATTTATCATCGCCATTGGGCGCAGTAGAAAGCAATTCGTAATGTTCTTTCATTCTTAATTGCTTATTTTCATCTGCACTTTGTTTAAATTTTTTGTAAACCGCATCTATTGCTTTATTGTAGTTGGTTTGCAAATCGGCTTTTGCTTTTATTGGCACAAAACCTATGCTCATCCATTGTTGTTGTAGTTTGCGTAATTCTGCAAAAGCAGCGGCACCATCTTCTGTTTCTATCAGTTTTTCGGCAGCTTTTATAATATCTTGTTTGGCAGTTAAATTTTCTTTTTCGCCTGCATTTCGTTCTTTGTAGTATTCATCTCTTTTTGCAAAAAATCCATCGCATGCTTTTCTAAATCTACCCCATACTTTATCGTTCATATTATCAGGCACAGGTCCAATAGAACGCCATTTTTCTTGTAAAGAAATTAAGAGTTTTCCTGCCACATCAAATTGATTGCCTTCGGCTATTTTTTCAGCCTCTTCACACAATTTTATTTTAGCCTTTAGGTTATCTTCTCTTCCGCTATTTAGCTGGTCGAAGAATTGTTTTCTGTTGTTGTTGAAACCATTTTGAGCCTCTCTAAAACGTTTCCATATTTGGTCGTTCATACTTTCAGGCACGGGTCCTATGGCTTTCCATTCATTAAAAATTGCTGTTACTTCTTCCGATTTTTCTTTCCAAGCTTTTACACTATCGTTACTTATTTGGTTTAGTAATTCCATTTTTTCGCAAAGCATTTTTTTTAGTTCTAAATTTTCATTGCGTTTGGCTTTTATAACATCGAGTTGTGCACGTTTTTCGTTCAATACGGCATCTGTAGCTTCTTTAAAGCGTTTCCAAATATCTTCGCTTGCTTCTTTGGTGGTTACAGGTCCAGCATTTTTAAAATCTTCATGGTATTTGTTCAGCATAATGTATGCTTTTTTTACCGATTTTTCTTCGTGCAATAGCGTTACCTTTTTTATCAAATCTATTTTAAACTCAAGGTTTTTAGATTTATCAATTTCCTTTAGCTCATTGTTTATAGAGTGGTTATCATAAAATTTATCTAAATAAAAACGGTAGCTATCCCAAAGCTCCTGCATGTGTTCTCTTGGTACAGTGCGTATTTGTTTCCATTCTTTTTGCAGCTCCAATACTTGCGGAAAAAGTTTATCTGTTTCATCATTGGCAGCCAAAGCTTTTAGTTTTTCTAAAATGCCTTTTTTAGCATTTAGGTTTTTTTGTTTTTCCTCTTCAGCCAAGCGTTTTTCTTCTGCACGTTTTTCTAAAAATTGAGTATAGGCTTTGTAAAATAGTTCTTTTTGCTCATCGTAGGGCGATTTAAAATCTCGCACCTCATTGCCCGCATCTGCCCATTCTTTAATTTGAACAATGCGCTCGGCTTTTATCATATCATCAAAAAGCACACGTATTTTTTTAAAAACATCGTGCCCTTCTTTTATATTGGTAGTATTTACCAATTGTTGCGCTTTGTTTACAAAATCTTGCTTTGTATAAGCACTATAATCGGTAGAATCCTTTTTTTCTTCTTCTATTACTTCTAATAGTTCATCGTGTTCTTCTACATCGCCTTTTTTTTCAAGGTTTTCAATGTTGATTTCCAAGCCATTTTCATTTGGTATTTGGGCTAAAATTTCTGGTGTAGAATGCTTGTCAATTTCTGTCATTAACGCTATGGTTTTAAAATTATTGTTTTATAAAAAGATTTATAAGTTGAGTAGTTAGAAAATTATATTGTTGAAGATAAAAATATAATTAAGCAAATATGTTTTATTTTATTGCATAAATATGGGTTTACGGCTATTTATTTTAAATTGAATATTCCAATATTGGTTATTGTTATTTGCTTTTCAGATGCAAATATGAAGATAAAAAATAAATTATTTATCAATTGAAGTCAAAATATTGTCAATATTGTCCTAAATAAAAATCAGAAATAAAAATTACCGAGCCAAATCAATAGTTTTACTTAAAAAAGCAATAGAAATTAAAAAAGAACCCCTTGTATTGTTTTTTTATTTTTAGGAGGTGGATGTTCAAAAGGGTTATTCAGCCAATAATAGAGTTCTATTTTTGTAAAACAATTTAATCTGATGAATGCTACTAAATTTGATAGGTGCCAACCATATTTTGCTATGTTTTTAAGATATTTTAACAACAATATTGTTATTAAAGCTGTCCAAATTTGTATTTTAACTGCATTTTCACTCGTGCCTATAAATGTTTTTATATGAAGCAGCTGTTTGATGTCTCTAAAAAACAATTCTACTTGCCATCTTGCTTTGTAAAGGTCTGCTATGGTTTTTGCCAACCATTTAACCCAAATTAATCAATAGGAGATTTGAAAAATTGAACTATTTGATTTAGTTGGGATTAACCCCGATTTAAAAATTGTAATTATGTTTTGTAAAAACATGATTTACAATTTGTTATTCGATTCAGCAATTCTATTGCTGAATTTGGGTTTAATTGGGATTAACCCCGATTTAAAAATTGCAATTATGTTTTGTAAAAACATGATTTGCAATTTGTTATTCGATTCAGCAATTCTATTGCTGAATTTGGGTTAAAACTATTAGGTAAAAAAAAGGGTGGAAGTTTTAAAAACTTCCACCCTTTTAGTTTAAAATATTAAATCTTATTATTTAGTAATAACTACACGTTTTGTTACTGTAACTCCATCAGCTATAAGCTTAACAGTATATACGCCTGTAGCATTATTACTTAAATCAACAGTATAAGAACCTGCAACATCAGTAAAGTTTTGGTTTAATACCAATTGACCCATAGCATTGTATACTTCTACATTGGTTTTAGCAGCTAATTTACCGTTCAAATCAATAGTTACAATACCCGAAGTTGGGTTAGGATATACGTTAACAGTTTCGTTTAATTTAGTTTCATCTAAACCTACAGTGCTGTTAGTACATTTTGGCCAGTAAGTATATTGTACTAATCTTGTAAACTCATCAGAAGTGTTGCCACTTGGGTCGGTTACTCTATAAGTAATAGTATATATACCTTCATTGGTTTCATCTACATTTTGTCTGATAATTTCAATTAATGGTTTCAATACTGTAGGACCATAGTAGTTATCTTGAGTATTTATACCCCACATTGGCCATATTTTTTCGCCAACACAACCTTTAATACTTTCACCCCAAATACTTGGTGCTTTAGTGTCTCTAACAATTACAGTTCTTGTTTTATTAGTAATATTTCCTGATGCATCAATTGCTTGGAAATCTTCAGAGTAAGAACCAATTGTATTGTCATTAACCATACCTGGGTTTAACAATGTTAAACTTACTTGTGTATTGTCGTAATAATTATCAGATACAGTAGCAGGTGTAGATATATATGGTGTTCTTACTTCGTGGTAAACAATATCAAATGTATTCAAGCTAATTACCGGAGGAATAAAGTCATCAACTCTATAAGCTCTTACAACTGGTGAACTTACATTGTTATAATCATCTTCTGCAGTATAAGTAGCAGTGTAAGTAGCTCTTACCAATGTATTTAATGCACCATTTGTATTATCCCAAGTTCTGGTTAAAGTTGGTGTATTGTCTAAAGAGTCTACAGATGTAGTTTGGTCTATCCAAACAGAATTAATTTGAACATTTTCTGTACCATTTTTAATAATTCTTGGAGCTTTAGTATCAGCTACACAAACAGTTCTTGTTTGAACAGTTTCATTGCCAGCTATATCTTTAACGCTGTAAGTTATAGTATAAGTACCAGGCATTTTTGTATCTACGCTACCACTGGTTATTACAGAGGTTTTAAGATTTAAGTATGGATTTGTATTCCAAGCATCATAACCTGGCTCTACATAAGCTGGCGTATTTCTTGTAGCTTCTATACAACCTGGAGCAGATGGGCTTAATACCAATACCGGAGGGGTTTTATCAAGTACAACAATAATAGTTCTTCTAACAGGTAAAGCATTGTTTCCTGATGCATCTGTTACATTATACTCTACAGTATAAATACCTGCAGTACAGCTATCTAAATCTGAAATAATTTCCATTCTTGGGCTAATATCGCCTTCAGAAGCATCCATAGCTACAGCGCCATCATCAGTATAAGGAGCACATTTTTCGATTCTAACAGTATCTGCTCCATTTAAAGTAATAATTGGTGGTAAGTTATCGTTAGCTAATTTTAATGCGTAATCTTCGTATTCGCCAGCAGTTATAGGTCCGCATGGTGTAATGGCATTGTTATTATAGTTTGTTACAACACGCATTCTTGCTGTACCTTCAAAAGAGTTGGCAATACTTGGAACAGCAATGCTTGTTGTCCAAGTTGCAGTATTAGCACTCGATTCAGTTGCGGCTAATTCACCAGCATCATTAAAATCACCATCTACGTTCCAGTCAATATAAATTGCTCTGTTAGCTGGGTCAACAGTTGTATTTCTGCTTATTTCAAAATCATATGTTTTACCAAAAGTTAATGTTGCTTGTTTATCAGCAGCGTAGTCTGTGTAAGCTGCATCACCAGAGGTAGTATAATTATTTAATAATTCTGTTGTGCCATCTAATACTCTTACTCTATTGATACCTACGTCTCCACTCAACAAATAAGAAGATGGGTTACAATAAGCCAAAGCGCAGATATATTTATTTTTTACCACAGTTTTGGTTGTACTTGATGGGTTAACACTATTCCAAGCTTTTAATGTAATAGTATAACAACCTGAACCAGTAAATTTAATAATTGGTGTAGGGAAACTATCGCCAGGAGTAGCATTGTAAGTAACAAAACCAGAGCCTACTACAGAAGGGCTTGAAGGAGGATTCATTAATGTATAAGTAGTTGGGAAAATATTCCAAGTAAATCTGTTAGCATTTTCTACCATTGGTGTAAGTACGGTTGTATTAACACCTACAGTTGGTCTTCTATTAGAAGCCATAAAATCTACTTTACCTACTGAACCAGCAGTTACTATATCAATAGAATCGCAATATTTTTTATTGCCAACACATGATTTAACTTCTAAACAAACTTCATAAGTACCGCTATTGTAAAAAGTAGTTTGGAAATCTTTTTTGTTACCATTAAGTACCGGAGAACCATCTACTGTCCACTCCCAAGTAGGTACACCAGCTATATTTGATGTTGTATTTGTGAATTTTATTGGTGTATAATCGTATCCAGGTGTTGTAGAAGCAGAAAAGTTTGGTGTTGGAGGAATTGGAGGTCCTAATTCAGAATTGTAAAATCCAGCAAAACCAGAATCTACACCAGCAGCACTTGATTCAAATAAAATATACATACTACCGCTTGTAGCCGTTAATTTTTTAATTGGTGTTGAGGTATTGCTGTAAGTAGCTAATAGCGTTCCAGATGGGCTTTTGCCATCCCATATTCTTAATTTATCATCTGCATCTTTAAATTTAAGTTGCGTTAATGTTAAATTAATTTTTGTTGCATTACAAGGTGTAATTTGTAAAAATGAGCGTGTTCCAAAACCTTGGTTATTACCATAGTTTAAATTTGGACCACCATTATCAAAAATAGTACCACTTGAGCTTCCTACAATGTTATCAGCATTTGGACCATAAGTACCAAAACCTAAAATATATCTTGTTGGCTGAGTTACTGTAATATAACAAACTTTTCTTTTTGTTTGAGAAGGTCCTACATCATTAGTAGCTATCAGCTCTACAGTGTAGCATCCTGGTAAATCAAATTCAAATTGTGGATTTTGAGAAAACTCATCTCTACCGTTGCCATTAGGGTCTGATAGAACTGCACCACTCATTAAATCTGCAACTGGACCATTGAAAGGATCGTTTAGGTAAGTTACTGAATCGTAAACATTCCATTTCCATTTCCAAGGACCATTAGTAGATAAATCGAAAAAAGAAAGAATATCATATTGTTCTGCATTTGTTTTATCGGCAATAAAATCGCCAACAGGAATTGCTGTAGGAGCTACAACGCTTAAGCATTGTACTACGCTATCTCTTCCCAAACAATTTGTGCTTCTTAATTTAACACATTTTGTTCCTGTTGTATTCCAAGTGAAGTTAAAGTCTGGAGTTACAGACCTTTGCTCGTAAGAACCATCATTATTTGCATCCCAAGCATGCTCTGTATAACCTTTAGGATTATTATTGATAAATTTAACTACTGTTTTGATAAATGCAGTAGAAGGAGAAACAAAACTGGCAGAAAATGAAGTTGGTAATACCAAATTAATGCTAAAATCTGTAGTTGCACCATAATACAATCTGTATGTAGTACATTCAAAACAACCAGCACCATTTCCTATAGTTCCACCATATTGGTAATCGTTTACTACTCTTAATCTGGTAGCCGATGGACTAATATTACAAGGTAGATTAAAGCTAAATGCTGTTAAACTTCCTGGCGTTCCACCAGAACCAGATGTAGTATTCCATGTACCTAAGTATTCTCCTGCATCATTAAAATCAAAATCTGCATTCAAATCTATATAAGCACCCCATTTGGCATTGTAACCATAAGTTGTAGATGAGCTACTTTCAATAGTATAGCTATTGCCAGCTGTTAAATCAAACGACCTATTAGTGCCATTGGCTAAACGATACTCTGACCCACAAGTACCAGTTGCTCTCCATCCTGGCGCTGGCATATTGAATAATACTGTAGAACCAGCAGATATTCTAATTTGCTCTGGGTTTTGAATATAAGCAGTTGATGAATAACTATATTGATAGCTATTGTAAGCATTGCACCAGGGAGACTGTGCGGATAGGTTTCCTACACCCATAAGAGAGAGGAATAAAACAAATAACGATTTTATCGTTAATGTTTTGAAATTAGTAATTAATTTTTTCATAATATAAACTTTATTTAATATTTAGGGTTCAATTATAGAACTAAATTTTGATAAAAAAAATATTTGCTTGATTTTTTACCAAAATAATACACAAGTATTGCAAAAAATGACTTAATTTTTACAATTACACTTGAAATAGAGAATAAAAGAAGATGAACTACACCATAAATTGATAAGGTGCTTTTTGTTAAAAAAGTTTTAAATGGTTTAACATTTTGACTTTTTTGGTTTGGATTTAAATTGTGAATATTTTGCATGTTTTTAAAACTATAGTTCAAATTTACAGTTACAAAATAAGTATGCAATACGTTTTAGTTAATATGATAATTACTTGACAATAAAACTACACAATTATGACAAAACCCAATAATATGAGCCTATATACTATTGTTTTTGCAATAATAATACTTGTCCTATTTGCAAATTATCTGTATTTAATTTATTCCATTTTTTAATATCTGTGGGAGATATTCCATATAATTTAGCAATACCAAACAATGTTTCTCCTCTTTTTACAGTATGGGTTTTATTGGTATTGGTTTTTACTTGCGGTATTTTTTTTATATTTAGTTTTTGCCCTTCATATACATTGTTGTTTTGCAAATGGTTTATGCTTTTAAGATTATCTATACTCATATTGTATTTTAAAGCTATGCTATACAAGGTTTCGCCTACGCTTACAATGTGTATTTGCAAATTGGGTACGTTTGTATTTCTTGTGTAATTTGTATCCAATTGCGGTTTCAATCTACCAGTATCGGGCATATTTGTAGCTTTTTTTTGCAAATTGAGCATACTGCCTACTTTGGCTTCTGTGCCTTTTTCCATTAAATTTTTGGTATAAAGTGAGCTTAATTTAATGGCATATTTTTGAGAAATTAGCCACATAGTTTCTCCTTCGTTTACAGTATGCTGGGCTATACTGGCTTTTCGTTTTTTGGGCTTTAGGTACAATACATCGCCTGGTTTTATTTGGTGGTAAGCCAAATCATTGTATTTTTCTATTTTTTTTTCTGATTTGCCAATTTGTTCAGCAATTTTTTCTACTGTTTGATTGGGTTGAACTATGGTTGTAGGAATTTTTTTAGGGTTTATAATTTCAATATTTGCTTCTATATAAGTGCCATAAGGATTGTAGCCATTTATTATCATGGTATCATACTTAGCCAATTTATTGCGCTCTATACAACCAATAAGCAAATCGGTATATTTTTGGTTGGTAGCATAGCCAGCAACCAATAAGCCTTTTGCCCAGCCTTTGTAATCGCTTATATCTAATAAAAATAATGCTGCGTAGCGTTTGTTTTCTTTTAAAAACTTAGAATGGTCTTTGTAAGATTCTTCTGCACTGGTGTAGCATCTAAAACATTCTTGAAGCTCGTCATCATCTTCTAAAATACTGCAACCTGTCCAATCTTTTTTACACTTTATGCCAAAATGGTTGTTTCCTTGCTTTGCCAATCGGCTATTGCCGCTGCCACTTTCCAATAAGCCTTGTGCTAAAGTAATACTTGCAGGAATTTTAAATTCCAACATTTCTCGCATGGCAATGTTTCTAAATGTATCTATATACTGCGCTACTGTTGTATTTTGAGCAATAGAAACTTGCCAAATAAATAGATTAAAAAGTATGAATATTAGGTTTAAAAAACGCTTCATTTTTAATAAAAAAACGAAGATATAGCACAAATTATTGTATCATCTATTAAATTTATTAACACCCACAAGGCTTATACCTTCTAATTTTGCCTTTATTATTTCTTGTTTCTATAATTTCGCCTTTGGCATTGTATAATATCCAATTTTGCAAAACACCATTTTTATAGCGCATAGTTTTTACTATTTTATTTAACACAGTGCATTTCCAAACACCATTTTTTAAGCTATCTTTATCGTATTTGCCTTGGCATAGGGTATCGCTTGCAAAAGCGCAATTAAATTGAATAAAAAACAGAAAACTAAAAAGCGTTTTCATAAAAATAGAGTTTTTAAACTGCTTGGTCGTCTTTAGTAGCTTCTATATTTTGGCTTGAATTTTCAATAGCTTCAGTAATTGGTTCAGTTAGAACTGTTTCTTCTACTTTAGCTTCTGTTTCCATATAGTTTTCATAATTGGTTTTATGCTCAAAAGGACGTTTGCCAATTAATGCCTCTAAATCGTATTGAAATAAAAGTTCTTTTTTTAATAACTCTTGGGCTATTTTCTCCAATTCTGCTTTTTTACTTACCAATAAATTTTTTGTACGAATATAGGCACTTTCTATTATTTTACGCACTTCTTCGTCTATCATTTCGCCTGTTTTTTCGCTATAAGGTTTGCTGTATGCAAATTCGCCATTTTGGTCGTTAAAACTAATATGACCCACTTTATCGTTCATGCCATACAATGTTACCATGGCATAAGCCATTTTTGTTACACGTTCTAAATCATTTTGTGCACCAGTGCTTATTTTGCCATAGGTAATTTCCTCGGCTGCTCTGCCGCCAAGGGTCATACACATTTCATCAATTAGTTGCTCTGTTCTATAAATGTATTGCTCTTTGGGTAAATATTGGGCATAGCCTAAAGCTGCAACCCCACGAGGCACAATAGAAACTTTTACCAATGGGTCGGCAAATTGCAAAAACCAACCAGCTACAGCGTGTCCTGCTTCATGGTATGCCACAATATTTTTTTCTTCGGGCGATATAATTTTATTTTTCTTTTCTAAGCCACCTATTACTCTATCTATAGCCGCTTCAAAATCTTTCATATCAATGCTTTCCTTATTTTTTCGGGCAGCTATTAAAGCAGCCTCGTTGCATACATTTGCTATTTCTGCACCTGCAAAACCAGGCGTTTGGGCACTCAATTTTTTAGCATCTATATCTGGTGCTAATTGTTTGCCACCTAAATGTACCTTAAATATTTGCTCTCTACCCACCAAGTCTGGTTTATCTATAGATATTTGTCTATCAAATCTACCTGGGCGCAATAATGCTGAATCTAAAATATCTGGGCGATTGGTAGCAGCCAAAATAATTACGCCACTATCTGTGCCAAAGCCATCCATTTCTGTAAGCAATTGGTTCAAGGTATTTTCTCTTTCATCGTTGCTACCGCTCATTAGGTTTTTACCCCTTGCTCTGCCTATGGCATCTATCTCATCAATAAAAATAATACAAGGTGCTTTTTCTTTTGCTTGGCGAAATAAATCTCGCACTCTGCTTGCGCCCACACCTACAAACATTTCTACAAAATCTGAACCTGAAAGCGAAAAGAAAGGCACGTTTGCCTCGCCTGCTACGGCTTTTGCCAATAAGGTTTTACCTGTACCTGGCGAACCTATCAATAAAGCACCTTTTGGAATTTTTCCGCCCAATTTGGTGTATTTTTTAGGGTTTTTTAGAAAATCTACAATTTCCATTACCTCTACTTTGGCTTCATCGAGCCCAGCCACATCTTTAAAGGTAATATTTACTTTGGTATTTTTATCAAACAAAGTGGCTTTGCTTCTGCCAATATTAAATATTTGCCCTGGACCACCGCCACCACCAGCTCCACCGCCCATTCTGCGCATCATAACATTCCAAATAATTAAGAAAATAACAATCATAATTATCCATGAAATTATTTGGCTTGAGCTTCCATTATCGTAATTATCTGTTACATCTACTTTTTCAGCTTGTTTGTGTTCTGCTTTCAACACCTCCATATTTTTATTAAAGGCATCTCTATTCATTTCAAAATAAAAGTACTTAGAGGTTTCACCCATTATACCTTGCGGTTTAAATAAATTTTTAAATGTATCTCTTTTTAATGCTTCTTCTGTTAGCGATACTTTATAATATCTATCTTCTTTAATTTCTATTTTATCTACATCATTGTTCAATATCAAATTTCTAACCTCGTTCCAATTGGTTTCTTTGCCAGCTGGTGGCGATATTACAACGTAGGCTATTGCCACAAGCAGCAATGCGCCCCATAGCCAATAAATGTTAAATTTAGGTGTATTGTTTTTTCTTTCGCCAAAAGGTTTTTCTTCCTTTTTGTTTTTTTCTTTTTCGTCCATTGAATGGTGGTTAAATATTGGTGTAAAAAATTTTGTATTTATAGTAAACGACAAATCTAATTAAATTGTTCAGTAATTTTAGATGAAATTTATCAATATACTCTCTTATTTTTGCAAAAAATATTCCAAACAACTATGTACGGCAAATTACAACAACATTTACAACGAGAAATTACAGACATTCATCAAGCAGGCTTATACAAAAAAGAACGCATTATTACCTCGCCACAAGGCGCAGACATTAAACTACAAGATGGTAGCGAGGTAATTAATTTTTGTGCAAATAACTATTTGGGTTTAAGCAGCCATCCAAGGGTTATAGAGGCTGCCAAAAAGTCATTAGATACACATGGTTTTGGAATGAGTAGCGTACGTTTTATATGCGGAACGCAGGATATTCACAAAGAATTAGAAGCCAAAATAGCCGAATTTTACGGTACAGAAGATACCATTTTATATGCCGCTGCTTTTGATGCCAATGGCGGTGTATTCGAGCCGCTATTTGGCGAGCAAGATGCTATTATTTCAGATTCCTTGAATCACGCTTCAATTATAGATGGCGTAAGACTTTGCAAAGCTGCTCGCTATAGATACAATAACAACGATATGGCAGATTTGGAGCAACAACTAATAGCTGCCAACAATGCAGGGCATAGGCATAAAATAATCGTAACCGATGGTGTATTTAGTATGGATGGCTATGTAGCGCAATTGGATAAAATAAATGCTTTGGCTACCCAATACGATGCTTTGGTTATGGTAGATGAATGCCATGCTGCCGGTTTTATAGGTAAAACAGGCAAAGGCACACCCGAGCTATGCGGTGTACACGGACAAATAGATATTTTAACAGGCACTTTGGGCAAGGCGCTTGGTGGAGCAATGGGAGGTTATACAACTGGCAAAAAAGAAATTATAGACTTACTGCGCCAACGCTCTCGCCCTTATTTGTTTTCTAACTCTTTGGCACCTGCCATAGTAGCAGCCAGTTTAGAGGTATTTAATATTTTAAGTGAAAGCACAGCTTTGAGAGATAAATTGGAATGGAATGTAAAATACTTTAAAGAAGGTGTTAGAAATGCAGGTTTCGATTTTAAAGATGGCGATAGTGCCATTGTGCCTATTATGCTTTACGATGCCAAATTAAGCCAAACAATGGCTGATATGCTTTTAGAAGAAGGTATTTATGTGATTGGTTTCTTTTACCCCGTTGTAGCAAAAGACCAAGCAAGGATAAGGGTACAACTTTCTGCCGCACACGAGCAACACCATTTGGATAAAGCCATAGCAGCATTTACCAAGGTGGGTAAGGCTTTGGGGGTTATTAAATAAATTGAATTTAGAAGATATACCGTAGGCAATTAAATTATTCAAATAGTTGCCAAACAAGGCGTATTTAATATGCTTATAATAATTAACCCAAATTCAGCAATAGAATTGCTGAATCGAATAACAAATTGTAAATCATGTTTTTACAAAACATAATTGCAATTTTTAAATCGGGGTTAATCCCAACTAAATCAAATAGTTCAATTTTTCAAATTTCCTATTGATTAATTTGGGTTTAACCTCCCTTTTCTTCAAAAAAAAACACAAGCCAAGCAGGGTTGTATGCAGAATTTTGTGCTTCCGAAGTTTCAGAAAAGGGCGTTTTTGTTTTAAATCATTTATAAAAAATACTTTATGTTTGCCTTCTCAAAAATGAAAGGTAGTAATATTTATAAGCAACCAATATTAAAATTATTTTTTATAGCTTTAACCATTAAATTGCTAATGCCAATTATAGCTTTAGTACTTGTAAATACTTTGAATGAGCAATCATTTTGGCAAATTAAACCCTTCCCTAATTTTGAATTTACAGATTTATTTAAAATATATTTTCATTCAGATTCGGGTTGGTATAAAGATATAGCTCAGCATGGTTATAAAGATATACCCGAAAGCATTAGAAACGGCTGGACATTGAGAGGCCAACATTTTGCTTTTTTTCCACTTTTGCCCATTGGTATTTTATGGCTTACAAAAGCTACAGGCTTATCGTTTTATATGGCAGCATTTGTTATCAATATTGTCAGTTTATTTTTATTGGTCAATTATTTTTATCGGTTTTTAATTGTACTTAATATACAAACAAATTCAGCTTTTCGTTTGGTGGTTTTATTTTTAGTATTTCCTTTCTGTTTGCATATTTATTTTATATACACCGAAAGTCTGTTTTTTACCTTTCTTGTGGCTTGTTTTTATTATATACATAAAAAAAACTATTGGGCGTTTGGCATAGCTGCCATACTATTAACGTTAACTCGCCCCAATGGTATTTTTATGGCTTTGCCCTTGTATTTGTATTTATTAGAACAAAATGGAAAGATAAATTTAACGAATATTTTAAACTCTTTAAAACAAGCAAAAACCTATTGCTTATTGGCTATGCCTGTGGCTTTTATAGCTTGGATGTATTACCAATACCTAACCTGTGGCAATTGGTTTGCATTTTCTGAAGCACAAAAAGGCTGGGGCAAACAAAGTGGTATGCCCTATAAAGCTTTATTTAAAGAGGGCTATTGGCAATATCAGTTTATGTCGGTTTATGCAATTGTATTTATTTTTATTGCTGTGTGGGCTTATAAAAAATGGCGCACAAGTTTTAATGTATTGGTATGGCTAAATGTATTGATGCCGCTTATTGCAGGCTCGGCAATAAGTATAGCAAGATATATCTCTGTGCTATTTCCTTATACATTGCTTTTAGAAAAAACAGTTGAAAAACGCAAGACATACTTTGTAATTATGGGTGTTTTTATTTTGTGTTCCATTGTATGTTTTTACTTTTGGCTAAAGGGCGATGCTTTAATGTATTGAGTTTATCTATACTCGGTTACTGAGCTTGTCGAAGTGCTGCAATAAATAAGTTCATTTCGACAAGCTCAATGTACGTATTTTACAAAACTCGTTCTTGTAAACGCTCCAAGTAGCGCCATTGTAAAACAGATTCTTTGGCTTTTTCCCATTGCTCTGTATTGGCTAAAATAGGCAGTTGCACTTGTATTTCATTTTGCATTTTTTTAATTTTATGTTGTAAAGAAAGTGCTAATTCCTTTTTATTTTCTTCAAATTCCAATGCATCTATCTCTTCATTCAATGCCATCATTTCCATTAAGAATGCTTGGGGCAAGCCAGCGTTTTCTGAAATAGCAATTTGCTTTAATTCTAAAATATATTGCATTCTTTTTATCGAATTATTCAATACTTTAAAGGCTTTGTTATTATATGCCGATATTTCTAATGCTTTGCTTTGGGCTTGGGTATCTAATGTAAAAAAATCGGGATGGTATTGCTTAGCGTAATTATAAAACTTCGCTTTTAATTCATCTGCATTGAGATTAAAACTGATAGGGAATTCGTAAAAAACAAAATAATTGGCTGTATTGGGCCAATGCAAAGCCGCCATTATTTTTTAATAAATAAATTGTAAATATCGTTACCAAACGTAAATACAATAAGCGATAGCACAATTACAAAACCTACCACTTGCATAGCCTGCATAAACTTATCACTTAATGGACGTCTGATAATCATTTCTACCAATAAAAATAAAACGTGTCCGCCATCTAAAGCAGGTATGGGCAATAGGTTCATAAAGGCTAAGCCTAAAGATAAAATACCTGTAAGCATCCAAAACCTTCGCCAATGCCACTCGCCACCATAAAATGTAGCAATACGCAATGTGCCACTCATATTGGTAGCTTTTATTTTGCCAGATATTAAGCCTTTAATACTGTAATAATTATTCTTAATTGCCTCTACAGATTTATGTGTTCCTAAAGCTATAGATTCTCCAAAGCCATAGTTTAAACGCACTCTGTCTTTTTCGTAAATATCTGCCGCACCAAATCCAAATTTTGCTTCTTTATCTAAAGTAAAAGTAAGTGTTTGGGTATCATTGGTATTTCTTAATACTTTTACTTCCACTTTTTTATTGGCATAATGTATAGTACGCATCATTAAATCTTGATGGTATAATACTGGTGTATCATTCAGTGCTATAATTTGGTCGCCCACTTTTAAACCGCCTTTCATTGCTATAGAATTTGGTAAAACTGTATCTACAACACTTATTAAAGCTTCGTCAAAAAAGCCCATTTTTTTATCCGATAATCTATTGATTATATCTTTAGGCAAAGGCACTTCAAGTTTTTCGCCATTTCTATCTACATTGTAATAATTATTATCTTTTAAAAAAATACTCATATTGCGTGTATCTTCAAAATACTGAATATTTTTACCATTTATGCCTGTAATTTTATCTCCTGTTTTTAAGCCTATACCTTTTGCGCCATTTTCAGCATAAATACCGTATTTTAGTTTATCTACTGGCATTTTTGTTTCGCCATAATACCACATGCAGCCAATGTAAATTATTAAACCTAAAATAACATTTACAATAATACCGCCAAGCATAACAATAAGGCGTTGCCAAGCTGGCTTGCTTCTGAACTCCCAAGGCTCGGCAGGTTTTTTCATTTGCTCGGTATCCATACTTTCGTCTATCATACCTGCTATTTTTACATAGCCGCCCAATGGAAGCCAGCCAATACCATATTCGGTATCGCCTTTTTTAAATTTAAACAATTTAAAACCCCAAGCATCAAAAAATAAATAAAATTTTTCTACCTTAATGCCAAATATTCTGGCAGCGGTGTAGTGTCCTAATTCGTGCAGGGTTACCAATATTGCCAATGCTAATACAAATTGGCCTATCATTATGATTGTAGTCATCTATTATTTAAAAATAAGGTGCGAAAATAGGCTTTTAATGTTAAACCCTAAAATGGCTTTTCGTTAAAAATGAGGCATTGAACGAAATATGTATTTATAAATATCTATTTTAAACTTAAGATTGAGTAAATTTGCAGCTATGAAACAATTAAACACCATTGGATTAGAAACCGTAGCCTGCAAACAAATAGCCGAAAAACTGAATGTATTACTGGCAAATTATCAGTTGTTTTATATCAATACCCGTGGTTTTCATTGGAATATAAGTGGCGATAAATTTTTTGAATTGCATGTAAAATTTGAAGAGCTTTATAACGATGCATTGCTTAAAGTAGATGAAATAGCCGAACGTATTTTAACTCTTGGCGAAGTACCTTTGCATGCTTATAAAGATTATTTGAAAATAGCAGAAATTAAAGCTGCAACAAATATTAGCGAAGGTAAAAAAGCCATTCAAAATATTTTGGAAAGTTTTGGCATTTTAATAGCAGTAGAAAGAGAAATATTAAAGATTAGCGATAAAGCCAATGATGAAGGTACAAATGCTATGATGAGCGATTACATTCGTGAGCAAGAAAAGTTGGTATGGATGTATAGAGCAGCTTTGGGGAAATAGGTTTTTGTTAATTCGAGAAAAAAAGTTTTAAAATTTTAATACAAGTAAACTAAATTTAAAAAATGAACCCAATAGGAATTGTTTTTGGTATTTTTTTTCTAATAAGTAATGAACAAGATTGTAATTTGAATACTAAAGAGTATAGTAATTTTGCTGTAAAATTAAATGACAGTGCAATAAATTTACTAAATAATATTGAATCTGATACAACAATATATAAAATATCTTCGCTTTTAGATAGTTCATTATTAATTCAACCAAATTATTACCCAGCTCAATTCAACAAACTTACAATAGATTTAATTTTGGGAAAAAGAATCAATTCAATTTCAATATTAAGAAAACTTGAACTTGAAAAACCGATGAATCCAGATATAAAACTTATGTTGGGAATTTTATTTTTAACAACAGAAGACTCAAGTTTTTCTAAAATTAAGTTAGAAGATGCAAAATCTTTATACAAAAAAGAAATAATTAACTCTGTAGGCAATAATTGCAAAATGAATATTTTACACCAAAATTATGCTATATGCCTTAAAATGCTGGGTAACGACCTTGAATCAAATAAAACTTTAAATTCCCTGACTTATAAAGACAATAAAATCTTAAAAGATATTGTTGAATTACTATTAAATTCAAAAGGGTTAGATTTAGTAAATGGTTTAAGCAAAGCAAGGTAATGCACTTTTTGATACTTTTTAATAGAGTAATTACTTTGAAATTTTTGTATCATTAAATTTATTTTTTTAACTCTCAATAATCTCCACTTTGCTAATACCGCTTATACGGTATTCCTTATTGCTTGGCTGCTCAAAACACTGATACCAACTGCGTAATTTTTTGCCTTTTTTAAATGTTCTGCCTGTATCTAATTTAAATAAAGAGCCAATAGGAATTTGTTCAAGCAGAGGTTTTGAATCTTTATCATACTTTGCCAATACTTTCATCAATTCTGCATCACTACAACTGCTAGCAGCAGGATCGTTCATGTATTGCTTTAGGGCTTGTTGTATATCATTTGGTAAATTATGTTCATGAACAATGGGTGCAAGTAATAATTTAAACTCTTCTTTCCATTCTTTACCATGAGGTTCTATGCGGTTTCTAAATTTTTCAAATGCCACTAAATGTGCCACTTCGTGCAAAAATGTGGTAAGAAATGAATATGGATTCAAATCGGTATTGATTGATATTCTATGAAAATTATCTTGCCTGTGTGGTGCTCTATAATCGCCAAATTTACTGCTGCGAGGTTTACTCAATTTCAACTGAATTTTATATTGCACCATCAGTTCAACAGCATAAAGTGCCGTTCCTTCGGGTAATTTTTTGCTTATTTTTTCAGCTAATTCTGCTTTTGTCATTATCCTATCCCTAAATCCCTTCTATTGCTTCGACAAGCTCAGCAACCGAAGGGACTTTTGGCTTCGATTTAAATTTTTTTTTTCATTAAGCTTACGCATAATGCTTATTATGTTTCGCTGCTACGCAGCTTTGCTTTTCTACTGCTAATTAATATTTTACCAAATGCCAACCTCAAAATTTGCCAACTAACCTCTTTGCTAACTTAATTACTCTGCTTTTACAAACTCATTATAAACCTCCTCTACTTCTTTATACCATTCTTCTCCAAATTTTCTAATTAATGGCTCTTTTAAAAAACTAAAAACTGATACATTCAATTGATTGCCCAAACTGCATGCAGCTTTGCAAATATCCCATTCATGGTAATTTACGCTTTCAAAGCTGCCTATTGTGCCTAATCTTATAGGATACAAATGGCAGCTAATGGGTTTGTAAAAATCTGAAACTCCTGCTTTGTAGGCTTTTTCCATAGCGCAACCCAACGTGCCATTTTCATTGTAAACAAATACGCATTCGCCTGTGGGCAGGCATGTAGTGGCATAATCGTTTATTTCTTCGCCTTCATGGTAGCCTTCGGTTTCAAGTAATTGTCTTCCTTGCTCACTCATAAAAGGCTTTATGGCTTCAATGTTTTTGTGAATAAATGCTATTTCGGTTTTTTCCAATGGCGCACCTCTATCACCCTCAATACAACAAGCGCCTTTGCATTTTTCCAAATGGCAAACAAAATTGGTTGAAAAAATTTCGGTAGAAATTAAGGTATTTTCAACTTCTAATATCATTTGCTTTCTATATAAGCTGTATAACCCAAGTTTTCTAATTTTTCAGCTTTATCTAACACTTGTTGTTCTAAATTTTGCATATAATTTTCTATTACCTGCCAAAGTTCTGGCTTGGCATTGGCAATAATTTTAGCAGCAAACAAACCTGCATTTTTAGCCCCATTTATAGCCATAGTAGCCACAGGAATACCTGGAGGCATTTGTACAATACTATACAAGGAATCTACACCAGAAAGATTAGATGATTTTACAGGCACACCAATAACAGGCAAAGGTGAAATACTTGCAGCCATGCCAGGTAAATGTGCAGCACCACCCGCACCAGCTATAATACATTTGTAGCCGTTGCTTTTAGCAGCTTTAGCCTCATCAAACAAGCGTTGCGGTGTGCGATGTGCGCTTACAATGGTTAAATGATAAGAAATTCCCATTTCATCGAGCACTTGGGCAGCTTCTTTCATTACTGGTAAATCGCTATCCGAACCCATTATAATTAATACGTCTTTCATATTTTTATTGTTGCTTGCAAAAGTAATAACAATAATATGATAAATCTACAATGGGTCGGCTACAATTCTAAAATTAAGCTTTATAAAATATTCCATTTTATGAGGTCGGGCTCTGCGCTTGCGAAATTTGGCAACAAATTGAAATGTTTCTTGTTTTAAATATTCTTTCAATTCTACATTAGTCATATCCATGTTCAATATTTTTATTCTTTTATCGGGTATATTTAGTTTAAAAGCTACATTCTCTTGCCCAATACCAGGTTTAATAATATCTAAATACATATCTGTTAAATCTTTAAAATTAGCATATTTAGTACTATCAGCATAATTATAATCTAAAGTTTGTAACGTCATACTTGTAAGTTTTGCAGATTTTATTAAACTTTTATTGGTATTGTTATCCTCTGGTTGGAGTGTAGCATAGCCCTGTGCGGCTGCCTCCAGCCAGCAAAAAGGCTAAAGCCGTACCACTTCTCGATATCCCGCACCTGCGGGATTACTCGAAGTGACGTTAATTACAAAGCCCCCTCAAACTTCGCACCCACCACTTCCCAATTTATAATTTCGTAAAAGGCATTGATGTAATCGGGTCTGCGGTTTTGGTAGTTTAGGTAATAGGCATGTTCCCATACATCTAAACCCAATATTGGTGTGCCACATTTTACACCTTCAATATCCATTAGTGGGTTGTCTTGGTTGGCGGTGCTACATATACAAAGTTTGCCATTGTTTACAAAAAGCCAAGCCCAGCCGCTGCCAAAACGTGTGGTAGCTGCTTTGGTAAATTCTTCTTTAAATTTTTCTAATCCGCCCAAATCGTTTTGTATAGCAGTAGCCAAAGCACCGCTTGGGGCATTTGCTGCATTGGGGGCTTGTATGGTTTCCCAAAAAAGCGAGTGGTTAAAATGTCCGCCACCATTGTTGCGCACAGCTACAGGGTATTTGCTTATGTTTTTGCAAATATCTTCAATAGCCATAGTCTCCATTTCTGTGCCTGCTGCAGCATTGTTTAGGTTGGTAACATAGGCATTGTGGTGTTTGCTATGGTGTATTTCCATTGTTTTGGCATCTATGTTTGGCTCTATAGCATTGTAAGCGTAGGGTAGGGTTGGCAATGTAAATGGCATAATATTTATTGTTTTTTATTAATTTTTGTAGGGCAAAATTAGGCACTTGCACCCAAATAAAAAGCATGTAATTAGAATATCTTTATAATTAATTTTTATACTTATAAATTTAACCATTAAGTTCAAAAAAAATGAATATTTTTGCACCACTTTAAAAAAATGGAAACCAATAGAATTACAATAGCCTATGGCGATGGCATAGGACCAGAAATAATGCAAGCAACGCTTGATATTTTAAATGCAGCTGGTGCAAATTTAGAATACGATGAAATAAAAATAGGCGAAAAAGTATATCTCTCTGGTAGTAAAACAGGCATTTCCGAAAGCGATTGGGATACCTTAGAGCGCAACAAAATATTTTTAAAAGCCCCTATCACAACGCCACAAGGTGGTGGTTTTTCGAGCTTAAACGTAGCTATTCGCAAAACATTGGGCTTATATGCCAATATCCGCCCATGTGTTAGTTATTCGCCTGTGGTAGAAACCAATTTTCCTAAAATGGACTTGGTAATTGTTAGAGAAAATGAGGAAGATTTATATGCAGGTATTGAGCATCAGCAAACAGATGAGGTAATACAATGCCTTAAACTGCTTTCTGTAGAAGGAAGCGAAAAAATTATCCGTTATGCCTTTGAGTATGCCAAAGCCAATAACCGAAAGCATGTATCGTGTATGAGTAAAGACAATATTATGAAACTAACCGATGGTATGTTTCATAAATTATTTGAAAAAATAGCATTGGAATATCCTGATATTAAAAGCGACCATTACATTATTGATATAGGTGCCGCCCGCTTGGCTAACGACCCCGAAAGGTTTGATGTAATTGTAACCCTAAATCTTTATGGCGATATTATTTCCGATATAGCTGCCGATGTGGCAGGTAGCGTAGGCTTGGGTGGTAGTAGCAATGTTGGCGAAAATTTTGCCATGTTCGAGGCTATACATGGTTCTGCACCCGATATTGCTGGTATGGATATAGCCAATCCAAGTGGTTTGCTAAATGGTGCTTGTATGATGTTGGTGCAAATAGGCAAAGCTGCCATAGCAGAAAAAATACAAAATGCCTTACACAAAACCCTTGAAGACGGCATACACACTGCCGATATTTACGATGAAGGCAAAAGCAAACAAAAAGTAGGTACAAAAGCATTTGGACAAGCTTTAATAGAAAGATTAGGGCAAATACCTGTAATACTTAAACCTGTAAAACTAAACCATGATGCAAAACCAATTGTAATAAAAACATCACCAAAAATACCATCTGTAAAAACACTAATTGGTATAGATATTTTCTTACAATGGCAGGAAGGCGATAGAAACCCACAAGTGTTGGGCGAAATAGTAGAAAAAGCCAATTTGAGAAATTTAAAACTAAAAGTAATTTCTAACAGAGGCGTTGTTGTTTACCCAGGTGGAAATAAAAGCACCTATTGCACCAACCATTGGCGTTGCAGATTTGTTAGCAACGATACTGTGGTTTTTGCACAAATAATCGGTTTAATAGGCTCACTACATGCATTGGGTTTAGATATTATTAAAAGCGAAAATTTGTATTTATTCGATGGCAAGCCAGGCTATTCGGTAGCTATTGGGCAAGGGATATAGGAATTTTTGATTTGTGGATTTTTGAATTTTGATTTTTGGATACTAAACTTGTCGAAGTATGATTTTTTGATTTTTTCGCTCATTGAGCTTGTCGAAATGAGCTTATCAAAGCATTTATTTTAAATTATTTTATATAGGTATGTTAGTTCAAGAAATAATTAAAACTTTTACCGCTCATCAAAATACTGAAAATGCAGTAAAAATGAGCCAATACATGAAAAATCTGTTTCCTTTTTTAGGGTTAAAAAGCCCTGAAAGAAGAGAATTGCAAAATTATGTTCTAAAACAATATCCAATAAAAAAAATAGAAGATTTAGAAAAAATTGTAGTTCAACTTTTTGATTTAGAAGAAAGAGAATACCAATATTCTGCCATAGATATTTTAATTAAGTATAAAAAACTATGGACTTTAGAAACATTAAATTTAATGGAAACTTTGGTGGTAACAAAAAGCTGGTGGGACACGGTAGATATTATAAGTAGCAATTGTATTGGTAAACTATTGGCAAAAAATGAGAAAATTAGAGAACAAAAAGTAATACAATGGGCTACCTCGCCCAATATGTGGCTGAACAGAGCTGCAATTATTCATCAACTAACTTATAAACAAAAAACAGATGCTGAATTACTCAAATTTTGTATCTTAGAACATATTAATTCCAAAGAATTTTTCCATCAAAAAGCCATAGGCTGGGCATTGCGGCAATATGCAAAATACAACCAAGTATGGGTAAAAAACTTTGTAAATACCTTTCCTTTAAAGCCATTGAGCAAAAGAGAAGCTTTAAAACATTTGTTGTAACAAGTATTTTTTAGCATTAAATTAACATGTAACTATTTGATAATTATATACTTTATGCAAGTATTAATTAAATACATAAAGTTTTATTAGAATAATTCCGAAAAAATAGTATTATCTTTGTAGTCCACAATAAACACAAATACAATGGCAAATATCAAAAAAAGAATTCTATTCGTATCATCAGAAATGACACCATTCCTTAATGAATCACCTGTTTCTACAATTTCTCGTTTTTTACCGCAAGCCATTCAAGAAAAAGACAACGAAATTAGAGTATTAGTACCTCGTTTTGGTGTAATAAATGAAAGAAGAAACAGATTGCACGAAGTTGTTAGGCTTTCTGGTATCAATATTTCTATTGACGATACAGACAATCCTTTATTAATTAAAGTAGCCTCTATTCAAGAAGCAAGAATGCAGGTATATTTTTTAGATAACGAAGATTATTTTCACCGTAAATTTATATATACAGACGAAAACAACAAATTTTTTGCAGACAACGATGAGCGTGTAATTTTCTTTTGTAAAGGTGTTTTAGAAACTGTTAAAAAATTAGGTTGGGCACCCGACATTATACATTGCCAAGGTTGGATGACAAGTTTAATTCCTGTGTATCTTAAAACCTTATACAAAGATGAGCCAGTATTTAAAAATGCTAAAATTGTATATTCAGTTTTCGACAATGAATTTAAAGACAATTTAGGTAAAGATTTTGCCAAAAAAGCTACTTTAAACGAAATAGCTGATAAACATTTTGAAACTTATGCCAATGGCACAAACCAAAGCTTACAAATGGGGGCTGCACAGCATTCTGATGCTGTTGTAAACTGTGCTGTAAAGGTAGAAGCAGAAATGGAAAAACTTATAAAAACAAAACCTAATATGGTACACGATAACGAAAATTTAGGCGAAGTTTACTCGGCTTTCTACGAAAAATTAATGGCATCTTCAAAATAATGCCGTATTTCGCAGAGTAGTGAAAACAATTTATTTTATTTATGTATTGATATTCTTTTCGCTTTTTACAGCTTGTAAAAAGCAAAAAGACAATGTTTATTTGGCAAACGAAGGCACTTCTGGTTTTGAAGGCAATGGATTTAAAGCCAATTTTAATTTAATTACCCGAACGGTTAGAGAAGATTCTTTAAAAACGGATAGTTTAAGCCACAATTTGGTTGGAGTTATAAGCCATACTGTATTTGGTAATTATAGAACCTTGTCTTATTTGCAATATAATTTGCCCCAATTAGATAAAGTAATAAGCACACAAACATTAGATTCTGTAGTGCTTTTTATGAATTATACTTCAAAAACTGCATATTATGGCGATTTGAATTCTACAATAGATTTTAACGTACATGAGGTAAATGAGGCAATGGATTTTACCAAAACACACTCAAACAGTTCGTACCTATACAATGCTACACCAATAGGCTCTTTTAGTGGAAAATTTAAGCCAAACGATAGCATTACAATTAATGAATTGGGCGTAAATACAAGGGTAGCACCTACCATTCGCATAAAATTATCGGCAGCTTTTGCCAATAAATTATTCAATGCCTCCGCATCAGATTTAGGCAGCCAAGCCAATTTTATTTCTTTTTTTAAAGGTTTAGCTATTGTGCCTAATACTTTGCCTACATTGGGTAGCGGTGCAATTGCTGCTTTTAATTTTAGAAGCAGTTTATCTAAAATACGCATTTATTACAATGGCAATTTGCAAAGCGATTTTGTATGCTCAAATACTACAAGAAAGCTGAATCAATTTGAGGTTAAAAACCAATCGTTTGAGCTAACAAAACAAAAAAGCATTGCCAATTTTAGTTTTGATACTGCCTATGCGCAATCGCTTGCAGGGGCTAAATTAAAAGTAGAAATTAAAGACTTATTTAGCATTACAAATTCAGGTAAAATTGTTTCTATTTCTAAAGCAGAACTTATCATTCGTCCTGTGGCTGGCTCTTTTGCTTCGCCTTTTGGTTTGCCTGCCCGCTTATTGGTATTGCAGCCCAGTGCTACCGATAATTTAAACAATGGTATTTTAGATTTGGTAGAACCTTTTTATGGTGGATTTTATAACAGCACAGAAAAGTATTATAAATTTAATATTACCCGCCATATACAAAGCATATTGATGGATAAACAACAGCGTAATATTGACAACAACAGAGGTTTGTTTGTTTTAATTCCTACCGATAATCCTGTATCACCCTCGCAAATAATGATAGATACACGCAAAAATATAGCCAATGCTGGCATTGAATTTAAAATATTTTATAGCGAACTTTAATTTATTAATATTGTTAATTCGGAAAGTATATTTTTAAAAAATGGAAAACAAACGCAAACCTTACCAATTAGTATCGCGCGAGTGGAAAAAGGAAGATACCGTTATTTCATTAAAAAACACAACAATAGGGGGCAATAATATTACCCTTATTGCTGGTCCTTGTGCGGTAGAAAACGAAGACCAAATATTTACGATATGTGAGTTTTTAAGCAAAAAAAATATAAAACTTTTGCGTGGTGGAGCTTATAAACCTCGTACCTCGCCCTATTCTTTTCAAGGTTTAAAAAAAGATGGCTTAATTATGATGCGCCAAGCTGCTGATAAATATGGTATGGGTGTGGTTACAGAGGTAATGGAAACCAACCTTGTAGATGAGGTGTACCAATATGCAGATATACTACAAGTAGGCACACGTAATATGCAAAACTACCAATTGCTTAGGGCTTTGAGCAAAATAGATAAACCTGTATTGCTAAAAAGAGGCATGAGCAGCACCCTTGAAGAATGGCTATTGGCAGCAGAATATATTTTAAGCGGAGGAAATGAAAAAGTAATACTTTGCGAGCGTGGCATACGCACTTTTGAAACTGCCACACGCAATACTTTAGATTTAAGCATTATTCCATTGGTAAAAAGCCTTAGCCATTTGCCTATAATAGCCGACCCAAGCCAAGGCACAGGTGTAAGAGAATTGGTAACGCCTATGAGCGTGGCAGCTATAGCAGCAGGAGCAGATGGCGTAATGGTAGAAGTGCACAACCACCCTGAAGAAGCCCTTTCCGATGGACCACAATCTTTGTATTTCGACCAGTTTTCTGCATTAATGGAAAAGGTAGAACAAGCAGCCCACATTAACAATAGAGGTGTGGATTATAGAGTGGATAGTAAGTTGGTGTATTAAGAGATTATTTCCTTAAAACCCCAATTTATCCTTAATAATATACAAAGGGCGTTGTTTTATTTCGCCATAAATGCGCCCTACATATTCTCCTATTATACCCAATACCAATAAAATTATGCCGCCTATCATTAGGATAGAAATCATGAGCAATGTCCAGCCCTCTACATAATCTATAGTGAAAATACGCTTATATAGGGCATACAATATACCTATAAAAGCTGCTATGGAGGTTATAAAACCTACAAATGTTGCTACTTTAAGCGGTGTGTTAGAAAAAGACAATATGGCATCGCTTGCCAAACGCAGCATTTTCTTTAATGGATATTTGGTAGTGCCTGCAAAACGGCTTTCTCTATCGTACTCCACAAAAGTTTGGTTAAAGCCTATCCAAGCCACCATGCCCCGCACAAAGCGGTAAGATTCTCGCATACTTAAAAACTGGTTTAAAGCATTTCTATCCATTAGCCTAAAATCGCCCGTATCTAATGGAATATCTACATCGCTTAAGCGGTTGATAAATCGGTAGAACCATTTGGCAGTAAGCAATTTAAAGGCACTCTCGCCTGCTCTTTCCACTCTTTTACCAAATATAACATCGTAGCCCTCTTCCCATTTTTTTACCATTTCAAGTATTACGCTTGGTGGGTCTTGCAGGTCGGCATCTATTACTATGGCACAATCGCCTTTGCAATTATCCAAGCCAGCTGTTATGGCTATTTGGTGTCCAAAATTGCGTGAAAAATTAATACCTTTTACGTTTTTATCCTTTGCAATGGCTTCGTTTATAAGCTGCAAAGTGCTATCCTTGCTGCCATCGTTTACAAATATAAGCTCGTAATGGTATTTTGTATTATCAAGCTGCGCAAGGGTATCCGTTAGGCGTTTAAGGCTTTCGGCAAATACTTCTTGCTCGTTATAACAAGGCACAACAACAGATATTAGTTTCATAAAATATGGGTACGAAAGTAATTGATTTTTTTGAATACCTAAAAGCAACGAAATTGTATAAATTGGTGTCTATACAATTATTACTTATTTTTGAATTTTAAAAATGAATAAAAAACTACGCATTATATTTAGCCTATTTTTACTCAATACTGTTTTTATTAGCCTAAAAGCCAACCATATATTGGGTGGAGAAATTACCTACAAACATTTGGGCGCAAAGAAATATGAGCTAACTGCTAAGATTTATAGAGAATGTGGAGGCATAGCTTTGAATTCTGTAGATTTTGGAATTACAGACGGTAATACTGATTTAACAATTTCATATACCAGAGTATCTATACAAGATATTTCTAATAGATGCGATGATACAGGCAGAGGACCTTGTTATCCCCAAAATACTGCTTCCAACAGCGGTGTTGAATTGCATACCTATAAAGCTACTGTAGATTTTGGTGTATCGCCCTATAATTATTATCCTCAAAACAATAGTTGTAAAATATATTTTTATGCTTCGCAATGTTGCAGACCTATTGGAATTATTGGTATTGCAGGAAATTTTTGGGTAGAGTCTATGTTGGATATTTGTAATTCTAAATATAAAAATACATCGCCTACTTTAAATGAATTTAACCATTTGAATGTATCATGCAATCAAAAATTTGAACATAATTTAGCAGGAATTGATTACGTTGATTATGATTCGTTAGAATATTTATTGGTACAGCCATTGAACGACCATACAACGGTTGATAATTACTATGGGCGGTCAAATAATACTATACCAATATTGCCTTACTGCCCTCCAAATCCTGGTGCATTTACTTGCAAACCCAATCCTCAAAGCAATCCACCTACAGGGTTTTATTTTGATAAATTAAGCGGCAATATTATTCTAACCCCTACAGATTGTCAAGAAATAAGTACCATTTGCTTAAAAATAAATGAATACAGAAAAGATACAACTAATAAATGGGTAATGGTGGGCAGCGTTACCAAAGATATTTTTGTTAGGTTGCTTCAAACAGGTTATAAAAACATTGTGCCAAGCCTTACAACAAAACAAGCTATTTATAATTTTAAAATTAATGAAAAATCTTGTATTGAAATAGTATCTAAAGATACGCTTTCTAATAATTACGACAGTATAAACAAGGGCAATAAAACAAGGATTAAAATATTGAATTTGCCATCGGGTGCTACTTTTGCCTACAAAGATTCAAGTGCAAATGCAAAAACAGGTGTTTTATGTTGGCAAATGCACGATTCGCTTATTATAAAATATGGATTGGGTAAAAAACTAATACCAATTACAGCGCAAGTAAAAGACAATTTTTGCCCATATCCTGAAATGGTAACACACACATTTTATATCAAAGTAATTACGCCCGACTCTTTAGGCAACCTTAACATTTTAACTTTTGAAGATAAAAATAAAGACAAGAAAAAAAACAGCAATGAAAATGGACGATTAGCACCTATCAATTTTAAAAGAAATAAAAGTTTATATTATGTATTTACCAATAATAACGGCATATTCAACGATTCGTTTCCCATAGGAAAAATAGAATTAGGTATTACCTCACATCCGTATTTTGAAAAAACCACACCCGATACAAGTTTATTGATAAAGTATAAAGATAACCATATTGTTAATTTAGGTTTTACCAAAAATGCAGGTATTTATGGCAGAATATTTAAAGATAAAAATTCAAATTGCACTTATGATTTTGGCGAAGAAACTTTAGCAGGAGTAAAAGTATTTACAGATAGCAATAAATATGTAGGCATTTCGGATAAAAATGGAGAATATTACATTAAAGCACCTTATGGAACTTATAATTTAAAATGCGATTACAAACCATTTGAATACCAAATAAACTGCCCCAATAACAATACCATCAATATTACAACTGCTTTAGATTCTGCATATATAAACAATGATTTTGGGATAATACCCAATCTTAATTTTACGGATATTGGGGTAAACTTACAATTGAAAAAAGCCAATTTAAGCAAACAGGCAGAGGTTGTTATATACTGTAAAAACTACGGCTATAAAACACGCAAAAATTTTAGATTGCATATAGAAATGAGCAAAACTGCTGATTTCAAAACTACACATTTGTTAAAAATGTTTTCAAACGATAGCGTAAATATTTACACAGATTCTATAAAAGGCAAGGGCGAGAAAAAAATAAATTTAAAATACCTTGTTCATAAAGATACATTCAAAGCATTCGACAAAATTTATTTTAGAATTAAAACAGATAACAATACAATAAATACAGATTCTGTAAAAAACAATAACATAGCCGAAACCTTTATTTTTGTGAATGAAGCAAACGATATATATGATAAAAAAATAGAAAAAGATACATTTAAAACCGCATTAGATACAACTATAAATTATACTATTCGGTTTCAAAATAATGGTACAGATAGAGCCCAAAGAATAGTGGTTATAGATACCATAGATACAAAGTATTTACACCTTTCAAAATTTGAACTTAATTGGAGCGATTATCCTTGTACACCCATATTTGTGGGCAATGCTATTCATTTTATATTTGATGATATAAACTTACCATACTTTTCTACATCGGGCGAAAAAAGCATAGCTGCTTTTAATTTTACTTTAGGCTTAAAATCTAAAACCAATACCGAGCAAAGTTTTACAAATAAAGCTGCCATTTATTTTGATTATGAAAAACCTGTGTTAACAGCACCTGCCATTGGCAATATTGTAAGCCCTGTAGGTATAGTTAAATTAAATAAAAAAAGCAATTGTATTAACCAAGAAAATACCCTGCACTTTGAAAGTAAAATACCACTAAATACAGGCAATCAAATGATTTTAGAAATGAGCGATGTTAATGGCGATTTTTCCAATGCCATTATTTTAAAAACGCAAAATAGTAGCCTATTAAAAGACAGTATTAATTTTACTTTACCTAAAAATACAGCAGCTAACAACTATAAATTACAATTGCGCACCACAAACCCAAGCAGCATAAGTTTAGCAAATAGTGGCATAATAGATATTTCAACCATAAAAGCAGCTAATTTTTCTTTAACTACCAATTTAGCGAACAATGAAATTTGCGAAAAAGATTCATATAAAATAGCTTTTAATAATGTAAACAATCAATACCAAGTATTAAAAAATAATGTTGCCGACAATAGTTTAGATTTTCATACCCAATACGCCACTCAAATAAACAAGAATGACTCTTTTAAAATTATATTAAAAGATGGTTTAAACAATTGTTATGATACGCTACAAATAAAACCAAAAGTTAACCCTCTGCCAACTGCCAATTTTACACTTTTGCCCACTGCAATATGCCCTACTGATTCTGTTTTGCTTACCATAGATAGTAATTATTTAACCGATGTTGCCAAATTTAAAGCCCTGCTTTATAGCAAAACAACATTAAAAACTATTTGGCTTAAAAACATAAACAATGGCGATGAATTTAGCATTAAAACCTATACCAATAAAGGCTGTACAAATACATCTGAATATAAAAAAATAACCGTGTATAATTTGCCAATTAAACCAATAATTACAGCCAATGGCAATACCTTATATACAACATCTACTGATAGTATAAAATGGTATAGAAACAATATTTTGGCTGCGCAAAATGTAACAGAGATAAGCAATGCAGCAAGCGGAAATTATACTGTAAAAGTAAAAAATACAAATGGCTGCGAAGTGTTATCAGATGTTTATGTTCATCAATATACAGCAATAGCAAGCATTAAATTTTCGCCTTATAAAATTTTTCCAAATCCTGCAAATGGATTTTTGCAACTTGAAAATGTAAAAGACGTTAAAATTAGATTAAATACAATTGATGGGAAAGAAATAATGAATATAATAAGTAATGAAACAAACTTTAAAATGCCACTTGATAAAGTACCAACGGGATTGTATTTATTGAACCTTACAAGCGCTAATAACGAACAATACAGCCAACTGATAAACGTGGTTCGTTAAAATTAAATCCATTTTTCAAAAATTAAACATTTTATTTGCATGTATTTTATGCAAATATCTACCTTTATTATTGTAAAAAACGAAGCCGAAAACCTAATTTTAAGCCTACCAAAGCTTTATTGGTGTAAAGATATTGTATTAGTTGATGATATGAGTACAGACGATACAATAGAAATAGCAAAAAAATACAATGCAACAATATATAATAAAAAAATGGATGGTTTTGGTGCTCAAAAACAATATGCAGCTTCAAAAACACAAAACAAATGGGTATTAAATTTAGATGCTGATGAAATACTATCTGATAAATTAATTGAAGAATTAAAAAATTTAGATTTGAATAACAATATATCAGGATATGAAATTGCAAGAAGACATGTTTTTTTAGGTAAAATTTTTATGTATGGCAAAGAAAGTAAGGCCTATCATTTAAGATTATTTAATAAAGAAAACGGGAATTTTAATGATGCTAAAATACACGAAAAAGTAATATTAAAAGGCAATACTTTAAAACTAAAGCATGAAATATTACATTACAGTTACCGTAATTTAAATCAGTATTTTGAAAAATTTAATACCTATACCACAAAAGGTGCTTTGAAATTAAATAGTAAAGGAAAAACAAGGTCTTTGTTGTTTATTTTTTTAAGTTTTCCATTCTATTTTTTTAAGCATTATATCATTTATAGAAACTTTATGAACGGCAAAATAGGCTTTATATGGAGTAGTTTGAATGCTTGGTATCATTTAATTAAATATTTAAAATTATGGGAATTGAACAGAAAAAAGTATAAAAATTAATTTAAGTATTACACAATTTAATACTTTGAAAATTAACTTTAACAAAATTTTAATATGATAGAAACTCAAAATTCAAATAAAAACATTAAAAAAATTACCAATGCTTGGTGCATGTACGATTGGGCAAATAGTGTATTTCCATTAACAATTACATCAGCTATTTTTCCTATTTATTGGAGCAGCCAAACGCCTAAAATTGTTGATGTTTTAGGTTTTCAAATAGAACATTCTACCCTATATAATTATTGCTTATGTTTTGCTTTTTTAGTTATTGCGCTTATCAATCCTATTTTAAGCGGTATTGCAGATAGCGCAGGCAATAAAAAAAGCTTTATGGCAGCATTTGTTTTTATTGGCAGTATCAGTTGTATGGCTTTAAGTTTTTTTGATAGCACACATATTTCTATAGGAATAATTGCTTTTATATTTGGTACCATTGGCTATGCAGGTAGTATTGTATTTTACAATGCCTATTTGCCCGAAATAGCCACCCAAGACCGATACGACAGTATAAGTGCAAAAGGTTTTAGTTTGGGCTATATTGGTGCTGTAATATTGTTGCTTGTAAATTTAATGTTTATTTTAAAGCCAGATTTATTATACAATGTACAAGCAAAAGTAGATAGCCTTATGGCTTTAGATAATACCTTAACAACGGAAGCAGCCCTTAAAAAAGCAAAAAGCTATTTTAGTGGAGCAGCAAGCCGTTTGGCGTTTTTTACAGTAGGTGTTTGGTGGATATTGTTTTCATTTATTCCATTTTATTATTTACCTAAAAATAAAAACAAAGAACAAAAAATTTCTATTACAAAAGGCTACCAAGAGTTAAAAAAAGTATTCAATCAAATAAGGCAATCGGCATCAATTTTAAAATATTTGGGGGCTTTCTTTTTTATCAGTATGGGTGTGCAAACGGTTATGTATGTGGCAGGTTTATTTGGTGTTGAAGAGTTGAAATTACCCACTGCCAACCTTATTGCAACGATTTTAATTATTCAATTAGTAGCAGTATTAGGTGCTTATTTGTTTTCGCTTTTTTCTAAAAAATATGGCAATATCAATGCCCTGCTTTTTTTAACAGGAATATGGATAGGCGTATGTATAGCTGCCTTTTTTGTATATTCTGTAAATGAATTTTATGCCCTTGCAGGTGCTGTTGGCATGATAATGGGCGGTGTGCAAAGCCTTGCCCGCAGCACCTATGCTAAAATAATTCCTCAAAATACGCCTGATACAGCCTCTTACTTTAGTTTTTATGAATTTACCGAAAAAATAGCCATTGTAATAGGCACATTTAGCTTTGGTTTTATCAATCAAATAATGGGCAGTATGCGCTATTCTATTGTTAGTTTGGTAGTATTTTTTGCAGTAGGGTTTATATTGTTATTGGCAAGTAAAAAAACAAGAATTTAACTAAAAAATGAAAATTATTACATACAATGTAAATGGCATACGCTCGGCAATGAACAAGGGTTTTATAGATTTTTTAAAAACTGAAAATCCTGATGTGGTATGCCTGCAAGAACTAAAAGCCAATAAAGAAGATATTAACCAAGAAGCTTTTGCCGAGTTGGGTTACCATCATTTTTGGTATTCGGCACAAAAAAAAGGCTATAGCGGTGTGGCTATTTTAAGCAAACAAAAACCTGATGAGGTAATATATGGTTGCGGACACGAGTTGTTTGATTTTGAAGGCAGAGTAATACAAGCCATATTTGGCGATACCACTATTTTTAGCTGCTATTTTCCCTCTGGCACAACAGGCGATAAAAGACAAGACGTTAAATATCAGTTTTTAGATTACTTCTACGATTATATTGGCAAGTTCATTTCGACAAGCTCAATGAACGATACTTTGACAGGCTCAGTATCCAATCAAAAATTAATTGTGTGTGGCGATTACAATATTTGCCATAAAGAAATAGATATACACGACCCCAAAGGCAATAAAAATAGCAGTGGTTTTTTACCCGAAGAGAGGGCTTGGATGGATAAATGGTTTGCAAGCGGCATGATAGATACTTTAAGACATTTAAACCCAGAGCCACATCTATACACTTGGTGGAGCTTGCGTGCAGGCTCTCGTGCACGCAACAAAGGTTGGCGAATAGATTACATATCCGTATCTGAAAATTTAAGCGATACAATAAAAGCCTCTGGCATATATAGCCAAGCCGTTCATAGTGACCATTGTGGCTCGTATTTAGTGTTAGAATGAAAAAGTTATTACCCCCATTTATCAAGCAATTTTTATGGCGGGTGTTTATATCGCCCGAAAGGAAATATGTAGGTTGGCATACCCTTTGGATAGATTTAATGGGTCGTTTATCCGTTTTTTTTAAGCCTACAAAATTAGAGAGCCTTACCATTTGTATAGGCATAAAAAACAGAACTGAAAACCTTTTGAGCCTTGTTATTCATTCACTTAAAGAATGTGAAAATAGAGATAAAATTACACTTTCAATTTTTGATGCAGGCAGTACAGATATAGAAAATTTAGAATTAGCAATAAAAAAACATTGGCAAGGGCAATTAATTTATACTAAAATACAACAACCCTTTACGCGCAGCAAAACCTTTAACCAAGCCATACTGCAAGCCGAAACAAAATTGATAATGGCATGCGATGCAGATATATATTTACCCAAAGATATTGTAAAAAAAGTAAATACATTTACCACCCATCAAACAGCGTGGTTTCCCATAGTATGGTGGCAAAATGAAGACAAACAAACAGGCAGATTTTTTACAGAAGGTACAGGTATTTTTTCTGCCACTAAAAGTAATTTTATAAAAGCAGGCATGTATGATGAAAGCATAAAAGAATGGGGCAAAGAAGATTGGCTCTTATACTTCAGTTTTTATAAAAAAGGCATTGCTTGTTTGCGAACTAAAGAGAAAAATATGGTTCATCATTTTCATTCATCATTAAAGCCTAAAGATTTTAGACCTTTGTTTTAAACAATAGATTACACTTTAGCAATTTGTCATATTTTTAAAGCTAAACCAATGTTGATTTGGAAATGGTTTGGCATAGCGTTAATGTCTATTTCAGTTGTTTTTTGTTGCCGTGCAGAAAAAGCTGGATTTTTTACTTTATTGGTTAATAAACCAAATTCTACAATATTTAAGGGAAGATTAAATTCTAAATCTAATTTATCTAATAATTTATAGGTTAATCTCGGTTGTAAATATAAATTTAAATAAAAATTTTTTATATTTGTTACAAAAGAATTACTATAACCTGGTTGTAAAGTGGAAGAATATAAACTTGGTTCAGCATTAAAACCTAAATACAGAATTTTTTTATTTTTTATCTTTGTTAAGGGTAAATGATAAATGTAATTTAGTTTAAAATTAAAATTATTTATAATGGTTTTATTGGTTTTTACAATATTACTATCCTTATAATCTGAATAAAATATTCCCTTATTTCTACCTAGAGAATTTATGACAATTTCATGTTCAATTTTATTTTTTTGGAAAGAAAAAGCAGGCATAAATCTAAAAAAACTAATATTAACCCCTTGTGCGATTAAAAAAATAGTTAAAAAAAGATGTTGTGCAGGTGCA
>CAZDGF010000004.1:0-73346 GCA_964505065.1 uncultured Chitinophaga sp.
AATACAAAACCGATGATGCTCAACAAGATGTGTATGCATGGGTGGTGAAAGTAACATCGTATGATGGCAAAGAATATCAATATGAAGGAACTGTAACACTACTGAGATAGTAAAAATGAAATTTATAAAACATATAAAACATATTTTTATAGTACTGCTTATTTTTATAAGCAGTACTCCTGTTTTATATGGCTCTCATGTATTAGGTGCTGAAATTTCGTATAAACATATTGTAGCAAATCAATATCAATTTACTGTAAAAGTATATAGAGACTGCAACGAATGTAAGTTTAACAATAATGGGGGAGGAGGCAATACTCAAAATTGTAATGATATCAATTCATTAAAAGTAAAATGGGCATTCAATACGCCTTATTATAGGGATAGTGTACTTAAAGACATTGCTTTAACAAGAATTAAAATTGAAGATATTACACCAACATGTAATTCAGCATTGAGTAGATGTAATATAAATTCAACTATAAACTATGGTTATGAGCAGCAAACATTTGAAGGTGTTTGTGATTTTGGAGATTTAGCTCAAGGCAATAAATGTATGTTTGATATTGGACTTTCAATAGCCTCTCGAAATACAGCAATTAATCCTTCAATGGCATCTCAAAATTTTTTTAATTTTACAACCATTAATTTATGTGAGAATATACGCAATACGTCTGTAAATTTTAATGAGATACCACAATTTATATTGTATCAAAATAAAACACACCATTTATCTTTAGGTATTGAAAATACGGATAACGACTCTTTGTTTTTTTCTCTAAAACCTGCAATAATAAACCGAACAATACCAATAGTTTATGAAGTTGGAAGAAGTGCAATAAATCCATTTGGAATATGGTGTAATTATTGTTTACCTAATCCAAATATTCAGCCTTCGGAAGGTTTTTATATTAACCATAAAACAGGCGATATAACATTTACCCCAACAATACTTTCGCAAGGTGGTGTAATAGTAATAGAATGCGAAGAATGGAAAAAAAACAATAGCGGACAATATTATTTGGCAGGCGTTGTAAGAAGAGATTTTTATGCAGAAATAGCAAGCGAAACCAATAATTTACCAGAGTTATTGAACGAAAGTAAAGAAATTAAAATATGCGAAGGCGATGCTTTAAATTATCCATTAAATATTTTTGATAGAATTACGCCTGGAAATGCGCCTGATACTGTTAATGTATCTATGTTTAGCAATATTAATAATTTTAATTTAATAACTACGAATAGTAATACACCGCCATATAAAACTTATTCATTAAAATTAAATAATACAATAGGGCTAAAAGGCAAACATTTTATTACTTTATTGATAGAGGATAACCATTGTCCATTAAAAGGTATTGTTTCTAAAACTTTGCTATTAAATATTTTAGAAAAACCGAAATTTAATTATACTTATGAGGTAAAAAATTGTGGTAATTTAAGTGTAAAATCCAGCACACACAACAATGTAAGATGGACAATAAAAACACTGAATGCAGATGTTTTAAAACAAGCTATAGGTAGAAATACAAATGTGCAGCTGCCAAATGGAGGCAAATATGTAATTGAAGCTAAAATAGAAGGTAATAATACTTTTTGCGAATTAATTAAAATTGATACCATAAATATCAGCAATTTTAAAAACCCTGAAATGAGTTTTGCAAAAACAATGAAAGCATGTAAGGAAACAACTGTTAATATTGAACCTAATATTTTTAACACTTTTGACGATTTTGAAATTTTTATCAATGAAAAAATTGCGCAATTCCCTTTTTCAAAATATGTAACTAAAAACGAAAGTATTACAATTAAAGTAGTTCAAAAAAATGGCTGTGCTGTAGAAGAGAAAATTGAACTTACTACTTATCCTGTGCTAAATTATTCTAAATTGATAGATACATTTTGTAGCAATTCTGTTTTTCCAATTTTAAATAAAAAATTACTGAATTATCAAAATGCTGAAATTAATGCTATTGATTTATCTGCAAATAATCCAAACATAAGTTTAAATCAAATAAACAATGCGGAATGGGCTATTGATATTATAGAAAAGAAAGAAACAAAGGCTCAAATATTTAGTTTAATTACAGATAAAAACAATTGTACTTATTTTGATACTTCTAATTTGGTTGTAATAGAACCAAATGAAATAACGACTGTTTTAGAACCAAGTATTTGTAGAAACATTGGCAATTATAAATTGCCAACCAATGCAAATGGAAGCTGGGAATGTTTGAATGGCAGTAATTTTTTAAATGGCAATACATTAACTATAAATGAAAACACGCCTAATGAGTTAATATTAAATTATACAGAAACAAATAAATGTACGAATACTAAAAATTTCAAGTTATTGGTAAGCGATACAACACCATTAAGTTTGCAAATTGATAGAAATATAGAAGTATGCGAAAATGCAACCAATATTGAGCTTAAAGCCAACCCAAATGGCGGCAAATGGCAAGGAGATAATGTATTAGGCAATGAATTTATTGTAAATAATGCCAAGGAGAAAAATTCAATTTATTATATTTATAAAAATAACGAAGGCTGTATAAGCAAAGAAACAGTAAATATAAATGTGGTAAAAATACCTGAAATAAGTATTCAAACACCATACAATGAAGTATGTGTGGGAGATATGATTAGTTTAGAAGCTGCTTCAAATACAGGTGCAAAAGGCTATTGGTACACAACAGGCGAAGGGCGATTTACAGATGCAGGAAATTTAATTACTTCTTATATTCCTTCAATTAAAGATGTTCAAAAATCAGAAATTGAATTTTTATATACCTTGCAAAGCAATACCATTTGTGGCAATGTATCTAAAGGTATAAAAGTAAAAATAAAAGAAGGACCTACAGGGCAAATAATAGACAATTACCCTAAAACACTTTGCGAGCCTGCAAATATGACTTTTGAAAGCTCGTTTAAAAATATAGATAAGCAAAATTGGTATGTAAATGATTCTTTAATACATGAGTTTGATTACGAATTTAAAGCCAATACTACGCTAAAAGCAGGTATTTATCATATAAAAACAAAGGTGGAAAATGAAAAATGCAAAGGTGTAGCCATTAGCCAAACCATTGCAATTTTGCCAAGTCCAGTGGCTAAAATTACAACAAGCCCTATTTTAAAAATTACACAAGAGTACCCAAGAGTGTATATGAAAGATGTTACCAATTTTAGAAGTGGAGCTTCTACCAATTGGTATGTAAACAACGAGTGGATAGGCGATGGCAAAGAAATATACCACAACGTGCCTACCAATAAAGATACAGTTTGGCTTAAAATGAAAACCAAAAGCAATGTATCTGATTGCAATGATTCTATTACAAAATATTTAGTATTTACACCTATTAATTTATTGTACGTTCCCGATGCCTTTTCGCCAGATATGAAAGGACCAGACGATAATAACGTATTTAAAGTAAAAGGACCTGTAATGAAATACTTTTATTTACAAATATTTAACAAATGGGGCGAAATTGTATTTTTAACCAAAGATATGAACCAAGGATGGGACGGCATAAGTAATACCAAACCCTGCCAACAAGGTGTATATTTTTATAAAATAAATTCTACAGATTTAGATGGCATTAGCCGAGATTATTCGGGTACTTTAACGCTTATAAGGTAGTTTTTCCTACCCATTCATACTTACTAAAAACTCATTGTTGTTTTGCGTTCCTTCCATGTATTTAAGCATCATTTTCATGGCTTCTTCGCTGTTCATGTCGGCTAAATGATTGCGCAATACCCACATTTTTTGAAGGGTGCTTTTATCCAATAGCATATCTTCTCTACGGGTGCTGCTGGCTACAATATCTATAGCAGGGTATATACGTTTGTTGCTCAGTTTTCTATCCAATTGTAGCTCCATATTGCCTGTGCCCTTAAATTCTTCAAATATTACTTCGTCCATTTTGCTGCCTGTTTCTGTAAGTGCTGTAGCTATAATTGTTAGTGAGCCTCCATTTTCAATATTTCGGGCAGCACCAAAAAAGCGTTTTGGTTTTTGCAGCGCATTGGCATCTACACCGCCCGAAAGTATTTTGCCCGAAGCTGGCTGCACCGTATTGTAAGCCCTTGCCAAACGTGTAATGCTATCTAAAAGAATTACTACATCGTGCCCACTTTCTGTTAGGCGTTTGGCTTTTTCTAATACAATATTTGCTAGCTTAACATGCTTATCTGCTGGCTCGTCAAAAGTACTGGCTACTACCTCTGCCTTTACATTTCTTGCCATATCTGTAACCTCCTCTGGGCGTTCATCTATCAATAAAATAATAAGATAAACTTCTGGATGATTGGTAGCTATGGCATTTGCAAGGTTTTTAAGTAATTGGGTTTTACCTGTTTTTGGTTGAGCTACAATTAATCCACGTTGCCCTTTGCCTATTGGCGATATAATATCAATAATTCTATTGCCATAGTTGTCGTTTTTATCTACTAAGTTTAACTTAGAATCGGGAAATAAAGGTGTAAGATGCTCAAAGCTTACTCTATCTCTTAGCTCTTCTAATGTTTTACCATTTACACGTTCTATTTTTACTAAAGCAAAATATTTTTCTCCCTCCTTGGGGGGGCGAATAGTACCTTGAACGGTATCGCCTGTTTTTAAACCATTGGAGCGTATTTGATTGGGGGCTAAATATACATCATCGGGCGAGGCTTGGTAATTATAATCGGAAGAGCGTAAAAAGCCAAAACCATCTGGCACCACTTCTAATACACCTTGTGTAGATACTACACTTTCCAAATCCATTAATATTTGAATGCGCTCTCGCTTTGCAGCTTCTTTTTCTTGTCGTTCCTTATCTTGTGCATCACGTTGGGCATCTCGCTCTGCTTGGCGAATGCGGTTTTCTTCTAATTGCCTTTGCCTGTTTAGTTCTGCTGGCGAAAGTGGTTTGGGTTCTGTATTTTCGTTTTCCGTTTCGGTAGTTGGTGTATTTTCTTCTTCGTTACTGTTTTCAGAAATTGTATTTTCAGCAGTTTCTTCTTCAAGAGCTATTGTTTCGGGTTCTTTGTCTATTTGTATTTCTACTATTGGTTGTTCAAAATTGGCAATTTCATCTTCAATTGTTTGCTCATTTTCTACCTTGGGTATATCTTTTTTAGCAGCTTTAGGGTTTGGCTGCGTAAGTTTTACTATAGGCTGTCCATTCTCTATTTTTTCTTTTTTAATACGGGGTTTTTTTGGCTTTTCTTCTGCCGTTGGTTTGATATTATTATCATTGTTTTCTGCATTGTTTTCTAATGCTAATATTTGATTGATAATATCTTCTTTGTTTAGTGTTTCTGCATTTTGAATGCCTATAGCTTGTGCTATAATTCTAAGCTCCTCAATGGGTTTTGCGTGTATTGGATTTTGCGCCATGTAAATGTATTTATTTAAAATATTTTTGTAATAAACTATTAGATAAATAAAGTTTTGAAAAAACTATTAAAATTTAAACTAATAAAATATAAAGGGGGTTTTGCCAAAAATAGAATTTGATTGTTGATTATCGCTTTTTGGTAGTGCAATAATACATGATTTTAGATACAAAACAAGTATTTATTTTGAATCAGTTGCATTTCATTGTTGAAATAATGCTATTTTAAAATATTTATTTTAGCTTAATTTTCTATATAGTTGCATTGTTTTTTTTGTTAATAATTTTTAATAAATAGGGAAAATAAGATTTAGAATTTCATAGGTGTGAATAAGATTTCACAAGTAATTTTTTTTTGCACTAATAACTTTATTTTGTATTTATGAAATTAAATTTTAAATTATCGCTTTCTATTCTACTTTTATTTTTCGTGCTCATTTCAAGTTGTAAAGACAAAGATAAAGATGCAGCAACTCCAACTACTGGCACATTACAAGTAAATTTTGGGGTAAGATTTGGGCAATATTTTAGAGATAGTAAACTTAATATAGTAGACAATAAAGTTGATTTTGATTCTAAAATATACCAATATAGTTATGATATTTTAGACGATACAAAACCCATTACTATTTCAAAAGTAAAAGCACAAAAACATTGTTACAGATACAATTACAGAGATGGCTTTGGAGAAAAAGATTCTACCATTGCTACATTTGAAATTACAGGTGGTAAAACCACTACAATAACTATAAATAAGTAGAAAGCAATTTTTGCCAAATTTTTAAATTACTCATAATGCCCTTTAAGTTAGAAAACATAAAGTGTGTTGTTTGTAATTTGGTAAATAAACTTATGTTCTTTGCTTATTCTTCTCTACCATTTTGGTGCAAGATTAAATTTTAATGCTTCGGGCTTGCCTATACCTGAATATAGATTATAAAGTATAGCAATTGTAAGTTCCGTTATTTTTTTAAGTATGGCTTTATTTCCAGTTTTTATCCAAAATGCTAAATCTCTTTCAGTTTCTGGTAAATAAACTATTTGCATATTTCTTTTAGTTCGTCTAAAGTTATTTTTATGCCTTTGCCATTTTTAATATCTTCTCTACCTTGTTGTATTTTTTTTACAAATTCAGTATTATAAGGACTTTCAACTTCTTTAGAAACTTCAAATTTTATTTTTAAAGCTTTCATAAAAGCCTTAATAGCATCTATTTGCGTGTTGTTGGCTGGGTATGCTTTTATGTTTATTGTTTCCATAATTAGGTATTAAAATCTTAATTGCAAATTTAATGAATTTCTTCAAAATAAATAAGTGTTAGCCATTATAATAGTAGTATATTAAGCTAAGTATAATTTTGTTCAACCCTTACAGGGTTGTAGCTGATAATTGTTTCTTTGTTATTAATATTAAACTCCTACGGAGTTTTTTCTAAATTGTGTTTTTAGGTTATTAATGTTCAACCCTTACAGGGTTGTAGTTGTATAGTTATTTTAAATATTAATGTTGAACTCTTAGTGAGTTGACAGAATTTATAAAGTAAGCGCAAACCCTGTAAGGGTTTAATATTCATAAGAAAAGTTAGCAGAGAAAAAACAACTCCGTAGGAGTTGGACATTAAATAAAATACTATAGAATTTAATCACAATTCAATTAGATATTAAAAATAGTATGAATTTATTAAAATCTTAAAGTATTCATTTTATTTTTATAAATAATTTATAGTCAATAATTTACATCGTAATATAAAATATTTTTCCACAAAGTGGAGTAAAGTGGAGAAAAGTGGATTTTTTGATTTTATCTTTACCGAATTATTTTAAAAAGCTGAATGGCACGTTTTATAGGGGAGTTTGAATGCAAAATTGACAACAAAGGAAGAATTATTCTCCCTGCCAAGTTGCGCGCCCAAATTCCTGATAAGGAAGCCAAGGCAATGGTAATAAACAGAGGTTTTGAAAAATGCTTGGTACTTTATACCAATGCCGATTGGCAGTTGGAAACCGATAAACTACAAGTGTTGAACGATTTTAACCGCAATGCCCGTAAGTTTATTCGCCAGTTTAACAATGGGGCAAATATTGTAGCCATAGATACAAGCAGCCGTATCAATATTCCAAATGCTTTGATAGAATATGCAGGGCTAAAAGATGAATTAATTATTTCTTGCTACAACCACAAAATAGAAATTTGGCACAAAGCCCACTATGAAGAGGAGCTAAAATTTGATGATAAAGAATTTGCTCAATTAGCCGAAGAGCTTATGGGCAATAACAATCCAACCACTAGCATAGGTTTTGATACAGATGGTAAAAACGATTAGCACATACCACATTCCTGTAATGCTTGCCGAATGTATTGAGGCGCTTAATATTCAGCCTAATGGCGTGTATGTAGATGTTACCTTTGGCGGTGGCGGACATACAAAAGCCATTTTGCAACAATTGGGCGAAAAAGGCAAATTGTATGCTTTCGACCAAGATACAGATGCAGCACAAAACCTGCCCGATGATGAACGATTGGTATTTATCAACCATAATTTTAAATACATCAAACAGTTTTTAACCTATTTAAAAGCCTTGCCTGTAGATGGAATTTTGGCAGATTTAGGTATTTCTTCTTATCAAATAAACGAAGGCGATAAAGGCTTTGCACATAGGCTGGAGGGCAATTTGGATATGCGTATGGATATGCAAGCCAAGGTAAGTGCTGCCAATGTTGTAAACGAATATTCTGAAAAACAATTGCTTAAAATTTTTAACCAATATGGCGAAATTAAAAATGCCTATAAATTGGTAAAAACAATATTAGAAGTTAGGAAGACAAATACCATTCATACTATTCAAGATTTTAAAGAAGCTATTCAAAATTGTATTCCTGCAAAGGAAGAAAGCAAGTATCTATCGCAAGTATTTCAAGCATTAAGAATAGAGGTAAACAATGAAATGCAAGCATTGGAAATTTTGCTAAGTAGTAGCGAAGAATTGCTAAATAAAAATGGCAGATTGGTGGTAATGAGCTATCATTCATTAGAAGATAGATTGGTAAAAAACCTAATAAATACTGGGAATACAGAAGGCGAATTAATTAAAAATGAATTTGGGCAAAGCCAAGTGCCTTTTAAAGCCATTACCAAAAAACCAATTATTCCTACTGATAGAGAAATAGCAGAAAACAAACGTGCAAGAAGTGCAAAATTAAGAATAGCAGAAAAAATTTGAACCAATTCAAATCCAATATCGCCATAGAAGAAACAGCAGCTAAAACACCTGTAAACCCCAATGCTGACGAAGCTTTGAAAAAAGCCAGCGAGTTTACATTTTTTTTACCAAAAGAAGCTTTAACAAAGGCTGTGCCCGCCATTGTTATGGGTGTAATTGTGGCTATTATTTATATTGCCTTATCTCATTTTCATACAAAAAGCCTTAAACGCAAAGCCGATTTAAAAAATGAATTGAACGAATTGCGCTCGGAATATATTACAGTAAAAAGTAGCTTAATGAAAAAAAGCAGCCAAAGCGAAGTGGCTAAAGATTTACAAATGCAAGGCGTGGTAGAACTTAGAACACCGCCCAATATTATTATAAAAGACAAGAAAAAGTGAATTTAAAAAAAGCCATATTGTTGCGTTCGTGGATTGCCTTTATCATGGTATTGGTATTGGCTTTTAGCATTGTATGGCAAATTATAGATTTACAATTTACCCAAAAAGAAAAATACTTAGCCATAAGTAGAGAAAAAACCACCAAAATGAGAGAAATTCAAGCCTCTCGTGGTAATATTTATGCAGATGATGGCAGCCTTTTAGCTACCAGTATTCCTAAATACGAGGTGCGTATGGATACCCATGTAGAAACCGTAACCAATGAGTATTTTAAAGCCAATGTAGATAGCCTTGCTTGGTATTTAGCCAATACTTTTATGGATAAAACACAGGCAGAATGGCGAAGATATTTGATAGAAGCAAGAGCCAGAAAAGATGGATATTTATTGATAAAACGTGATGTTGACTATGTTGTAACCAAAGCTATGAGCCATTTTCCTATTTTTAATTTGGGTAAATTTAAAGGTGGTTTTATAACGATTGAAAAAAATAAACGTGAAATTCCTTTTGGGCAATTGGCTTTCAGAACCATTGGCTATACAAATTCTACAGGTATAAAAATTGGCTTGGAAGGTGCTTATGATACGCTTTTAACAGGCAGCAGCGGACAGCGTTTAGAAAGAAGAATAAATGGTGGTGTATGGAAACCAGTAAATAACGATGCCGCTTTAGAACCTCGTAATGGTTTTGATGTATATACTACCATAGATATTAATACCCAAGATGTGGCAGAAAATGCTTTGAAACAATGTTTAATTAATAACAATGCCGACCATGGTTGCGCTATTTTAATGGAGGTAAAAACAGGTGCTATAAAAGCAATAGCCAATTTAAAACGTACTTCAGAAGGTGTGTATGAAGAGGCTGAAAACTACGCTATCAATGAGTTTTCCGACCCAGGTTCTACCTTTAAGCTTGTAAGCGCTTTGGCATTATTAGAGGATAAATTTGTAAAACTAAATGATACCATAGATATAGAATGGGGCAAAACAACTTTTGGACCATTAACCATGGTAGATGCGCATGCTTCAGCATTTAAAAAAATCTCTTTTCAACATGTATTTGAAAATAGTAGCAACGTAGGTATTGCAAAATCTGTAAATAAATTTTATAAAAACAACCCTGAAAAATATTTGCAATATGCCTACAATTTAGGTTTAAATAAAGCTTTACCTTTTGATATCAAATCATCAAAAAATCCAATATTAAGAGGAAGTAAAAGCAAGGAATGGAGCGGCACCTCACTACCATTTATGAGCATAGGTTACGAAATGGCTATTAGCAGCCTACAAATGCTTTCGGTTTACAATGCAGTAGCCAATAATGGCGTAATGGTAAAACCATATATTGTAAAAGAAGTAAAAGAATTTGGCAAGGTTATTCAAAAAAATGAAGTAACCATTTTAAATAAAAAAATATGTAGCGATGAAACTTTAAAACAGTTGCGCATACTGCTTGAGGGCGTTGTTGAAAATGGTACAGCTACCAATTTAAAAGGCTTGGCTTACAAAGTGGCTGGTAAAACAGGCACGGCTCAAATAGCTATGAATAATGGCTTTGATAAAAGTTCGCATAAGGCATCGTTTGTTGGCTATTTTCCTGCAAATAATCCGCAATATACATGTATGGTAGTTGTAAATGCGCCAAGCAATGGTGTGTATTATGGCGGTGCTGTAGCTGGTCCTGTTTTTAAAGAAATAGCCGATAAAGTGTATAGCACCAATATGGCTTTACATGCACCTATTGCTGCTGTTGATAAACCTGCAATTCCAAAGGTAAAAAATGGTAAAAGAGAAGATTTAAAAACAGTATTAAATAAACTGAATGTGCCAAGTAATCAAGTAAAAGGCAATGCCGAAGGCGAGTGGGTAAAAGTAGGCTACGATGTGCAATCTATTAGCCTAAAAGAATTGCAAACCAATAAAAATACTGTGCCAGATGTAATGGGCATGGGGCTGCGAGATGCCATTTATTTATTAGAAAACAGAGGGCTAAAAGTAATTGTAGAAGGCTATGGATTGGTTAATTTTCAATCTTTAAATGTTGGAAGTACAATTCAAAAAGGAAGTTCAATAATTATAAAATTAAGTAATGGCTAATGTTTGTAAATGAATTGATAAAACATATTGAAACAATCGGCATTTATGGCAATCAAAATGCTGTAGTTGAGAATCTTGAATTGGATTCGAGAAAAGCAATAGCCAATACCTTATTTTTTGCTGTAAAAGGTACTACAACTGATGCGCATCAATATATTTCAAGTGTTATAGAACAAGGTGCAACCGCTATTGTATGCAGTACATTGCCAAATAATTTGAACGACAATATTTGCTATATTTTAGTAAACGATGTACAGCAAACTGTTGGCTATGTAGCCTCTGCTTTTTATGGTTTTCCTTCTGAAAAAATGAAACTTGTTGGCGTAACAGGTACAAATGGTAAAACTACTACAACTACTATGTTGTACCAATTATTTTCAGCATTGGGCAATACTTGTGGGCTTATAAGCACTGTCGAATATATGATAGGCAAAGAAACTTTTACAAGTACACATACAACGCCAAATCCTATTCGTATTAATGAGCTAATGGCTGAAATGGTTGAAAAAAATTGCAGCCATTGTTTTATGGAAGTAAGCTCGCATGCGGGGGTGCAAGGACGCATAAATGGACTTGAATTTGATGGTGCTATTTTTACCAATATTACCCACGACCATTTAGATTACCACGGCACATTTGACAATTACATAAAAGCTAAAAAATTATTTTTCGATAAATTGCCTTCCGATGCTTTTGCATTAACCAATAAAGATGATAAAAATGGCATGGTAATGCTGCAAAACACAAAGGCTTCTCGCTTTTCGTATGCTTTGCAATCTTCTGCCGATTTTCAATGTAAAATTATTGAAAATGATTTTAATGGGTTATTGCTAAAAATAAACAACCAAGAAGCATGGTTTGGTATGGTAGGAAAGTTTAATGCTTACAATCTTTTGGCAGTGTATGGTACAGCATTTTTACTGGGTATAAATGAAGATGAAATTTTAACCAAGCTTACGTTGTTAGGCAGGGTAAATGGCAGGTTTGAAGTTTATAAAAGCAGCAACAACATTGTAGGTATTGTAGATTATGCGCATACGCCCGATGCTTTGCAAAATGTGTTGGAAACCATTAACCATATTAGAACTAAAAATGAAAAACTGATAACCATAGTAGGTTGTGGTGGCGATAGAGATAAAACCAAACGCCCAACAATGGCAAAGGTTACAACCAATTTGAGCGATAAGGTAATTTTTACAAGCGATAATCCTCGCTCGGAAAATCCAGATAAAATTATTGAAGAAATGTACACGGGTGTAGAGCCAATAAATTTTAAAAAAACATTAAAAATTACCGATAGAAAAGAAGCCATAAAAACAGCTGTAATGATGAGTAATCCTAAAGATATTATTTTAATAGCTGGCAAAGGACACGAAACATACCAAGAAATAAATGGCGTAAAATATCCCTTTGATGATAGAACCATTTTATTAGAAATATTTAAACAAATAGAAACAACATAACTTGAAAATAAACTATAAATTATAACCGAAGCCTTTAGCCCCCTCTCCAGAAAATAATCTGCCAATGTCCTTCTCCTTTGGAGAAGGTGCCCGAAGGGCGGATGAGGCAAAAGAAGGGGGTTGGGGGTGAGGCAAACAATCAACAATTTAATCATTAGATAACAAAAAAATGCTATACCATTTATTTACATATCTCGATAGCCAATACGATATTTCTGGTCTTGGTGTTTGGCGCTATTTAAGCTTTCGCTTTAGCTTAGCGGTAATATTGTCGTTGCTTATTTCGGCAGTATTTGGCAAGCGTTTAATCAATGCTTTGCATAGGCTACAAGTATCTGAAACTATTAGAGATTTAGGCTTGCAAGGCGAAGAAAAAAAACGTGGCACACCTACAATGGGTGGCTTAATTATTATAAGTGCTATACTTATTCCTACGCTGCTTTTGGCAAGGCTTACCAATGTGTATGTGCTGCTAATGATAGCTGTAACAGTGCTTTGCGGTGCCATAGGGTTTATAGATGATTATATTAAAGTATTTAAAAAAGACAAAGCTGGCTTAAGCGGACGATACAAAATTATAGGACAAGTTATAGTGGGTTTAGTAGTTGGTTTAACTTTGTATTTTAATGAAGCAGTAGTTGTTACTAACCATTATACATCTCAACAAGTAAAAGAACTTGGGTTAGATACCAATAAACTTAAAGTTAAAATTATTCAAAATGAAAGATATTACATGCAAGATGTAAAATCTACAGAAACCACCATTCCTTTTTTCAAACATTCAGAATTTGATTATTGCAGTATTGCCTCCATATTTGGGGCGGGCGCAAGTAAATATTGTTGGATAATTTATGTTTTAGTGGTTATTTTTATTATTACAGCAGTATCAAATGGCGCAAATATTACTGATGGTATTGATGGTTTAGCCGCAGGAACATCAAGTATCATAGGGCTTACATTGGGTGTTTTTGCTTTTGTTTCGGGCAATTTTATCATAGCCAAATATTTAAACATTATGTACATTCCCTTTTTGGGCGAATTGTTTGTATTTGCTGGTGCTTTTGTAGGAGCTTGCATTGGTTTTTTATGGTATAATAGCTATCCTGCACAAGTATTTATGGGCGACACAGGCAGCCTCACGCTTGGGGGTATTATAGCAGCACTGGCAATTATAGTGCGTAAAGAGCTTTTAATTCCAATATTGTGTGGTATTTTTTTAGTAGAAAATTTGAGTGTTATGATACAAGTGGCTTACTTTAAATACACCAAGAAAAAGTATGGCGAAGGTCGAAGAATTTTCTTGATGTCGCCTCTACACCACCATTATCAAAAAAAGGGATTTCACGAAGCCAAAATTGTAACACGCTTTTGGATTATAGGTATTATACTGGCGGTTTTAACTTTCATTACATTAAAAATAAGATAATAAATATTGAGTAAAAAAATTGCAATATTAGGTGCTGGCGAAAGTGGAACTGGATGTGCTGTATTAGCTATCCAAAAAGGCTTTTCTGTATTTGTTTCCGATATGGGAACAATAAAGGAAAAATATGCTTTAGAATTAGAAAATTTAGGCATACGATATGAGCAAAATCAACATACAGAATATGAAATTTTAAATGCTGATGAAATAATAAAAAGTCCTGGTATTCCTGATACTGCTCCCATAGTTAAAAAAGCAATTGAAAAGAATATTCCAATTATTTCCGAAATAGAATTTGCAAGTAGATACACAGAAGCTAAACACGTAGGTATTACGGGAACAAATGGCAAAACAACAACTACAATGTTATGCTATCATATTTTGCAAAAAGCAGGTTTTAATGTAGGCTTGGGTGGTAATATTGGCAAAAGCTATGCCCGCCAAGTAGCAGAAAATAATTACGATTATTATGTATTGGAATTGAGCAGTTTTCAATTGGATAATACCTATACTTTTCGCCCCAATATTGCTATACTTTGCAATATTACTCCCGACCATTTAGACCGTTATAACTATCAATTTCAAAATTATATAGATTCTAAATTTCGCATAGCAATGAATCAAACCAAAGATGATTTTTTTATTTACTGTGCCGATGATGAAATTACAGTTGAAAATCTTTCAACACATAAAATTGATGCACAAAAATTGGCGTTTTCTGTAAAACAAAATTTAGAAAAAGGAGCATTTGTCGCCAATAAAGAAATGCACCTAAAAGACAATACAAACAACAACCTAAACCCTAATACCAACTATTTAACCATGTTTACCAACGATTTTGCCCTAAGAGGCATGCACAACAGCTACAACAGTATGGCAGCAGCCATTGCCGCCAATGTTTTGAACATTAAAAAAGAAATTATTCGAGAAAGCCTAATGGACTTTCAGAATGTAGAACACCGCTTAGAGTATGTAGCCTCTGTGGGTGGTGTAGAATATATAAATGATAGCAAAGCCACCAATGTAAATTCTACTTGGTATGCCTTAGAAAGTATGGAAAAGCCCATTGTATGGATAGTGGGCGGTGTAGATAAGGGCAATGATTACGCTGCGCTTTTGCCAATGGTAAAAGAAAAAGTAAAAGTAATTGTTTGCCTTGGAAACGACAATACTAAAATACATTCTGCCTTTGGCAAACACGTTGAATTAATGGTAAATACTGGCAGCGCACAGGAAGCGGTAAAAGTAGCGCAACGTTTTGCTGTAAAAGGCGATGTAGTGTTGCTTTCGCCAGCATGTGCAAGTTTCGATTTATTTGCCAATTATGAAGATAGAGGCTGGCAATTTAAAGCAGCAGTTAAGAACCTTTAATAAAGTTGGCAAAAGAAAGTTAGCAAACATTAAATTAGCAGTTGGCAAAAAAGAAAACCAAAATATGAATAATAAAAAGCTTTGCGTCTTTGCGTGAAATAAAAATAAAAAAAAGCATCTCCCAAAAGTCCCTCTCCTGTGGAGAGGGATTTAGGGTGAGGCAAAATAGGGATAGGATACAAAATGAAAATAGGAAAACTAACATTTAGGGGTGATTCGTATATATGGTTTGCAATTATTTGCTTATCATTATTGGGCTTGTTGGCGGTGTATAGCTCTACAGGTTCTATTGCTTTTAGAAAACAAGGTGGCAATACAGAATACTATTTATTCAAACAAGCATTGTTTTTATTTGGCGGTTTTTTTCTTATGTATTTTTTTCATCTGCTCGATTATAAATATTTTTCAAGAATAGCCCAGTTTGCAGTGTTTATAGCAGTTCCTTTGCTTATCGCTACCCTTGTTTTTGGTAACGACCATAACAATGCAAAACGTACCATAACACTTTTAGGTATTACATTTCAAGCAAGCGATTTTGCAAAATTTGCTATCATAATGTTCATAGCTCGGTATTTATCTAAAAATCAAGAAGAGCTAAATTCTTGGAAAGGTTTTGGTGTAATTTTAGCTTGGATTTGCGCTATATGTTTTTTAATCATGCCAGAAAATTTAAGCACCTCAATGGTCTTGTTTTTTACTTGTAGTTTATTGTTATTTATAGGCAATGCAAGGTTAAAACACTTATTGGCATTAGCTGGTGTATTTGCTATTTTAGGGTTAATAGCATTTACTGTGTTAAAAAAAGCACCCGATAGTATGTTGCCAGGCAGGGCAGCCACTTGGAAAGCACGGTTAGAAAATTTTTCATCGGATAGTGCGGAGGAGCAATACCAAACCGTACAAGCTAAAATTGCTGTTGTATCGGGCGGAGTTATGGGAAAAGGACCAGGCAAAGGTGAGCAAAGTGCATATCTACCAGAGGCTTATTCCGATTATATTTTTGCTTCTATTATTGAAGAATATGGTTTGTTTGGGGCAATAATTACCATTGTACTTTATTTGTTAATTTTATACAGAACAATTCGTATTGTGTTAAAAAGTCCAAAAGCTTTTGGTGCATTATTGGCATTGGGTTTGGCATTTAGTTTAGTGCTTCAAGCCTTAATACACATGGCAGTATCAACAAGTTTATTTCCTGTAACAGGTTTAACATTGCCTTTAATAAGCAATGGCGGCACAAGTTTGCTATTTACAAGTGCCGCATTTGGTGTATTGTTAAGTGTTAGTAGAACAATAGAAGAACAAGATTTGCCTAAAGAAAGTTCAGAGAAAGGAGAGCAAATTGAAGTTGCATAGAGTAATAATATCAGGTGGTGGCACAGGGGGACACATTTTTCCTGCTGTGGCTATTGCCAATAAAATAAAAAGCCGTTACCCGAATGCTGAAATTTTATTTATAGGCGCACAAGGCAGAATGGAAATGGAAAAAGTGCCTGCGGCTGGTTATAAAATTATAGGCTTACCTATTGCAGGTTTGCAAAGAAGATTGACATTTTCTAATTTTTTAGTGCCTTTCAAGTTGTTAAAAAGTATTTTAAAAGCTAAAAAAATAGTTAAAGAATTTAAACCCCAAGTAGTTATAGGTGTAGGCGGATATGCAAGTGCAGCGGTGCTTTATGCAGCATCAAGCAAAAATATTCCGTGTTTAATACAAGAGCAAAACTCGTATGCAGGGCTTACCAATAAATGGCTAAGCAAGAAAGTTAAAACTATTTGCGTGGCTTATGAGGGTATGGAAAAATTCTTTCCAAAAGAAAAAATAATTATAACTGGTAATCCTGTGCGAGCAGAAATTGCAGAAGCTAAAAATATAAATCAACAAGATGCAAAAAAACAATTGGGTTTTGATGAAAATACACCATTGATATTAAGTATTGGCGGTAGTTTGGGGGCAAGAACAATCAATAAAAGTATTCAACAAAAAATTAATTTATTTACAGAAAATAATATCCAATTGCTATGGCAAACAGGAAAAAATTTTGAAGCCAATACACAAAATATTAAGAATATAAAAGCACAAACATTTATTCAAGATATGGCAATGGCTTATGCCGCTGCCGATGTTATTGTTTCAAGATCTGGGGCTATTTCCATAAGTGAATTAACTTTGGTAGGAAAGCCATGTATTCTTGTGCCTTCGCCTAATGTTTCCGAAGACCACCAAACAAAAAATGCAATGGCGTTAGTAAATCAAAAAGCAGCTATTTTAGTAAAAGACAATGAAGCTGAAAATATTATAGTAGAAAAAGCCATTGATTTAATACAAAATAAAACCTTAAAAACGCAGTTGGCAACGCAAATAAAAACGCTTGCAAAACCAAATGCTTTAAAAGATATTGTAAACCAAATAGAAGCTTTAATTGTATGAATATAAAAGACATTAAAATAGCCTATTTTATTGGTATTGGTGGTATTGGTATGAGTGCTATTGCCCGCTATTTTAATGCTATTGGGATAGAGGTTTTTGGATATGATAAAACACAAAACGATTTTACGAATCAATTAAGCGAAGAAGGTTTTAAAATTCACTACCACGAGGCTGTGAATTTAATTCCAAAAGAAATTATAGAACAGCCAGAAAATACGATTGTAATCTATACGCCCGCCATTCCCAAAGAACATGCAGAAATGGTGTATTTAAAAAACAAAGGCATTAAGCTACATAAAAGGGCAGAAGTGTTGGGTATTATTTCTCGCAATTCTTATACTATAGGTGTTGCAGGCACGCATGGCAAAACTACTACAAGTTGTTTATTAGCACATATTTTTAACGTATGTAATATTAATTTTACCGCATTTTTAGGCGGAATAAGCACCAATTTTCAAAGCAATTATGTGCATAAAACTGATGGCGCAAATTTGTTCGATAAGCCAATTACCATTGTAGAGGCCGATGAGTACGACCGTTCTTTTTTACAACTTTCTCCCAATGTGGCTATTGTTACCTCTACAGATGCCGACCATTTAGATATTTATGGCAAGGCAGATGAGGTAAAAAAATCGTTTCAAGATTATATCAATTGTTTGGAAAAAAATGGAACAGCCATTGTAAAACAAGGTTTATCACTTACCTCAACTGAAAATTTAATTACCTATGGCGATAGCCCAAAAGCTAAAGCAAAGTATAGTAATATAGAAATTATTAACCATCAATTTACATTTGATTATAGCTATAAAAAAGATGTTGTAAAAATCATAAATGGCTTACCTGGATTTCATAATATAGAAAATGCAACAGCGGCTATTACTGCTGCCTTACAATGCGGTTTGCCATTGAAAGAAATTGCAAATGCGATAACCACTTTTAAAGGTGTAAAACGCAGATTTGAGTATGTAGTAAATACAGAAAAATATGTGGTAATAGACGATTATGCCCACCACCCAACAGAGCTTAAAGCTTGCATTGAATCTGTAAAAAGTTTGTATCCAAATAATAAAATTACAGGCGTTTTCCAACCGCATTTATACTCTCGCACACGCGATTTTGCAGATGATTTTGCCGCAGCTTTAGATTTATTAGATGAGTGTTGGCTAATGGATATTTATCCTGCAAGAGAGCAGCCAATAGAAGGTATTAATTCAGAATTTTTAGCCTTTAAAATGAATGCCAAAGTAAGGCTTATGAGTAAAGAAAATATTGTTAAAAATATTGAAGCTGAAAAACCTGAATTGCTTGTAATACTTGGTGCTGGAGATATTGACCAATTGATAAAACCCATTAAAAAACTGTATGCGTAAAATAGCTGCTTTTTTTAAAGAAAATAAAAAATGGAATATTGCCCTTTGGGTGTGTATTGGCTTGTTTTTATTGGGTTCTTTAATTGCGCTTAATCATACCGAAAAAAATTTAAAAGTAAAAAAAATTAGGGTAAAAATAGAGCCAGAAAATGAATTGTTTTTTTTAGATAGCATGGCTATTTTAGAAATTATGAAAGGCATAAACCCAAATATGATGTTGATAGGAAGTAGGATAGGAGATTTGAAAATAGATGAAATGGAAGCCGATTTGGAAGCCAATCCTTTTGTAGAAAAAGCGGATATAGCTTTAAACGTAGCTGGCGAAATGCAAGTAAAAATATTGCAACGAAGCCCTATACTGAGAGTTTTTAATTCAACAGGAAAAAGCTATTATGTAGCAAAAAATGGATATAAAATTCCTGTAAATGAAGCCTATACTGCAAGGGTATTGGCAGCCAATGGCAACATTGCTGAAAACCTTACAGACAGTGCTTTTGTAAAGAGTTCAATACTCAAGGATTGTTACAAAATTGCAGCCTTTTGTAGTGCCAATGAATTTTGGAATGCACAAATTGAACAATTGTATGTAGATAATTATAATGACATTATCTTGATTCCTAAGGTAGGAAACCATACTATTGTAGTTGGTTCGGCTGAAAATATTGAAGAAAAATTTGAACGTTTGAAGGTATTTTACACCAAGGGATTGAACAAAATAGGATGGGATAAATATAAATTAATCAATTTAAAATATAAAGACCAAATAGTAGCAGAAAAGCATGGCAACTGGACACCAACAATAGATACAACAACAAACAAATGAATAAAGAAAACATAGATAAATCAGTTAAACTGGTAGTAGGATTAGATATAGGCACAACAAAGGTGTGCGCCATTGTAGGTCAAAAAAATGAAAATGGGAAAATCAATATTTTAGGCGTTGGTTCAGAACCTTCGTTGGGTGGAGTTATGCGAGGAGAGGTTACCAATATTTCTAAAACTGTAGATGCCATAAAAGGAGCAATTGCCAAGGCTTCAAAAATTTCTAATGTAGATATAAGAGCAGTGTATGTAGGAATTGCAGGAGAACACATTAAAAGTTTTCAGCAAAATGGAGTAAGAATTAGAGAAAATTCTGAAGCCGAAATTACCAAAGCAGAGCTTGTAGAAATGAACAAAGAGCAATACAGAATAGCTGTTGAACCTGGTTCTAAAATTTTGCACGCTTTAGCACAAGAATATAACATTGATAGCCGTTTTACAACCAAAGAACCAGTGGGAATGCCAGGTACAAAATTGGAATGTAAATACCATATTGTTACAGGCAGAGTTAGCGCAGCCAAAACCATTCAAAAATGTGTTGAAAATGCAGATTTATTTGCTACTGATATTGTGGTAGAACCCATTGCATCTGCCCAAGCGGTATTAAATGCTGATGAGTTAGAGGCAGGTATTGCTATTCTTGATATTGGTGGTGGTACTACAGATTTGGCTATTTTTCACGATGGAAAAATAAGGCATACAGCAGTTATTCCTTTTGGTGGAGAGATAATAACAGCCGATATTGCAGAGGCTTTTGGTATTTTGCCAAAACAAGCAGAAATGATAAAGGTAAAACATGGTCATGCGCTTGTAGAAGGAACAAAAAGCAACGAAGTAATTATTGTACCTGGTATTAACGATAGAAAACCAAAGCAAATTATGGTGCGCAATTTAGCCCATGTAATACATGCCCGAATGAACGAAATTATTGAAATGGTAAATGATGAATTGGATATTTCGGGCTATAAAGGCAAATTAAATTTAGGTATTGTGCTTACAGGTGGTGGAGCGCAATTAAACAATCTTTCGCAATTGGTAGAATACATTACCCATTTAGATGTTAAAATTGGTTTGCCCGACCCGCATCTTGGCAAAGGCTTGGTAGATGAAGTACGCAGCCCAATGTTTGCTACTTGCATAGGCTTGGTTTTAAAAGGATTTGAAGATATGGAATCGAGCAGTGAAATAACCAATAATCCAAAACATAAAGCCAAAGTAAAAGCAGCTGGTGGCGGTTTATTTGGCAGTGGTTTTTTTGGTGGCTTCAAAAAATGGATGGATGATGACAGTGCGATGGATGATTTTAAGTAAATAAAAAAAGCATCTCTCAAGTCCCCTCTCCTATGGAGAGGGGATTTAGGGTAGAGGCAAAAATAAAGTTGGCAAATATTGAATTAGCAATTGGCAAAAAAGTAAACAAATAGCTTTGCGTCTTTGCGTGAAAAAAAGTTAGCAGTTGGCAAAATAGAAAAAAAAATAGAAAATTAAAAACTTTGCGTCTTTGCGTGAAAAAAAGTTAGCAGTTGGCAAAATAGAAAAAAAATAGAAAATTAAAAACTTTGCGTCTTTGCGTGAATTTAAATAATAAAAAAAAAGGCACATCTCTCAAGTCCCATCTCCTTTGGAGAGGGGATTTAGGGGAGAGGCAAATAAACAAATATGAATTATTTTAAAGTAGAATTACCAAAAGAACAATCATCTATTATCAAAGTAATGGGTGTAGGTGGTGGTGGCAGCAATGCTGTAAATTATATGTACACCAAAGGTATAGTAGGTGTAGATTTTTTTTTGTGTAATACAGATGCGCAGCATTTGGAACGCAGCCCAGTATTGAATAAAATACAATTAGGCAGCAATCTTACCGAAGGCTTGGGTGCTGGTGGCGACCCAGAATTTGGCAAGCGTTGTGCTATGGAAAGCCTTGATAAAGTGGAAGAGGCTTTGCGCCATAATACCAAAATGTTGTTTATAACAGCAGGAATGGGTGGCGGAACAGGAACAGGTGCAGCACCTATTATTGCTCAAAAAGCAAGACAAATGGGCATTTTAACCATTGGCATTGTTACACGTCCGTTTGTTAGTGAAGGTCCTCAAAAAGCGCAAAAAGCCGAAAAAGGTATAGCCGATTTAAAACCACATGTAGATGCACTTTTGGTTATAAGTAATGAAAGAATATGGCAGATGTTTCCTAATACAAAATATTCTGAAGGATTGAGCAAAGTAGATGACATTTTGTTTACTGCCTCTCGTGGTATAGCTGAAATTATTACCAAAGAAGGCTATATGAATGTGGATTTCAGAGATGTAAAAACGGCTATGGAAAACAGTGGTAGAGCATTAATGGGTTCTGGTTTAGCTGTTGGAGACGATAGGGCAATGATTGCAGCACAACAAGCTTTAGATTCTCCATTATTAGATGATAATAGTATTGAAGGTGCAAAACATATTTTGGTAAATATTAGTTTTGGTAACGATGAACCTTTTACAAATGAAGTTAATTTGATTATTGGTTTTTTCCAACAGCAAGCAGGCTTAAACGCCAATCTTAAATTTGGCTTAACACACAATGAAACATTAGACAGAGAATTGGCTATAACACTTGTAGCTACAGGTTTTGACAATGCACAAGAAAACAATATTTCAACTGAAAGTAATGAAGACGAAGGCGTTATTGAAATAAACTTTGACAATGCAGAAACCATTACTTTGCCAGTAGAAAATACACCAAAAGCAGAAGAAATTATTTTTAATCCCATACGCACACCACGTGAGCCAATAAACGACAATAGAAGCCAACATAAAAATGCCTCAAATATGGATACACCAGCTTTTAAGCGTCATAATGTTGTGTTAGAAGATTTGCAACAAGGAGTAGAAATATCAAAAGTATTTTTGGAAGAAGAAAAAGAAAATAAAACCGCTCGTTTTAAAGATGGTGGTAATAAGTATTTGCATGATAATGTAGATTAGATTATTTATAAATATTCAATGAGTTTAGGAATAAATAGTATTTTACAACAGGTAAGTATAATAACTAAAAAATATAACGAACTGGCTAAAATAACTGGAGAAAACTTTAATGTTTTTAAAATATTAAAAGTAGAAACAAAAGAAGTTAAACTACATTCGGCATTTATTGCTGAATTATTAAACCCATTCGGTTCTCACGGACAAGGAAATAAATTTATTTTAGAATTTATTAATATATTGGGTAAGAAAAATGAGCAAAAAATTAATTTTAATATTGATGGTGTAAAAAATGTAATTGTTGAAAAATATTTGGGTGAAAAAACGGACAACAATGGAGGAAGAATAGATATAATTTTAGAAGACAATCAAAATAATTTCATTGTAATAGAGAATAAAATTTATGCACTTGACCAAGAAAACCAACTAATAAGATATAATAATGCCTACAAAGATTCTCCCATTGTTTATTTAACTTTATACGGCAATGAACCAAGAGAATATAGTATTGGTGTAGAAAGCGAAGTTAAAAATAAATTAATCTGTATTTCTTTTAAAGAAGATATTTTAAAATGGCTAATAACCTGTAAAAAATATACAACTGACTATCCATTGCTAAGAGAAACAATTACACAATACATTAATACGATAAAAACTTTAACAAATCAAACAACAAATACTTATATGAGTACAGAAATTGTAAACCAAATTTTAAAAAGTGGAGAAATTGAGGCGGCATTTGAAATAATAAAAAATACAGAAGAACTTAAAGAAGCAATAATTAATGAACTTTTGATGCGTCTTAAAATTAAAAAGGAAGGATATGTAATTGATGTAATCACTCCTAATAATAAATTTCTTGGAAGAAAAGATACAGCAATTAAATTTATGAAAAAACAATTAAATCAAAATGTCCAATTATCTTTTGTTGATGATTTTGAAAAAGTTCAAATTGGAATTTGCAAATCAAACAATGAATGGATTGAAAATAAAGTTGCGGTTTTTGAAGAATGGAGATTAAACGGTTGGGATGAAATACACAAAGAACAGTTAGATAATATAATCATTGAAAAGGTAGAAAAATATTTTTCAGAAATTACATTTTAATTTAATCTTTTAAAAGAAAACAAAACCGCTCGTTTTAAAGATGGTGGGAATAAATATTTGCATGACAATGTAGATTAATTCTACATCACAATACCAACTGCCATATTCGGGTTTTCTGGGTTTACAGAAATTTTTAATAATGAAGGTTGAATAACCAAATCCATATCCTCAATAGGTATAGCGCCTAAAAGTGTGGTATTGCCTAATACCAATGCCCCTACAAAGCATTGTCTGTTTTCAAAGTTTACTTTTATAGGTCCTACATAGTTGCACTTTTTTTTGCTGCCATCGGCTATTACAACTTCTCTTTCTTCAAGCGTATTCAAGTTTAATTGAATTGCCAAATGCTCTGGAATACATAAAAAATTAGAGCCAGTATCAACCAAAGCCTTAGTTTCTATCGGCAGTAATTTGCTTTCTAATGGATTTGAAAGTGTTATGTTTGTATATATTAAGCCCTTTGCTGAATTTCTAATACAAATATAACACTTTTTTTCTTTAACAATATTTTTCCTTTATTTTCGTTAATCCAATTATATGAAATTAAAAACCTTACTTTTCGGCTTATTTTTTATTTGTATTTTAAAACTCAATGCACAAGAGTTAAACACAAAAACCATTAAGTTTTTTTCTAAAGATTTAATGTATCAACCTTTAAAAGACGATTATTTATTTATTGCCGATGCAGAAATTTCTAACTTGCAATACAGAGAATTTCTAAATTGGCTTTTAAAAAACAACCAAATAGAAACATACCATAAAATGCTGCCCGATACAACTGTTTGGCGAAGCAAATTAGCATTTAACGAGCCTTATGTGGAATATTATTTACGTCATCCTGCCTACAATGATTACCCTGTGGTAGGTGTATCTTACATACAAGCCCAAATTTGGTGCAATTGGGCTGCCGATAGAATTATGGAAACAGAAGATTTTAAAAAATTAAATATTGAAAAAATAGAATTGCGTTTACCTACCGAAAAAGAATGGATGCAAGCTGCACGAGGCACATTGCCCGAAACAGCTATATGGCCTTGGGAAGGCAACACTTTACGAATAGAAAATGGAAAGAAAAAAGACCAGGGTAAAATTGGATTGAACGTAAAAAGAGGAAAAGCTATAGGAAGCCAATTAAACGATGCAGGTTTTATTACCACACCTGTATATTCCTATTGGACCAATACCATTGGTTTGTACAATGTATGCGGCAATGTAGCCGAATGGGTGCAAGAGCGCAAAGCCAAAGGCGGCAGTTGGAACGATTTGCCCTACAATGCCCGTATAGATTTTAACAGCCCTGTTTTAGATGATTCTTTTAGAAGTGCTACTATTGGTTTTCGTCCTGTATTGGAGGTAATAAGTTATAAAAAAATATTACAAAGCAAACCACTTGAGGTTAATGCAAAAATGATAAGTAAGCAATTAGGTGTTGTAAAAGATAGTTTGTTTGCTTCGTTTTATGAAACAAGTAATGTATTGTACAATACTTTTTTAACAGAAACCAAAAATACAGATTGTGCTATAAACAATATCGGCTGGGCTGCTTATTCGCCTTATAGCCATATGCAGCAATACGGTTGGCATCCTAATTATGATAATTTTCCTGTGGTAAATATTAACTACGAAAGTGCTGTAAAATTTTGCGAATGGTTGACTAATAAATACAACAATTCAGCAGCTCGAAAGTATAAAAAAGTACAGTTTAAATTGCCTACTGAAAAGGAATGGGAACTTGCTGCCAGAGGCGGAAGAATTGGAAACCCATATCCTTGGGGAGGTCCCTATTTTTTAAACTCAAGAGGTTGTTATTTGGCTAATTTTTGTCCTAATGAAGAGCAATATTTGAGTAAACAAGATTATACAATTGAAAAGTGGAGCGATACATTTTCTGTACGCCATTATATTAGCCCTCAATATACCTATCCTTATTCTGATTCAACAATAAGCCGTGGAGTTGATGGTTTAGAATTTGCAGGAAAGGTAAATTCATATTTTCCTAATAATTATAGTTTTTATAATTGCGCTGGCAATGTTGCCGAAATGATAGCAGAAAAAGGCATAAGCAAAGGCGGTAGTTTTACATCATCGCAACAATATATTCAGATAGAAGCCAAAGAAAATTATACCTCAAGCAATGCTAACCTTGGTTTCCGCTTTTTTATGCAAGTGTTAGAAAAATAAAATTTCCCATATTTTTCAATATTTTTCCCATAATGTAATTTTTTAGTTTCAATTTTCTTTTTATTTGTTTGGTTGAAAATACTAAAACAACATACCTTTTCATTTTGCCTAATCATTGTCCTATTTGTAAACAATTTTTGTATTGCTCAAAAGGTAAAAGACACTTTGGCTGTAAACTCTTTAGCTGATTATAATCTATGTATTCAAAAAGTTGGATTATTAGAAAGTAAACACATTATTACTGCCGTAAGCACCAATAGAGCGTATTTGCAAAATGCTATAAAATGGGCAAAGGCAAATGGGCAAAATGCAAGTTTGGTAAAGTATTTTTTGCTTTCCTTTGAATCTGGTGCTGGTCAGTTTTACGAAGTTATAAGGCTTGGTAACGAAATAATTGATGATAAAACATTTCAAAAAAATAAATTAGCACTCGAAATGCTAAGCGGCATGCAATATGCCTATTTTTTTGTTGAAGATTATAAAGGACTAATGGCTTTGTACCCAAAATATTTAGAAATTAATAAACTACATGGCATAACAAAAGATAAAACTGATTTTTTTAAAGATAAATATACTGGTGTTACCAATTATAAGCAAAACAATATTGTAAAAGCCATTTTAGAATTTAAAAAAGAAGCATTGGTAAATCTAAATTACAAACACTATGTTTATTTAAGTGGTTCATACAATAATTTAGGCTTGTGTTTTGCCCGCTTAAATATGTGGGATACTGCCCTTTATTATTACGATTTAGCATTGGCAACACTTAAAAATAACAGAGCAAATATTAAAGATAAACCCTTGCCCTATGCAGATTATTTTGAGCTTGTTATACTTTCTAACAAAGCCGATTATTTTGTGTTACAAAAACAATACGATAAAGCATTGCCTTTTTATTTAAAAGAAGCTTACGAAAGCCATAGGATAGGAGAAATGAATATTACCATTAGCGCATATTTTAATTTGGCAAAGCTTTTTCAGGGTAAAAAAAACTACAAACAATCTATCTTATATGCCGATAGCTGCATTCAAATAGCCCCTGGCTATGGCGAAATGAATGCTAAGATTAAAGCACTTAATCTTAATGGCAGAAACTACGCTTTTCTTCAAAATGCAGAAGCAGCCAATTTTTGTTTTAATGAAGAAAAAAGGCTTTCCGACTCTTTGATAAACGAAAAAAACAAACAAGCCTATTCTCAATCTACCATACAATTTGAAGTAGCCCGCACAGAAAGCGAGCTAAAGCTTAGCCAACAAAAAATAGAAAGCGAAAAAGCTGCCAATAGGCTGCAACTGATAGGCTTGTTAATGCTTGGCATTGCAGTTGTAATTCTTGGTTTTTTTTACCGCAAAGTGCAAAAAGACAAAGCCATTATTAGCCAACAAAACAAAGCAGCACAATTGGCTATTAACGAAAAAGATATTTTGCTAAAAGAGGTACACCATAGGGTAAAAAACAATTTACAGGTTATATCCAGTTTGTTAGATTTGCAAGCCTCTAAACTGCAAGAACCCAAATATACTGCTATAATGAACGATGCCCAACGCTATATACACAGCATGAGTATGGTGCATCAAATGTTGTATCAAAATGAAAATTTTGTACACATTAATTTTCAAGAATACCTGAGCAGCTTGGCTGCTTCCATAGCCTCTGGGCAAATAAATAAAAAAGTAAAAATAAATGTAAAAGCCCCAAATGTGCTGCTTTCCATAGATAAATCTATACCCTTGGCATTGATAACTACCGAGCTTATAACAAATTCTTATAAGCATGGTTTTGGCACAAACCAAGGCGAAATAAACATTCAAATAGAAAACATAATAGCTAACCAATACAACTTTACTTACAAAGACAATGGCAAAGGGCTACCTGCTAATTTTGAAATACAAAACATCAAATCTTTAGGCTTTAGGCTGTTGAGAATGTTGGTAGAAGAAATGGGTTCTACACTTAAAATTTTACCATACACAGGCATTTATTTAGCATTTGAATTTACAGAAAAGAAAAACACAAACGCTTGAAAACTAAAATACTGATTATAGAAGACATGGCTTTAACCCGTGCATCGCTCGAGGATAAGCTATTTGAAAATGACTACATTGTTGTGGGTTCTTTTCCTTCGGCAGAGGCAGGTTGGCAATTTTTGCAACAGCATAACAACATAGATATGGTGCTATTGGATATAAACCTAGCTGGCGAAAAAGACGGTATATGGCTTGCCAATAAAATTAGAGAAAATTACCACATTCCTATTGTATTTCTTACAGCCTATGGCGATAGCCAAACCCTTGAAAAAGTAACCAATACCAAGCCCAATGGCTACCTTATGAAACCCTTCAACGAGCCTACATTGCTTACCACCTTAAACATAGCCCTACAAAATTTTAATGCCACCCAAAACACCAAAGAAACCCAAAACCAAGATTTTATCTATATAAAAGACAGCAATACATTGGTAAAAATACATATTGTCGATATATTGTATATACAATCCGATGGCAATTATTTACACCTATTTTTACCCCACAAAAAACACCTTATTCGCAGCAAAATGGACGACTTTTGCGCCAAACTAAACCGCCCCTTTTTCATAAAAGTACACCACCGTTTTGTGGTAAATATCCATAAAATAGAACAACTAAATACCGATACCCTAACAATTCAAAATTTTAGCATTCCCCTTGCAGCAAAGTATAAAGAGAGGGTTGTTCAAATGTTGAAAGGATAGTGTTATTTGTTTAAAATATAAATTTTATAAACATGCTTTTAATACTACAAGTTTATTTTTAAACCCAAGTTAAAACTCAGTGGCATGTTAGGTCTGTATCCTTGAGGTAAATTGGCAACAATAGCTTTGCTATTGGTTAAATTATTAATCAAAGTGAAAGCTGTAAAAGAGTTATTAATTTTATAATTTGCCGAAAAATCTATAATTAAAAATTCATCTAAGGCATTAATATTTGCAAGGCTATTGTTTTCAGCCGGTGCTATAATATTATTTTGACCAGGTTTAATTCTTGTCTGTCCGGTATATCGTCCTATTAAAATGGCATTAAATTTTTTGTTTTCAAATCCTATGCTTGCCGTTAGCAAATGTGGAGTAATAAAAGGCACTAAATCGTTTTTATTTATGGTACCCGTTCCCCAATCGCCCCCTGCATTTATAAAGGTTTCTTGAAACTTAGCCGATGTATAAGTATATGCCAATGATAATGGAAGTTTATTGTCAGATATTACGCCTTTTTTATATAAAAAATCGAAACCTAAGTTTGCTTCTATTCCTTGAATTTTAGCCTTACCTCCATTAAATAAATCGCCTGTACCTGCACCGCCTCCAGAAATATTATCTGAGCCTAAAATGTTTCCATAATCATTTAAAAAGCCTGTTGCTTGGGCTGTTAAGCCATTTTTATCTATGCGGTAGCCCAATTCATAATTGGTAGAAGTTTCCACATTGGCTTGTCCTGTGGTAGAGGTTATAGAGGGCATTCCTGGAGGCGAAAATCCTTTATGAACACCTCCAAAAGCACTCATATTTTTGTTTATCTCATAATTTAAGCCAACTCCTGGTAGTAAAATAGTTAATTCATTTTTTGCAGTTTTAAGTGCTGTTCCTAATCTTGCAACATCTGCTGTTCCATAATTTTTTATATCAAAATTTATTTTTTCATATCTAATACCTGGGCTTACTTTCAAACCTTTGTATTGTATATCGTAATTTAAAAATGTTGAAACACTTTCAGCATTTCGTATTTGATTTTCTTGATTTCCGCTAACACCTGGCGTTGTAAGTATCATTTTGCCGTTGGTCATAGCATATACAGAGCGCGTAGCCAATCTATCTGCTTGGTCTGTATGATACCTAACGCCAAGTTGCAATTTGTGAGTAATTTTATTGGTGTTAAAAATATAATTGGCATTCATTTGAATACCTTGAGATAAATAGGTTCTTGCTGCTCCTTGAAAATCTATGTTGCCATTGGTTTTGCCACTCATAATTTCATAAGCTGTTTGCTGTGCAGCAGGATTGTTTAATATGGTATTAATGCCCTGTCCACCAAATGTGTTTGCCCTTGCCCAGTCTCTAAATGTTTTTGTATAATAGGCTGTTGTATTTATGCTTAATCCTTTTGCTGGCAAAATGGAATGAGTAAGCGAAAGGTGCTGATGTGTCATATCTAAAATATCTTTTTGCGTGCCTGCGTATCTGCTTAAAGGATTTTTTTTGTAGTCATCATAAGTTAAGCCTAAATAAGTTTCGTTGCCATCTTCGGTAGTATTCAATAATTTTAAGGTTACAGATTGTGGTATTTTTGCCTTTACATCGGTATGCCAACGCAGTTTTCCCATTATATCTCTTCTGTCAAACCCAGTGTTTCCGCCATTGTCTAATTTTTTAAAACCATTGCTTGCTATTCGGTTTACCTCAAATACATAATCAAAGTTTTTTCTACTATCGCCTACCCATATTCTTTGTTGATTGGTATTAAAACTTCCGTAGGCTAATTGGGCAAATCCTTTAAAACTATTAGGTATTGCGGTAGATAATAAATTTACAGCACCTCCAATAGTGTATGGTCCATATTTTATTTGGCTACTGCCTTTTAAAACTTCTACGCCTTGCATACGTGCAAAAGTTGGAAAATAATATGCCGATGGGTCTGAGTATGGTGCAGGTGCAATAAGAATACCATCTTCCATTAAGGTTATTCTTGCACTTCTGTTTACAGGTGTGCCTCGTAAGCCAATGTTTGGTCGTAAGCCAAATCCTTCTTCATCTCTAATATTTACCCCCGGTATTGTTCTAAGCACATTGTTAATATTGGGTTGATTAAGTTTTTCTAACTGGCGAATGCCAATGTTTTGTCCAGCACCAGGAATTGTTTTACTTTTAGAACCAATAATTGTTGCTTGTTCTAAATAATTAACTTTTAAGGTGTCTTGGCTTGTTTCTTGCGCAAAAGTATTTAAGCAAAAAAGTATTATAGGAAATAGAGAATATTTATGCATGTTTAATTAAGATTATTTTTAAATATGATGCAATATTCTACATTAAATAGAACACACGTTTTAGTAATCGGTAAAATATGTTTTAGATATTAGGAATATCTTTTTTGTTTTGTCTAAAAGGCGTTATGCCAAAATAGTTTTTATAGGCTTGGCTAAAGCTGCTTAAAGATGAATATCCTACGGAAAAGGCAATTGTGGTAATAGATTGAGTTGTATTTTGAAGTAAATATTTTGCCTTTACCATTCTGTTATCTTGAATAAATTCAAAAATTGTTTGATTAAAAATTTCTTTGAATCCTTTTTTAAGATAACATTGATTAGTGCCTACAAATGCTGAAATTATAGGAATGGTAAGGTTATTTTCTATATTTTCTATAATATAATTTTTGGCAAGATGTATTTTTTCTGTATCTACAGGATTATTTAAAACTGGGCATGTATCGCAGCCAATTTGAAAAACCAAACTGCTTTTTTGCGATTGATACAATAAATACAAAATAGTACTCTCTAAAAATATTTTTCTATGAATGCCAGTTAAATTACAATTTACAATATCTAATAATTTGGCTTGGGTATTACAACAAATGTTCTGTTTTTCAACATTTATATCTATTAGTTCGCCATATTTTTCAAAATAGGTTTTTGCTATGCGTATATTGAATAAATAATTATTTTCAGCCAAATCAAAAAGACAATCATTTGCATATAAAGCAAATGTAAGATATAAATACGTTTTATCTTGTATTGTATTACAAAACGATTGATTGATATCCACACTTTTTGATACATCTAAATAAATATAATCGTTTATTGCTATCATTTTGCAAAGCTAATGATTTGTTTTGAAGAGTATAATCTTAAATTTTATTTTAATGAAAACGCATTTAAAACTATATAGAATTATTAATTTCAAAATCCCCAGCTCCGCTCAAGCTCTCATTTTTGCAATAGTACAGCTACTTTGCTTTTGGTATAGTTTATTTTTCATTAAAATAATTTAAAACCCCAAAACTTCCAACCTCCATTTCGACAAGCTCAATGTCCCCACCCCCAATTTCCCAAATTTTCCCGCCATTTTCCCAAAAAAAAAGTTGCTCAAAAGAATAGTTTTATTTTCGTTTTTAAATTTAAACTAAAACTATGAAAATACTTTTTACATACATTGTTTACTTGCTTTGTTTTTTACTTTTTTCTTTCAATGCCAATGCCCAAATGCAAGGCTTGCAGGTAAGCAACAATACAAGCGATGGTATAATTACCGCCACTTGGAAACTCAATGCTCGCACACCTGCCTTGCAAGCCAAGCCCGTATATGTGCAGCTATACGATAGCATAAATAATAAAGAAATTTACAGCAAAATTATAGACTCCCTTATGCCTCTAACATGGATAGAAGGCACTATGGATATACCTGTAAAGCCTAATTTTACAAATAAATACCGCATATTTATTTATGCCTATGGCACTGGCACTCTTTTGGCTTCTACGGCTGCTATTGCTGGGCAATCTCGCCCTATGGATTTGCCTGTAATAGATTTTGCAAGAAGCAATTATGAGAATATTCGTTTTTTTTTAATCAACAATTCGCAATATACAGATAATATTAATGTGTATAAAAATGGCTTAAAAGTAGCAGTAGTAAAAGCAACTCAATTACCTGAATATGTTGCAAATGTGGGTACTGAAATTGTTAGTGGAGAAAGTTATAATTATTGTTTTCAAGGTTTAAATGCTGCAAGTGGCGATACAACTACAAGAGTATGTATTGCAGCAGCAAGCAAAGCCATCAATTTTACAGTTAGCAAAATGGCTTTTGCCAACAAGGTGCAACTAAATTGGCTAATGCCTGATGAAGAAATAACAGAAGTAACCCTTTTAAGAGATGGCGTTCAGCTGCTAAAAGGCGCACCAGGGGCTACAAGTTATACCGATTTAAAACCCATTCCTGGTTTTAAACACCAATACCAATTGGTATTAAAAAATTTAGATAACAATACAGCCACTTTTATAGATAGCGGCTGGGTGCAATCCATAGGCAAAGTGAGCGGCTTTGTGCTTTCTAATGCTGCCAATGGCAGTGTGGGTGTGGCTAATACGGTAGTAAAATTAAGTGCCAATATTTTGGGTAACAATGTAATTTATACCACCACAACCAACAATACAGGTTATTACGAATTCAAGCAAATTTATTTTCATACCCAAGCAGATTATACCTTATCTTTTAATAGAAAAAATGTAAAATTTACCATAGAAAATGCAGTTTTAAATTTTACAAGAAAAAACTATGTTTTTGAGGCAAATGCAGAAGCCGATATTAAACTGATAGAGCAAGAAAGACACCCTTTTGCCATTTCTAATTTTAAAACCAATAAATCTTCAAGCTCGGGTTTTATGAACCTTGAATGGCAGGTAACAACTAATGATACCGTATTTTTTCAGTTGCATAGAAATCAAAAATTAATAAAAACCACTTGGGCTAGCAGCAATAGAATTGTAAATATTAATGATGAAACTGGAATTCCTTTAACGCCATACAATTACGAATTGAGAAGCTATAGTTTGGTAGGCACAAGATATTATATCAAACAAAATACAGTTTCAGATACTTTTCCAAATGTGCTGGCGGTGGCTGCTAATCAGTATAATGTGGCTGCAAATACAACAAATGCTACAGTAGATATGAGTTGGCAATACCCACAAGGCTTGTGCAATGGCTTTTTTATATTGCGCAATGGTATTCTAATAGCCCAACTAGATTCTTCTGTAAGAACTTTTACAGATTTAGAGGGTGCCAATGGTGCTACTTATAGCTATGGCATAGTGGTAAGTGCTAAAAAACAGGATGGTAATTTATACCAATCTCTGGCTACTATAAAAACAGGTATAACTTATCCAACATTGGCTGTGCCAACAATGGTAAGTGCTACAACTACTACAGATGGTTTTATATTAATTAATGGCGGTTATACGAACAACAACGCTTATAATTACACAAGTGTAAATATTTTAAGAAACGATGGCACAAAAACAGATACTGTGGCTAAAATTAGCAAAGGCTTAAGCATTGGTTTTACTGATGAAACAGGCTTGCCAAATGCAACTTATACTTACAGCTTAATAGCTCAAAAAAATGCAAGTTATAGTCAAGCTTCTAATAGTAGTTTGGCGGCTTATCCTGCTATACCTGCACCTGTAAGTTTTTCGCAAGGAGTAAAAATGGAAGGCTTTGCCAATTTAAACATCAATAGTGGGCAAACCAATCCTGTATATCAAATAGAATTGAGCGCAAGCGGCAAACCAACACAAACCTATAAAATTTATGAAAACAATGTGGTGTTTGGCTTTGGCAATAGCTATGTAAGTGCTACAACCATTAGCTGTCGTTTGTTAAAAACAATTAATGGCAATAAATATTATTCATCTGCTTTAACAACCAATTATACATCTTTAAATAGTTCGCCTTATACATTAACTGCTCCAACCAATTTTAAAGCTTCAACAAATTTAATTCAACAGGTGCAGCTATCTTGGAGCTATCCTAATTTTATATTACCCACTTTTTATATTTACAGAAATGGTATTTTGTTGGATAGTTTAAGCTCCTCGGTTCGCTCCTATACCGATTTTTCGGTTGATAAAACTGAAAGCTATTTATATCAAATAAGAGCAATACAAGGCAGCAAAAAATCTACTTTGGTGGCAGATTATGGCAATATAATTTCGCCTTATACGGTTAGTGGATTTATAAGCAATAAATATACCCAAAATGGCATTCATAATGTGTTGGTGCAATTAATAGATAATTCTAAAATTATAGCTTCCACTACCAGTAAAAATGGCAAATATTTTATTCAAAATATTATACCTAAAATTGGAATGATTATCAAAGTATTTGCTACAAATGCAGCTTTTGATGAAAGTGAAAAATATTTTGATTTTGAAATAGCACCACGTCATCTTACAGTAAATTTTACAGATACATTGCCTCAAATAGAAAAACCAAGCAATAGCATAGCTTCTATTCAGCATTTAGCGTTGCAACTAAACAATACCAATAGCAGTGTGGAGTTAAATTGGAGCATGAGCAATGGTAATTATACAGGTGTGGAAGTGAATAGAAGTTTGCAAAAAATAGGCATTTTAGCCAAAGGTCAATTAATGGCTGTAAGCGATAAAGATGCAGTGCCAGGGGTAAATTATTCTTACCGCATACGTCCCTATTTAGATACTGAAGATGACGGCACTTTGTACGGCAATTTTGTAGATTCTACCATTACTTTTCCTGCTTTGCTTGCACCAGAAAATTTACAACTCACTGCAAGTAATGATGCCATCAAATTAACTTGGAGCCATGCTGCTAATAACCATACTTACTATGAAATAAAACGCAATGGTAAATACATGGGCAAAGTGTTGACCCAAAATGCAATGCAATGGACGGATAATACAGGTGTTCCAGGGTTGAATTATAAATACGAAGTTACAAGCGTTTTAGAAGCTGCTAACGATGTGTATTTTTCTGATGCCGCTGCAAGTTCTATTTTATTTCCTACGGTATCGGCTGCACAAAAACTAACTGTAAGCAACCAAGCCCCAGGGCGACCAAGCACAGATAAATTGACTTACAGCGTCATTCTGCGTTGGTGGAATAGCTCAACAGAAGCTAAAAAAGCCATTGTACAAGTGAATGGCAAAACAGAAAAAACAATGCCTATAACTTATGGTTGGAATCAAACTTATAGCACTGCCAGTATTCCAAATGCAAACAATACATTTTCCATTATCCAAATAGTAAACAGAGGCATAGAATACAATAGCAAACCATTAAGTGAAAGCTTTACCACCTTGCCTTTGGGTACTAATTTAATTGTATCTCCCAACAACGACCTTACAAATACTTTTGTAAACGTAATTTATCGTTTCAATGCTTGGGATACCATTGGATTGGATAGCGCAGAATTGGTGCTCAATCAAAACAGATTTTCAATAGCCGATGTCATTTCAATCAATAAATCTTCTAAACGATTATTCCCTGATACAATGAGTGATAAAAATATGGTACCATTTAAAACCACATTTACCAATATTCCAGATGTATCTTATGTGTATAGAGTACGAGGAGTTAGTTGGAGAGCAGGCATACGCTACACAAGTGCAATGCCTGTAGATGAGCCAATGAATTATCCAAAATTGCCCGACCCTATTAATGTTGCCAATATAGACACTACGGGTATGAGCATTAAATTGAAATGGCAACATACCCGCACAGATGTAGATAGTTTTTATATTTTTAATGACAATAAATTGGTTGGAGGTGTAAATGGCAGCACTTATACTTTCACATTTGTACCTGAATTTGAATGTGTTAGAATTAAAATAATTGCAGTAAAGAAATATGGCAATGTGCGCAAAGCCTCCTTGGGCAATACACCTCCGCTAATTACCTCTTTGCCTATGGCATTGGTTAAGCCTTGCTTCCCTGCTACTGCTGGAGCACAATTTGGTAGAATAGTAGAAGTAAATGCCAATACTATGGTGGTTACCAATAACACCTCGAACAATGAAGTGTATTTTTACAAAAAGTTGAATAACGGCTGGGTTTATGAATCAGTGGTAAAAAGAGGAAGTGAGGTAAAAGTAGCTACTTTAAATGATATTGTTGCAGTGGCATATAATGATAACAAAGGTTCTGGCATATTTACTTATGTAGATTTATTTCATAGAGTAAATGGCGCATGGACATTGTATCAAACCTTAAATTCTGGACGTTTTCCTGCATTAGGTTATAATGTGGCTATGCATAAAGATAAATTGGTTATTTCTATGTCAAGATGCTTTGTAGGTGGAAGTCCCAACACTTGTATACAATTATTTCAAAAAAATACGAACAATAATTTATTTGTCAGCATAGCAAGTAGAGATCAGCAATTAATATCTAATGAAGGTATAGGAGAAACTGTTGCTTTAAACGACAATACTATTGTTGCAGGCGGACCTACATTTAACCCCGGTGGGTTAAGTTTTCAAGGGGCTATTTTAGTTTTTAATTACACCAACAACTCCATTAGTTCTAGTACATTAATAGGCGTGCCTTCTCCTTTAAATGGTATGCCAAATCATCAATTTGGTAGTGCTTTAGATATTTCGGATGATACGCTTTTAGTAGGTTCCAATAATTTAAATGTTTATGGTAATTTTAACTATGTTGGTGGTATGTTTTTATATGTTCGCCAAGCTGGCACTTGGACACTAAGAAGCACCACACATGCACTTGGTGTAGCAGGCAATATTACTGGTTATTTAGGACACGGAGTAGCTATAGGAAAAGGAGTTATTGTTGGTTCAGCTCCTAATACTTCTGCTAGTTCTTTTAAAGGGTCTTTAGCTTTTAGGCCTGTAAATGAAACTGGATTAAATAGTAATGTTACTTATAGTGCTTTACCTTCAAGTCCAAACAATGCTTTTTCAGGTTATAATATTTCGTTCGATAACAATATTTTTTATACTGGCGCACCAAATGCTAATAGTAATACTGGTATGGTACAAATGTTTACCTATCCGCCATTATTCGATAATTCTTTAGAAGTTAATGAGGTTTCAAATCTTCAAGCCTCAAAAGCTGATTTTGACAACAAAGTTATCCTTACGTGGAATTATAATTCCGTAGGCTATACACCTACAAGATATGATATATTTAGAGATGGCATAAAAATAGATATAGCCAAAACAGCCGATAGAGACTACACCGATATTGCACCTATTCCAGCTAAAAGGCATGTTTACACTGTTGTTGCAATTTACACCAATGCCAAGGGGTTAAAAAACAGTACCATTGGATTTACAAAACCCATTGGCGAAATTAGCGGCAGCGTAGTTACAGCACAAGGCAATAATCCTGTTGAAGGAGTAACTGTTATAGCCAAAGCTATTAGCGCAGAAGCTACTTTCACTTATACAACCACGACAGATGCTTTTGGCAATTATGAAATTAAACGTATTAATTTTGGCGAAGAAGCAAGAATAGAAGTTTCTGTAACGTATGTTGGGCATCAGTTTTTAAAACCTATGCAAGCCATTACAATGGATGTAAATTCCAACAGACAACAACTACCCAATTTTGTAGATATTACAGCCTATTCTATTATTGCCCAACTAAACCAATACAATTGTAATTGCCCAATAGATAGCGTAAAAGTTACACTTAAAACATACATTAAAAATCAAGCTACCAAAGTAGAAGAAAAAATAACGGAAGTAAATGGTAAAGCGGTTTTCAATGTATTGCCAAAAACTACAGATTTATTGAAATTTGAATTATTGATAAACAACAATGTAATAAAAGGAAACGATACGTTATGGTATCAGTTTGATAGTAGTTCATTTCAAATAAACCAACCTAAAAATTTGGGTACTACCAATTTATTCGTAGCTGAAAACCAACTGAAATACAAAGCCAATATTACCACAGGTAGTGTATGCGGCAGTATTGGTAGCAATAAATACAACATTGAAATTACAAGCAAAGATGGTTGTTTTAAAGAAATAATAACAACCAATACCACCGGCAGTTATTTGAATAATTTAGAATTACCCCCTTTAGATTTATCGTTTAAAATTATTGATGTTTTGCCACGCAATACCAATAACAGCGTCATTGAAGATTATTTTGCGGTTCGCCCCATTGTATTGCCTTTGGGTGTTCAGTATTTGCAACAATCTAAAACAATGCTAACCACAGCATTGATAAATGAAAAAGTACAATTTGTTTACCACCAAGTACCCAATATTGTTTTAACCAATGGTTTGCCTCGTTTGTGCAATAGCCCAACACAGCCTTATTACACTCATCAAAATGATAAAGTAAATTTAAGTTTTAATGTATCTGAAACTTTTAGTGGTTCTAATTGTGCGGTTTTTGATGGCACATTAAGAATGAAAAATACAGGTGCGGAAAATGCAGATGATGTCATAGAAATGAACGAGCAAGGCATTGTAAATTATAGCTTTACTGCTGGTGCACCTGCCATTTCAGCACCTTATTTAAAATATATTTTTGCTCAATATTGGAACAGTGCTGATGAGTTTGTGGCAGAAATACAAATACCAGTTTTAATTACAGGTAGTGCAGCCATACCAGGCAGCGATTTTATTATAGAAAACGACCAAAACGAAGCCCAATGGCCCCTTATGGTGTTAAGAGACCCTCCTGGCGATTTAAGCTTCTCCTATGTTGAAGAAGGAGCAGAAAACACTTTATCCGCAACTACAGAAAGCGAAGCAGGCGGCTATGGCGGTACTACCATAGAAACAGGGTTTAAACTTTTTGGTATTGGTACAAAAGTAGCATTTGATGCTAAAGTGGGCGGAAGCAATACCAATACTAAAGGCTACGAAATTGGCGTATCAACTACCAGAAGAGTGCAGTCTATAGCCAATAGCAGCACAATAAATGCGCAAAATACAAATTACATTACAGGCAATAATGGCGATGTGATTGTAGGCGTTGGCACAACTCAAAAATATGGTGTTACAGAAAATATAAGTATTGAAGGATGTAAAGTCATCAAACGTACAGGCATTAATATTTCGCAAAACGGCATTGCTACCAATTGGATATACAGCATAGATTATATTAAAAACTTGGTGCGTCAGTATGATTCATTAATCAATTTAGCCAATAAGGGCTTGGTAAAAATAGACAACAAAGATTTTTATCAAACCTCTCAATATTATACTGCTCGTAAAAAGAATTGGGAATCAATTTTAAATTACCATGAAGTAGAAACTACGCCTGTTTACCGCTTATGCGATGTTAAAAATTACAATAGATTATTTGGTAATACAAATGCCGACCCATACCAACAAGAAGCTGAAAAATGGGCTAAAAATTGTTTCTGTACTGCACAAGGTGTAGGCGTTTACGATGGTGCAGGTAATTTTAAATTTCAAAAAGGAAATGAAATAAGCTGGGATAACAACAACCTTGAATTGTTTAGAAAAAGCCGAACAATGGTTGACCGTTATTTACAAGCCTCTACCCGCTCAAAAGCCTTTAATGGCAAAGTGCCCGATAGAATTAAAAGCGATATTGAAAAAAATTTAATTCCTTATACAAATACAAATGTTAATCAATTACAATTAAATGCCGAAGAAAGAGCCGTTGCTGAAAATATCTCCTTTGGTGGAGCAACTACTTACGATAGAGATTTAACTGTGAGCAATACTTATTCAAGTAGTTTTACTTCTAATTTTTATTTCGAATCTAATTTGGCTATTGGTTTTGTAGCTAAAACAGAGGTTTCATACTCTGCTGGTGGTGGCTTAGGTTTTATTACTTTATTCAACAATACTATTGCCGAAATAGACCATTTCTTTGGGTTGAATGTAGGTGTTAAAGTAAATTTGACACAAAGCAGCGAACGCACTACAACTACTACCAATTCAGTAGGTTACCATTTGGAAGATGATGATGCAGGCGACCAATTCAGCGTTACAGCCATAAAAGGAATAGATAGATTGCATACGCCTTATTTTGCTTTGGTTGGAGGGCGTTCTTCTTGTCCAAATGAGCCTGGCACAATTGCCCGTAATAATTTAGCTTTAAGTTTTGAAACCCCCGAAGGACAAGGTGTCAATAATGTTCAAAGAGATTTACAACCAAATACACCCGCAATATTCCCATTAAAAATGAGCAATAATGCACCTTTGGTTTTAAGCGAAAATTTAGATTTTAACCTTTCCCCATCTGATGGTAGCAATGCTTTTAATGCAGGTATTACTTTCAATGGTTCTTCTGCTAATAAATTTACAATACCTTCTGGAGGTTCGGCTTATACCAATATTTTTGTGCAGCGTGGTGCTGGATTTAGCTATTCAGATTTAAGCGTGTATTTAGGGGCAAATTGTTCAAATGGTACAGATGAATATGGAGGTGCAACATTAGATTTTGAAGCCTATTTTAGACGACCATGTAGCGAAATTTCCATTGTTACACCAAGCAATAATTGGGTAATAAATAAAGCCAATGCTGCCGACCCAAATAATACTGACGAAAGCCTACGCATAGATTTAGCCGATTACGATTTGAATAATCCATTGCTGCAATCTGTTGAGTTGCAATACCGCAGAGTAGGTACTAATAGTTGGAACAATATTACCCAAATTTCAAAAGTTACATTAGATGCTTTTTATAATATTAACCGTTTGGTGTTTAAAAACCCCCAATACCCTTATGTTTGGCAAATAAAAGGCAACGATAATATTGTAAATGGCGAGTATGAAATTCGTGCGGGAGCAAATTGTGGTACTGGTGGTATTACTTATTCTAAAAATATTAGTGGCAGGATAGATAGAAGCACAGTTCAGCTTTTTGGTATTCCACAGCCAGCGGATAAATTATTAAGTATTGGCGATGAAATAAGCGTTAATTTTAATAAACCCATTTTATGTGGTTTAATAGATACAAGCAAATATACTTTTGTAAACAAAGCCACTATGCAAAAACTAAATGTTTCGGCAGTATGCAATGGTTCTAAAATTATTTTTACCATAAATCAACCAATGGCAAGCCTTGATGGTGTGAGTGTATTAGCTACTTTACAATCTGCAGAAGATATTTTTGGCAATACTTTAGAAAGCCCTGTAGTTTGGGAGTTTGATATATCTAATAATCCTTTATTCTACAGTCCAAATGCTATAGCCATAGAGGTGTATAAAGGTACAAAAACACAAGTAAATTTAAGTTTAATCAATAATTCAATAGCTAATCATACCATTGTAAATTCTGGTTTAGCCATTCCATTGTTAAGCACTACAAATGGCAATATCAATATCAGTTCCATTGGTGCACAAATACCTGTAAATATAAATACTTCAAGCAGTAATTTAGGTATATTTTTAGATACTTTGGTTACAGAAATAGTATCGAGTACAGGTTTTTCAAAATTATTAGTACCTATCAAAGTAAATGTTTTGGCATTGCCCCCAAATTGGCAAGTAAATGCTGGAAATTTTAGTGGTTCGGCAAGTATAATTTGTAATTATAATTTAGATAGTACAGAGGTTTTAAGTGCAGATACAATGGATAAAATAGCGGTGCTAATAGATGGCGAAATAAGGGGCTTTTCTAACATTATAAAAACAGGCAATTTTTATAGAGCGTATATTGCTGTATTTGGTAATAGTAGCGATAACAATAAACCATTGCATTTTAGAGTATGGCATGCTAAAAAAGGTATTCAATATGATGCCAAATCTCGCGATAACATGACCTTTGCCCTGAATGCTTTTTATGGTACAACACCAAGCCCTCGTATTTTAGATATTAGCACTGTTTCAGATTCATTGCGTTTTATTGCCTTGCAAGCAGGTTGGAATTGGGTAGCTTTTAATACCCAAAAAACAGACGCTTCCGTTAGCAGTTATTTGCAAAACCTAACGCAACGTACAGATGCCCGTATAAAAACATTGAGCAATGAAACCTATTGGAACAATGCAACAGGCGAATGGATAGAATTGAGCAATGGTGTAGGCAATATCAATACAGCCAATGGTTATATGGTGTATGTAAAAGCCGCAGATACTTTGTATATTTCAGGCAAACCAGCAGAACAAAGCCAGTTTACCTTAAAATCAGGTTGGAATTTAATAGGCAATACCATACAAACAAATACGCCTATAAACAATGAATTGGTAAGCACAGCTATAAGTAATAAGGCAGTAATAAAAGGGCGTTTAAGCAACCCAGTTCAAATTGGCGATTTTGACTCTATAAACAAACGCTGGAATGGTATTTCTACACTTTTGGTAAACCAAGCGTATATGTTGCGCAATAGTAAAGCAGGTTCTATTTTCCGCTCCACTTTGCCCGATACAAGTTGCGAGTTTGAAATAAATAAATATGAGTACAATACCACTTTCTTTGCTACCATTCAGCTTGATGGAATGCCCGTAAATAGCAGCAATTTTTATGTAGCGGCTTATAGTGGCAATAGCTGCCGAGGCACAGCCCAGTTGGAGTATAGCAGTAGTTTGAAGCAATATGTTATGTCTTTATTTGTATATTCCAATACATTGGCTGGCGAGCTTAATTTTAAAATTTATGATAAGCAAAACAACCGATGGTATGCAGTACCCAACAAACAAAACTTTGATGTCAATAAAAACTTTGGAAGCCCACAAAATCCTTACATATTCTCAAATCAGCAAGTTACCAATATAGCAAGTGTAAATTCAAACGAAATGAAATTAATGGCTTATCCCAATCCTTTTGAAAATAAGCTAAAAATAGATGTAAACACTACCTTGTCAAGCAATGCTACAATTACATTAATTGATGTTCAGGGAAAACAAATTGTGCAACAAAACGAGCAATTGCAAGTAGGGAAAAACACCATTATGCTGAATCAATTAAATAGCCTAACAGCAGGTCTGTATTTATTGCAAATCAATCAGAATGGAAAAATAAGCAGTATAAAGTTAATGAAGTATTAGAGAAGAAATAGCCACGAATGCACGAATTAAATTTAGAACGAATAATTGTATTTTTTTTATTCGTGCATTCGTTGCTATAATGGTTTTTTTAATCCAAATCAATTAAATTTGCCCTTTCTCTAATTCTTATCGTTTTGAAAAAACAACTATTATTTTTCTCATCTTTACTTTGCTATTTCATAGCCTTTTCGCAATCCTACCTATACCATATTCCTTATGTCCAAAATACCAAATACGGCTATGCAGATACTTTGGGCAAAGTGCTGCTAATTCCGCAATACAATAATGTTTCTTTTTTTGAAGCCAATGGTTTAGCTATAGTGGGCAATATTATAAATAATCAAGATTTAGTGGGCGTTATCAATTCAGAGTTTAAAGTAGTATTACCTTTAAAATTCTCTGCTATTTCATTTTATGGCAATTTAATAGCCATAGAAACCACAAGCCAAGAAACAACGCTAAAGGGCTTGTACAACCATTTAGGTGCTGAAATATTACAACCCAAATATTCTGGTATTTCTATAAGTCAAAATTTTATTACGGCTTATACAGGGCGCATAAAAACACTTTTTCGCTACAATACACAAACCAAACAAGCAGAGAAAATATACAAAGAAACTACTGAAAATATTTATTTACATAAAGATAAAAACGAACGCATTACCCACTTTTCTGTTATCAATAGCAAAGATATAAAAGTATATTACGATACATTGGGCAATGAAATTGAAAACTTTGAAAAAATAAAAGCTTTTACACAAGAAAAAACAAAACAAATAGCCGAAAATACACCTACAAAAGACCATTTTATTTACACAAAAAATAAAATGAAAGGCTTTATTACCTATCAAATTAACAATAAATTAAAGCGTGATTCTTTTGCCCCTGTTTATCAAAATTTAAAAAGCGTAAGGATAAACCATTCTGAAATATTATTGGCAAAACAAAAAGGCAAATGGGGCGCAATAGATAATGGCAATAAAATAATTGTGCCTTTTAAGTACGATTCCATTTCTTGTTTTCGCACCTGCCAAAGCGATGATGCAAAAGACGGTATAGATTTTTTTGTAAAGGAAGATAACAAATGGGGAATGATAAACTCTAAACAGGTAACAAAATATATTTTACTCAATATTTATGAAGATATACATGAGTTTGAATGCCCTTTTTATACCATAAAGTTTAATGAAAGCTATGGCTTTGTTCAAATTATAAACCATCAAAAAGCCAATGTATTACAACCCAAATACCACACAATATTAGGCTATAGAGTATTGCCCAATAATTATACCCTTATTTTAGTAGAACTGCCCAATGGCAATGAGGCTTGGGTAAATTGGAAAGGCAAAATATTTGGCTCATAGCCCATAGCTTTAGCTATAGGCTATAAAAGATTGATTAAATCAATTGCCCATAGCTTTAGCTATAAGATTAAAAGAATGATTAAATCAATTGCCCATAGCTTTAGCTATAAGATTAAAAGATTGATTAAATCAATTGCCCATAGCTTTAGCTATAAGATTAAAAGAATGATTAAATCAATTGCCCATAGCTTTAGCTATAAGATTAAAAGAATGATTAAATCAATTGCCCATAGCTTTAGCTATAAGATTAAAAGAATGATTAAATCAATTGCCCATAGCTTTAGCTATAAGATTAAAAGAATGATTAAATCAATTGCCCATAGCTTTAGCTATAAGATTAAAAGATTGATTAAATCAATTGCCCATAGCTTTAGCTATGGGAAAATAAAAAATTAATTGATGCTGTATGACTATTAAATTTGCACTGGTTTTATGATTTCAATATTTAAAATAGGCGATACAAAACAATATAGCAAAACTATAAGCCAAACCGATTTGGCAAGTTTTGAAAATGGTACAGTACACCAAGTGTATGGCACATTTGCCCTTGGTAGAGATGCAGAATGGAGCAGCCGCTTATTTGTGTTAGAAATGAAAGAAGACAACGAAGAGGGTATAGGCACATTCTTAAACATTACCCACCATTCGCCAGCATTATTGGGGCAAAATGTGGTGTTTACAGCAACAATTTATGCGTTAGAAAAAAACAGTATCAATTGCCACGTTACTTGCCGAGTGGGAGAGAGAATAATAGCAGAATGTAGCACAGGGCAAAAAATTATCAAAAAAGATAAACTAAATTTGCTGTTTGAAAGCGTTAAATAAGCAGTGAATCCTAAAACAGTAAATATCCTTAATAGAAAAGCCAATTATGAATACCATATTGAGCATAAATTTACTGCTGGCATAGTATTGAGCGGCACAGAGGTAAAAAGTATAAGGGCTGGCAATGCTAACATTAGCGATGCTTTTTGCCAAATAGAAAACAATGAAATACTGATTAGAAATATGCACATTAGCGAGTTTAAGCAGGGTAGTTATAACAACCACGACCCTTTGCGTTTTAGAAAACTATTGCTAAACAAGGCTGAAATAAAAAAAATAATTGGCAAAATGAAAGACAAAGGCACAGCTATTTTTCCTTTAAAATTGTATGCAAATGAGCGTGGTTTTTTAAAGCTTGATATAGGGGTAGGAAAGGGTAAAAAAGCCTTTGATAAGCGAGAGGATATAAAACAAAAAGATGTTCAAAGAGAATTGGCAAAACTAAAATTTTGAGATTATTACTTGCCATATTGCTATTGGTTTACTTGCCTTTAAAAGCACAATTTTTTGGCAGAAAAAGCATTGCCATTAGCCATAGTCTTATGCAATTTAACGAACCCTTTTTAGCCAATAAAACCAATGCCAACAATGCTACAAGTTGGGTAAGCGAGGTTGAAAAAATAAATTCTTTTAAACCATCAAGAAATTCTAACCTAAATAATTATTTTAGTTACAGTTATGGCATAGGCTTGGGGGTTTACAATAATTTAGACAATAGATTTGAGGTTTACGAAAAATCTAATTTTGTAAGATTGAGAGGAAATTTAATTTGCCATTTACCTGAAATGCCAAAATTAGAATTTGGAACAACAATTAATAAAATTACGCCCTATTTTAAAATAGGCTATTTAACAGATAAATTGGACAAAAATTTTAAAGCGAAAAGCAATTCTTATTTCTGCTCTTCTATGAATTTTGGCGGAGGAGTAGTTTTTAGGGCTACAGATTTTATTGGCTTGAATTACGATTTTAGTATTAACCAAAGGCTAAACAACGATTACAGAACATTTGCCCAACACAAAATAGGTTTGGTAATTGCACTTTATCATTCATTTAAAATAGGTACATTTTAAGCCTTACCTTTTCATTCTTCATTGTCATTTCTTTTATTTCAAATCTTTCAATTTTATTGTCATTATTTTTTATTTATTTTTTATATTATTGAGGCAATAAAATTATTAAGTAGGGAAATAAAATATTTTTTCGGAAAGTAAAAATTATTTTACAGGAAATAAAATATTTATGAGTCTATTTATTAAACTGTGTCAAAAAGAATAAATTTGACACACAAAATGGAAAACGAAAAATTTAATTATGAGGCATTCGAGGATGCCGCCTTATCGGGCTTGCGTTCAGGCAAGCCATTAGAGGGAAAAGATGGTGTATTAGCCCCATTGCTAAAAAGGTTATTAGAAGCAGGTTTGCAAGGCGAATTAAGCGAGCATTTGTCCCAAGATAATCAGCCCAATAGGCGCAATGGCAAAACGAGTAAAGAGGTAAAAACCTCATTTGGCAAAGTAGTAATAGAAACACCCAGAGATAGGAATAGCACTTTTGAGCCACAGGTTCTGCCCAAGCGCAAAACAGTTTTGGGCGAAGCATTAGACCATAAAGTAATCTCTTTATATAGCCATGGCATGAGCTATAATGATATATGCAAACACTTGGATGAAATGTATGGTTTAACCGTTTCGCCCTCCAGTTTAACAGCCATTACAGATAGTATAATAGAGGATGTAAAAGCGTGGCAATCTCGTCCATTAGAAAGCGTTTATCCTTTTGTATGGTTAGATGCCATACACTACAAAGTAAAAGAAGATAATAGCATTAAAACCAAAGCTATTCATTGTTTACTGGGTGTTGGTAGAGATGGTACAAAAGACTTATTGGGCTTATATATTAACCAAACCGAGGGTGCTAAATTTTGGCTACAAGTGCTTACATACTTGCAAAACAGAGGCGTACAAGATATTATCATTGCTTGTATAGATAATTTAAAAGGCTTTGCAGATGCTATAGAGAGTATTTTTCCAAGCACCGAAGTGCAGCTTTGCGTTATCCATCAAATACGCAGTAGCACCAAGTATGTAGCCTATAAAGATATAAGAGAAGTAATGGTATCGCTTAAAAAAGTGTATGAAGCTACAACCAAACAGCAAGCAGAAATGGCGTTAGACGAGTTAGAAAAACAATGGAAGCACAAGTACCCAACAATGGTAAAAAGTTGGTTTACAAACTGGGAGCGCTTGAGTAATTATTTTAAATATCCAAAAGAAATACGAAAAATAATATACACCACCAATATTATAGAATCCTTTAATAGCCAGCTTCGTAAGGTTACAAAATCTAAACGTGTATTTAGTTCCGATATGGCACTGCTAAAGCTGCTATACCTTGTACATCTAAATATTAAAGGGCAATGGAAAACACAGATATATGGGTGGAAAACAACCTTTGCTCAAATGAATATCTTATTTGAAGAACGAATGAACCAACATTGAAAAAAATCAAAATAATAAGTATGTTTGCAATACAAAAACCAATAAATACTTGCGAGGAGAAGGGGTGTTATACACTCCTCTCTTCAAAAGAAATATTAAAATTACTGACACAGTTTAGTGAACAGACCCACCCTTTTACTCTTATCATTTTTATTGTACAAAAATGATTTTAAAATATCATTTTTGACTTACCTATTGTTTATTTCAAATATTTCATTATATATTTGTAAAACCAAAACCATATAATTATGAAATTAATACTACAAAATTTGCTATCGAATATGTTCGATAAAAAAATGGGGGGGCAATTTTAATCCTTTGCATTTTGCTTATTTCATCCACAAAAGTATTTGCTACAGAGGTTTACAAAAGCCGAGTAGCTACTGCCAATCAATTTAAAAATTACAGTATGTGTAGAAGTAATTATAACGATGGTTTTATATATTGTGGCAATATAAAAAATTCTAATGGAGTAGATAAAATACATATATTAAGAACCGATAACCAGTTTAATACCATTTGGAGCTATATGTACGAAACAGGCGGTTCACTTAGTTTAAATTCTACTAAAATTGTTGGTAAAGTAGCCAATGAATATTGGATAAGCGGTTATATAGGCACTACCACCTCTGCCGCTATTGATAAAAAACCATTTATTATGAAAATAGATGATAACGGCAACCAACTGAACCATACCTTTGGCGGTAATGCTTTGCCAGGAACAGGACAAGAAAACTATGGTGTATTTTTAGATGTAGAACCTACTGCCGATGGCGGCTGTGTAGCAGTACGCTATTATGGTAATACCACAGGCGAAACTGGGAGTTTTCCAGATAAACGAGGTGTTATTATGAAATTTAGCTCAACATTGGCTTTGCAATGGACAAATAGCTACCACGATACAGGGCATAACCACTCTCCCGATGGTCTATATTACGATGTAGCAGAAAATGTAATAGTAGTAGGCAATGAGTATTTTGTTACAGGGTCTATAAGCTATAAATATTACGAATGGGATATAAATAATCAGCGTTGGATTTATGATAGAACACATCCAAGTTTTTTTTATGCTAAATTTGATGCCAGTGGCAATAACAGTTATGCAAGGTCAAGATATATGGATGCCTCTGCTTTTAATGCTTGCTACGATGCAAGTACAGGAAATGATTTATTATTGGAAAAGAAGATATTCAAGGTTCCAGTACCGTTGAAACTTCACTTATTGCCTCTGTTTCATTTGCAAGTGGCACTTTAAATAATTTAAGGCGATTTGTTGCACAAAATCCATCTAATTTTCCATTTCCACATTTGCCTACGCCATATAAAATTTTATTAGAAGGCGATGAATTGTATATTTATGGTTATGTACGCTCATTCTATTTAAATGGTTCTACAACATCAGAAGATATAATGATACCATTTAGATTGGAATTAAATAAAACCAACTACGCAATAAATAGTTTTGTAATTAATCATACAGATATTAATGCCACTGATGGCTACCCCAGTCAAGACATTGGTTTTTTGAACGCTACAATGGGTTCGATTTCAGCCTCCTTTCAATCTAATCATTCTGCTATTTATGCGCCCGAAATGGCATGCCATTACAGAGATGCTGAAAATAATTTACAATGGGCTATGATAGGCTATTTTGATAGAGCAGGTGGAGCGCCATTAGATTTTGAATTGCATTGCTTAAGTTCTGAACAAGTAGAGTGCAATCCTTTGGATAGAACAATGGTTTTTGATGACCCTTTAACACTTATTAATGACCCTCCTAAAATACTACCCATAGGCGATTGCAATTATATATCAGGTGCTATTGTGCGCTCTACTATATCTCTTAACGATAATAGTTGTAATTAAATTTTCACGCTTTTTTATTTTTTTAGATATTTTGAAAAAAATACTATTCGTACTATCAATGGTGGTGGAAATATTTCAATGCTATTCAACTAACAATAAAGGAGTTTTATATGGGCCTTCCTCCAGAGTAGATTACCAATCAGAATACGAATGGCTAAGCCCTACAAAACTTAAATTTCATTTTTATGTTTATAGATTAAATTATGCTTCAAGTATAGGCTCGATTATTTATCCTGATACAGCTTATATATATTTGCGTTATGATGGGAATTTATGGAGTGAAGCTATTTTTATGATAAAAGATAGTACCATTAGCCACCCTAATAAGTTATGCAATCCTACAACAGATGAATGTTATACCACATTTTGTAATCAACAATATAATATAAATATAACAAATCAGAAAAGTATTTTCCGTTACACTGGAATTATAGATTTTAATCAAACCAATATCAAAGATACTCTTAATAAATGGGGTGCATGTATGGTAGATATAGGATTTAGAGGCAATTATGACGATGTTTATAATAATATTACTTCAAATAGTAGTAATAAAAACAATTATTTTTGTTATTTTAGTATCAATAGGTGTTTTAAATGGAAAATAGGTGATAAATCACCAATACCACGCTTATTTCATACATTCAATCATATGAATTGGTTTGACAAAGGCTTGCAACAAATGGATTTTGGTAGTAATACAGACAACTTTGATAGCGTTAATTATGAGTTAGAGTTACCAAAAGGGGGTAATTATAGCTATAAAAGTCCTTACTCTAAAAATTATTATATTGAAGGCTATTGTTCGGGTGTAGAGCCTTGTAGTGCCCGACCAAAACTTAACCCACCAAGGGGTTTTTATTTAAGCCCCTTAACAGGTATTACTACAAGGTATTTTAATAGTTCGCAATTTATTCCCTACCCATTGTTTTATATTGAAACAAAACTATTTAAAAAAGATAGTAATAAAAATATGCAACAAGTAGCTTTGCTTAGTAGAGCTCAAACAACTTTTGTTTTTAATGATGTAAATGGCAATGGTAAATATGTAACACCCGACAAAAAACTAAACACCCGAGTAGAAATAGAAAACCTACCGCTATACCGCTACCCATGCGAGGAAGTGGCAGATACCCTTAGCTTTAATATGCGTGATACTTTAGCCATAAACCAAACCGCTAAAGATACCATAGATTATAATTTTATAAATACCCTGCCCAGTAGCACCATAGCCATAAATACCAAAGCCAGCAATTTGGTGGAGGCTAAAATACAATGGACAGCCCCTGCCAATAGCCATTTAAAAAATCCATATATATTTAATGTATATGCTACCGAAGTGCGTTGCAATAAAAATAAACGAGAGGTTTTTCGCTCGGTAGAGTATAATGTAATACCCACCCCACGCTATACCATAACAATAGATACCACCAAATGTGGGTTTATAAAATTTAAAGTAAATATAGCCACTATAACAGATTTTAGCTACCAATGGCAAATAAGCAATGGCACTTCCACATACACCAGTAGCAAATGGAGTGATAGCATAGCCATAAATAAAAAAGGAAAATGGCAGATAAAACTAAGCGTAAAAAATATAGAATATGGCTGCCAAGCCAATAGCACAGATTCTATAATAATTAATAATTTACAACTGCTTGCCAATATCAATGCCGCTAAAACAGTATTCTGCCCTTTAGATTCTTTGCCATTAAACAGCCTAATAAAAAACAATGAAGGAGCGGTTCAATACCAATGGGCTAAAGGCAATAAGATAATAGGCAATGCAAACAGCATAAGCTTAAGCCAAGCAGGCAGCATAAAACTTACCACCACCGATGCCAGAAACTGCAAAGCGCACGATAGCATAAGCATTAAACAATATAGCTCTATTGTATTTAGCCCTATTGCAGATACCACCTTTTGCCACAAGCAACCCATAACCCTAAAAAGTCAACAACAAAATATAAACGATACTGCCCTATGGTTGCATAATCAAAGCCAAGCAAATAATCAAGTATTAAGCCAAGCAGCCAATTATATTATACAATATAAAGACAGTAACAATTGCTCGGCAATGGATACCTTTACACTTTCAGAAATAAAAGACTATTACAGCCAAATACAAGTGCAAGACAGCGTATGTAAACACAGCACCCAAATATTAAAGGTAGAAAAAAACAATCTTTATGCTTTTGGTTCTCAACAATGGCTAAATAATGGCACATTAATAGCAGCTAATACCGATAGTATTAATTATAAATTTACTGCACCTACACAAATAATATTAAACACCCAACTTACCCATCAAGCCAAGCAATGTTTATTTGCAGATACCTTTAATATAGCCATATATGCTAAACCCAATTATAGCTTACAGTTTATAAAGAAAGATACTTGTCTAAATGGTAATTTAATAGCCATTAAAATTGTGAGCAATGAGGCATTTAAAAACCAAACAATAAATTGGGGCAATGGTAATATAGAAAACTTTACTAACCAAGCCCAACAAAGTTATGCCACTTCAGGTAAATATACCCTGCAAGGCATTTTACATACCACACAAGGCTGCCTCGATACATTTACACAATCTGTAAATATACTACCTTCGCCTAATGCTAATTTTAGCGTAACAGATACAGCCTTTTGCCTTGGCAAAAGCATTGTAGCAAGTGTAAATACTCAACCTGCCAATGCCCAACAAATAATATTGTGGGGCAATGGCAATATAAATGCAGGTGTTAGCAATAGTAATTATAATTATTTGTATAGCAATACAGGTAATTATACTATTAAGCTATTAGCCACATTAAACAATAATTGTGTAGATACAGCTATAAAAACAATTATTGTTTACCCAAAGCCAAACACCCAAATACAAGCCAGTAGCTTATGCCTTGGCGACAGCAGTTTTTATCAATATTCAGAAGCAAATAATTTACCCTTAATAGGGCAACAATGGTTTGAAAATGGTATTGACATAAGCCTCCAAAAAGAAATAAAACTATTTAACAGCGCATTGCGTACATTTACAATTGCATTAAAAACAATATCAAATTACGGATGCTTAAATATAGAAAATAAAACTATAAAAATTGTAGAAAAACCCAAAGCCCAATATACCCACACCCGCATAGGTAGAACCGCTAACGGCATAGAACTTTATTTTGTAAACGAAAGTAAAAATAGCAATGCTTGGCTTTGGCGGTTTGGCAGCAATGATAGTTCTATAATACAAAATCCAAAATATACCTATGCAGATACAGGGTTTAAAACCATTATCTTAATAGCCAACAATCAAAATACTTGTTATGATACCCTAAAGCAAATAATACCCGTATTAGATTTTATAGAGTTTTATTTTCCTACAGCTTTTAGCCCCAATAACAATGGGCTAAATGATGGCTTTGGATTAGCCTTCAACCAACATATTTTAGCCAAAGATTACCATATAGAAATATACAACCATTGGGGCGAAAAACTATTTGAAACCAACAATAAAACCGAGCAATGGCTACCAGCCAATGGCACACTTGGGGTGTATATTTACAAAGCCCAAGTGCGAGATATTTACAATGTGCTACATGAATATAAAGGGGTGGTGGAGTTGTTAAGGTAATCAATCCCATTGTCATTTTTTTATGCCAAATGATTAGGTTTTAATAAAAATTGTTTATTTTTACCGAGATGAATACATTTTACTGTAATTTAAAATATTTTCTTTTTGTAGTATTTATAGGGCTTTCATTGGCTTTAAATGCCCAATATATTGATATTTCTACCGATGAGTATCCCTCTTTTTCTATAGGACCAGCCAATACTACAAGTTTAGCCAATGCCTATTCACGCTATGCCTATATTTATCCAGAAAGTATGGTAAGCACGCTTAAACATGGCGATACCATTACAAAATTATCTTTTTTAAGGCTTAATGGTGGCAGTTTTTCGGGCAATGCCAATATGAAATTATACATGCGCACTACCGTAAATACAAGCTATACTGTTAGAAACATTAATTGGGTAAATCAAAAAAGTGTTACAGGAATGAAAAAAGTATATGATGATAACCCCCATTCGGAAATGGGCAGCCAAGCAGGTTGGGTTACATTTACACTTACAACGCCTTATGTGGTAGATACCATATTGGGCAAGAACTTTGAATTATTGGCAGAATACGAACAAGGAAGTGCGCAAAATATACCCAACGGTTGGGCAAGCGAGTATAGAGGTTTTTCTACACATCAAACAAAATACGCCACAACATTTAACGGATTTAGTTTTGATACCACACAATCTACAACAATATGGCATCCCTCTATTCGTATTCATTTTCCAAGATATAATAATGATGCAAGGGTTGAAATGGTGTATAGCTTGGGTAAATTGCCTATTCCTTTGGGCAATCCTGATACGGTAAAGGCTATTGTAAGAAATGTAGGAAAAAAAGATTTGACAAATTTTAAATTTTATTTTGAAAGTAAGGGTAAAAATAAACACAAAGATTCTATCAATATCAATATAATAAAAGGGGAGGAGAAACTGATAAATATGCCCAATTATAGCCCTACAAACTTGGGTTTAGATACACTGGTAGTAAAAGTAGCAAATGATGATAATAATGTAATGAATGCTGCCCAGTGTTATAGAATATGTACAGAAAATATTTATTCATACAAAGACCCAACATTGCCTATTGCAGGTGGCATAGGGTTTAATGGAACATCTGGCGATTTTGTTGCAAAATTTTATTCCTCTTCTGCCAAGGCCATTAACCAAATAAATGTTAGTTTTTCTACTTCAAATATTAAATTCAAATTGGGTATTTGGAAAGCCGATGGCAAAAATGGCGCACCTAAAACCAATGTATGGACATCAGATTCTTTGTATTCTTCCAATAATTTTACAACACCTGTATTGCCGCCTGTAGCCATAGATGGTAGCTTTTATGTGGGTGTTAGGCAAGTAGGTAATACAAATGTGGGTTTTGGTTATCAAGCAGAAGACCCCGTAAGAAACAATACTTTTTATTATGCTGCCCCTATGAATGATACTAATTGGGTAGATTTTGCACCAGATGCACCTTTTAAATTTGCTATTGAACCACGCATACAAACCAATAACGATGTAGCCCCCATTAGTTTAGATAATCCAATAGATACTGTTAAATTAACAAATCTTAAAACCATTGCGCCTAAAGCTACCATATTAAATTATGGGGCATTAAATCAAACAACACCTTTTAATGTATCTATGATAATTAGAAGAAACAATACAGTAGAATATAGCTCTACAAAATCGGATACGCTTTGGAGTGGAAGCAAGCGCAGAATTACGTTCGATTCTACTTTTTTGCCCACCCAAAGTGGCGATTATGATGTAATGATAATTACACGTTTGGCGAACGATCAAATGAAAGACAACGATACAATAAGACGTAAAATTGTTGTAGCCAATTATAAAGATGTAGGGCTTGGTGTTATTTTCGACCCAGCAGGGGGTTCTATTTACGAACAATTTGTAGATACAATTTACCCAACCATATATGTTCAAAATTTTGGTATGGATAAGCAAGGTCCTTTTGATATTGTAGCTGAAATATATGATGAAAATAACAACAAAATATATGCTGAAACTACAACAGCCACACTCACGGCTTTAAATAGTGTTATCAAGGCATTTAAGGAGTTTCCTTGTAGCCTGAAAGGCAATTTTAAATTTGTAGCTTATACAAAGTTGAACATAGATACTGATAGAAGAAACGATACAGCTATACGTTTTTTTCAAATAATAAGAAGCAATGATGTAGCTTTAACTGAATTGTATTATCCTTTGAATGGCGTAAGCCTTGCACCGCCTGTGGCAAGCAAGCGTCCAAGTGTTTTAATGGAAAATTTAGGGGGTCTTAATCAAGGCGATGATTTTCCTACCTATTGCAGAATATATTATGGCAATACTTTAATATATGCCGATTCAGTAATGCTAAATAGTTTTAGAACCATTCCTTCTACTTTAAGTTTTAAAAATTTTAAACCCACACTTAAAGGCTATTACACCATGAAAGTGTTTACAGATTTGCCAACCGACCAATACAGGGCAAACGATACCATTACAAGTAAATTTGCCGTTGGTGTGCCAGATGATGTTCAAGTATTAGCAATAGCCCCAGTGTTGAATAGTGCTTTAATAGTAAATCAAAAATATGCACCCAAAGTATTGGTAAAAAACAATGGATTTAATAGCCAAAATACGCCTTTTCCTGTTGTGTTTAAAGTAAGCAAAGGTTTGCAAACATTGTATTTAGATGTAAAAACCACTACCATAGATAGTGGCGATAGCAAATGGATAACTTTTGATAGTACTTTGGTATTAACAGATACCAATAAGGTAAATGTTTTGGCTTATGCTATATTGCCCAACGATTTTTTTAAAACCAATGATACCCTAAAAGGTTGGTACAATGGCAAAACATTGTTTGATGTAAGCGTTTCAGCTATTCAATATCCTGTATTTACAGATACACTGATGGTAAATACTGTTGGCATAAAACCAATTTTAACCATTAGCAATATTGGCGATAGCTTGGTAAAAACGAAATTTAAAACTGTTTGTAAAATAACCGATATTGCCACCAATGCACTTATTTATCAGCAAGGTGTAGATACTTTTTTTACAACCTATTTGCCTTTTAATATTGAGTTTCCTGCCATTAGCAAACAGCTAAAAACGATGAAAGTAAAAGTAGAGGCATACACTACATTGGCTACCGACCAAGATTTGAGCAATGATACAGCTATTAGCTTAAGCCAATACGAACTTTGGTATGATGCGCAGCCTATAGAAATAAAGCTACCCGAAAATGCTAAAATTTATGATATTACAAATGCTCCTATAAATCCAGTAGTAATAATAAAAAATAATGGAAGTAAACCATTCGGGATAACAATTGCAAAAATGGAGATAAAAAAAGTGGTAAACAATACAGAAACAACTGTGTATAGTGCAAACCAAAACACAGTATTATTATTAAAAAATGAAATGGATACATTAACCTTTGCTCCTTTTAATATTAGCGCTCAAGCACTTGGTAATTATAAAACTTATGTAGCATTATATAACAAGTTTGGTGAATCAGATGCCAACGATTCCTTGCAAAATGCCTTTATAATTAACGATAAAACTTCTGTAAATGCAATTGCATTGGCTCAACTTAAAGTATATCCCAATCCTGCAAACGATTTATTTACCATAGATTTAAAAGATTTAGCTGCATTGCCTAAAATAATTAATGTGTATGATATTGATGGAAAAAATATTTATCAAACAAGCATTATAAATACAAAAATGCTTATTAATACTAAAACTTGGGCAAGCGGAACTTATATTCTGGCAGTAGATGATTTGCGTTTAAAAATTGTTGTTCAACATTAGGCAAACTTCGCTTATTTTTGCCCTATGCTTCAAGCTATTGTTCAAAATAAAACCATTGCGGTAGATATAAATGGAAATAATGCCATTGTAAATGGCGAAAAACAAGTTTTAGATATTTTAAAACTGAATGACGGAAAAAATTTTCATTTGCTATACAAAGAGCATTCGTATTATTTTGAAATAGTAAATTTTGATGCCGATACTAAAATATATACAATTGCCTTTAATGGGCATCAATACCAAGTTGGAATAAAAGATAAATTTGACCAATTGCTGCAAAGCATGGGGCTTGATAAATTAGTTGCGGCAAAAGTAAACGATGTAAAAGCACCAATGCCTGGCTTGGTATTAAGTATAAAAGTACAAGTGGGCAATACTGTAAAAAAAGGCGATGCCCTTTTGATATTAGAAGCCATGAAAATGGAAAATATTATAAAAGCACCTACCGATGGCACAATAAAAGCTGTTTTGGTAACTGAAAAACAAGCTGTGGATAAAGGACAAGTTTTATTTGTGTTTGAATAAAGGTGTGGCACGATTTTAGCTCAAAGCATAACAACCAATTAATATATAATACATTATGAAAAAAAATCAATTACTTACATTAGCCATAGCATTTGGCTTATTCTTGTCTTCATGTGGCAGCTTATCGGTATCTAAAATGCGTTATACCAAAGGGCTAAACATTGGTGTATTTGCCGCTAAAGATGCTAAACCTGAAGAAATAAAAGCAAAAAAAGCAGAGAAAAAACAAGTGGAAAGTTCAATTACTAAAGTAAATGAAACTACTCCAAAGCAAGAAAATATTGCAGTTGTAGAAGTTGTTAAAACTGAACCAAGTGAATTGAATCAAGCAACTTCTGATGCCGCAGCTAATAGTTCGTCAAAAACTATTAGTAATGTAAATAATCATTTTTCAAAAAAAGAAATTAAAAAAGCAATAAAAAATATTGCTAAAACAGATGTTGTAAATATGGCGAATAAAGTTGAAGAAATAACAAACAAGCCAATGGATACAAATGAAAGTGATACTCCTACAATTTTATTGGTTATTTTATGCTTATTTCCAATATTAGCTTTAGTAGCTATATACTTACATCAAGGCGAAATTAATTCTAAATTTTGGATAGATTTAATTCTGCATTTCTTACTATTATATTGGCTATACGCTTTACTGGTGGTATTAGATGTTCTTTAAAATAAAACAATAACATATTTAAAAGCCAATCAAATTTATTTTTGATTGGCTTTTTTCATTCTTATTCTTTACAATTTATTAATGTAACTTACTTACATTTGCAAAAATATTAACAACCAATTAACTTACTTTTTAGCAATGAAAGACAAATATGTAGATTTAATAAACCAAACTTTCGATTTTCCGATGGATGAGTTTGATTTGAATGACGACAATGAATTAACCTATTTTGATATTCCTTTAATGGATATTGTGGAGCAGTATGGCACACCGCTTAAATTTACCTATTTGCCAAAAATTTCAGAAAACATAAAAAAAGCCCGCACTTGGTTCAATGTGGCTATGGCAAAGGTAGATTATAAAGGCAAATACCATTATTGCTATTGCACCAAAAGCTCCCATTTTAGCCATGTTATGGAAGAAGTATTGCGCAATGATGTGCATTTAGAAACCTCATCTGCTTTCGATATTAATTTAATTCTATCATTGTATGAGCAAGGCTTGGTAAAAAATGATAAATTTATAGTATGCAATGGTTTTAAACTTCAAAATTATGTTGATAATATAGGACTTATTATCAAGCAAGGATTTACCAATGTAGTGCCTATTATAGACAATATAAGAGAGATAGATTTATTGGCTAATGCCATAGAGGGAAACTTTAGCGTTGGGCTTAGAATAGCAGCAGAAGAAGAGCCAAAGTTTCCTTTTTATACCTCGCGTTTGGGTATTGGATACAAGGATATTGTACCTGTGTATCTTGAGCAAATAGCCAAAATTAAACGCTTGAAAGTAAAGATGCTTCACTTCTTTATTAATACTGGTATTGAAGACGATGCCTACTATTGGAATGAGTTGCACAAATGTTTAAGTGTTTATTGCGAGTTAAAGAAACATTGCCCAGAGTTGGATAGTTTGAATATTGGCGGTGGTTTTCCCATTAAAAACTCATTGAAATTTGATTTTGATTACGAATACATGGCAAGTGAAATAGTAGCCCAAGTAAAACAAGTATGCGATAGCAATGGTGTAGCCGAGCCAGATATTTTTACCGAGTTTGGCTCGTTTACAGTTGGCGAAAGTGGAGGCGCTATATTTAAAATTGAATACCAAAAGGTGCAAAACGATAGAGAAAAATGGAACATGATAGATAGTAGTTTTATGACTACCCTACCCGACTCTTGGGCCATTAACAAAAAATTTATCATGTTTCCTTTAAATAATTGGGAGAAAAGTTATGAAAGAGTTTTACTTGGCGGTATAACCTGCGATAGCGATGATTACTATAATAGCGAGCAACATGCCAACGCAATATATTTACCTATTTACGACCCAAATGATAATCTTTACATTGGCTATTTTCATTGTGGTGCATACCAAGAAAGCATAGGCGGCTATGGTGGTATTCAGCATTGTTTAACACCTGCGCCTAAACATATTATAATCTCCGTAGATGAAAATGGCGAGTACAATACTAAACTATTTAGCAAAGAGCAAAGTTATAAAAGCATGTTGAAAACCTTGGGTTATTAAAATGCAAATTGTATGGCTACACGTTTAAATACCCAACTGGAACTTGCAAATGTATTTGTAACAGTAAGCAAATTAAAACGCAAGCTAGATGCACAAATAGAAGCCGAACTGCACTGGCGGGGTTACAAAAATTTCAAATCATCTTACTTACCCGTATTTATTATTTTGTATAAATACTCAAGTACAGTAGTACAAATTGCAGAAGCTTATGGTATTTCTAAACAAGGCATAAGCAAGCTTACTAAAGAGATGATGGCAGAGGGCTTTTTAAAAACTTTGGTAAACAAAGAAGATAGACGCAGCACACATTTATTGCTTACAGCCAAAGGCAAACGCTTGGCTATAGAGATTAGAAAAATTTTACGCAAACTAAACGATAACTACCGTTCGCTTTTAGGCATTCATAAGTTTGACAGTATGAATGATAATTTGGTTAATTTTTTGGCTTTGCATGAGTAAGTGCCCCTACTGCACCACCTCAATTACGCCCTTCAACTCATGCCTTTCGTTGTATACATCAAAAATATTGAGGGTATAAATGTATAGGTTATTGCTAACATCAGCAGGTATCCAAGCTTCGTAAGGATTATTGCTTTTAAATACCAATTGCCCCCAACGGTTGTATATTTTTATGTCGTAATCTTTAATATAAGCAGCCCCAGGTATTTTAAAGGCATCGTTTATGCCATCGCTGTTTAGGCTAATGGCATTGGGTAAGTAAAATTTCATACGGTGCAGCATATCAAAGCTATCTGTAGCTTCTGTTGTGCAGCCATTATTGTCTTTAGCATTTACTTTTATTTTTACCAAGCCTGTTTGGGTAAAATCTTCAAAAATAGGATTGCCTTGTTGAGGTGTTCTATTGTCTATTTGCCAAATGTACGTTTGTATTTGCCTATTGGCTGTGGCTGTAAATCGCCAAGTGCTGTTATCAAAACTATTCGTAGTGCGTTGCCATGTTATTTTTATAATAGGAGCGGGCAGTACAGTTAAAGTAATAGCTGTACTATCTTTACAAACCAAATTTGAAACTACCACTTGCCTAACCACATATTTGCCACTATCTGCAAAAGTTTTTGAAAATAAATTGCTGCCTATTGTTGTCCAATTATTAGCAGGAAAATAATTAATTTTAGATTCCACATTTTTACTGCTATCTAAGGCAGTGTTTACAATAAAAAGATTGTTTTGCTGGCATTGGGTGGCATTGTTTGCCTTTAGGCTTGCCAATGCCATAGGTTTTAGCACGAGGCTATCTTGCAGGGGTGTGCTGCAATTATCTGTAAGGGTATAACGCATCGTAGTGTTTTTATTTTTTGTAGAAAACAAAAAGGCGGTATCTGTACTAATGGTTTGGTTATTGTATAGCCAATTAATTTTGTAATTATTTTGTAAGCCTCCAGAGGCTTTACTACTTATAAAAGCAGTATCTTTAAAACAAAAAGGCGCACTTTTTAAACTTGCTGAAAGCTTTTGCCTTGCAGAAATATTAAGCATTTGAGAATCGTTTATGCTACAACCATCGCTACCTATAAATAAAAAATGAGCGGCAGTATTTACAAAAAAACTGCTGTCAATTACATTGGCTGTTTTTATGCTTTTAACAGTAGGTATAAGTTGCAGCCATTTTATTGTAGGTGCAATGCCTCCAATAGGCACAACTCTTAATTTATGCAATTTGCCATAACATACCGCAGTATCTTTTAAAACACTCATGCCTATTGGGGCTAAAGTATTTATTTGCATACTATCCGATACTATTTCTCGGCATCTATTCAAAGCATTTACTTTTATTGTTGCTGCTTGTTTATATTGTTTGGCAAAACTATTGCCTACAATAGAATCTTTAGCATTTATAAATGTATAAGCTGAAATTTTAGCCCCATAAATTATTTTAGGCACAATTGTAAATGAACGCCCATTACAAAGCGTAGTATCTTTTGGCAACTCAAAAACCAAAGGTATATAAGTACTTATTTTTTTATTGACACTGTCTTTTTGTAGGCAAGCATCTGTTATTTTTTGTTTGTAAATATCAGAGGTGTATTGGTTTATTTTTAAGCTATCAGCATTGCTCAATAGGCTACCATTGCTTGCTCGCCATTGGTAGCTGTAGGGCTTTAAGCCACCTACGGCTTGTATATTAGCTATGGCAGGTAGATTGCTACATATTGTAGTATCGTTAATATTGGTAATTTTAGGTAGTGAAAAATATTCGAAACTTATTTTTTGAGTATCGCCAAGCGAGCAGCCATCGTTGCCTATTAAAAACAATGTTTTTGGGGTGCTATCTGTTAAAGTTAAATTTTGGCTATTGCCCCATATTTTTTTGCTGCTATCTGCCCATTGGTAGGTATAAGTTACTGCTTGCCCACCTGATATATTAAATTGTATTGTGCCATTTTTACAAACAGTATCTATTGCGTGTATAATTGTTAATTTTGGCATTGGATAAAGCCATTTATAAGCAGTATCTGTTTTGCCGCAGCCGCTGCTATCGCTTATTATTATGCGAAATTTAGTAGCTTTTACAATTGCTTTGGTTACAGTTATGCGCTTGGTGCTATCTGCTACCATATTGCCAGGGCTCCAAAGCCACTTGCTGCCCCCGCTTGTTTTTAGTTGAAGCTTGCTGCCATAGCATACCGAAGTATCTTTGCCAGCATTGGCAGTATCTTTGCTGTATATAAGCAACCTAAGGGTATCAAACCGATAATAGCTTTGCACCTGCGGCTTGGTACTTACAATACGTATGCGATAATGTGGGCTACTTACCACATCAAAAAGGGGCAAAGTAGCTTTTATAGTACTATCTTTATTGCTTTTAAGCCTGCCCAGCTCTCTATGCGCCCCATTAAAATTGCCCTCCTCATCGCTTAGCTCGGCAATAAAGGTATTGGCAGTATCAAACACACCATCTTTGGTGTAGGGTATATTTAGAGCATTACCCGCACAATAAGGACCCATGCTTACAGCCCCCCTTGTTATGCTATAATCGTATATTTTGGAGATGATGAAATCTCTTGAACTATCTTTAGCATAATAATTTTGATTATTAATAATAATGCTTTTTGTGAATGTTGTGCCTACATATAAAGCATTTGAATTGTCAAAAGCAAAACTAGTTGATTGACTTATGGCAACAGAATCCCCAGTTCTAATAAACCACAAAATGTTACATAATGAATCTATTTTACAATAAATAACTAAACCCTTTGACCGTTTAGTAGTATCGCCAAATATATTTAATGAACCCCCTATTCGCCCACTCATGTGAGCATACCCATTATTTGCTTCTCCTTCTAGAAATTGTCCGTTAATATCATTGTAGGGAGATTCAAAAACTAAATGCGCTCGAACCCTATTATTAATTATAGATAAAGCATAAGGTTGATTGTTTTTATTTTTAGTATTTAGCACATGTTTATATCCTAAAAAACTCATACTATCTGAATAAAAACCACCTAAAATATAGGTTTTTTCATTAATATGATTAATGCTATTAATATTAAATAATATATCAAAATTATCCGTTGTAAAGTTTTGTACTCGGATATCTTTTTTATCATATTTGTTAATGATAAGTTTTATTATTTTGCCTGTATAATTGTAATTCAAATTAATACCATAATTGGTATAATTTTTAGAATTTAGCCTTAAAAAAAGAATGATTGAGTCTTTTTCCCAATTTATTTTGTTTGTTACTACATAATTCCCATCACCCAATTCATAATTTAATATTACATTGCCAGCAGTATCCGTCCTAATAATAAAATTTTCAGCAAAAATTGTATCATTATACAATACAAATGGAGTTTTGGATAAATTGCGCCCATAAAAATATATATCGTTTTCAAATACACTTAATGCACCACCCATTAAAATTCTCATGTTTGAAAATTCTTTTTGCCAAACAAAATCTCCTAAACTGTTTAATTTACATAAATATATTTTATTTGTTTCATTGTTATTTAATTTCATCCATGGTGTATGGTTGAATAATTTAATTGAATCGCTTTTTTTTGTTATGTCTGTTAATAAATAAATGTTATCAAAACTGTCAGAGGTTATACTTCTAATGTCAATTGCCATTGGTTCACAAATAGCCTTGCCCCAAATAAGGATACCGCTAGTATCAAACTTAAGCAACCAAGTAGTATTTCTTTGATTTTTAGTTAGAGTTGTATTTCCTATTTTTATATCGCAAAAAGCAACATTGTTATTATTAAATGAATAAGCTAAAACATATAAATAATTTTTTGATTTGGTAGAAATAAGCCCAGATATTACATCTGAATTTGCCCCTCCATACACTTTATTCCATACAAAATTTTGAGCATGGCTATTTGCAGCCACACTCAAAATGATGATAAGATATGCTATTTTTTTAAGCATTTGGAATAATTAAATAATAGATTAATTGCTGGCTGCCACTATCATGCTTTTGGTATCTATCACTTGGGCATCTACCAATAGGGTATAATGGTAAGTACCTGCGCTTATATTGGTGCAATCTAGCTCTACCTGCCCATAGCCTTTGCTATTTAGGGGGAAGGCTTTTATAAGTTTACCATTATTGTCCACCACTCTAATAAACGCATTGTTGGCATTTGGCGGCAAAAAATAATCTATAAAGGTAAAACCATTAAAAGGATTGGGGTGGTTTTGAAACAATATGGGCAATTGGTTTAACACCACTTTTTGCTCTTTGTTTTCCCCTATATTTTCTTTGCTTTTATTCACAATTAGCAACATATTTATTTGTTGCTTTAAGGTGTCAATGATTTGTTGTTGTTCTTGTATGCCTTTGGTAAGTAAAGGTACTATTTCATCATATCTAACGCCTAAATAAGTTGAATCAGTTTCTGCACCAGCAACAATAGCATTTGGGAAAAAGTCTTTTATTTCTTGTGCAATAAAACCATAGTGTTTTCTATTTAAATTGCTTTTATAGTTATATGAATAAGATTTTAATTTTAAAATTGTTTCTAGTCCTAAATTTAGTGGTTCTATGTTTGTTTTTAATCTTTTGTCAGAACTAGAAATATTGCCTCCAGTTCCCCAAATTTCATTGAAAATATTCCCCATTTGTCCTAAATTATACGGACCATTAATGCCATTGATTTTCGGAATTATATCACCATCCACTTCTAATAAATTATTTATAACAACACCACCACTATTAAATCCATGTCCTGCAATGTTCACAGTTTGATTTCCAACTATAAGTATAGGGTCACCGCTAGAATTTATACAATTTAAAATACCTTCATTAAAATTATTTGGTTGTGTTGGCGTTCTTGTTGATTTTATTGTCATTGCAAATTCAGGCACAGCATCCGGATAAAGACCAGTGTACCCACCAAAGGCAACTGGTTTCCTATATTCTAGAAAACCTAATTTATTAGATTGGTTTCCAATTATAGTGCCACAATCTGTGCTATTAGCTATAATTTTAATACTATTGTTATTAGTAGTTCCAAAATTCATTGAAGTACCAGTAATGTTAAATTGATTACCTCCTACTTGCCAAAAATTATTTTTATTTAATGGTAAAACATTATCCGCATAAACCTTTCCATCATTATCAATAAACAAAGCATTATCTATACCACTTGGTGATGGGGTGTAAGCATAAACAGAACCTTTAAGATACATTTGTCCATCATTTTGTAAATACATTAATGAGTTTCCTCCGTTTTGATATTGTACATCAAAAGCTTTATCATAAGGAAAACCAATAGGAGCAGGCACTCTAAATGTAGTTTTACCAGTTGCTTCAAAAGAGTTGGCATCTGTAAAATTAACTTGGTCTGATGATACATTAAAATTTGGAACGGTAGAATTGAAGCCGTTGCCAGAAATATTTAATAAATCGTTAGCACCAGTAGTTACTTTTAATAAATGTTCACTATTAATATAACCAGTGGGTGGATTAATTTGCATTCTTGTAGAATGGTAAGAATTTTGTCCATTTAATAAAATATCGCCATTTACTTTAATTTTGCCTGTAACATCTAGTTTTTCTTGAGGACTTGGATTATTAATGCCCACATTACCAATAGAATTAATTAGTAAACTTGAATTATTTGAAGAGTTTATAATATTCATTGCATTAGCTGAAGGGTTGGCTGCGTTTGGTTTTATTTCAAAATGTGCACTTGGTGTTGGTGTTCCTATACCCATATTCCCATTTGTCAATATTGTAGCATGTTCTTTAATTATTGGGTAAGGTCCTGTATTGCTGGTAACTATGCCCTCCACATTTTGAAAAATTAATCTACTGGGTGTTCTATTAAAATCATGGCTCCATGTAATAACAGCATCTTTTATATCTTGTTGTGCATTAGGAGGTGTTGGCACACTGCCGCCTTCATTGTTTTGATATATACCTAAATCTGATGCACGTTCTCTTAAACCAAAATGGGCATCGTAATCGCCCCATCTGTGGTAATCTACCAAATAATTAACACCTGGTGTTACCATTTGCGCTACGTTTACAGGTCTTATGATGTTAGGGTTATCCCAATAATTGGCTTGATACCATGCACCTTTAAAACTCCACTTTCCCAAGGGACCACCAAAGCTATTAATACTTTGCGCTACACACAAATTTCCACCATATATAATGGCTCTATTTCTTCTATACACATAATCTTTCGCCATTTCTATATGAAAAGAACTTGAAAAAGATGTAGGAAAGAAAGGATTGAATAAACCATTGGTGGTTTTAAAAACAGGCGATGTTACAATTGATGAGCCATTGTTCAATCCAAATTGCCCTGTTTGCCCCTTTGCAAGGCTAAAACTTAAAAGAATAGCCATACTTAAAATCGTTTTAATACGATGCTGTGTGTGTGTGTGTGTGTGTGTGTGTGTAACACTTTAGGCACACTTTTTGATGTTGTAAATTTAGAACGCATAATATTTATTTTGTTTTTTAAAATTTAAAACAAAACTACACAAATATTTTAAATATCCAAATTTATTTTAAAAAATTTATAATTTGGTAATATTGGAAATTTTGAAAATTCTGTTTTTAATTTGCTGTTTAGTATAGCTCCCTGCGTCTGCCACCAACCACTGCCACTGCATTCTAAATCATTCCATTTCTGCCATTGTAGCATACTTGTTTACCTGCTTTCCTGCCAACTTTTCCTTCTGTCAAGCATATTTTGGCTTCCGTCCGTCCTATTCTTCCTTTTGTCTGTCCCTATCTTCCTTCTTTGCAGCCCATTCTTCCTTTGGTGCGCCCCTATTTTGTTTTTGTTTGTCCTATTTTAGTTGCTGTGCTTCCAATTTCTCCTTCCGCCAATCATTGTGTTTCTTTGGTAAGCCTCTATCTTCCTACTTTCTGTCTTTTGTTTATTTTTTTTTTGCTGTGTTTCAGTTTATGCTTTAAATTCAATATCAATAATATCGTGTAGCTTATTGGCAATAGCATGTGTTCCTGCTATTATACTTTTACCAAATAGATAATTATTTTCGCCCTTAAAATCTGTAACAGTGCCACCTGCTTCTTGCACCAAAAGGCAACCTGCGGCTACATCCCAAGCGTTTAGGTTGTATTCAAAAAAACCTTCAAAGCGCCCACAAGCGGTATAAGCCAAATCTACTGCTGCGGAGCCCATGCGCCTTAGCCCATGGCTTTGCTGCATAAGAGTTTTAAGCACATTAAGGTAATTGTCCATTTGCTCAAATGTGGCATAAGGAAAGCCTGTAGCTAAAAGAGCATGTTTCATTTCTTGTACATTACTTACCTTTATAGCATTGCCATTGCACCATGCGCCTCCGCCTTGCCAAGCAGTAAATAGTTCCTTTCTGCCCAATTCATATACAATGCCTATCAATATTTCGTTGCCTTTGGCTAATGCCACGCTAATACTATATACAGGCACTTGGTGAATAAAATTAGTTGTGCCATCTAAAGGGTCTATTATCCATACCAGTTCATTTTGCGCTTGGGCAATGGTGTTTTCTTCGGTAATAAAACCTGCATTGGGCAGTATTTTTTGCAAACCCGCCACCAATTGTTTTTCTGCCTCTATATCCACATAGCTTACAAGCTGGTTCAAGCCCTTATCGCTCACTTTATCGTAAGTAAATTTTAGGCTTTCTTGCAGTATAAATTCACCTACTTGGGTAATTAGGCTATTGGCTTGTGCGGTTATTTGTTGTAAATTCATTTGGTATGTTTTAATGCTTTACTAAAAGGTATTTATCGATAATCTTAAAAAATAAAAAACAAATGAAACTAAAAGTTATTAATTTCGTGCAATAAATTTAATAAAATAAAAAAATATGGCAATTCAAGTAGGCGCAGTAGCTCCAAATTTTTCACTTACCAATACCAATAAAGAAACCGTAACATTATCTGAACTTAAAGGTCAGCCAGTGGTTTTATTGTTTTTCCCATTTGCTTTTACTAGCACTTGCACGGCAGAGCTTTGCGGGGTGCGAGATGATATAGCCAATTATGCCAATTTGAATGCCAAAGTATATGGCATTTCTATCGATTCTGTTTTTACATTAATAAAATATAAAGAAGACCAAAACTTTAATTTCGATTTGCTTTGCGACTTTAACAAAGAAGCCTGCACAGCTTACGAAACAAAATACGATAGCTTTGCTTTTGGTATGCAAGGTGTTGCAAAACGCAGTGCTTTTGTGGTAGATAAAGAGGGTATTATTCAATATGCAGAGGTTTTAGAAAATGCAGGGGAAATACCTAATTTGGATGCTGTTAAAGCTGTTTTAAAAACATTAAACTAAAAAATAAATTAAAATGAGTACATTAATTATTGTATTAATTCTACTGGGTTTAATTTTAATTTTATTAGAATTATTTGTAACCCCAGGTTTTGTTACAGGCGTATTGGGCGGTGTGGCATGGGTATATGCTTTGTATAAAATATATGCAGAGTATGGCGAAACCAATGGACACATAGCTTTAGTAAGCTTAATTTTATTGCTGTTACTTTGTATTTTCATTACCGTAAAAACAGGGTTTTGGAACAAAGTATCTTTAAATCAAAATATAGATGGCAAAGTAAATGAGCTACCATTGCTAAATGTGGGCGATAGGGGATATACCATAAGCGTATGCCGCCCAGTAGGCAAAGTAAATTTTAATGGCATAATAACAGAAGCTACAAGCACAGCCGAAATGATACAAAACAACGAAACAGTAGAAATAGTAAGCATTGCGAATAATAAAATATCAATCAAACAAATTTAACAAACAAAATCAATCAAATATGTCAATTTTAGAAATACCCAATTTTTTATATGGTGCAGGCGGTTTAATAGCCATTGTTATCATCTTTTTTCTGTTTTTATACTTTGTGCCTTTGGGCTTATGGTTTAGTGCCATATTAAGCAAAGTAAAAATATCATTGTTGGATTTAATCTTTATGCGTTGGCGAAAAGTGCCACCAGAACTTATTGTAAAAGGCTTGGTAAATGCTACCAAAGCTGGGCTTATAATTAATAGCGATATGTTAGAGGCGCATTATCTTGCAGGTGGCAATGTTATGAAAGTAGTGGCTGCACTTATAAGTGCAGATAAAGCAAATATTCCATTAGATTTTAAAGCTGCTACAGCCATAGATTTGGCAGGTAGAGATGTTTTTGATGCGGTGCAAATGAGTGTAAACCCAAGAGTAATAGATACCCCACCAGTATCGGCAGTAGCTAAAGATGGTATTCAGCTAATAGCCAAAGCAAGGGTTACAGTGCGTGCAAATATTGCGCAGCTTGTGGGCGGTGCAGGCGAAGAAACCATATTGGCTAGGGTAGGAGAGGGAATAGTTACAACTATAGGTTCTGCAATTAGCCATAAAGAGGTGTTGGAAAATCCAGATAAAATATCAAAAGGTGTATTGGCAAAAGGATTAGATGCGGGTACAGCTTTTGAAATACTTTCTATTGATATAGCAGACATTGATATTGGCGAAAATATAGGTGCAAAATTGCAAATGGACCAAGCCACTGCCGATAAAAACATAGCCCAAGCAAAAGCAGAAGAACGCAGAGCAATGGCTATAGCACTTGAGCAAGAAATGAAAGCCAAAGCGCAAGAAGCACGAGCAAAAGTAATAGAAGCAGAAGCAGAAATACCTAAAAGTATGAGCGAAGCGTTTAGAAGTGGAAATTTAGGTATTATGGATTATTACAAAATGCAAAACCTAAAAGCCGATACCGAAATGCGAGATGCTATTGCAAAACCAAATAAGAAAGAGTAATTTAAAAGGAAAGTAATTTAAAATTAAATATCACTAATCTTAATTATTTTCTGCAGCCTCTTTTAGCATTTGCGTAGTTAATTCTTTGCCTAAATATTTGTCAATTGCGTTGTGTATTATATACAATAATGGTGTAAGTAAAATAGCAACACTAAATTTATAAATATAATTTACGGTGCATATTGCTAATACTTTTTCCATTGTCCAATTATTGCCAATATAAAAGGCAATAAATAATACCACAAAGCTATCTATAAGTTGAGACACAAGGGTAGAACCCGTACTACGAAGCCATAAATTCCCTTCGCCCGATTTTTTTTTAAGCCAATGGAATAGTGTTACATCTATAATTTGCCCAAATAAAAAAGCAACCAATGAGCCTATAATTATCCATAAACCTTGCCCAAATATTGCAAAATAAGCATACTGCATATTGCTAACTAGTTTGCTGCTACCGCTTATAATCCACCATTCTGCCGGGGTTGTGTGAATAGCAATAAACACTACAATAAATGCAAATGATATCATTGCTGCGGCTATATAACTTAATAGTTTTACCCCTTTTTTACCATAATATTCATTAATTATATCTGTCATAATAAACACTACGGGCCAAAGTAGCACACCGCAAGTAAGTTCAAAACTCAAATGCTCGAACCCCAAAATATTAAAATCAAATTTCGAAAACCCTAATGTATTTTCAAAAGAAAATATTTTAACACCAATAAACTCTGCCACCAAAGCATTGGTAATAAAAAAAGCACCAAGTATTAAAAAAAGGATTGTAGGTTTATTAAATTTCATTGGTCAATTAACATTTATTTTGTCACTTTAGTTTTTAAAGTAGCAAAAGTATAAAAATATATTATAACAACTATAAAATGATTAAAAATTTATAAATTATATTATATATAATATAAAAAAATTAAAAAACAATAAAAATATATGTTAAACAATATATTTTAATATAAAAGTAGTATATTTGCAGTATAAATAATATAAAAATGAAAGAAAAAGACTATACAGCAATTGCGCTTTTTGTTAAAAAGAAAAGAAAAGAAACAAAATTAACCCAAATAGAACTTGCTTTAAAAGCAGGTGTTGGGCTTAATTTTGTTAGAGATTTAGAACAAAATAAAAAAACACTACGAATAGATAAAGTAAATGATGTATTAATACTTTTTGGGCATGAGCTTACACCAAGCCCAATAGATAGAGAAAAATGGTTGAGTAAATTATGAAACAAAGAAAAGCAGAAGTATATTTTAGAGAGCATTTGGCAGGCGTAATTCAAGAAACAGAGAATGGATATGAATTTACATACAATAATAAGTATGTAAGTGCTGATTATGCCAAAGCTATAAGCAAAACAATGCCGTTAGCTCAAATGCATTATGTTTCAAAAGTATTGTTTCCATTTTTTGATGGCTTAATACCAGAAGGTTGGCTTTTGGATATAGCGCAGCAAAATTGGAAATTAAATTATCATGATAGAATGGGGCTGTTATTGGCTTGTTGCAAAGATTGCATAGGTGCAGTAAGCGTTATAGAAAAATAAAGAGATGAAAAATTTTAAAAAAAATTATTTAAGAGACAAGCAGCTTTATGAAAATGTTGTAGAAGAAAGTGGCGTTGAATATGGTTTGGTAAATAAATGTTTATATTGTTATGAACCTGTTGTAGGAAAAAAATCTGAATTTCACGAGGCGTGTAATAAAAAAATATTTGGGCAATTGGAAACCCCTTTGCTTGCCTACAATAAAGATCAATTGAGCAAATTGGCAGAAAAAATAATCCATAGCCAAAAGGCGGTAACTGGTGTACAGGCAAAGGTTTCTTTGAGTATCAATAGAAAAGCGGAACTGAATGAAGTTAAAAAATTAACTATAGTGGGATTGTATGGCGATTATATACTAAAACCCCCTTCAGAATATTATGAGCAATTGCCAGAAATTGAGCATTTAACTATGAAATTGGCACATTTGTGTGGTTTAAAAACGGTGCCTCATAGTTTGGTGCGATTAAAAGATAAAACTTTGTGTTACATAACTAAAAGAGTAGATAGACAAAAAAATGGCAAACTACACATGGAGGATATGTGCCAATTAACCGAGCGTTTAACAGAGGATAAATACAAAGGAAGTTATGAGCAAGTAGCTAAAACATTGTTGAAATATTCTTCTAATCCATTGCTAGATGTAACCAATTTTTATGAGTTGGTGCTTTTTTGTTTTTTTACAGGCAATGCAGATATGCATTTAAAGAATTTTTCTTTATTGGAAGTTGCTAATGGGGATTTTATGCTTGCGCCAGCCTACGATTTATTAAATACTGCGCTTGTAAATACAGCAGATACAGAAGAATTGGCTTTAACCCTAAATGGCAAAAAAAGTAAATTTAAGTATCAAGATTTTTTAGTTGCTTTTGAAACATCAGGCTTAAATAAAAAAGTATTGGATAGAACGTTAGAAAATTTTAAATATTGCAGATTTGAATTTGAAAAAATGGTTCAAAAAAGTTTTTTATCTGATGATTTTAAATCAAAGTATAAGTTATTAACGGTTGAAAGATATAAAAGATTAAATCTTCAATAATTTTTTAAAATTAAAAACAATACTGTCCTAAATAAAAATTAGGAATAAAAATTACCGAGTCAAATCAA
>CAZDGF010000005.1:0-72872 GCA_964505065.1 uncultured Chitinophaga sp.
TTGTCATTGAAGAAGGTGGTTTTGTTGTACAACCTCAAAGGTAACTTTGAGTTACATTACTTCCTTCTTCTTTTTTTATTTATTTAGGACGCTATTGATAACATACATACCAATAAATATTTAACCCAAATTAATCAATAGGAGATTTGAAAAATTGAACTATTTGATTTAGTTGGGATTAACCCCGATTTAAAAATTGCAATTATGTTTTGTAAAAACATGATTTGCAATTTGTTATTCGATTCAGCAATGCTATTGCTGAATTTGGGTTTAACTATGAAAATGTAAAAAAAAGTATTATAAAAAAAATTATTTAGAATAAATGGTATCTCTAATATTGAAAATACCGCCTACCATGCCCAGTCCGTTGGTTACATTGGTGCGCATTATTACAGCCGTACTACTATTGTAGCCATTTTCTTGAAAATCTGCAATTTGCTCTAAATAGCGGTAGTACTCTTCAATAAAAGTTTTTACAGATACCTCAAATGTAATATTTGAAAGTGTTATACCCGATTGAATATCAAATTTTAAAGTTTTAGTTTGTCCGCTAAAGGTGGCATCGCTAAAAAGGTATGAGCCATCGTCTTTTTTGGTATTGTTTAAAAATACTGGGTCTTCGGAAGTAATAATATAGCTTGTCCATTTCAATATTGAGCTATCGTAATAGCGAATACTAAATTGGTAATAATTTCTTACAGCACCATTGTCGGTAAGTTTTACCTCTAATTGCCCATAAGGAAAGCCATCTTTATCTAAGCCTACATTGGGTATATATTTTGAACTACTTACAATTTGCGATGGTATTACAACATTGGCAGTAGCCATTGGAAAGCCATTGCGTTTAGCAACAATTTTATAGCTTTTGCCTTCTTTTGGTTTTACATTTGATATATAATTTTGTTGAAAATATGTAAGCAAACCTTTAGAATTTCCATCTTCAAATAATTCTACAATAGCATTGTCTAAATAATAGGTAGAATCGTTAGTTAAAATATCTAAACTACGGCTTACTTGTACCTTAATATCATCTTCTGTATTTAGTTCGCCATTTATTACCAATTTAGATTCGGCAACGGGTAGGTTCAATGTAATTTCTTTGGTACAAGCAGCTATTGCAACTGTTAGCAATATGGTAATTATACTTAATGTTTTACTTTTCATAAAATATTTTCTCTTTTTTAAATTAAAATTTGGTGTAATAAGAAATGCCAGGAATAAAGCCTAAAAAGCCACGTTGATATGCCTTTGGCGAACTGCCTGTGTTGTTATCAATAAATACATAAGCAGGATTATTGCGCGCTAAAACATTGTAAACAGAAATATTATAGCCGCTTTCTGTTCCCCAACTTCTATTTCGCAATCTGGTAAAGCCAGCGTCTATTCTAAAGGTATTGGCAAGGCGGTAATTGTTTTTTTCAGGATAATCGTACACAATATTACCGTTTAAATCTAAATATTTGCCAGTAGGTACGCTTTGCACATTGCCTGTGCTAAATACCATATTTATAGATAAGGCATTTCTATTGTCAATTTTTTGTTGGGCTACTATATTTATGTAGTGCCTTCTATCAAATTGGAAATAGTAGTCTTGGTCTCTGTTTACGCCAGGTGTATTGCGTTTTGCCCACGAAAGTGTGTAGCTTATCCAACCGTTTAAGTCGCCTTTGCGTTTGTGTAAAAATGTTTCAAAGCCGTAGCTCCAACCTTTGCCCATTACTACTTTTTCTTCCCAATTTTGTTCCGTTAAGCCAAAAGTAGCGCCTTCTTTTATTTCTAACACACGGTTGTATAATTTGTAATATCCCTCCACACTTAATTCAACATTGTTTTCAAATGGTTTTGTAATGCCCAGTGTTATTTGTTGCGCCCTTTGGGGTGTTATTCTTGCTGTGGCAGGTAGCCATCTATCTGTTAGCAAATCCGCATTCAAATTATCGGCTATTAAATGTATGCTTTGGTTCATTACACTATAACTACCTTTTATGGCATATTCATTTTTTACTTTGGCATTAAAAGATACTCTGGGTTCGGCAAAAATATAATTGGCATTAGCATTGTTATAGTTTACAATTCTTGTGCCTAATAGCAACTTTACATTGTTGTTCAGTCGCATTTCATCTTCTAAATATATGGCATTTTCGGTAGCTATAATGGCTTTGCTTTCGCCTACTATTCTATCGCTAACAAGGGTTTTGTTGCTAAAAACTTTTTGTATTACTGTGCCAGGAAAAAAGCCTCTTAAACTGCTATTTATACCAAAATGTAAAGTATTGTTTTTGTTTGCGGCATAGTCTAATTCCCATTTTAAGGTTGTTTCTCTTACCACATTTTTATAGCTATAATCTAATTTTGAGTTTGATGTGCCTGTGCCTGTATCTCTTGTGCGTTCTAATTCTAAACCCAAATTGCTTCTATATTTTGTAAAACTTAAACTTAAACTCGAAAATAATTTTTTGCTTACCACTTTGTTCCATCTTGCTGCTGCGGTTATATTTCCCCATTTTATTTCAAATGCTTCTGCATTTTTTAAAGTGCCTGTAGGAGAGCTTGTATTATTTTCGATAAAGTCATAAAATCTGTCTCTACCACTGTAAAAGCTTAAAAATAGTTTACTTTTTTCGTTAAATCTGTGGCAAATTTTTGCATTTACATCATATAGTGTGTACCATGTTTTGCCAGTATCCGTCATAAAAGGACGAATAAGTAAATCTATATAGGAGCGTCTGCCAGAAAATGCAAAAGTAGTTTTGCCATTATTGCCCAAAGGTCCTTCTATTTCAAGCCTTAACATTAAAGGACTATAAGAATAAATACCTGTAATTTGTTTGGTATTGCCTTCTTTCATTACCACATCTGTAATTGCAGACAACCTGCCGCCATGCTTTGCACTATATCCACTTTTTGATAAACTTATATTATTGATACCATCAGAATTTAATACAGAATAAAACCCAAAAATATGGTTAAGATTATATACAGGTACGCCATCAAGTAATACAAGGTTTTGGTCTTGCCCGCCACCACGCACATATAAGCCATTGGTAAGCTCTGTACCAGGCATTACACCAGGCAAAAATTTAAGCGAGCGCACCACATCTACCTCGCCCACCAATGAGGGCATTTTTGCTATTTGAAAGCCAGGAATTTCTAATAAGCCATTTTGTAACCTGTCTATTATTTTTGTATTGCGTATCAAAGCCAAGTAAATTAAATTTTCTACATAAGCACTGTTTTTTATTTTTAATTTGGGTGTTTCAGTTGAATCGTTTTGTGTTTTTACAGTTTTATTATCAAAAGGATTTATTTGTACATCGCCTTCGTTCATACGGTTCAGCAATACATCTAATTGCTTATTTCTATTTACCCTTGTAGTATCCAGTTGGGCAAAATAGCCTTCGTGTATAAACATTACATTTTTATTGCCAGCAGGAATATTTAGGGCATAGTAACCATAATTGTTGGTAATAGTGCCAGCACCTGTTTGAGGGCAAAATACATAAGCGCCTATTAGCACCTCTCCCGATACATTGTCTTGCACAAAGCCAGATACTGTAAAGCTTTGCGCTTTTAATTGGGTAGCTATAAAAAACAAAAAAACAAAAAAAATTTTTAAGATAAATTTTAAAAACATTGGGGTTTTAGAATATAACGTCAAATTTACACGATTTTGGAAATATTCCCAAAGGCTTTTTATTCAGCACTTTTTTTGGCAAAATAATTGCCTTTAAAATACAAATGACCAAATGTTGTGGAAAACCTCAAATTATTAACCTTTAATTTTGATTAAATTATTTTGAAATTAAGCTCAAAAATATTCATTCTCTTAATGCTGTTAAATGCACAGGCTGCGTATGCTTTAAGCAATGCCGATACTGTAAAAGCGGTAATAGATACAAGCGATGTTTTAAAAGGATTAGACCTAAAAAAAGTGCCTGATGTGGCTACTTTGCATAAGGTGGCAAAAAAATATTTTGGCAAATGGAGTTATCTTTTTTTAGCCATAAAAATAGAAGAAAGTGGCAATAATGGGCATTTCAGTTGGCTATCTACCACGCATTTTAATTTATGTGGCATGCGCTATCCAAAAAGCCGCAGAACGTATGCCATAGGCAGCACCAATACCAATTATGCCATATTTAGAAACTGGTTTGAGTGTATGCTCGATTTTAAATTGTATTTGGATAATGTAGAGGCAAAATATATAGCTGCCAATAACAAACCGCCCAAAGATGAATTTGCAATGATAGATTATATGTTCAATTCTTTCAACCATTTTGATAAATGGAAAAAGGATATGATAATATTAACTAAATATGTAAAGAAGAAGTATAAATAGGGGATGTTTTTTGAATTACTGCTTTTTATACCATGCGTTTTATATTGTAATTCAAATTCAGAGGCTTTTATAAAGCTTCTAATAAATTAAATCACATAAATATAAAATTCAGCTTGGCTGAAATATGCAAGAAAAGTGAATGTTATATAAAATAAGTTTTTAGTTAAATTTTTAATTTGTTAAATTTGCCTTTATTAAAATCAATATGTCATTAAATAATAATTTAGAAATTATCGAAAAATTAAATAAGCAAATAAATGAATATGGAATTTTAAATAATGATGTTAAAAAACAAATCAACTATCGTTTTAGATTAGATTGGAATTATAACTCTAATGCTATAGAAGGGGGTACTTTAACCCCGCAAGAAACAAGAACAGTTATGATAGGTAATATTAATATTGGTAATAAAAGTATTCGAGATGTTTTTGAAATGAAAGGACATGACGATGTTATTACTGAAATATTAGAAATTGGTAAAGGCAATAAAAAAATAAGTGAAAAAAGAATAAAAGAAATACATAAACTGATAATTAAAGATGATGACAAAGAAAATTTTCATTTAATTGGAGAATGGAAAAAATACGGAAATCATATTATAAATTACCAAAACGAAAAACACAGTTTTGCAGCACCTAACGAAGTTGCTGAAAAAATTCATAATCTTATTGATGTTACAAATTCTCAAATAGATTCTTTAAAAACTAAAAACCCCAAAAATAACCCAGTTATAATTGCATTAAAGTTTCATTTGGAATTTGTAAATATACATCCTTTTTATGATGGCAATGGAAGAATGTCAAGGATTTTAAGTAATTTAATTCTAATTTCTCTTGGTTATCCTCCGTATATAGTTGCTAAAAAAGATAAAGATAGATATAATAAGCTTATTGGAGATATACAATGTTATGGAGGTAAAGAAGATTTGTTTTTTGAGTTTTTAACAGAACTTATCATCAATTCTCAAAAAATTGTAATTCAGGCAATTGAAGGTAAAGATATTAGCCCAATAGATAATTTTGAAAAACAATTAGCATTAATTGACAATGAATTTAGTGAAAATAAAGAAGTTGAAATTAAACGTTCGAATACTGCTATAAAAGTGTTGTATAATAATAGTTTTAAAAATTTATTTAATTCAATAGAGGCAAGATTATCGATTTTAGATGGAAGATTTGATATTAATGAAAAAGTTTACACTTTAGAACCAAAAATTGGTATTGAAGAAGATGAAAAAAATAGGGTTGATTTGGAAGGGTTAGAGAATCAAATATTTTTTAATTTTTCAGAACCAAAAAAATATGGACATGCACAAAACTATAATTATCCTGTCAATATAGAAAGACCCATAATAAACCGAATATCTGCTGCTTATCATTGGAATGGCTTTAAAAAAGCAGGATTAAAAGCTTTTAATATATCTTCATATATTGTTATTTCATTTTTAGAGTATGGCTACGCAATTTCAGATAATATAAATAACTCAAGCCCTTGGTTGGAGAAATTATATGATGAGGAATTAAGCGAAACAGATATAGAAACAATTTTAAAAACAATAGAAGAAGAGGTTATTGATAATATAAAATCAAAAGTGAAAATTTTAAAAAAAGAATAATACTTGTCTTTTTTTTGTTATTGCTAAAATAGAATTTACATATTTTTTAAAAAAATCAAAAATTTTCATCACTCTTTAACAGCCTTCCCTAACCAACTACCATTTTCATTTTTAAATTTAAAATAATAAATACCTGCACTTAAATGTTGTAATGATAGTGTATTTACACCTGTTTGTATGGCTTGGGTATATATCAGTTTTCCCTCGGTAGTGGTTATGGTTATTGTGCCATTGTAAGGGCTGTTAAATTGCAAATTATCAGTAAACGGATTTGGGCTTATATAAATTTGATTTAGTCTTGTTTTATTTATGGCAGATATATCTGAAATATTTATGGCAATAGTATCTGTAGCTTTGCAACCATTGCTATCGGCTACGATGCATAAAATATTATAACCATTTACTATGCCAATTACATTTGCTTTTAGCTTCATTGAATTAGTGCCTATGCCTACGCTCCATTTATAGCTATTATAGGTTTTGGTTAATGCTAATTGTATAGTGTCTTTTAGGTTATATTGGGTTTTGCCTGTAATAATGGGCTGAGGTAGGGGTAGGGCAGTTATATAAATAGAATCTGATGTGGTGCATTTGCTGGTATTGGTAACATTTAGTTTAATATATTCCGTATTTAATGCCTTAAAATCTGAAATAGCTTTTTGGCTTATCAACGTATTTTTACTGTACCATTTATAGAGGGTTAAAGTATTTGGATTGTTATATATTGGGCTAATATTAGCCACATTATTTTTACATATACTCAAAGTTTTAGGCATTGTAAAAGCAGGATTTTGTTGGGCATATATTTTCAAAGAATCTCCTGCCATACAAGTAGAGTTATAAATTATTTTTAGCCTTATGGTTTCATCTTTTGTTATTGTGTGTTTTATACTCGAATCAGTAGAAAAAATACTGCCATTGCTATACCAGTTAAAAACAGGCGTGCTATTGTAAGTGCCAATTTTAGAGGGTTTTAAAGGCAATATTTGCTGCATACATATTGCCGTATCGTTGGCAATTGTAAAAGCAGGATTAACAATGGCTATGTTTGCAGAGTCAATATACAAGCAGCCATATCTATCGCTTATGGTAAGTTTAAGTTTGGTAGGTTTATCGGTTTTTATAGTATAGCTATTGCCATATACACTATAATTATTTAAGCCATTAATTTCCCACAAATAATTTGGATTGCTAAGAATACCACTTCCCGCAACTGAAATATTTGTAAGCGTATCTTTACATACATTTTTGGGCAATAAGTTTGGTTTGTAATTGCTATATGGTTCTATGGTGGTATTGTCTTCAAAAAGGCAGCCTGTAGCATCGGTTACTTGGGCTGTAATTGCCTTGCTATTGTTTATTTCTATATTCAATATGCTATCGGTTATATTGGTTTTTATGCCATTAATATGCCAAGCGTATTGGTAAGGTTTTGGCAAAGTGCCTTTCAGTATTGGCAAACTATAATTGGTGTTTATACAGGTTCTATAAATGTTATTCAAAAGGTTAAAGGTTTTTATGCCAAAAGTAATTTCTTTATGGGCTATGCAGCCATTGGTAGCAAAAGCCGTTAAGCGAATAGTGGTATTTTGAGCAATACCAATTTTTTGCAAAAATGTATCTGTATTGGGCATCGTATTGCCATTTATATACCATCTAAAATATTGCGCACTTGGCGAAATAGATTCAAGATAAGCAATATTTACACTGTCGTTTTTACACAATAAAGTATCGGCTGTAAGGCTTAAAATTGGGCGATTGTAAGCATTGTTTATGGTTATGGTATCATACAAAGTATAAGCACACGCATTTATTGAATTTGAAGATGTATAACTGATAATATATTCCCCGTTTTCATGCACAGTTAGTGAGTCTTTAAGCCCAGTGCCTATGGCTTCAATAATGCTATTGTTAAATTTTTTAATAGATGCAGAGTAGCTTGTTTTATTGTCATTTTGAAAAGGCAAAATTTGATACACAATACTACCGCAATTGCTTAATCTATAAGTTTTACTAAAGCGTTTGGGTTGTTCTTTTTCTATTTCAAAAAGCCGAGATTGTATATTGGCATTACAGCCCCTATCCCATAGGGTAATGGCAAAATATTTTTCTTTAAGTGGGGTATTAAAAGTATCGGGTTGCAAGCAAAAGTTTATATTTGGTGTTCGTCTGTATGGCGTATCTAAACTTATGGTTGAATTTTTAATTAAATTTATCCAACCAATGCGTACAGTATCTGCTTGTTTTTGGCTGGGTATATCTGGATTATCGGCAGTATTAAAAGTTATACATTTAGTATAGCCACCGCAAAATTTGGGATTATAATTTGTTGTAGTTATTTCTGGGTTGCTATTATTTTCATTGAATACTTTTAAAGAAAAATCTCTTAACACAAAGCCTAAATACACCATTTTGCCTGTGTTTGGGTTTTTTCTGTATTCATCTATACGCACAACAATTGTTGCCCTTTCGCTACAATTTGTAGGTGTAAAAGCAATATCGCCATTTTTAGAACTAAAATAAAAACCTCTTGAGGGTTTGGAATTGGGTCGTGGATTACAATTCAATACGCCTGGGTTTGGAGGGCAATAAGGCGTTACAGGAATAGTTGCACTATAGCTTTTAATGTAGGTTATGGTGGTGGTATAATCGTGTTTAGGTGCTACAAGGCTATAGGCAAGCGAGTCGTAATTGGCAGTATCCAAGCCTATATTGTTGAAAAAAGTAGGTTGGTTGCATGCAAATTCAAACTTTGGGTGTACTAAAAATTGGGGCGAAGAATTTTGGGTAATAAAGCTATTGCAAATATTTACGCCTGCCTCTATAAAATTTAAGCCATTGTTATGTGTTATATTATTATTGGGGCGAAACCCTGCCATATAAGTAAATATTACATCGCATACATTGTTGTTTACAAATATATTGTAGGGTGTTTTTGTAAAATCTACCTCCGCCTCAAAAGTATGCTGCTCGTAGCCTGCATTGCTATATTGGTTTTGCTTATTGCAAGGGTTGCCGCAGGTATCGTATAGTTTTATAATACTTGTGCGTGTGTAGTTTACAGCCACAGTATATGCCCCACCAATTACTTCGGTATTATACAAAGTATTTAAAACATCTCCACTGCATTGGCGATACACCACAGCCGTAAGTTTATATTTATTTGTACCTATTAGTTTATAATACAGTTCGCCCCCAGCTATAGTTTGGGCTTGGCAGCATATACAAGCTAAAAATAAGGCAATAAGTATATGTTTTTTCATAATATTAAACAAAATTAGGCTATTGAATAAGAATAAGATTCTACGAAAGGTAAATTTTACCCAAATATTACAGAAGAAATAAATACAAATCGGATGTAAAAGTCATTCATAATTTAAAAAAAAGCCCTTCAACATCAATTGAAGGGCTTTTGTAATATCTTCTAATAAGAAACTTTATACACCCACATCGTGGTGTGCGCTTTCTTCTATATACGGATGGTTTATAGCTACTAATCCTTTTTTGCTTAATGCTGTAAGTACCCAATAAATAAATACACCTGCAAAAAACAAAGTCATACCCACTTCTAAAAAGCCTATTTGCGCTTGTTTATCTATTGTGCCAGGCATAAGCATTAGCCATAAATCGTTCCAATGCCCAACCAATATACAAATAGCTACAAAAGTTAATATTTTAGGATTGCGTTTGTTGTTTCTTGTCATCAATACCAAGAAAGGAATTAAGAAATTTAATACCAAATTGGCAAAAAAGCTAATTTTAAAAGGCATTTCCCAACGTTTGTAAAAATAAACGCTCTCCTCTGGAATATTGGCATACCATATCAATAAGAATTGAGATAACCATAAGTATGTCCAAAAAATAGAGAAGGCAAACATAAACTTACCTAAATCGTGAATATGCTCGTCTGTTATCAATTTCAAATAGCCATTTCTTCTTAAATACAATACAAATAAAGCAATAATAGAAATACAACTAACCCATGCAGTAGCAAAATTGTATAAACTAAACATGGTGCTATACCAATGCGCATCTACAGCCATAGCCACTATCCAACTTAATATAGAAAGTGTAAAACCGAATATTACGGTAAAAGCAGCAGAGTATGTAATTCCTTTTTTGAAGAATACCAAGCCACCCTCTTTGTCTTCTGTTTGAGATAAGCCTCTTAATTTTTTCCCAAATAGCCACCATACCAATGGAATAGTTACCAAGAAAGAAACCACCATTGTAGTATTCAAAAACCATTTTTTATTGTCTAATACTTTATCAAAGCCTACATCATCTCTGGTTAAATGTAAATGCTCGTAATGTACCCAATGGTAAATATTTGCACCATCTAAAAAGAAAACCAATAATAAAATAATTGCACCTACAGGAATAAAAGTACTTATAGCTTGTGGCACACGGATAAAAGCAATAGCCCAACCAGCATTGGCTATATATTGTAATGCAAAAAAGAATAAACCGCATACAGAAATTAACAATATAAAATAACCATTCAATAGCAAGTTTACATATACTCTGGTGTACCAAGGTTTGGCATGTTCTTGTACAATTGGGTGCAATACTTCATTGTTATGTGAAGTATCTATACCTGTAATGCTTACACTACTTGTACTTGCGTGGTCTTTAGGTTTATTATTAATTTGGTTAGCATGCGTTTCAGTAGCAGCCATTGTATGCATAGAATCTGTATGAGTAGAATCAGTAGAAACAGCCAAAACAGTTTTTTCATGTTCGTGCGTTTCTGCTACGGCAGCTTCTGTATGATGGTTTTTAGCATCAGCATGTGTATCGTGTTTTGGAATTGTAACTATACCTATAATGGTAAGCACCAAGCCAATAATAATTAATGCCAAACATAAAGTTTTCGTTTTTTTAGGAAACTGAAATTGCTCTTGTTCTATATGTATTTTGTGTCCGTGACCCATAATGTGCTTTATACTTTAATTATTTTTTTGAACCTTTACCTTTAATATTTTTCGTTTCTTTTTTAGGATTAGCCATTAGTTTAGCCAATTCATCTTTATCGTCCTTTAATACCTCTATAGTTTTAATATTACCATTCATAACTTGAGTATTTCCTGTAGGCAAACCCATACTATTTTCTGCTGCCGATTCATATTTAGCTTCTACCGCTTCTGGAATATTTCCAGTTGTATCTGCCATACTCAAACGTTTTACATACGATAATACCATCCATCTTTCTTTAGGATTTAACGCAGATGCATAGCTGCCCATATTGTTTTTTCCATAGGTTATTACATGGTAAGCTTTGCCTATGCTATAATTAGCCTCTGCAAATTTGGTTTTATAATTTGCCCAACTTGGTTTCAATGTAGCTTGTTTAGAAGATACCGAACCATCATTGCCGCCTTTTTCGCCATGGCATACAGCACAATAAATACCATACAATCTTTCGCCTTCTTTTTGTTCTTTTAAAGTTAAAAATGGCATAGTTAAAGCGTTTGATGCTTCGTAACCTTCGTTTGTATTGTCAAAATTGTATTTGTAATCCAATTGTCCTTCGGCCACAGTGCCTGCCGCAGGCTCTCTCATGCTCATAAAATATGGATTGTAACGGTATTTGCTGCTATCTTCAAATTGGCTGTAAGCCTCATAGCCTTTAGAGTAATACATATCTGGGGCATACTCTATACCTGTATTGTTTCCACTTGATTTTAAAAAACAAGAAGAAAGAGAAACCAAAGCCGTTACGCTAAAAAGTATTAATATATTTTGCTTCATTTATTCTTTTTCGTTAAAATTTATTTAAGCTGTTTTAGCTATAAGTTTATCTTCAAAATCATCATATCCAAAATTGGTTCTTTCTTTTACCTCTACAGCACCGCCATTGTACAACCAATTGTTAATTTCTGTTTTGTTGTCATTTTCGCCATCGGTAGCTATAGCCACAATCATTCTATCGTCTGTTTGGCGCATATCTATTCTTTCTGAAGGCAATTTGCCGTGCAACATTTTATTGCGTATAAAAAACAATATGGCTATACCATAAGCAGTAAACAATACGCTCATTTCAAACAAAACTGGCATATAACTTACACCTACTGTAGGCTTACCTCCAATTATAATTGGCCAATCTACACGCATCATATAATATTGCATTGTAAATGCCAAAGTAAAACCTACGCAGCCACACATAAAAGCACCTAATGGCAACAATGAGCGTTTCAAACCCATAGCTTTTTCAATACCATGTATAGGAAAAGGTGAGTAGCAATCTATAATTTTTGCACCGCTTGAATGTATTTTTCCAACGGTTTCCAAAAACATATCAGGATTTTCAAATATCCCAAATGTTACGCTTTTATTTCTATCTAAAAATAATTTTTTATCTATCATTTATCTGTTGTTTTAAAATGATTATTCTCTGTTTTTCAAAATACTCTTAACCTCGCTCATATTAATAACTGGTAAAAACTTAGCAAATAAAAAGAAGCAAGTAAAGAACAAGCCAAATGTACCAAGGAATAAACCTATTTCTACCCAAGTAGGCGAGTACATTACCCAACCTGATGGTAAATATTCTCTGTGCAGAGAAGTTACAATAATTACAAAACGCTCAAACCACATACCCACGTTTACCACTATAGAAAGCATAAAAATAAACCAAGGCGTTGTACGAGCCCATTTAAACCAAAATACTTGAGGGGCTATTAAGTTACAAGTCATCATACTCCAATATGCCCAAGCATAAGGACCAAAGGCTCTATTTGTAAAAGCATATTGCTCATACTCCACACCAGAATAAGCAGCTACAAAAAACTCTGTAATATAAGCCAAACCAACCATTGTACCAGTTAGCATTACTACCTTACACATAGCTTCTAAATGCCCAATAGTTATGTAATCTTGATAGTTCATTACCTTACGGGCAATAACCAAAAGCGTAAGCACCATACCAAAACCAGAGAAAATAGCACCAGCCACAAAATATGGCGGAAATATTGTTGTATGCCAACCTGGTACTACCGAGGTTGCAAAGTCCATAGATACAATAGTGTGAACAGAAAGTACAAGTGGTGTTGAAACGCCAGCTAATATCAATGAAACTACTTCATATCTGTTCCAAGTTCTTACAGAACCTGTCCAGCCCATTGAAAAGAAATTATACCAAAATTTTCTACCTTTGGTTACAGCTCTATCTCTAATTGTTGCTAAATCGGGTATCATACCTAAATACCAAAATACCAATGATACAGAGAAATAAGTAGAAATTGCAAACACGTCCCATAACAAAGGCGAGTGGAAATTTACCCATAATGAACCAAAAGCATTTGGCAATGGAAATACCCAATACATACCTACCCATATTCTACCCATGTGAAACAATGGGAAAATAGCCGCACACATTACCGCAAATATCGTCATAGCCTCTGCCGAGCGGTTGATAGACATACGCCATTTTTGACGGAATAATAATAATATTGCCGAAATCAAAGTACCTGCGTGACCAATACCCACCCAAAATACGAAATTGGTAATATCCCAACCCCATTGTACAGATTTATTGATACCCCAAGTACCAATACCCACATACAATGTTACAAATAATGAAAGTCCTAATAGACCTAAAAAAACTAATGAAATAAGAAAACCAACTTTCCATGACATAGAAGGTTTATTTTCAATGGGGCGGCATATTTCGGTTGTAACATCGTGTAATGTTTTATCGCCTGTTACAAGCTGTGGCCTTATAATTGAATCGTGAATCATTGATTGGTTATTTTATTATAAATGAATGTTTATGCTTTTACTGAATCTATGTTTCTTACTTTGGTTAAATATTTAACTGATGATTGTACGTTTAACTCTTCTAAAACTCTGAAAGAGCGTTCGTTTTTAAATAATTTGCGTATTTCGCTATTTTCATCGTTTACATCGCCAAATACAATTGCGCCTGAAGGGCAGCTTCTTTGACAAGCTGTTTTAGCATCGCCATCTTTTAGCGTTCTGCGCTCGCGTTTAGCTTTTACTTTAGCTGCTTGTATGCTTTGAACACACATGCTGCATTTTTCCATAACCCCACGTGTACGCACTGTTACATCTGGATTGATAACCATTTTACCCAAATCATTGTTGAAATGGAAATCAAAAGCATTGTTATCATTGTATCTAAACCAGTTGAAACGTCTTACTTTGTATGGACAGTTGTTAGCACAATATTTTGTACCAATACAACGGTTGTATGTCATTTGGTTTAAGCCTTCTGTGCTATGTGTAGTTGCCAATACTGGGCATACAGTTTCGCAAGGGGCATTACCACAATGTTGGCACATCATTGGCTGGTGCATTACTTTTACATTTTCCCAATGCTCAAATTGGCTACCTTTTGCTTTTTCATCTGCTTTTTCTAAACCTTTTTCTTTGGTAATAAATTCGCCTTCGTATTGCGAATCTTCTTTATCTACCAAATGTTTGCTATCTTTAAAAGAGAAATATCTATCTACACGTATCCAGTGCATTTCTCTGCGTTTTCTTACTTCTGCTCTGCCTACTACAGGTACGTTATTTTCAATACTACAACTAATTAAGCAAGAGCCACAACCAGTACAAGCATTCAAATCTATAGCCATAGCCCAATGGTGGTTTGGCGCACCATCTTTTTTATAATCTTTGGTTTCCCATAGGGTATATAAATGTGCTTGTGGCTTATCGTTTCCTGCATTTGGACTCTTTTTATAAGCCTCTAAATTGGTTTCTCTAACTAAGTCTCTACCTTCAATATGATGATGCGTTTGAGTTTGAGCCAATTCATATTTTGCTTCAGCTTTTTCTAATTTAACACCATTTATTACATAGCTTTGAGTGCCATTTTGCGCACCTATTAAAGGAAAAGCATTTTGACCAATTGATTCAAACTTGCCTTTTTCGCCCACTTTTCCTGTTCTGCCATAGCCTATAGCTAAACCAATGGTATTATTGGTTTGCCCTGGTTGAATAAATACTGGTAATTCAGTTAATGTTTTGCCATTTACAGTAATATTTACAGTATCGCCATTTTGTATCTCTTTGCTTTCTGCCAATGCTTTTGGCAATGAAATATAATTATCCCAAGTTACTTTGCTCATTGGGTCGGGCATCTCTTGTAGCCAAGGATTATTACTTAATGCACCATCTAATATGGCTATATTTTGATAAAGTACTAAATCTATAGCATCTTTTTTACCAATTGTTTTTTCTAAATCGGGTACAAGACTATTCAATGCTACTGCAAAAGAAGGCACAGTTTGTGGTTTTGCAGGTAAAATATATACACCATCATGCAGAGCTTTGTTGAAAGATGCATCATCTGCCAAGCCCATTGTAGCCCATAAATTGCGCATATACAAATAGAAAGGTGCTGCTTCTTTATTTTGGTTTAAAATAGCTTTATTTTTTAACGTATCTTTTGTTTTATCAATTACAATACCTGCCCAAGTTAACAAACTCATTTGCGCTTGACGGGTATTAAATACGGGTGTAATTGTTGGTTGCATAAAATGATATGCACCTGCTTTTGGCTCTGCATCGCCCCAAGATTCTAAATAATGGTTATCTGTGGCAATGTATTGACACAATTCAGAAGTTTCATCTTTAGTAGTTGTAAATGCAACAGAAAGTTTAGCCTGTTTTAAGCCTTTTACAAAAAGCTCACTTGCTGGATAATTGTAAACAGGATTGGTATTCCAAAAAATAACACCTGCATAAGCACCTGCGCTAAAATCTTTTGCAAATTGTGCAAATTCAGCATCAATACCTTTCCATTGGTTGCTATAATTGTCTAAATCTATGGTAGAACCATAATTGTTTAACAATAAATTGATACCATTTACAACTTTTTGAATATTTACATCATTGCTGCCAGATATAACCAAGCTACTGCCTTTTTCTTTCCATAAAGCATCGGCTGCTTGCTTAATTGCATTTCCTGCCAATTCGCCCGATTTGGTTATTTGTATTGGCGAGCCACCTGCTAATTTAGCTATTTCATTGTATAAAGAGGTAATATAAATAGCCTCTTCCGATTGGCGCATTGGGAATCTATAATCGGCATTGCTACCACTTAATGAAAGATTACTTTCAAACTGAATGGTGCGGCTCATTTTGCCGTTTTCTGGTTTTCTATTTTTTGCCCAACCGCTGTTGTATTCGTTGGCAGAAAGCCAAGTGCCTAAATAATCGGCACCAAAACTAACAATAACCATAGCTTTACCAAAATTATAGCTTGGTATTACTTGTTTGCCAAAAGAATCTTTATTGGCTAATAATATGCCGCTATAACTTACAGAATCGTAAGCAAAATGAGTTGTATTGGTGAATTTTAATTTAAAATCGTTGATAACAGCTGTTGAAGACGGGCTATTAATAGTATTGGTAACCAATGCAATTTTACCACCAGCTGCTTGAATATCGTTTAATTTTTTGGTTATTTCAGCATCTAAAGTACCCCATTCGGTAATAGTTGCCTCTTTTTCAGAAATTTTTGCAGCACCTGTTAATCTTTCATTATCATATAAACTTAAAACAGAGGCTTGCGCTAAAGCATTAGCAGAACCATTAGAAACAGGCGAGTTAAAATTACCATCTATTTTAATTGGTCGTCCTTCGCGTGTTTTAACATTTAAGCCAATTGCAGATGAGCCAATACCCAAAGTAGTATTGTAATAATTGGCTACACCTGGGGTTATTTCCTCTGGTTTTACCAAATATGGGACTACATTTCTAACAGGGGTTTTATTACAAGCAGCCAATGTAACTGCGGCAACACTAAAACCAAAAAATTTCAAGAAATCTCTTCTGTTAGAGTTTAATCCCAACGAACTGTTTTCGCTAAACACTTCATCAAGTGGTAGGGCTTCATTAAATTCATTTTTTTGAGTAGCCAAAAATTCTTTGGTTCTCAATAATTCGTCTTCGCCTTTCCAATATAATTGTTTATTCGCCATTTGTAGCCTAATGTTTTTTGTTGTTATTGTTAAATGTTTTTATAAAAATTAATAGTGACATTTTGAGCATTCCAAAGCACCATTTTCTGCTGCAGTAATATTAATTTTACCATCTTTGGTATAATATTTACTGTAAGTAGAATTTTTATTTCCTTTTTCTGCTTTTATTTTAGCATGTAATTTTTCGTAGTATGGGTTGTTTTCTACATCTATATTGCGTTCTCTGTGGCAATTGATACACCAGCCCATTTGCAATGTAGCATATTGTTGCACTACTTCCATTTCTTGTATTGGACCGTGGCAGGTTTGGCAAGTAACACCCGCTGTTTTTACGTGGTGGCTATGGTTAAATACGGCATGGTCGGGCAAGTTGTGTATTCTTATCCAACGCACAGGTTTAGCATTTGGTCCGTATTGTTGTCCTGCTGGTTTCTCTGGGTCGTAGTCCATGGCAGTATATATTTTTTTAATTTCTGGCGAAATTTCTCCATCGTATTTATCTCTTGCTTGAACACCTTTGTGGCAATTCATACAAGTATTTAGCGCAGGAATACTGGCTTGTTTGCTTTTTTCTACTGTGCTATGGCAATATTTACAATCTATATTATACTCGCCCGCATGTATTTTGTGCGAAAATTTAATGGGTTGCTCTGGCGCATAGCCTTGCTGAACAGCTACTTCGGTAACACCAAAATAAAAACCATAACTTGCTAATGCTAAAAGTACAATAACACCTATTGATATTTTAACAATTGTAGGATTACTTTTTTTCTTTAATTCTGCTTTTTTGATTTCCCAAGCACTTGGCGTAGCGTGTGCTTGTTCTTCTTCTCCCTCAATATCTCTAACAGATGCTTTTAAATTATTTTTAGTTCTTCTTAATATATACAATACAATAGCCAAAGCTATAATTAAGAAAAGTAACATATACAAAGTAGTACTGCTGTAAAAACCACTACCTCCACCGCCATTTACTTCTTGAGGTGGTTTAGGTGTTGGTGTCCACTCCTTTAAATAAGTAATAATTAATTTTACATTTTCCTCGCCAAGGCTTTCAAAATTTGTCATAGCAGCACCAGCAAATTCATTATAGATAGCAATTGCATCTTTATCGCCACTGGCTCTTAATTTTTCATTGTTGGTAATCCATTTTTGTAACCAAGCCTCTGTGCGCTTGCCAACCACGCCTTGCAGTGCAGGACCAGTTTGCTTAACATTCATGGCATGGCACGAGGTGCAATTTGCTTTAAATAATTCTTCTCCTTTTACACCTTCGGCACTCAAAGGCTTGCCTGCGGGCTGTGCATAGGTTGAAAGTTGAATGAAACAAATGAAAGCAAGCAGAAAGTATTTGGCTTGCAGTGTTTTATTGAATAGGTTTTTAACCATAAGATTTTTGACTGAAAAATGACAATTCATTACCAGCCGCAAATATATTGAGGATTAATTCAATGTTAAAACTATTTATACACAATATTTTTAATTTAGAATAATTCTAATTATATAATTTAAGTATTTGAAAATGAATTATTTAAAACATATTCATTGTATTACTTAAAAATTGGAATTTAAACATAAATTTAATAAAAACAAATTTAGGTTTAGGAAATTATATATGATATTTACGCAATGATAGTTGAGTTCAACAAACTTTCGGTCATTCTGTAAATTTTGGCTTTGCAAAATTATACAGAATCTTAAATTTGCAGAGATTCTGAATCTTTTTTCAGAGCAAAAAAGTTCAGAATGACACATTGGTTAAAATTATACTTTAACTCAAAATTTTTCACTACTGCATCACGGTAACCGTGCCTTTTTGGGTATAAAATTTATTGTCCCAACCTCTATAGGTTACAATCCAAATATAGACATCATTACCTGCTATTTTGCCATTGGTTTTGCCGTCCCATTGTGTACCTTTAAAATCGTTTTGCCATACTTTTTGCCCCCAACGGTTAAATACTTTCATGTCAAATTCTCTTACAAAAGCGTGTGATACACCCCAAACATCGTTCGTAGCATCATCATTAGGGCTAAAGGCATTTGGCACATATACTTGGGGCGGTTGTATAAGGCGTATTTCGTTGCTTTGGCTTATGGCATTATAGCCTTCGCCTTTTTCATTCTTGCCTTCATAGGCATTTACAACATAAAAATAGGCTCCCCACCAAAGGTCTAAAGCCTCATCGTGGTATGTGCGTAATAAATTGGTATTGGTTAAATATCGAAGTGAGCCTGTATCTACTCTTCTGGAAAGTTCGTAATTTTTAACGCCACCATGCCAAATACGGTATGGCATCCAATCTAAATCAAAAAACAAAGGACCGGCTTCGCCTTTTAGTACAATATTGCACGCCTCATTGCTTGGCTTGCTAATATGTCCACACTTGTCGTTTACACCTATTTTATAACAATAGCTGCGTTCGCCTACTTTTACATTGTTATCTTCATAAGTAGTATCGGTTTTTACCTCTATCGTTTTTATTTTTTTATACCCTTTAGAAACGCCATTGATATTATCGGCTTTATAAATATCATAACTGCCAAAATCGTCTTCTTTGCTGGTAAACCAACTAATTTTTACCTTGCTATTGTCTATAACTGTAGCATAATTCAAATATGTAGAATCTATAGGGGTATTGTATTGTGCCAATGTGCTTATACGTATGCCAGCACTATACGCTTGGTTGCATATATTATAGCCTACCATATAGTAAATGTAATTATTGGCTTTGGGGTCTAAGGTTACTCTATCGGTATATTCGCCCCCTAAATTATTTTTAATGGTATCAAGTGCAATTATTCTTGCATTAGGGTTGATACGATACAACACAATATGCTTAAAGTATTTGTTTTTCGGAAAAGATTCCCACGAAAGTTTTAAGCTACCATCTTCTTTAAAATTTAAGCAAATGGTTTCGGGGGTAAGCGTTAAAGGTGGGTCTTTTACTACTATTTTTATAATGGCTTGGTTGCTATCTTGTGTTGGGCAGCCTTTGTCATATACTTTTACTTTCAGTTTTATGGTATCATTAGAAATATGCTGACAGCCAGACCGCCAGGTTATTTTAGCCGAAATTTTATTTTCTGTATTAGATTTTGTAAAGCTGCTTATTTTGGGCAATGGTTTAGGAAAATTTATATTGGTAAACATTTCGCCTTCCAATTTTATAGAGAGCGTATCGTCAAAATCGGGGTCGGAAACTGTAAGGTCGAAATTTAAAGTATCGGTAGCAAAAACGGTATAAAAAGAATCTTTGGCTTTGGGCTTTCTATTCAAGTTTTCAAAATCTATTTTAAATAAAGCATTGTTGCAATTGCCAGAATTATTGGTTCGGCTATAAGCACCTATTGTAGTAGGGTAGAGGCTTTGCGCACCACAGCCACCGCATAAAGATTGGTAAATAATTCCTTTTTTATCAAAGCGGCTGGTGCCGCCATCTACGTGTTCATGCGCCTCTACCCTGCCCGAACTTCTACCACCAAAATAACTTGAAAACAATAATTCTCGCATATTTTTTGCAAATACTGCAACATAAAAGTCGTTATTATCTGTAGTGCTTTGTAGTGCATCTTTTGTAAGAGGCATTCCATTGGTTCCGCCACCCAAAAAACCACCTATTTCAGCAGCTCCCCAACCAGAGATAAAAATACGCTCACATTGGTCTATCAAAAAAGCTGTTGGCGATATATCTGGACGTAATTTATTGGTAGCCCCAAATACAGTTTCCAACTCTATAGCGGTGCATTCTTTGTTTATTTTTTTTATAAATTGCTTAGCATTTGTATTGCTATACACATTGGCAGAAACACCCATTAAGCCTTTAGTTTGCCCGTATATAAATGGTTTGCCATATTTGTCTGTTTTTACAAAATACGATTGGTCGTAATCTGATGTACCAATCATGGTATAAGCCAATATATTGCCTGAGGGCAAATCTATTCTTGCTAAAAAGCCATCAGCTTGCCCTCCGTTGTTTGTTTTTTTAAGTCCATTTACAGCGTAATCAAACGAGGAGCTTGTACTACCGCCTGTAATATAAATATCATTGTTTAATCCAAAATCCAGTCCATAAGCTGCATCTTCGGCTGTGCCGCCTATATAGGTGCTATAAAGTAGGTTTTGGCAAGCGGCATCTAATATAAAAAAGCAGCCTTCTTGTTTGCCATTATAGCTGTTATCAAGCGCATTGGTAGATAGTGGAAAATCAGTTGAATTGGTGCTACTTGCCACATAAATGTTGTTGTTTTTATCTACTATTACCTCTCCTCTAAAATCATCGGCATAATTATATAAAAGGGGTGTTATTTGCCCTGTTGGTCTATCGCCATTTAGTCCATCAAAACTATTGCCACCTATGTATGTGCTGCTTTTTAATTGCCTACCATCGGCAGAAAGTATGGCTACAAAAATATCCGATTCTCCATTTTGCGTTATATCAAAACCATTGTTAGCCATAGGAAAATCTATACTTTTGGTGCTACCCATTATTACCAAATTGCCTTCATGGTTTACCACCATGCTGTGCGGCTGGTCGTTGCTTGTGCTGCCACCTAAATAAGTGGCATACAATAGTTTTTTGCCATCTTTGCTGTATTTAAGAATACCACAATCTCTTGCAGTGTAGCCTATACCTCGTGGAAAAGGACCTTCATCTGTTCCTCCTGCAAAAAACCTTTGAAATGCACCAGTAGTAGAGGGGAAGCCGTTGTCAAAGTCATTAAAAACAGTGCCTCCACTATAAGCATTGCCCGAGTCATCGTAGGTAGCTGTATAGCCAAAATTATCTGTATATGAGCCGCTAAAAGTGCTAAACACCAATAGGGGGTCTATTATTAATTTATTGCGCTTGTTTCGTTTACTATTTAAACTAAAGCTTACAATATTATCATTAAGTGTGTAAGATGTTGCAATTTCAGTATTTTTTGCTTTGGTTTCTTCATATACATAGGGTTTTAGCTCGGTAATAGTGCCTAAACTTGTGGTAAATACCATATTGTCATTTTGTATATAAATGCTATCTGCACCTGTGTATTTTAATTGAATATCGCTTGGGTTTCCACCTTTGTTTACAATAAAATTGTATTTTAATTGCCCTTGGTATTCCAGCATTTCAAAATCTATATGGTTATAAATATTCTTAACCATTATTTTTTTATAGCTTGGCACATTGCTTGCCCAATATTGGGACTTATTGCCAATAAAATAATTGCTATAACTCTCATAAGCCTCTATGCCTTGGTATAGGGCATTGGTATTGGCATTTAAAAATTCTATTTGTACAATATGGGCTTTAAAAGAATCTAATTTTGGATTATTGTGTTGTATTTGGCTTAGTTTGTCGGCATCGTAAAAATAATACGCCAATTTACCATTGCCTATAAATATTTTAGCACTTTTTAGTTCGGCTTTAAATTGAATATTTGGCTGCCATTGCCCTTTGTTTTGGGTAAAGCGCACTTGCGCCTTGCTATTATAAATAGCCAAACTAAAAACAACACTACAAGATAAAAATTTAAACCATTTTATCATTCAATTGAACCCTTTATACCAACATACGAATATAAGTATTTTTATGGTTAGACGAAAATACAGTGTAAAATGTTGCATGAAGGTTAATAAAAGAGGATTTTAAAAATCTGGATTTTTTTTCAAAATGCAAACCCAATATAAAATTCCCATTGGTTTTTAATATCTATAAAATAGCCTTTATATTGATAAAGCGAAGGAGAAAATGTGCTTCCAACCCTATAATTAATATTTGTGTTAATATTATTTGCAAATAAAATTCTCGTGCCGTATGTCAAACATTTATTTTTAATTTTGCTTTTAAATTTCAATTGTAAAAAAGTATTGATGTAATAAAATTTATTTGTTTCATGGTTTATATTTATAGAATCGCTAAAGCCTCCGCTTGAGTAAAGAAATGTAAAGGTTTCAGATTGAGCAGTACTTAAAACCATTCCAGTGCCTAATAATCCGATTGATAAAAAACTTTCTGTATTTTTTGTTTTTAATATTTTTCTTTCAATACTTATACCAGATTGTAAGCCAATATTTATACTTCTACTCCGCATATTTGCTGTTGTAGGTTGCAATAAATTACTGCTTTGTTGGTAGCCCACAGTATATACTCTTGTGTTAATACCAACAATACCATTTAAATAATATTTTTTTATTTTTTTTAATGGTGCTTCATAATTTATTGTAGCGCTAAAAATATTATTATCTCTAAAAGGGCCATCTTTTTGGTAAAAAATATCATAGCTATCAAATGAACGTTGACCAATATTGACAATTAAACAACGATTTAAACTATCTAAAGATTTTGAAAAAGCCAAACTAAAGTTTAATAACATAAAGAGCGGTAAAATATTTTTTAATAACATACAAGAAACAAAAATAAAGTATTTTAGCAAAAGTTTAATGTATTTCTAATTATTTTTGCCCTTCATTTTATTCCTTTTGAACAAACAAGATTTACGCATTATTTTTTTTGGCACACCCCATTTTGCAGTAGCTTCGCTAAAGGCAATGGTAGAGGCTGGGTATAACATTATAGCAGTGGTTACCGCACCCGATAAACCTGCTGGTAGAGGGTATAATGTGCAACAATCGGCTGTAAAAACGTATGCCAATAGTGTAAACTTGCCCATATTGCAGCCTATAAATATGAAAGATGAGGCTTTTTTAACCGAACTTAAAAGTTACAATGCCCATATACAAATAGTGATAGCTTTTAGAATGATGCCTGAAAAAGTATGGAATATGCCGCCAATGGGCACTTTTAATTTGCATGCCAGCTATTTGCCCAATTATAGAGGGGCGGCACCTATTAACTGGGCAATTATAAATGGCGAAAAAGAAACAGGTGTTACCACTTTTTTTTTAAAACACGAAATAGATACAGGCAGTATTATTTTACAAGAAAAAACAAGCATTTTACCTACAGATAATGCAGGCACACTGCACAATAAATTAATGGCGCAAGGGGCGGAATTGGTTCTTAAATCGTTGGCATTAATACAAACAGAAAACTACGAATTACAGCCGCAGCAAGCGGGTAATTTTCCGCATGCCAGCAAACTATTTACCCAGCAGAGTAAAATAGATTTTAACCAAACAGCTGAAATGGTACACAATTTAATTAGAGGTTTAAGTCCTTATCCTACTGCATTTACAAGCTATAAAGGCAAATTATTAAAGGTATTTGAAAGCCAACTAACAGAAGAAAAAGCTGATGAGATAGGTAAATTTGAAATTATAAACAAAAATGAACTTTGGGTAAGCTGTGCAGATTTTAAACTAAAGCTTATAGAGCTGCAACCAGAGGGCAAAAAACGTATGTTGGCAGCCGATTTTACAAATGGTTTGCGTTAGGTTTATTCTTTTACCAATTTGCTAACAGTAGCCACAGTTTCGGCAGAAAACCAATTGATGCCCTCTACTCTCACATCTATAGTATTACCTTTTTTGTTCATTAAATATGTTGTAGGAAAGCGAGCAATACCTATACTTTTAAGCATTTTAGAAGAATTGTAGAAATTTAATTGCGAATTAAACTTGGCTTTAAATCCTGCAATTTTTTCAATACCCTCATCGCTTACCATTAGTATTTCTATGCTATCTCCAAACTTTTGTTTGAGTTTCAAAAGCTCTGGTTGCTCTTTTACACAATCGCTACACCATGTTTGAAAATAACTTACAATAAATACTTTGTTTTTTAAAGTATTGGCATCAAACTTTTGATTTTGTAAATCTGTAAGTTCTGTTTTTAATAATGGTGATTTTGGTTTTCTCATTTTTGCAGCAATAAAATAAGTAGCAATAAGAGCTAATAATATTGAAATTGCAATATTTGTTTTAATTTTCATTGCACAAAAATAGCCATAGAAATAGAATTTAGAATTAATTTTTAGAAAAATTTGTATAAATAAATTACTTAACTTACTTTTGCACTCCTTAAAAAGAAAAAAAAGTATCATGAAAGAAGGCATACACCCAAGCAATTACCGTTTTGTAGTATTTAAAGATTTAACCAGCGATTATTCTTTTATTACACGTAGTTGTGTAGAAACCAAAGAAACCGTAAAATGGGAAGACGGCAATGAATATCCTATTTACAAATTAGAGATTTCAGATAAAAGCCATCCTTTCTTTACAGGTAAACAAACTCTTGTGGACACCGCAGGTAGAATTGATAAATTCAAAAAACGTTACGATAAAAAGTAATTTTCAAATTATATTGACAAAAAAAGTCCTAATTTTTTAAGTTAGGACTTTTTTTATTTACTGATTATCGCGCCATTCATAAACCCATTGGCTTTGTATCATTTCCAAATGCCCCTCGTTGCTTTCTTCTTTCAAGCCTTTAAAATTGGGTATTTCTAATACCCATTGTAGCAATTCTGTAAAACGTATGCGGTATATTTTAGATTCGCCAAATTCGTTGCCAAATCTTTCATACAATGCCATGGCTATATCTTCGTAATCTTTCCAATAAATGGGTAATTCAAAATGACTCATAATTTATATTTTTAAAAGGACAAAGGTATGAAATGAATAATTAATAATGTACAAATAAAAAATGAATAGTTAACAATGAAAAATGAAAATACTTAGCCTATCAAACATTTACAATTGTATATTTGCATTTTTAAAAAAACAAACTTACAATATGCGTTCAATATTTGTATTATCAATAGTATTGGTTTTTTCGGGTTCAGCTTTTAGCCAAACAGAGGCAGAAATTGTTGCCCGTTTTAAACAAGATATTTCTTATTTGGCATCTGATGAATTAGAAGGAAGGCTTACTGGCTCCGATGGCGAGCAAAAATCTTCAACCTATATAGCCAATCAATTTTTAGCTAACGGCATTTTACCTTATGGCGATAATGGGCAGTATTTTCAAAATTTTAGTATTATACGTGTACGTATTGCAATGAGAAAAGAGTATTTAAAAATAAAAGACAATATTGGAAAATTAGAAGTTATAGGTGCAAGAGAAGGAGAATTTTATCCTATAGCCTATAGCTGCAATAAAGATAGCATTAATTTGCCTGTGTTTCAAGCTGGCTATGGTATAAATACAAAAGATTATAACGACTATAAAGATACTACAGATATTAGAGGAAAAATATTTGTAATTAAACTTGGCAGCCCCGAGGTAGGCACTGCACACAACAAATACGAACCTTACGAAAGTATTGGCTATAAGGTAGATGAAGCCATAAAACATGGTGCAAGAGGCATTGTTTTTGTTAGAAATGATACATTTTCTGAAATACCTAAAAGCTTTTTAGATAGAAGTATTAATCCAAGAAAAATACCAATTATATTTTCGAAAACAAAAACTGAAAGTATATTAAATGCTTCAATAATAGATATGCAGGTAAATATTGCCCAACTCAATAGCACTGCACACAATGTGGTAGGTTTTATGAACAATAAAAAGAAAAAAACAATAATAATAGGTGCGCATCAAGACCATTTGGGCTACAATGAATATGGGGGCAGCAGAACAAAAGCCGAAGGTAAAATACACAATGGTGCAGATGATAATGCAAGCGGTATAGCCATGATGTTGGAGCTAATGCGCAAAATAAAAAAGAGTAAAAAATTAAAGAAATGTAATTATGTTTTTATTGCTTTTAGTGGCGAAGAGCAAGGCTTATTAGGCTCTAATTATTTTGTAAAACATACTTCTTTGAATTTAAAAAAGGTAAAATATATGCTCAATTTTGATATGGTAGGCAGATTGGATAGCATCAAAAAAGCCTTGATGATATATGGCGTAGGCACTAGCCCCGAATGGAAAACCAGTATAGCCAAACTTGAAACCGATAGTACTCAAATAAAAATAAAAACTGCAGAAAGCGGGACTGGTAGTAGCGACCACACCAATTTTTACTATCAAAATATACCAGTATTGCATTATTTTAGTGGGCAACATAGCGATTACCACATGCCTTCTGATGATGAACATTTAATAAATTACCATGGTATGTATTTAAGTTACGATGTGGTTATTCAAATGTTGAAAAACACCAGAAAAATAAAAAATTTTACATTTACCCCTACTAAAAGCGAAGAAAGCCAACGCATGAGTTTTAAAGTAACGCTTGGTATAATGCCCGATTATGCTTTTGATGGCGTGGGCATGCGTGTAGATGGTGTAACACTTGAAAAAGCGGGAGCTAAAGCAGGTTTACTAAAAAATGATATTATAACCAAACTTGGCGAATACAGCATAAACAGTGTAGAAACCTATATGAAAGCATTAAGCACTTTTAAAAAAGGCGATACCACTACAATGGTAATAAAACGTGGAGCAGAAGAAAAAACATTAACCGTTACATTTTAAAATACCACAAAAAATTGAAGATTACAGAACATATTAGCAAAGCCAAAAGCACCCTTTTTTCGTTTGAAATACTGCCACCATTAAAAGGCAATAATATTGAAAGTATTTATGCTGGCATTGAGCCATTAATGGAATTTAAGCCATCGTTTATAGATGTTACCTACCATAGAGAAGAGTATGTAATGAAAAAACGCAACGATGGCTTATTTGCCAAAGTGGCTACTAAAAAACGCCCTGGCACAGTGGCTATTTGTGCTGCTATAATGCATAAATTTAATGTAGATGCTGTGCCACATATTATATGTGGAGGTTTTACCAAAGAAGACACAGAAAATGCCTTAATAGATTTGAATTTTTTAGGCATAGATAATATTTTGGCTTTGAGGGGCGATAACCAAAAAAATGAAACCATTTTTACCCCTGAAAATGGCGGAAATGCGAATGCTTTAGAGCTTATTTATCAAATAAAAAACATGAACAGTGGTATTTATTTAGATGAAGAATTGAGCAATGCCAATGTTACCAATTTTTGTATAGGTGGTGCCTGTTATCCCGAAAAACACCACGATGCACCAAACTTAAACAGCGACCTAAAATTTTTGAAACGCAAGGTAGAAAGCGGTGCCGAGTTTTTAGTAACACAAATGTTTTTTGACAATCAAAAATACTTTGATTTTGTAGAAAGGTGTAGAGCAGAAGGTATTACTGTACCCATTATTCCAGGAATAAAACCATTGGCTACCAAAGCTCAATTAAGTGTATTGCCAAAATTATTCAATACAGATATTCCTTATGAACTTAGCGATGCAGTAGAAAAATGTAAAACTGCCGATGATGCTAAACAGATAGGTATTGAATGGGCCATTACACAATGTAAAGAACTTATAAAAGCCAATGTGCCAGTATTACATTTTTATACTATGGGTAAAAGCGAATCGACTAAAAAAATAGGCGAACAAATATTTTAATTTATTTTGAAAGGCATTATTGTAAAATCTACTGGCAGCTGGTATAAAATAAAGCAAGCAGATGGCAGCACATTAGATGCCCGTGTAAAAGGCAAATTTAGATTAAAAGATATTTCTACTACCAATCCTTTGGCTGTGGGCGATATAGTAGAATACGAAATGGAACCCAGTGGTGATGACATTGTGGGCATAATTCATGGGTTAGAAAAACGCAAAAACTATATTATTCGCAAAAGCAATAAGCTTAGCAAACAAGGGCAAATTATAGCCGCCAATATTGATATTGCTTTGCTTATTGTTACCCTTTCATCGCCTCGAACTTCGCTCGGTTTTATTGATAGATTTTTGGTCATGGCTGGGGCATATCATATACCCGTTACATTGGTATTTAACAAAGTAGATATTTATACAGCCGAAGAAGAAATACAATACCAAAATTTAAAAAAACTGTACGAAGGTTTGGGTTATCAAACAGCTATTTCTTCTATCATTAAATCTGAATTATTACCAGAACATTCTATTTTACCTTTAATAAAAAACAAATTAGCCTTGCTTTGCGGACATTCAGGAGTGGGCAAAAGCAGTATATTAAATTCGCTTTTGCCATTGGTTAAACAAAAGGTAGATAATATTAGTAAAATACATTTAAAAGGCAAACACACTACCACCTTTGCCGAAATATTTTATCTTGAAGATACAACAGCCATTATAGATACACCAGGTATTAGAGATTTTGGGGTTATAGACATTCCAGAAAATGAAATAGGTCATTATTTTCCTGAAATAAGAGCATTAATGCCATACTGTAAATTTAACGATTGCAAACACCTAAACGAGCCTGAGTGTGCTGTTATAGATGCATTTGAAAATGAAGAACTAATGCCAAGCAGATATTTAAGTTATATGAGTATTATGGAAAATAGCGATATTTTTGATTGATAATATTTGCAAAAATCTATAATATTAATTTGAATTATATTCAAAATTACCATAACTAATTATATTGTACACTGGATTTACTTGATTGATAATTGAAATAAAATCTTGATGGGTTAATCCAAATTGTTTTAAATTATAATTCACACTTTTGCCATTTTTTAACGTAATGCACATTACTGCAATTTTAATGCCTTCTATTTTCTTCATATCAGTGCCAAGATGCTTTATTTCATCGTATTGAATCATTTTAACGTGTTTGAAAAAAAGCCATTTAAAATCAATAAGTTCAACTTGTAATTTAAAAAAACTTATTGCTGGAAGATGATAATTTATTTTTATAAATATTTGTAAAAAGCTCCATATTAAAACGCCAAAAATTACAATAAAACCAAACCAAATTCCTTTAGAATCTAATATTTTAAATAAATACAAAATAAAGAAAAGAGCTAAATAAACAAAGATGATTAAAAAAAAATTTTTCTTTGATTTTAAAATTTCTTTTTTATTGAAAAATACTTCTTTTATTGGTAGCATAGTTTTTAAATTCTTTTTGCAATAATACTTTTTTTAAATTTTAACTGCAAAAAAAATGTTTTTAGATTTGCGAATAATCGAAGGTCTAACCATTAAAAATTTTAGTTTAGTTGATTAAAATACCTACTGAATTGTATATCTTAATTTAAACCCAAAGGTGGTAAGGGCAGTAGGAAAGGAGTTGGAAGCAAAAGGTTTACTTGCTCTTCTATCATAAAATATTTGTAAGTTTACATTTGTATTTATCATATAATTGATATTAGGGCGAACAAGCACCACTCTTTGCCCACCTTGAACTACAGCTGGACCCTTATCTATATTTCTAACTAAATTAACCGTATTTTGTACACTTACATCTAAATCCATTTGCAAGTCGTTATCAAGCGGCAAGCGTTTACCATTTACCTTTATGGGCAGTTTCATACCATTGGTTCTATAGCCTAATCTAAAACTTAGCTCGTTTTGACTCATTTCTGTAATATTTGCATTTTGTACAAAAAGCGAAACTTGGCGAGAGCGGTTTACTTTAAAGCCTCCTGTTAAGCCGCCTTTGGTGGTAAAATCTATTCCAATTAAGGGCGCAAAACTTTCTCGCATACTTACATTGTTTATATTGTATCTGCTTACAAAGTTAGAGCCTGTATCGGCAGTTGCGCTTTTTGAATTGTATGCCAAATTGCTGGTGTAGCCACCCACTGTGTATAAGCCTGTATAGCGATGTTGAATAGTAATATTGGTAAATGTTTTAGCTATGCTTTTTATTTTTGTTAAGCCATTGTAATTAATATTCCAATTGGGCAATGGCACTTTAGGGAAAGCGCTAAGCCCTATTTTACCTTGGTTGCTTCCTGTATAAGCTGCTAAGAACGAGGGTATCATTACATCTTGTGCTGTTTTGCCATAGCCTTTTGGGTAAAATGTTGCTGGGTCAACAGTGCGGTTGCCTATTCTTACATCTTCTGCCTGCTGGCGTTGGGCTACTACAAATCTATATCCTTCAAAATTATTATATGTTTGGTTATCCCAACCATTGCTTGCTTTTGATGGGTTAAAAGCTGTGCGAATAAAAATATGCGACATTGTAAAATTACCTGTTTCTGTAATGGCAAAATCTCTCCAGTCTTTAGAAGAGTCGGCATCAAATCTAAATTGAGATTGCAGATTATTACTTCTGTTTAAATTGGCATTAAGCTGAATTACAAAACCTTTAAATGGTTCTATTCTTGCAGTTCCTGTTATGCTAGTCATTTTATTTTGCATAAAAAAGTTATTCATGCGCGAGTCGTTGGTTAATGCACCTTGTTTAGCTAATTCGTAGCGTGTATTGCTTTTTTGGCTACCCAATATAAAAGGCAAACCTGGGGCATCTTGTGCAAAATTTTGTCCAAAATAATCTGGCGAATGTATAAAACCTGGCAATACCGTACCTTCTTTTTGATTGTAACTAATAGCTACATTTTTTACCATCATTAAGGCTCTAAAAAAATTAGTGCCTACCATTTGTTTTTCTTTCTTTTTGGCAGGTGGTTTTTCGCTATCGTCTTGTTTATCTCCGGGCTTTGGTGTAGCAGGCTTTGTTTTTTCTTTGTTGTTTTTTGCTTTTTTACCTCCTTGTTCTATGCGTTTTAAAAAAGGAATTTTATTGTACAAAGTATTCATATTGAAAGTAGAGTTTACTTGAATATCTCTGCTATTTTGTATAGTATTTCCAAGGCTTGCTGCTGCCGGAGGCGCTTGTGTCCAGCCATAATTGCTGCCATATTTAACAGTGGTATTTATCCAATTTAGCGCACCTACTTTATCAAAAGGCAATTCATAATTAAAATTTGCTGTTTGTGTAAAATTGGTCATTCTGCCAAGTCTAAAAAAATCATCGCGTACACTGTCTCTTTTTTCTTGAGTGTTCAATTGCCCAAAAGGCTCTTGAACTCGGGCATTTGCAGAGGCATTATAATCTAATTTTAATCTACCACCCTTAGTTAAAGGAAAATTTACAATATAAACCCTATTAAACGTAAAGTTTTTATCGAACAAGCGTGGGGTAAATTGTTTAAAGGCATCATTGCTTCTATTTTGGGTTTCGCTATAATATCTATCTGCATCAAAACGAATGGTAATATTTTGAGGCAAGGCGTATAAATTAAAATCTCTTAGTATAGCCAAGCGTTTACTTTTTATAAATTTAAAGGGCTCCCAAGGTTTTATTTTAGGGCTATAGGTATAGCCTACGCTGCCATGGTATGTTTTTGAGAAATTTTGTTCAATTTGTATATTTCTTCTTTGTAAATGAATATAAGAATAGGTAAAATTAAAATTGGAAATATTCCAGGGCATGCTTGGTCCTTTAGATGTTTTTGCTTTCCGCACATTGGTAAAGTTTAAACTATAACGAGAGGTTACATCTTCGGAGGAGCGCAGCTTTGCTTTCTTTTCTGTTGGCGACATTCTTTCTACAACCCTATCAAGTTCAACATCAGGATTTAGTGGGTCGAATTTAGGGCGCATTATTGTACCGCTGTAGCCTATAAACATTGGAATATTTACACTTGCTTTTTGAGGAAAAAATTTACCTAACTCAAAACTTGAGCTTAAATCGTATTGGTAATTATCGCTAAGGTTTCTTTCGTTCAATCTTTGGTCGACCCCGCCATAGCCTATGGTAGAAATATTGCCCGATGCAGAAAGTGTTGCAAAATCTGCCATTTGAGCAACAACACGCCCTGTGGTAGCCCAGCCGCCTTTGTTGGTAATATCTGTTACACGCATTTCATTAAACCATACTTCGCCACATTTAGATACATCAGCATTGTTTCTTATACCCAGCATTACCACCCTTAAATTACTTAAATCTGGCAAACCCAATAGCGATATTTTATGCCCTTTGCCATTTACATAAAAGAAAGGGCGTGTTAAAGGATTGCCTGCCTCTGTGCGTTTGTCTTTTGCACCAAATAAATCGGACAATGGAAAGTCGAATTCATTTTCTGCCATCCAAATTCTATCGGCAGCATAGGCGCCATCGGGGGTAATTTTTAAAGGAATTTCGTACTCATAATAATTAGATATTAAATCTGTACCCACTCTTATAAATGCAGAAAGTTCGCCATCTTTTACATCAGTTCCTTCAGCATGTACAAACATTTTGAAATTTTTATAATTTCGCACATCAAAGTTTGTGGTTTTATATGCTGCACGGCTATCGCCAGCTTTAAGGTTGCATACTCTTAATGACAAGGATTGCTCATTTTGTTGCACCACATTTTGCGAAGTTGGGTCTTGCACCCTATCTATACCGGGAGGCTCTATATAACGTATAGGAGAGCGTTTGCCATTTTCTTCAATATTTACAGTAGATACCACAAAGGTGGTGGCGTCTGTAGGGTCGAGAGGCACAACTGCACCTGGTGTATTTAACGATTGTAAGTATCTTCGCCAATCCGCACGAACTAATTGCAATTGCCCAAAACGCAGTATGGTACTATCTGTAAAACCTTTCATAAACATACGCATAAAACGGATAGATTTAAAATCGGATATATTGCCAACCGTATTTGTAAATTGTTTTACAGGTATTTTAAGTTGAATCCATTTTATTTTTTCCGTTTTGCCATTTTTAAGTTCTTTGTTTATTTCGTTAATATCTGTAACAAAGCCTTTGCCTATTTCCAAATCTTGAGGACTTAAATCTATTTTATACTGAAAATAATCCTCTGTTTGGTTCATGGTAAAATCGTTATTAATGTCTTCATTGTCTGGCAAGTTGGTTGCTGCTTGTGGTGTGCCATCGCCCAACTTATTTAATGTAGAATTGCCTTGTAATGAATTGAATTTTTTATAACGAGAAATAATTGAATTGTCGTTTCCGCCATCGTAAATGCCGTCTCTATTGTGAAAATAATTATCGTTTGAAGGGTCGGCTAAAGCCATTTGGTATATTTTAGAATTTTCGCCAAATAAGGTTTTTAAACTATCCAAATATTTTACAAAGTATGCCTTTTCATCATCGTCATTTAAACCATCTAAACCTAAATCTTGAAATGGACGAGCAGAAGGCTCATTATCAAAAGCATTGTTTATTTGAGGTAATAAAGGTACTCTGCCGAAAATAGAGGTATCTACATCGCGTAAATCGCCTTTAGCGTTTAAGCCATTTTCAAATACTTTTCTTCTATCGGGCAGTATATCTTCGCTAACGTTTCCAAGGTCTATGTATAATTGTCCTTTATTGCTTCCTGTGGTGTTATAAGTAAATGGGTCCATCATCCATACTTCTATATAATCTATATTGGCTGCTTCAAAATCGTTGCTTTCTATTCTGCGCATTATGCCGCCCCATGCTTTGGTAGGTTGTTTAAATGTGCCATCGGCATTAAAATCTACAATATTATTATTGTAGTTATAAATCCCTCTTTCTTTTGGAAAAAATGCCAAATCTAAAGTTGGTAAAATAGTGGGCGCACCTTGTTGTATTTGTTTGTTGGGAAATACTTCTGTAACCAATACCTCGCGCATATAATGATTGCTTTGCATATCAATATTGTTTTGTACATTGGCAGGTGTGAATTTATCAGTTCTATAAAAAGTAGGGTCTATATTATACCAAGCGGTTTTAGCTCGGTAATTTCCCCAATCTTTTTTATTTGGGCTATTCCACTCTGGAAAAAGAAGCGGTTGGTATTGCGGTAAGCTGGCAAGTTTCCAACTGGCTACCATGCGCAAATCAAATGTAGTTTCAGCACCTTCAAAATCATCAATATAACTTACGCCTCTTGTTTTGTTTTGCCCCCTTGCTTTGCCAGGAAATATGCGTGCATACTCGCCTTGTGCTGTAAGTTTACTTTCGGCTTTGGTTTCTATAAATGGCAGTTTATCTACCAATTTGGTTAAAAACCGAGAGCTTGAATTATAACTTGCATCTACTCCTATAACTGTATTAAGCAAGGGTTCATCGCCAATATTTGTTTTAGGCGTTAGTGGTCTTTCGTACATGTGCATAATTGTGCCGCCTAATAATAATTTTTTATTAGCTATGTAATCAAATCGTGCGCCAAGCAAGGTGCGTTGTTGGATATTGAAAACGCTATTGCTTTCTGCACTTACCTTTATTGTAGCTCCAGATTGTAAAATACCTTGGTTAATAATGGTAACCTTTCCTGCATTATAATCTACAATATAATCTACGTTTTCTGTTAGCTTTGTGCCATTGGCGGTAACAACTACAGAGCCTTGAGGCACGTTTAAGGCGTTTAATGAAATTTCTGAACTACTTGAACCTTTATAACTTCCTTTAAGAAAGAATTTGTTATGGGCTACATCTTGCTCTGCCAGCCATCGTGTACTATCATAAAGCGCATCGTACACATATTTATCTGCTCTTTGGTCGCCATTAAATTTAGCTCTTAAATAATTCCCGAATGGCTCTCTAACAGGAAAAATAATACGTCCTTGTTGACTTTGAATTGTAAAGCCTTCTAAAATATCTATCATTCCATCGTGTTTAGCCTCTTGTTGGCGGTTAATTTTATCCAAATTCATTACCCTAATTAACGGCACACCATCGCTTAATCCAGGAATATTATTTACAGGTAAATAATTCAAATCTGCACCTGATGGGTCGTCATTGTATATTACATTAAAGTTTAAATCTGCTGGATTGATATTGAAAGAACCTAAAGAATAAATATTTTTCATCATTAGTTCCCACATGGGTATGCGGGTACGAATAATATTGCCTTTTAGCATTTTTACCATTAATACTTTACTATCTGTTCTTGAGCTACTTTGTTCCGAGGCAAACTCGCCCACTTTGTAGGTAATGCCATTAAAAGTATACTCAAAAGCAACGCCTAAAATTTCATCATTATTTAATGCACTATTTAAGGAGATATAACCTAAACGCTCATTTACAGTAAATTCATTTGTATTTAATTGCCTTGCATTTGTTAGCAATTCGTAATCTAAACCAATACGCAAATAAGAAGCTACACCATTTATGGCATCTAATGTAGAACTTGAAGAACGCACTTGTGCATTGTTTTTTAAAAGTGTGTATAAATTATTTGATGTATTATCTGTGTAAACTCTTGATTCTGGAATTAAATTTACATTATTTGGTTGTTGTTCTCCCAAATCCATCAATGCTAAAATATCTCTTGTATTGTCCACACTTCCGCTTCTATTGGTTACCCATACCTCAACCCTGTTAATAAATACTCCAGAATTTATAATTGGCAATTGTGATAATGCATTATCATATTGGTTTTTCATGGCTTGCCCTAAAAAGAAATGCCTATTTTGGTCGTAGCTGCTGGCTTGAATATTATAGTTGGTAACTTGCGCTCCACCATTTACGGTGGTTTCCGTACGTTGTCCTTTATTTTGGGTGGCTATAAAAGAGGCTTTTAGTTTCCCAAATTGCCAATCTGTTTTTATACCAAATAAAGATTGTCCGCCTTGAATTAAGCTGCCATTTAGCGGTAAACTTACATTGCCAAGCTCTATTTTTTTAAGCATTTGGTCTTCTTTGCCTACCCAGTTTAGTTTGGTTTGGTTGTCAAAATCAAATGTTGCATCTGTATCGTATTTTATGCCTAAATCAAGGGCGTTGCCTATTTTTCCTGTTACGTTAATTTGTATTTTTTGGTCGAAATCAAATTGCCCCGTTCTTTGCTGCCGTGCGCTAAATGCAGGGTTTCTAACAGTGTTAAAATTACCGCCAAATGTAAGCTCGGCACTACCGCTTGGGCGAATATCTATTAAGCCTCCTCTAAATACTTTATCTAAAACTGGTGGTGTTTTAATTAAAGGTGGGCGAGCTTTGTTATTGTTATATCCGCTGCTGCCTGCATTGCTTTTGGTGCGTTGTTCAAAGTATTTTTTTCTATCCTCTTTTGCGCTTTCTGCCATGTACTCGCTTTTGCTCATGCTGCGTAGCAGGGTTTTTCTACCAGCTATTTCTTTATATTCCTCATATTCGCCTGTTTTGGTATTGTATTCTATGTATGTTTTTACAGAGGGGTCGTTTAGGTCTATATTGTTTTGATAATCGCTTTTTTCTCTACCTGTATTTTGTTTTATAGGGTAAGTTAAATCTTTTATAGAAGTATCTTTTCCTGTTTTTTTTGTAGAATCTTGTGGAATAGGATTTGAAATTTTAAAATTAAATTTTTTAGATTGAAAAACCTTATTGTTCAATAATTTTTTTATGTCTAAAACATCTTTTTCTGTTTCAGTTGAAAGGGGTAAATACGAAGTAGAAGTGGAATTTATTTGTGTAGCAATACTTAAAATAGGTAAAAATAATGCAGCCGAAAAAAGCCAAAAAAAGTTCAAAGCCCTTTTTTTATTAAGGGTTTTAGAAAAAGTAAATGCCATAAATTGTTGTTTCAAAGTGGGGTAAAATTGAATTGTCTTAGTAGATTTTTTCTATAGGCTTATGGTTATTATAATATGCGAATATAACTTAAATTAGAATATTTATATTGTGTTTGTCAAAAAAAAATGACAAATAAACAAGTAAGAAAATTGAATTTTAAAAATAAATTTATAAGTTCAATATCATTGGGCTTATTTCATAAAAGGATTTGAATACCTAATATCTGTTGTAAATTTAGGGTCTGAAAGGGTTTTTAAGAATGCAACTAAACCTTTTTTTTCTAATTCTGTAAGGTTTAATTTTAAAGGGATTGTGCCAATAAAGTCGCCTTTAGTGTTAAATTGTTCTTGCCTAAGTCCCAAGCTTAAAAATGGATGGTTTTTAATGCCAGAATTATAATGTTCAACAACCTCTTCTAAACTATTAAATCTACCATCGTGCATATAAGGTGCTGTAAATTCTATGTTGTATAAATTAGGCACTCTAAAAATGCCATTTTGAATACCATTGTCTTTATAATCCATCTCTAAACCAATATTCTCTGTTTGCACCCAACTAAAACTATTACTCAAATTATGGCAACTTACACAATTTCCTTTATTTTCATAAATTTCTTTACCAATAAGCTCTAATTGATTAAAGTTAGAGAATTTATTATTATTGTTGCCCAATTCAAATTTAGATTCATTTGGTCTTTTTAAAGCTTTTAAAAATTCTGCAATACATTCTTCAATTTTTTCAATTGTAATTTCTTCCGACATATATGCATTTTTAAATAATGGCAGATAATAAGGTAATGTTGCTATTTCTGTTGGTAAACTTTTTAAATCTATAACACCCATTTCTTCGTGGTTAACAACTGGTTTTAAGGCTAAATCTTTAAAATTTTTTGCCCTTGCATCCCAAAATAACCCATTTAATTCACTTTTACTGCTTATGCCTGGTGTGTTTCTATTTGTTAATTTTCCAGCCACGCCCGCACTAAATTGTTTGCCATCTGCAAATGCTAAAGACTGTATATGGCAGGTGCCACAAGAAACGGAATTATTGGCGGATAAATGCTTATCGTAAAACAATACTCTTCCAAGTGTTGCTTTATTATTGTCTAAATTTGAGTATTGGTAAGGTTGGGCAGGTAGGTTAGGTGCAATTATTTCTGCATTTTTTGGTTCTTTTTTACAAGCAACAAAACAAAATAACAATGTTGAAATAATTGCGATACCAATTTTTTTTATTTTTTGTGTCATTTTATTTATAATTTTATACTTAAAAACAATGTTGAAGGCAAAAATACTGAACCACTTGTTCCACTTCTTGTTTCTGTTTGATTATTGTTAGGATTGCTCGAATTTGTAATCATTGTTTTAGATTTATATTTCATTACGTTAAAGCCTGTTTCTAAAAATAAACTGATACGTTTATTGAAATAATATTGTAAGCCATATACTAAACCAGCACCATTGCCATCGTATCTGGAACGTATACTTGACGAACTAAAATTGGAAGTATTATCTACATAATCATACATTAAATCAATGCCATAATAACATTTCCAGTGCTTTGTAATAATGCTTTGTTTTTCTATTCCAAAACGGTAGTTCATTGCATAGTTTTTAGTTGTTCTGTCGTTTGTGCTATTTTGTATTTTTTCTGTTTCTTTACTTGTAGTAACCCCAGCACCAAACCTTACATTAAAATTATTGCCCAAATATTTGTATGTTATTGTATAAGGACTGAATGGAATTGTTGTAGAACTAAAATTTAAAATTTGTTTTACAAAATTGGTGGCATTAAAGCCTAACTCATGTCTTAATATTTTAGAGGTATCTTGTGCATTCAATGTTATATTTTGACAAAATAGAAAAATGCCAAAAACAAGGATATAATATTTTCTCATTATTCAAAAATAATAAACCTTTATGAAACTACCAATTTAATTTTTAATAAACCATTGTTTCTAAAAAAAATAGTTTTAGCCCAAATTCAGCAATAGAATTGCTGAATCGAATAACAAATTGTAAATCATGTTTTTACAAAACATAATTACAATTTTTAAATCGGGGTTAATCCCAACTAAATCAAATAGTTCAATTTTTCAAATCTCCTATTGATTAATTTGGGTTTAGTTTGAATTTTTTAGCATAAAAAAAGAACCTTAAAATTAAGGTTCTTTTTAAAGAAAAGTTTTTAAAACTTTGTGCTTTCTACTATTTGTTTACAGTAGCAGATAAAGTAGCACCAGCTTTAAATTTAGCAACTTTTTTAGCAGCAATTTTAATGGCTTTACCTGTTTGTGGGTTTCTGCCTGTTCTTGCAGCACGTTTAGTTACTGAAAAAGTACCAAAACCTACTAAAGTAATTTTGTCGCCTTTTTTCAAAGATTTAGAGATTGCCTCAACTGTAGCATCTAATGCTGCACCAGCATCTACTTTTGTTAATTTCGCACTTGAAGCGATTGCATCGATTAATTCTGATTTGTTCATATTGTTTATATATTGGTTTTAAAGCCACGAATATAAAGGAAAAACTAACTATGCAACATTTTTTTTCTATGAGTTTTTAACAAGTAATAAACGTCTAACCCATATTTTACAATGATTCCATAGGTTTTGCACCCTGCCATAATGCTTTTGTAATACCTTGAAACGCTCTATATTACTGGCTTTGCGGTGTTTTGTAGAATGCCCATCGAGGGTAAAGCAAACCATAATGCTTTGTATATTAATTATTGTACGGCATTGCTTTAAACTACCTATAATCCAGTCAATATCTGCCACATGTTTATAGTTTGTATCGTATTTTTTGGCTAATTCTCGCTTAATAATAAATGCCTGATGCCCTACATTCATTCCCATTTTGAAAGATTTCCAGTTTAATTTAGCAGGTAATTGGCGTGTTGTTTGTGCCGAGCGTGTGCCAATTTCTTTACCATTGGTATCTACAAGCATGGTTTCGCCATATAGGGCATCGCAATTGGTTTGTAGCGTTTGTAGTATTTTTTCTAAACTTTCAGTACTATAAGCATAATCGCCCGAGTTTAAAAACCAAACGTAATTGCCTGTTGCCATATTAAGCCCTTTGTTCATTGCATCGTAAATGCCCTTGTCAGGTTCAGATACCCAATTGGTGCTTATGGTTTGATGTTTTAAATAGTTAGGTGTTTCATCTTTCGAGCCACCATCTACTATTACTATTTCTATTGAATCTGAATAATCGGTTTGTTCAAAAATTTCTAATGTTTTACGCAAGCCTGCATAATTATTGTAAGCAATAGAAATTACTGAAAGCAATTTAGGCATCGGCTTTTTTTCTGTACGATAATACCCAAAGTACAATATTTATAAGCATAAGCCCAAGTATGGTTAATGATGTAATTAAATCTACAGTATCGGTATTGCTTTCTATTTTATTATAATACAATACTATTTTATGATTGCCTGCTGGCACTTGCAGTCCTCTTAAAGTATAATTTACTTTATTCAAATCTGCTGGTTTGCCATCTATAGTGGCTTTCCAATCATCGTAATATATTTCTGAAAACACCAAATAGCCTGCATTTTGATTTGATACATTGTACTTTAAAGTATCGGGGTGATAGGCTGTTAAAGTAGCTTTAGTTATAGAATCTACCGTAAATGTTGAGGTTTTTATCTCTTTATTTTTTTCAAAACTTTGATTGAATACTGCCTCTACTTTATTGTTAATATTTTTTAAATCTTCTATTTCTGTAATAGCATTTTCTTTAGCAGTAAGTTTTTGAATATACCAAGCATTGCCATTGGCAGTATTTCTTTCTACAGGCATTCTGTTTTTTCCTTCTCTATCTGCATTTATCAAATATTTGCAATTCAACATATCCAATGTTGCATTAAAAGTAATTTCTGCTTTTGCTTGCGATATTGAATCTGTACCTCTATTGCCAAACATTTCTGAAATTAAATCTTGATAGCGGCTTAGTTTAGCTGGGTCGTAGCCACCAATTAGTTTATGGTAAGCTGCTGCCGAGTTATCATTGAAAGGTCCATTTTGTGGTGTTAAATCAAATACACGGTAGTGCAAGGTTTTATCTGCCAATATCATATTGTCGGCATTGTCCTTTGGTGTTACCAATGCTTCTCCTTTTTCAAAAGTAAATTCTTCGTTGCTCAAATAGCGTAAATCAACACCCACCAAATCTATAACAGCCAATACACCTATAATAATAATGGCTATGTTTTTATTCAATTTATTGGTGTACCAAGCCCAAAGCGCACCAAATACCAAACCTATGAATATCAAAGAACGTAAAGCATCTGTACGCAACATACTTGCTCTATCCTCTTTCAATGCTGTTATTATTGGCGTATAATCTTGTCCCGCTTGTTTGCCTTGGTTAAGTAATTGAACATCTGTACTACCGCTCATATCTACTATACTTGGACCAAACAAAGCCATTAACAAACAAAAACCGCCAACGCCATAAAATACATAAGTTATTTTTTGCCAAACGGCATTGCTGCTTTCTTTGGGTTCTATTGCATCTATTACAATATCTTTGGTGTTTTTTACACCTTTATTTTGTTTTGCCATTTGCCAATTGTCGTACAATTGTTTTATACCTAAAAAACCTAACAATGGCATAGTAACTTGCGCTATGCAAAAAGCCATCATGGGTGTTCTAAATTTATTGAAATAAGGCAAATGGTCGAATAAAAATTGATTGACAATTAAAAAATATTTACCCCAACCCAATATAAAAGATATAAGCGTAAGCGCAAGCAATGCCCATTTGATATTGCTTTTTACAACTACTAAACCAATAAAAAATAAAAATACAATAATTGCACCTATATATGTTGTACCCGATTGTATGCTCAAATCGCCATGGTAGGTTGGCGCAGTATCTTGTTGTGTAGCTTTGTAAAACTCTGAATCTTCAGATACTTTTTCAGCACCACTTCCGCCATATATTCTTGGTATAAGCAATGTAAAGGTTTCGCCTATACCATAGCTAAAATCAAAAGCATAATCTATGCTTAATCCTTCTTTGCCTGTTTCGGTTTTATCGCCTTTATCTCCTTTTTTACCTGCTCTTACCAAATCATTGCCACCACGCATGGTGCTTTCTGCAAATTTTGAGGTGCTTTTTATTTTAGAGGTGCTTGTGGCTACCCCTATACTTGTAGCCGCTATGGCTATAATGGTAGAAATAATTAAAGGCTTAATATTGTTTTCTTTTACAGCTTCTATAATGTAGTAAATACCCATAACTACCATGGTAATTAAAGAATAAAAGGTAATTTGATAATGGAAATAATACAATTGTAAGGATAAATTAAAAGCCAACATTACGCCACCTAAAAAATATTTACCTCTAAAAAGCCAGTGCATACTTGCCAATATTGCAGGCATTAAAGCCATACACAACACTTTTGTATAATGCGCAGCCTCTATACTGGAAATACTATAAGTAGCAAAACCGTAAGCCAAAGCTGCCAAAGCCCCATATTGCGGCTTGACTTTAAAAGCACACATGAGCAAATAAAAACCAATAAACGATAGGAATAGAATTTTAAACGGATAAGCAGTGCCATTAAACAATGGGGTTAAATAGCTATAACGCGGCACATAATTGTAATTTTCTTTACCATATATCATGGTGGTAGGCATACCAGAAAAAATACTGTTTGTCCAACCTGGGGTTTTGCCTTCAAGTTCTCTGTATTTGGTTATTTCTGTGCTTTTAAGTAAGCCTTGTGTAACGTCTTCTTCTCTATTGGTATAGCCTTGAAAAGTTTTGAAAAAATACAAATAGCCAACTAAAAAGAAAACCACAATAACTATGGCATGTGGGGCAGCATCGTTTAATAATTTTTTAAAATTTAACATAAAATAATTGAGCAAACTTAACAGAAAAAGATATTTTTTACTACTAAAGTTTAAAAAAAGATTGAAATATTGTTGGTTAATACCCGTTCAGCCTATGCGCAAAGAACAGCAATGTAAAAAAAGTTACTTTATAGAAGTTCATTTCGACAAGCTCAATGAACAAATTTCGACAAGCTCAATGAACAACTTAACAATACAGCAATATAACAATTCAACAATTCAACAATTCTCTTAACAATGCGCAGTATATGCAGCTTTCAAGTTTTCAGAAATTTGCTCGGCAGTATGTCCTTCAATTTCTAATCGTTGTACAAAATGTACCAATTTGCCGTCTTTAAATAAAGCAATACTTGGCGATGATGGCGGAAAAGGTAGCATTAAGTTTCTTGCTTCGTTTACAGCATCTATATCTTGACCAGCAAATACGGTAAATAAATTATCGGGTGTTTTTTCGTTGGTTAGCGAGCGGATAATACCAGGACGGGCAGCACCAGCAGCACATCCGCACACAGAATTTACAACTACTACGCTTGTGCCTTTGGCATTTGGTAGGAGATTAACAACCTCTTCGGCTGTTTTAAGTTCGGTAAAACCTACATTGGTAAGTTCTGCACGCATAGGTGCTACAAGCATTTCAGGATATGGCATAATAAAATTTTGATTTTTGATTTTAGATTTTTTTTGGTACTTGCAAATTTAAGTTTGCTTGGCATATTGCCACAACTTTATTTTATCAATATTTTAAATAAGGTTATTTATTATTTTCGTTAGTAATATAAAGAAAATTATCTTGCTAACTTTAACTTTCTTTGATTTAAGTATGCCTTAAATTCTGTAAAAGACATTCCTTTGGTTTCTTTTGCAATTTTTTCTCTTACCTCTCTAAAAAATTTAACAGTATCAAATTCTTTTTCTATATTTTTATTATTCATTTGTAATAATTTCTTTAGGTGAACGTATAATTAATTATACGAATTTTATAATCGTGGTTTTATCACACAACAAAGGTATAAATAATATTTTTATTTTAGATAAGGTTATTTTGAAGTGGGTTTGAGGCATTAATAATTATTAAAACTTTGCGTCTTTATTCCCTATCGGTCATGAGAATAGTTGCGTGATGGTTTTTAATTTATAAATTGGTAGATTATTTTGAAGATAAATTTTATGTACGTTTGTAGCTTATTATTTTAAGATAAAAACTATGTTTGAAATAGGTCATCATTTGAATTTAGAAGTTATAAGCCAATTTGTAGCCAATAAATTACCTTTAAAATTAAGCGAAACGGCTATTCAAAATATTGAAAAATCGTACCAATATTTACAACAAAAAATAAATGGAAATGACGCTGTAATTTATGGTATAAATACGGGTTTTGGCTCTTTGTGTAATACTGTAATAGCAAAAGAAAATTTGGCAACTTTGCAGTATAATTTATTACGCTCGCATGCTTGCGGCACTGGTGAGTATGTGCCTAAAGAAATTGTAAAACTGATGCTTTTGCTTAAAGCGCAATCTTTGGCTTATGGCTACTCTGGGGTGCAATTGGCAACAGTGCAGCGTTTAATAGATTTTTATAATTTGGATATTTTGCCTGTGGTGTATCAGCAAGGTTCATTGGGTGCCAGTGGCGATTTAGCCCCTTTGGCACATTTAAGTTTGCCGCTAATAGGCGAGGGGCAAGTGTGGAATGGCAACGAAATTGTAGAAGCAAGCGAGGTGTTGAAAAAGCACAATTTAACACCTATTGTTTTAGGTCCAAAAGAAGGTTTGGCATTAATAAACGGTACACAATTTATGAGTGCTTATGGGGTAGATTGTTTGCTGAAAGCCAAAAAAATAATAGCGCAAGGCAATACAATTGCAGCTATTAGCATTGATGCTTTTGATGCTCGTATAGAGCCATTTTTGCCTTATACCCATACCATAAGAAACCAAAAAGGGCAAATAGAAACAGCCAAAACTATTTTTGATTTATTGCAAGGCAGTAGCATTATTACGCAAGCTAAAACACAGGTGCAAGACCCCTATTCGTTTCGTTGTATTCCGCAAGTGCATGGGGCAAGTGCCGATGCTTTGGCATATACAGAAACAATTTTTGAAAATGAAATAAATGCAGTTACAGATAATCCGAATATTTTTGCTGATGAAGATTTAATAATTAGCGGAGGCAATTTTCATGGGCAAACTTTGGCATTGGCTTTAGATTTTGCTGCCATAGCCCTTGCCGAATTGGGCAATATTGCAGAACGCAGAATTTTTCAATTGATAAGTGGCACAAGGGGTTTACCTGCTTTTTTAACCCAAAATGCAGGACTTGAAAGCGGCTTAATGATAGCCCAATATACAGCGGCAAGCATTGTAAGCCAAAATAAACAGCTATGCACACCTGCAAGTATAGATAGCATTGTTAGCAGCAATGGGCAAGAAGACCATGTAAGCATGGGCGCAAATGCAGCCACCAAATTGGCAAAAATTATAGATAATGTATTTCAAATTATTGCCATAGAGCTTGTAACAGCGCATAGAGCTATTGCATACAGAAAGCCATTGGAAACCTCGCCCATATTAGCAAAAGTTTTAACCAACTACGAGCAGCAAGTAAAACCCAAAAATGAAGATGAGTTTTTATCGCCTATTTTGTTGAGGGCAAAGGGGTTTGTGGAAGGGGAATAATACAATAAAAAAAGGCTTTGATAATTCAAAGCCTTTTTTATGATTAGAATTTTGATAGTTTTATTTGACTACTTTAAAAAAGTAAATACCAATACCTCTATCCTCTAATGCTTTAAATTCTTCTGCAACTTCTGGATATAGAGCCAACATTTTATCTTTATGGTTATTATAAACATTAAATTTATACAAAATTGAACATGAAAGGTCTCCTTGACTTGTTTCAGCAACTAATTGACAAATATCAGTTCTTAAATAATAATATCCTGTATCAGTAAAATTGCAATTAGCAGTAAAATCTAAAGATTGCAAATCAGTTATTTTATTTACAGAAAATTTATCTACCGATTGACTATTAGTAAAAATTTGTTTGGATTCAAATTTATATCCAGTTCTTGATGGATTAAATCTTAATGATTCTATAAACACTTGCAAATCTTTAACCTTATTAACATCAAAATTTTTATTTGATTCAGTATTTAAAGGTCTATTGAATTTAATTTGAATATTCAAATTTTCACCAAGTTTTATTATTGGCATACTGCCACTTAAACTCATTAAAATATTTGCTTTTTCAGTTACTTTTGGTATATACCTATCTTTGCAATTACTTAAAGTTATAAGTAAAAAAATTAAGAATAAAAAAGATTTCATTGTAATTTATTTTTAAGGAGTAACACCATTACCCACTGCTATATCTTGAAAATCTGTTGCTCCCCCATAAGCGTTAACATAAGCTGTTCTATAATCTTGTATATTTATTACAGAAGAAGATAATAAGCCATATAATTGAGCTACCGTTCTTCCATTAATATTATCCCATGTTTCTGCGGCATTATAATTATCCATTAAATCATTAAAAACGCCTTTACATATCCAATTATCAGCAAACCAATTTGCTTTATATTTTAAAATTTTAGTTTTCATTATTTATTTAAAAAACACAAAGAGAAATAAATTACTTCTCTTTGTGTAGTTGTTTTTATGGAATTACTTTGAATGCGTAATAACCAATCCCTCTTTTTAAACGCAAATCGGCTACAGGTTTATTACAAGAGTATTTAGTGTTTAATTCATTAATTAAGCTATTTGCTTTAAAATAATAATTTAAACTAATATCAATTATTTCTTCATCTTTTTTTCTTTTACCTTTTTTTAATAACCTTAACACATCACCTTGTCTATGGTCAAAAGTAAAATATCCCGTATCTTTAGCAATAAAAATTGAACTAATTTTTCTGTTTTTAAGAATATTCTCGTTATCATCGTTAAAAGCAGAATAAGATATACCTGATTTCTTAGAAATAAAACCTTTATAAACATTGTAACATATTTGGGTATCACCTATAATATTTGCAGAAAAAGTGGGTTGCCAGTTTTTAACCTCATCGTATTTTATTATATTTCCATTTACATCTGTTATTTCGCTTGGTAATTCAGTAAATACAAATAAAGTATCACCTAATTTTAATATTCCACTCGTATCTGATAAATAAACTGGTAAAATAGCATTATATTTGGGAGAAAATCTTTGAGGGTCGCAATTTGATAACAAAAATGTTATTATGCAACACAATAAAAATTTACGCATATTTAAGGTAGATTATTATTAACTATATTCTGAAAGTTTGTAGAATTGCCATAAGCATTTACATATGCAGTTTGGTAATCCTCGATATTTATTACAGAAGAAGATAATAAACCATAAAGTTGAGCCACAGTTCTGCCATTAATATTATCCCATGTTTCTGCTCCATTAAAACCATCCATTAAATCATTAAAAACGCCTTTACATATCCAATCATTAGTAAAAAAATGTTCATCATCTCTTAAATCTAATAAACTTTCATGTCCACCAAATTCTGAACTAAAAATTTCACCATTATTACCATAATAAGCGAGTGCAAAACGTTGTCCTAAAAATTCTGCCCATGCTTCTGTTACTTGCAAATATTTATCTTGCCCATTGCTGCTATTTTGCCAATTGCCACAACCATATCCTCCACATCCTTCGCTGCTTAATGATTGATTTATTACATTAATCCAAAAAGCACTTCCCACTTTGTTAAAATGGCTTGCATGGCTAAGTTCATGAAACAAAGTTTGCATAGTTTCGCAAGAGAATTGATTATAACGACCTGAAATATCTTTTGTAGTTTTTAAAGTAATATCAGGTAATAAGCCAAATAAAGCATTAAATAAACTAGGGTAATTGTTGAGCATACCATTAACGCCAAATGCTTTACTTATAAGAGGGTCAGCATAAGCTTTTAATACACTCATGTGTCCTAACATTGGTGCAGAAGCACTACCTGGGTTATCTGCCCAATGTGCATATATTACCAATGCAGTTGGCGATTTTGTAATACCTTCATTTTTGCAGTAATTGTCATGGTGGTAAACGGAATTCATGATATGTGCCCATGTTCTTAATTCTCTATGCGCTCCAATAAATATGTTTTTATTTCTAAGGTCTAAATTATCTACCCACCCTTGATAAAACTTACTACCTACTGCAAACTCACCAATTAATTTAGGAATAAAAGTAAGCCAATTTCCAGTTGTATTAAAAGGTTTTACATTTACTCTTGAGTTTTTATAATGTAAACCTATAGTAGTGCCAACATGAAAATCAGTTAATATTTTATAATGTCCATTATGGTCGGCATTTGCACTTACGGTAAAGCCAAATTTAATAGCCCATACACTTACTCCCATATTATTCTGTGTGCCTAATTGTTCATCAGTAAAGGTTATATTTCCCTCTGGTCTTATTGCTTTTCTTACATTAATTTTTGCGGTGGGTAATGCAGAGTCACCATTCATTATTAAATAACCTGCGTGCAACATTAATAATATTTCTAAATCAGTTTGGTCTTCTTTAGGTTTGTAAAGGGTATCTAAAATTTCAAATTGAATATGTTGCAACATTTCATGGTTAATTGGAACAGTAGTATATAAACTGCCATCTTTTAGATTTTCTAAATCTTCTTCGCTTGCTCCACTTTGATATAATTCTGGCGCATTTAAAGGTATAGCATGAATAGCAATAGTAGTATCTTCCATGTATTGCATTGTAGTTTCATTTACTTGGTCAGTTTCAAATTTTATCATTAAATGAAAATGTTCTTGTGTAATTTCTGGAATATCTGTAGAGCCATATACCTCTCTTGCAGAGCGCATATTTTTAATGGAAAATGGATTCACAATTACTCCATTTTCAATAGGAATACTTTGGTTTGTAACTACGTTTGGTTTCACATCGTTTACATTATTCAAGTCTTGGTTTTTGTCTTTTTTACAAGATTGAATAAAAAAATTAGAAAGTAGAAGAAGAGTTAAAAGCAGCTTTGTGCTTTGTGCTTTGTGCTTTGTGCTTTGTTGTTCCATAATAATATTTATTAAAATTTATACAAACATACCAATAGTTTTTAATTAAACAATCTTATTAATGTAAAAATAATATGAAAAATATTGAAAACTTACACCAAATCCACTCTTTCCCCAACAAGGCTATTCGCTTCTACCTCACTTTCAATATTACCTATTTTTTTGAGAGTGTATAACGTTTTGGAGTATTTTTAAAATTTTACGCAATTAAATCTTTAATTTTGCAATTGTGGAAAATAAAAAACTCTACATAATTGCAGGATGTAATGGCGCAGGCAAAACAACTGCATCTTTCACCATTTTGCCAGAAATTCTTGATTGCAAAGAGTTTGTAAATGCAGATGAAATTGCAAAAGGATTATCTCCCTTTCAGCCAGAAAAAGTTTCGTTGGAGGCAGGTAGAATAATGTTAAAAAGAATTAATGAATTACTTGCCGAAAATCAAAATTTTGCCTTTGAAACCACATTAGCAACTAAAAGTTATAAAAGTAAAATAACAGAAGCGAAAAAAAAAGGATACCGTGTTACATTATTATTCTTTTGGCTACAAACTATAGCATTGGCTAAAGAACGTGTAAATACAAGAGTTTTGGAAGGTGGTCATAATATTGCGCCCCAAATTATTGAAAGAAGGTATAAAAATGGCATCAAAAATTTATTTAATATATACTTACCTTTGGTGGATGGTGTATTAATATTTGATAACTCTGAAGGCAAACATGAATTGATTGCTGAAAGGCAATTTAATGAAATATTAAATATTACCAATAACGAAAAATTTAACTTATTAAAAAACGAATATGACGATAATAGAAATACAAATTGAAGAAAAAAATAAAATTCTTAAAGGACTTGAAAAAGTATATGAAAAACTTTTAGAATTTAAAAAAATGAAAAACTCTGAATTGGTGATATTAAAAGACAATAAAATTGTAAAAATTAAACCTAATTAATTTTTTTTGTCTTACACCAAATCCACCCTTTCCCCAACAAGCAAATTTACATTTACCTCACTTTCAATATTACCTATTTTTTTGAGAGAGTGCATTACATTTTGGAGCATTTTTTCGCTAATTGTAAAATCCGTATTCCACTCGGTGCTGTAAAACCAAGTGAGTGCATCTTTTGGCTGCATATCAAAATTTTCGAGTAGCATATCTACGCTATTGTCTGCTGTCATAAATTGTTTGCAGGTAAAGTTTATTACCTTTAGCATTTGGTGTATTGCCTCGCCTTTTTCGCTCAATGCCTTTTCTGTAGCCACTATTTGAAAACAACTCCATGGCGTAATAAATTCGCCAATTCTATTCAGTTGTCCACTATCAACCAAAGGCTTGGTGGTATATTTTTCCCAAAAAAATACTTGGCTTTCGTTGTTTTGCAGCGAGGGTAAAGCACCTTGCATATTTTCTACCAATACAAAATCGTTTTGGCTTATTTTTTTGCCTCTAATTTCGGCATCTATCATACCCATAAGGTGGCTACCACTGCCAAAACGGCTAATAGCATATTTTTTATCCTCGCATTCGCCAATATTTTGTATGCCAGAGTTTGTACCGCTATGTATGCCCCAAATAAGGGGCGAGCTTATGTATTGTTTTATTATTTTGGCTTTTAGCCCTTTTATAATAGCAGAAACAGCGCCTTCAGTAAGTAATACAGCCACATCAAGTTCGTTATTCTCTAATGCTTTTACCATTGCGCCTGTTCCTGCGGCATAATATTGCCAATTAAAATTGATGTTTTCTTTTTCAAAAAAACCATAGTCTTTAGCAAGTTTCCAAGGTAAATTAAAATGCTCTGGCACACCGCCAATAGCTATACTTGTATTCATTTATATAAGGTTAAACAAATATAAAGTATTTTAGTTGGTTAAACCCAAAATCAGCATTAGAAATGCTGAAACGATTTAGAAATTATTTAAACCCAAATTCAGCAATAGAATTGCTGAATCGAATAACAAATTGTAAATCATGTTTTTACAAAACATAATTGCAATTTTTAAATCGGGGTTAATCCCAACTAAATCAAATAGTTCAATTTTTCAAATCTCCTATTGATTAATTTGGGTTTAACTTTATTCATACAATTGCGGCAGCAGCAGGTTCTTTATACGCTTACAATAAAAACAATTCAAATACAAAATGTTAAAAATCTTGCTGCGGTGCAGAAACCTGCCAAACAGCTTGCACTTGCAGTGACAGTTGTAAAGGCGAAGAATGCACTTGTGGATATTGTAAATATTAACTACATAACCCCTTCAGGTGCAATCTTTTTAATCAATCCCTGCAATACCTTGCCGGGTCCGAGTTCTGTAAATTGTGTAGCACCGTCTTTTACCATAGCTTGTACACTTTGTGTCCATTTTACAGGGGCAGTAAGTTGTTTCAGTAAATTGGCTTTTATTTCATTGGCATCGCTTACGGCATAAGCCGTAACATTTTGGTAAATAGGGCAACTTGGGTTTTGAAATGTTGTTTCTTCTATAGCTTTTGCCAATTGCTCTTCGGCTGGTTTCATTAATGGCGAATGGAAAGCACCGCCTACAGGTAATACCAAAGCACGTTTTGCACCTGCTGCTTTAAGCTTTTCGCAAGCCTCGTTTACAGCCTCTACACCGCCCGAAATTACCAACTGCCCGGGGCAATTATAATTAGCAGCTACCACTACACCATTGGTAATACTGGCGCATATTTCTTCCACCTTGCTATCTTCCAAACCCAATACCGCAGCCATTGTACTGGCTTGCATTTCGCAAGCTTGTTGCATAGCCATAGCACGTTGGTAAACCAATTTTAAGCCATCTTCAAAGGTTAAAGCACCAGTGGCTACAAGGGCAGAAAATTCGCCCAAACTATGCCCTGCCACCATATCGGGTTTAAATTCATTGCCCAAACATTTTGCAGCTATTACAGAATGTAAAAATATGGCAGGTTGCGTAATTTTTGTTTGTTTTAAACCTTCATCAGTGCCGTTAAACATTTCATCGGTAATACTAAAGCCTAATATTTCATTTGCTTTTTGAAATAAATTTTTGGCTTCATCAAATTGGTCGTATAAATCTTTTCCCATGCCCATAAATTGAGCACCTTGACCAGGAAATACATAAGCGTGTTTCATTTTATTATTTAATTTTCAATGATACGGTAAACTAAAATAATTTGCAAATTAAAATTTATTCCTTATTGTTGAAGTTATAAATATAAAAATATGAATAGTTATTTTCAACAATTTAGAAATTCGCCATTTAGTGGTTCTTTTTCCTTGTATGGCAGAGTATTGGTGCCAAATTTAATTTTAAATATTATTATAGCCATTATTTCTGTGGTTATTATTTTACCTATATCCGCTAAGGCTTTAGGCATCAATATGTTTGAAATGGGAAATTTTGGAAAAGATTTTGCAGCACAAATGAAAGAAATTCAAAGTTCGGGAGGCAATCCTATGGATTATTTAAAAACGTATTTTTCAAATATAAATTTTGGCTTTATTTTTATTGCATTTGTTGTAGGTTTAATTATAACTTCTTGGCAATATTTTTTGTTTTTTAAATTAAATGACAATGAAGTAAGAAATAATGATAAAGGAGTTTTAAATGCCTTAAAATCATCTTTTTCTCCCCAAATTTTTCAAATATTATTGTTCATCATTATTTATATCATTTTTATAACATTGTCAATTGTATTGGTTTCTATAATTTCAGGGTTTATCCTTAAAGCACTTGGGGGAATAGGAGGTTTAATAGTATTTATTTTATTTGTATTTTTAATTGCATTTTGGTTAAGGTTATTAATTGCCCCTGCTGCAGTTGTGCATGGTAATATGTCGGTTGGCAATGCGTTAAGTTTTAGTTGGAAAAATATTAATTTAAGAAGGTCTTTTTTATTGTTATTAATAGGTATAGTGTTTTGTATTATAGCTTTTATTGGTTTTTTAATTATCGGTTCTATAATTGCAATGATAGGGCTAAGTTCTGTTAATGAAAGTTCTGAAATAACTTCAAAATCTATAATTATTTTTATTTTAACTCAAATAGTATCTGGGTTATTTGGGGCTATAATATCAACTTACTTTTATGCAGCTTTAAGTGCCTTGTATTTCCGTTTTAGCAATGAAAATAATGAAAGCGAAGAAGCCATTCAAGAACACTTAATTAACGAATAATTTTTAGTTTAAAAAAAAATTACTTGTTTTCGATATTATTTTTTACAAAAATCTACTCTAACAGACGTATATTTTCCACTATTTCCCCATGAATATCCAAAGGCATATTGGCGGATAGTTTAGAGTTTATTTCGCCTTTTATATCGTAGCCTTTTTGTGGCAAATAGGTAAGATTTATATCGTGGTTATTTAAGGTTTTAATATTTTGCACTATCAATGTTATTTTTTCTATTGAATTTGAGCTATTGTATTGCATTTCCAATACTTTAAGTTCTTGTTTAATTTGGATTGCTCTATATGTTATAAAATAGTTGCCATTATCCATTTTAAATGTATCTATTTCATAGTTTTTTAATTGCTGGAATTTAATATCTGCATATTGTTTAAAAATAGCCAATTCCTTTGCCCACTCTGGCTTTATAATTTCAGTAGAAAAAACACTATCGCCTTGTACAATGGTTTTATTAAGTTTTAAGTTTTTGCTATTTAGTTGCTTTATTTCATTATCAAAATATTGATTTAAACTGAAGCCTGTTTTTTCTTTACTTTTATTGAAATTACAACTAAAAAGCAGCAAGCATAATCCTAACAATAAAAATCTTTTAAAATAGTTCATTGCCATTCATTTCTTGAGGTTTTGGTAGGTTAAGCATTTTTAATATTGTGGGTGCTACATCGGCAAGTTTGCCAATAGTAGATATGGTTTTGCATTTTTCGCTAATAATAATACAAGGCACAAGATTTACGCTATGTGCTGTATTGGGTGTGCCATCTTGGTTTTTGGCTTCTTCGGCATTGCCATGGTCGGCAAGTATTATCAGTTGATAGCCCACTTGTTTGGCTAATTCTACAATTTTTTGCAAGCAATTATCCACCGTTTCAGCAGCTTTTATAATGGCTTCCCATACGCCTGTATGCCCCACCATATCTGTATTTGCAAAATTTAAACAAATAAAATCTGGCGCATTGTTTTTTATGGTTTCCAATATTTTTTCTGTTAATGGTATTGCGCTCATTTCGGGCTGCAAATCGTATGTTGCCACTTTGGGCGAAGCCTCCATTATTCTGCTTTCTCCCTCAAAAGGCTCTTCTCTTCCTCCAGAAAAAAAGAAAGTAACATGCGGATATTTTTCTGTTTCGGCACTGCGCAATTGGGTAAGCCCCGCTTTGCTAATTACCTCGCCAAGAGTATTCTGGGTGTGTTGCGTTTCAAATAATACATTTACATTTTTATAAGTTTCGTCATACTCCGTCATAGTTGCATAATACAATGGCAAAGTTTGCATATTGTAATCTGCAAAATCTAGCTGCGTAAGTGCGGTGCTTATTTGCCGCCCTCTATCGGTTCTAAAATTAAAACACAATACTGCATCATTGGGCAATATTTTGGCTATTGGCTCATTATTTTCAAATATTACAGCAGGATTTATAAATTCATCTGTTATATTTTCAGCATAATTTTTTTCTATTGCAGCTGGCGCATTTGTAAAACTTTCGCCTTGGTTATGCACTAAAAGATTGTATGCCAAAGCTGTTCTTTCCCAGCGTTTGTCTCTATCCATAGCATAGTATCTGCCTATAATGGTGGCTATTTTAGCATTTGTGTTTTTTATTCTGTTTTCTAATTCTGCTATAAAATTAATGCCACTTTTTGGGTCGGTATCTCGCCCATCTGTAAAAGCATGTATAAATATTTTTTGAACCCCTTTTTGTGTAAAAATATCGCACAATGAAATTAAATGCTCCATACTGCTATGTACGCCACCATTGCTAACCAAGCCCATTAAATGCAATGGTTTGTTGTTTGAAATACAATAGTTGGCAACATTTAAAATACTTTGTTTTTGGGCAGCTTCGTTGGTGTTAAATTGCTTATTAATTAAAGCCAATTGTTGCCATACAACTCTGCCAGCTCCTAAGTTCATGTGTCCAACTTCGCTATTGCCCATTTGCCCCTCTGGTAGCCCTACTTCGTTGCCATAAGTTACCAATTTAGTAGTTGGATATTGGCTATACAAGCTATCTACAAAAGGAGTTTTAGCATGAAAAATAGCATCTGTAAAATCTTTTTTACCTATTCCCCAGCCATCTAAAATAATTAAAAATGCTTTTTGTTTTTGCATCATGGGGCAAAATTACGTTTAATGTTAGCGGTTTGCAATTGGTATAATATGTTTATTTTTGCCCTCAGTGTTTATTCAACAATATAATACAACAGATACAATTGCCGCTATAGCTTCAGCACAAGCGGTTTCGGCTATTGGCGTAATCCGAATTTCTGGGAATGAAGCTTTTGCTATTTGTAATAAAATTTTTAAAGGTAAAAATTTAACGCTACAGCCTTCGCATACCATTCATTATGGCTATATTGTTGATGAAAACAACAATGTTGTGGACGAGGTAATGGTTTCTATTTTTAAAGCACCTAAAAGTTTTACTACTGAAGATAGCGTAGAAATAAGTTGCCATGGCTCGCCTTTTATTTTAAGTAGTGTTTTACAATTATTGGTAAATGCTGGTGCAAGATTGGCTTTAGCGGGCGAATTCTCTATGCGAGCATTTATAAATGGAAGAATAGATTTAACCCAAGCAGAAGCCGTAGGCGATACCATTGCAGCGCAAAATGAAGCGCAACTTTCTATTGCCTTACAGCAAATGCGTGGCGGCTTGTTGAACGAAATTTCAGCATTAAGACAACAATTGTTAGATTTTGTTTCGTTAATTGAGCTTGAATTAGACTTTGGCGAAGAAGATGTAGAATTTGCAGATAGAACACAGTTTAATTTATTAATAGAAAAAATAATAGCCCATATTTCGCCAATTATCCAATCGTTTAAATATGGCAATGCCATAAAAAATGGTATTCCTGTAGCAATAATTGGCAGGCCAAATGCAGGAAAATCATCTTTGCTTAATTTATTGTTGAACGAAGAAAGAGCAATAGTGTCTGAAATAGCAGGAACAACAAGAGATACCATTGAAGAGGTATTGAATATTAATGGCATTGCCTATCGATTTATAGATACAGCAGGTATAAGAAATACGGAGGATACCATTGAAAAAATAGGCATTGCAAAAGCATTAAAGAAAGTAGAAGAAGCCCAAATAGTGGTTTATATTTTCGATTGCTCTGCTACAAATTTTATTGAGGTGCAAGCCGATTTGAGCATGATAAAAGAAAAAAATGAAGAAGCAAAAATTTTAATTTTAGCCAATAAAACAGATTTAATTTCTAATGCAGAATTAATTACCATTATAAACCAATTAAAAACGCTAAACAATGATGCAATCTTACCTATTCAATTAACAGAAAATACGGTTTTAGAAATTGAAAAAATTAAAGAAACCTTAAACAATTTGTTTTCTAAAACAGACATTAAAAACAACGATACTGTAATTACCAATTTAAGGCATTATACAGCACTTTCCGATGCAAAAATAGCTTTAGAGAATGTACAGCAACACATAGTTAATCAATCTACAAGCGATATTTTGGCTTTAGAAGTTAAAAAAGCATTGCACGCACTTGGCGAAATTTCGGGCGAAATACACAACGATGAGGTGTTGGGCAATATTTTTGGTAAGTTTTGTATCGGAAAGTAACCACCACAAAACAACTAAACATCAAACCAATAAGAAACTTATACAAAGCCCTCTAATACAGGGCTTTTTTAATGCTTACAAATATAGGTTTCTTTTGTGTTAATAGTTGTTTGTTTATGGAATATTTGTACCTTTGCTGTACCTTACTATGGGTTGAAAGGCAAATTTGTACCTCAACCCATTTTTTAGGTTTACAAACTTGACACTTTTAAACACTTAAATACAGTATAGTACAAAATGAGTTCAAATATTAAGATACAACGTATTTGCCAGCATTGCGGCAATGAGTTCACAGCACGAACCACCACCACGCTTTACTGTTCACACCGTTGCAATAGTGCAGCATACAAAGCCAAACAAAGGGCTGGTAAGGTTGAGCAAAGCAATAAGGAAACCCAGCGTATAAAAAGCCAGCCTATTGAGGAACTAAAGGCAAAGGAATTTTTAAGCGTTACACAGGTTTCAAAATTAATCGGCTGTTCCCGACAAAATGTTTACAACCTTATCAATACTGGTAAGCTGAAAGCGACAAACATTTTATTAAAGAAAACTATTGTAAAGCGTTCAGACCTTGACAAACTATTTAAAGAGCCAACCAACCGAACACCTCAACCCGAAAAGCAACCCGAACAAATGCAGTTTGATATTTCCGACTGTTACAACCTTACAGAAATACAAAGTAAATACGGTATTTCAGAAACAGCCTTACAAAACCTTATTAAACGAAACAGCATACCCAAAATAAAAAAGGGCTGGTTTGCATACGTTCCGAAAACGGTAATTGATAAACTATTGAGTTAAACACTAAAGCATAAAAGACAATGGCAATAAAAGTAAAATTAAGAGAAAAGAAAATTACAGGGAACAGGCAAAGTTTGTATTTAGATTTTTACCCAGCTATACCACACCCCGAAACAGGCGAACCAACCCGAAGGGAATTTTTAGGGCTGTACCTTTTTGATAAGGCAAAGAACCCTATTGATAAGCAAGGCAACAAAGAAACTTTACAGCTTGCCGAACAGATAAGGCAGAAACGTGAAAACTATTTAAACAAGCCCGAAATTTACACAGGGTACGAAAAGGAACAACTAAAAATTAAAGAGCAGGGCGAACAGAATTTTGTTACCTACTTTAAAAGCCTTGCTGACAAACGCAAAGCCAGCAACCACGATAACTGGGTTTCAGCTTACAATTACCTTGAAACATTTACAAAGGGAAATTTGAAGTTTGCCGACCTCAACGAAAAGTTTTGTAATGAGTTCAAAGAGCATTTACTCACTACCAAAAGCAATAAGAGCAACAAAGTAACCCTTGCCCAAAATTCAGCCGTTTCCTATTTCAATAAACTGAAAGCAACTTTAAAGCAAGCCTATAAAGACGGGTATTTACCAAGCGACCTAAACGGCAAAATACAACCAGTTAAACAGGCAGAAACACAAAGAAACTTTTTAACCATTGAGGAACTGAATAGCCTTGTAAAAACAGAATGTAATAACCCTTTATTGAAACGTGCAGCCCTATTTTCAGCCCTCACAGGGTTGAGGTTTTCAGATATTAAAAACCTTGTTTGGGGCGAACTGGAATACATTGAGGGCAACGGTTATTTTATTCAGTTCAAACAACAAAAAACTAAAGGGGTTGAAATGATGCCTATTTCTGAACAGGCTTACAGCTTGCTGGGTGAATGTAAAGAACCCACCGACAACGTATTTGAGGGGCTTACCTATTCTGCATACGAAAACAAACACCTGTACCAATGGATTGGAGCAGCAGGAATAACAAAGGATATAACCTTTCATTGTTTCAGGCACACGTTTGCCACCTTGCAACTATCAAAGGGAACAGATATTTACACCGTTTCAAAAATGCTGGGACACCGTGAACTTAAAACTACACAGATTTACGCAAAGATTATAGACAAAACCAAACGTGATGCAGCCGACAAAATTAAATTAGAAATGTAACTAACATAAAAAATTACAAATGAATAATACAAAAGGCTGGTACAATATTGTACAAAAAATAAATACAGAACTTGAAAATCGAACAAAAAGCGACAATCCCCACCCGATGGACTTGCTTTTAAAAGAGCAGACAAATATAGTTATTCAACTTTTTAATGAATGTGAGTTTGTAGGTTTTTCAAAAACCGACCCCAAAGCTGAAACCATTGTTGAAAATGTTTTAAAATGCGTTCAAAATTCACTAGCTAATAAAATTAGCGATGTACCCGACAAACCTTTTTTTAATTTGTATTTAGTTTTACTTTTTTTGGAAAAGGTTTTGCAGATTATTAAAAATGAATACGAAAGCAACCTAAATATAAGTATAGAATACCTTGAAAATATCATTTATCAAAGTAATGACTATGAAAATTTAGTTGAGGCTTCTCGAAGCATAGGTCGAAACATTATAAATAATAAACAACACCCCGATTTTGGAATATTAAAAAAACACATTGCGGAACAACTTGAATACATTGAACGAAATAACAAAACAGTAAAAGCCTTACCGCCTCAACAAACGAAAACGGACAAACTTAAAGCTGAACTGGGTAAATACGGTTTCTTTGAATTACTAAAGGTTAAGCAACTTTCAGAGCCAAACAAACAAAGCCTTGTTGAAATGATAAGTACAAACGGGTTGCCTTACAGCATTGCAATGTTTGAATATTTAGGCTTTTTAAAGCACATAGAAAACGAACACTTTAAAACAAAATACAAGCTGAATAAAGAGGTTGCAAAATGGTTTAATTCAGATAAAGAAGGAAGGGCAGTTAAGGGCAATATTTCAAGCCTTTCAGAATACAGTAAAGAGGATAAAAGCAAATACACGGCACATACCCATAAAGAAACTGTAAAAACCGATTATCAAAAATTGAAATAGGGAGTACCCCCCTATTGTTGCCCCCAAAAGCCCCCTATACTATTGCACTATCAAATATAAAAAGATAGTCAAATGGAAAATTTAACAGAGGGTTTAACCCTTGAAACATTACCGAAAGCCTTTACACAACTTACCAATGAAGTAAGCGAAATAAAAAGGCTGTTACTTGAAAAGAGTAACGAACAACCAACCGAAACCGACCGTTGGTTTGACCTCAACGAACTTTGTATTTACCACCCCGACAAACCCAGTAAACCCACAGTTTACGGCTGGGTGAATGTTGGTACTATTCCTGTACACAAAGGCGGTAAAAAGTTGAGGTTTCTAAAATCGGAAATTGATAACTGGTTAAGGCAAGGCAGAAAAAAGACGTTGGCAGAAACAGCCAGCGAAGCCGAACAATACTTAAAAAACAAAAAAGGGTAAAACTATGCAGCAACATAATAAACCCCTTTTTGAAAATCTTAATTCTAACAATGGCAAATTTAACGATTTATTTTCATTGTTAAATAACATCAAAACCTTTTCTGTAATATCTAAAAATAACATTTACAGACTTGCAGAAGCGTATCAAATTGAAGTTGATAGTTTAGCTTTTTTAATATCAATTTATGGAGGGGAGGTAAACTACTAATGTATAATTTTGAATTTGACAAATACGGTATAGGGGTTGAGGATATTAAAACCGAAGCTGAACAACTTTTAAAGCAAGGCAATGAAGCCAAAGAAAGCAAAGGACTGTTCACCGTGAAAACAGCCAGCCGTTGGATTGAACAGGCGAAAACCCGTCCCATTCCGCAAATGCTTTTTGGTGAATTTTGGTTTGAGGGTGAACTATGTATTTTGTTTGCCGACACTAATTTAGGGAAGTCAATTTTAGCCGTGCAAATAGGTAACAGTATAAGCAAGGGCGAACAAATACGGGGCTTTAAATTGGAAACACCAAAGCAGCCGATTTTGTATTTTGATTTTGAGTTAAGCGACAAACAATTTGAAAACCGTTATTCAATAAAATTTGAACAGCATTACAACTTTGATAATAACTTTATACGGGTTGAAATAAACCCCGATGCCTTCGCACCCGATAATATTTCAAATGAGGATTACCTCAACCATTCATTGGAACGAAGTATTATCGAAACAGGGGCAAAGGTTTTAATCATTGATAACCTTACTTACCTCAAAAATGAAACTGAAAAGGCTAAAGATGCTTTGCCCTTAATGAAACATTTGAAAGCATTAAAAAACAAATACGGGCTTTCTATTTTAGCACTTGCACACACACCAAAAAGGGACTTATCAAAACCAATTACCCGAAATGATTTACAAGGCAGTAAGATGCTAATAAACTTTTGTGATAGTTCCTTTTCAATAGGTGAAAGCCACAGCGACAAAAATTTACGCTACCTGAAACAGATTAAGCAACGAAACACCGAACAAATTTACGATGCTGAAAATGTTTGTGTTTGTCAAATTGATAAGCCCCTCAATTTCCTATTGTTTGAGTTTGTGAATTTCGGTAAGGAATGGGAACACCTGAAACAGCAAACTGAAAAGGACAAAGAAAACCTGAACGAAAAAGTAAGCGAACTAAAGCAGCAAGGGCGAAGCCTTCGGGAAATAGGGGCTGAACTGGGTATTTCTCACATGAAAGTAAGTAGAATTTTAAAAGACTGTAACATACTGTAACAACTGTAACACCCTGTTACAAGTGTTACACCTGTTACACAAAAGAGGTAAACAATGAGTGAACACAAATACATATTAGAACCATACAAGGGAATGAATACCCGTTACCATTGCCCCAGTTGCCAACAAAGGGATAAAACCTTTTCACTTTACATTGATACGGAAACAGGCGAACACATACACCCCACAGTTGGCAGGTGCAACCGTGAGAGTAATTGCGGTTATCATTACACACCTAAACAATTTTTTATTGATAATGGAGTTTTTAAAAGTTTCTGGACAGATACGCACGCACGCACGAAAAATTCAGTTTGCATGATGAGTAGTAAGCCTGTTTCCTATATTCCAATTTTAGTATTTAAAGCCAGTCTAAAAGAATATGAAACAAACCACTTTGTACAGTTCCTTATTAACCTATTCGGTGTTGATGTTGCCAGCCAACTGGTAAGCCGTTATTTTATTGCCACCTCAAAATATTGGAACGGTTCAACTGTATTTTGGCAAATAGATGCAAAGGGCAAAGTAAGAACGGGTAAAATAATTCTTTACAGCCCCACCACAGGCAAAAGAGTAAAGAACCTTGAACTACCTGTTTACTGGGTGCACAAAGCCCTTAAACAGCCCGAATTTGAATTAAGGCAATGTTTGTTTGGGGAACACTTACTAATTGATAAAACAAAACCCGTTGCCATAGTTGAAAGCGAAAAAACGGCTATAATTGCCAGCGTTTATTTGCCCCAGTTTATTTGGGTTGCCGTTGGCAGCCTTACCAACCTGAACGCTGAAAAGTGCAGTATATTAAAGGGGCGAACTGTTACACTATTTCCCGACCTCAACGGGTTTGATAAATGGAGCAGCAAGGCAAAGGAACTTTCACACCTTGCAATATTTACCGTTTCCGATTTATTAGAACGTAAAGCCACCGAAGCAGAAAAGAAACAAGGGTTTGACCTTGCCGACTATTTAATAAAATACGATTACAAAGCCTTTGCTATACCTGAACCCGAAGCCACCGACCCCCCAGCCGTTCAAACATTGGTTGAGGTGAAACCATTTGAGCAACCCGAACCCGTTTACTATTTTAGCAAGCCCGAACAACCAAAAACTGAAAGCTGGGAACAGGATATTACTGAACTTGAAAACTACTTTACAAATATTACACTACCAACCCAGCCCATAAAGCTGAACAAGTGCAGCACAATAATAAACTGTTCCCTATTCATTGAAAGCCACTTTGCAACCGTGAAAGCGAACAACGGCAAACGAATCTTTTTACCATACCTCAACCGTTTACAAGAATTGAAAGGTATATTTCAAAGTTCCTTAATTATTTAGGTTATTCTCTATGGGGCGACATTCAAACATTCCTACTCTATACGATTTCTGTAAAAAACTATCAATTTCAGACCTTAAACGGCTTAAATATTTAAAACCCAACCAATGCCAAAGTGGTGCTATAACGTGGAAAAACAATGGATTTAAAACAGGGAGTATCTCAATAAAGGTCAACACCTATTTAGAAAATCCTTATATTGAATTAAGTTATAGTATTAATCTTGTACCCCAAAATTATCGTATTCACTTTAAGTTATTGCCCTCAAATTTAGGCAAAGGGCTTGTTTGGTTATTTATTTGTCCAATTTCAGGCAGCTATTGCCGAAAGTTGTATTTATTAGATAAGCACTTTTGTCACCGAACAGCATATAATTTTGGAACATACCAAACCCAAACTTTAGGCACAAAGGATAAGTTTTTGATAAGGCAGTTTGATAAGATGACTAAAGCGAATAACGCTAAAAGCAAACTATACAGTAAGAATTTTAAAAAGCATTACAACGGCAAACCCACAAAACAATATTTGAAGCTATTAAGGCAAATTGAAGCTGGGGGCAGTATTTCTGAAACTGAACTATTAATGAAATAAATCAATTTTTTTTATATTGAGTTTTTGAATACTTTTGAAAAAAAAAATATGATAGGAATTATCCCAAATCCAAAAAAAACATTTCAAATTGAAAAAAAATTAGAAGATGTTCAATCGGCAATTGAAGATATTGTCCTTTTCGACACAAAATACACACTTTTAAAAACAAATCCAATTCTAAATCTATTAACTTTTGAAGCAACAGAATTTTTAAGTTTAGGAGTTTTTATTGATATTACTTGTTTTACAGTTAATGAGAGCAGAACTGAAATTACAATAGAAATTAAAAGAAAAGTTGGAACTTTCAATCAAAGTCATGAAGTAACACAGGCGAACCAACATATTACTAAAATTACTGATTTAATATCTGAAAGCATAAGTACAGATAAGGATATTAGAAAAGAAATGTTTGAAAATATCGAAATCCAAAAACAGAATAAAATTGATGCCGATAAACAAAGAATAGAAAGTATAAGAGAAAAAGGCAGAATTGAAAAACTTAATAACCCTATTTTATATTACACTAAACAGTCTTTGATTATTTTATTTAGTATTGGATTAATAATAGGAGTTGTCTATGTAGTTATTAAAGTGTTAAAATAATAATTTATTGTATTATTTGTACCTTATTTGTACCTTGTGTTTTTCAATTTTTCATAAAACGCTATTTATTAAACACTTAACAAAGTAAATTACTTTCTGTATCGGAAAGTAATTTACCTTCTTTTGTTAATTTGTTGTTTTTGTTAGGGTTTTAGTGTGTTTTTCTTGCACTTTGTCTTTGCCTCTATATACTTTTTTACTTATCATTGCAAACACTTTGGCCTACCCACTATATAAAATAGTTCAAGGCGAACCAATGGCAGATGAAGCAATAAAATCAGTATCTAAAAAAATAAAGAAAGCAAAGTAATGGCATCAAACTTTTTTACAAATCAAGGCGAAAATACTCTCTATAAAAAATTTGTAGGTGTGTTTGAGCATATGCAAAACATTGAGTACTTCAAATCGGTAATAGGTTATTTTAGAGCATCTGGGTACTTCGCTGTTCGCAAACATTTTCCTGCTGATTTAAAAGTAAAAATTATTGCAGGTATCAATGTTGACCCATTTATTGCTTTAGCACAAAAGCAAGGTTTGTTATTCAACTCCAACGCTAAAGACACCAAACAAAGTTTTATTGAAAGCATACAAGATGATATTATAAATGCCAAGTATAGTAAGAACATAGAAGAAGGCATATTGCAATTAATACAGGATATTGGCGATGGTAGAATAGAAATAAGAGCCCATAATTCTAAAAAATTACATTCTAAATTTTATATTTTCCTTTCTCCAAATTTTAATGAGCATAACCCAAATGGTATGGTAATTATGGGTTCATCTAATCTTTCTGCACAGGGCTTAGGATTGGAAGATGTAGAACATAATTACGAAATGAATATTGAATTAAGAGATTATGACAATGTTAAATTTGCCGATACAGAGTTTAATAAACTTTGGGAACAAAGCACACCTATATTGCCATTAGATGCACCAGCTTTAATTAAGAAAACCTATTTAGATGCTACGCCTACACCGTTTGAATTGTATGTAAAATTCTTAATAGAATTTTTTGGTAAAAATATAGAGTATGACCCCGATAGCATTAGTGATATTCCACTAAAAAAGTTCAAAAAACTAAGCTATCAAATAGATGCAGTAAATCAAGGTTATGAATTATTATTAAAACACAATGGATTTTTTTTGGCAGATGTTGTGGGTACAGGTAAAACAGTAATGGCAGCATTATTGGCTAAAAAGTTTATTATAACCAATGGTCCTAAAACAAGAATATTAGTAGTATATCCACCAGCATTAGAGAAGAATTGGACGAGTACTTTTAAAGATTTTGAAATACAAAATTATTGCGATTTTATTACCAATGGCAGTTTGGATAAAATTATTGATGGTAAGTTTAAGAATGATAAAGAAAGCTACGATTTAATATTGGTAGATGAAGCCCATAAATTCAGAAACCACAAAAGCCAACAGTTTCAAAACTTACAAATAATATGTAAGTCAGGTAGAGAATTTATTGGAGGTGTAGAGGGTTTTGAAAAGAAAGTAGTTTTAATTTCTGCAACACCACTAAACAATAAGCCCGATGATATTTACAGATTATTGACATTATTTCAAGATGAAAGAAACTGTACGTTACCTTCTGTGCCCGAAAATAATTTGCAAAAATATTTCTACCCACTTACTCAAAAATATAAAGAAGAAATAAGCCAAAATCCTATTAACCTTACTACCATACAAGAAATATTTAACGATATACGAGATAAGGTAATTAAAGACATTACTATTCGTAGAACAAGAACCGATTTACAAAAGAATGATAGATACAGCAAGGATTTAATAGAACAAAAAATTTACTTCCCTAAAGTTGTAGAACCATTTACCAATGAGTACTTATTACCTACAGATTTTGCAGAACTTTTTTTAGAAACCTTTAATACCATTATTGATAAAAATAAAATAGATTTTTATAGATACCAGGCAATTGCATATTTAACAGACGAAGCCAATAATGGAACATACCAAAATGCTGAAACAATTTCAAAGTCGTTGGCAAGCATAATGCACAATCAACTCATTAAGCGATTAGAAAGTAGTTTTTATGCGTTTAAAAAATCATTGCAAAAGATAACCACTTCCACAGGTTATATGATAGAAATGTATGAAAACAACAAAGTATATATAGCACCTGATACCTCTATTTCTGTAACCGATATGATGGATAAAGGATATACAGATGAAGAAATTGAATTTGAAATGCAGAAGAAAAATGATGAATTTAATCCACGAAATAGAACATTTGAACAAAAGGATTTCAGCAAAGAATTAAAAGATAAAGATGGCAAAGTACGACCTAAATTTATTGATGGTCTTAAAAAAGACTTTGAATACTTAACAGCATTAAACACAAGATGGCAAGCCATAGAAGAAAACAACGACCCTAAATGGGATGTATTTGTAGCGCTTCTAAAATCAGAATATTTTAATGCCGATAAAAACGAATTAGGCAAGTTAGTAATATTTACAGAAAGTGTAGATACTTTAAAGTATCTAACTGAAAGAATGAAAAATGAAACCACTTACAAAGTACTAAGTATCACTGCCGAAAATCGTAACCGAGATTTTGAAACGATTAGAGAAAATTTTGATGCTAACTATGAAAAAGCATTTAAAAATGATTTTGACATTATTCTCACTACCGATGTATTGGCAGAAGGTATCAACTTACATAGAGCCAATGTAATTGTAAATTACGATACACCGTGGAACCCTACAAAACTCATTCAGCGTTTAGGGCGTATCAATCGTATTGGTAGCAAAGCCAATTTTATTTACAACTACAATTTTTATCCTTCGGAGCAAGGCGATGATAGAATAAACCTAAAAAATAGATCATTGGGTAAATTACAAAGCAGCCACAGTGCTTATGGCGAAGACAATAGAATATATTCATTGCAAGAAATAATTGAGCAATGGGGAATGTTTGACCCTGATAAAAAAGACGATGATGTAGATATAAGGAGCATTTATTTAGAGTTTCTGCGAAAGTTTAAAGAACAAAATCCAGAGCATTTTAATGCTATACAAAAAATGCCTTTAAAAATTCGTTGCATAAGAGAATTAAAAATTAAAAATGAAGAATTAAAAATGAAGGAAAAAGATATATCATTTTTCACTTTTCATTCTTCATTATCCATTGCATTTGTAAAAAATGGAGATTCCAAAAATATTTATGTACATAGTAAAGGCAAATCCTATACAATACCATTTGAAAAAGCAGTAAAAATATTTGAAGCTCAAAAATCAGAAGAAGGCATTTCCCCGAAAGAATCGGGACAGGTGCCAATACCAGAAATTCATTACAAACATATCAATCATATTATTGACCAGTTTGAAAGAGATATTACCAAACCCGAAATGGTAGGTGGCAAAGACGATACAGATGACATTAGAGCTAATTCTGCTATCAAACATTTAAACAATTGGTTGGCTGATACGCTCATTACAGAAGATGGCAAAGAGAGTGCAGTAAACCTATTGCCTTTGCTTAAAAATGGTACTTATGCCAACCTTACAAACGAAGTATTTAAAATGCGAAACGAACCAGATGCTGATAAAATAGAAAGAGAACTCATAAAATTAGCACAGAAATACACAACCAAAATTAAGCGTCAGTTAAGAAAGGATATAACACCAGTAGAACCAAAAATAATCATTTCAGAAACTTTTATATAAATGGAAATAAGTAAAAACATATTAAACCAAATACAAAGCATAATAGCCAATGCTCAAGCAAGGGCTATTCGTAGTGTAGATACCGAAAGAGTGGCTATGTATTGGCAAATAGGCAAAGTAATATTTGAGGAAGAACAGCAAGGGAAAGACCGAGCCGAATATGGTACATTTTTAATAAAATCTTTATCCGAACAGCTTGAACCTCAATTTGGCACAGGATTTTCATATCGACAATTAAATAGGTATAGGCAGTTTTTTAGACAATTTCCAATTGTGTCCGCACTGCGGACGCAATTCAGTTGGACACACTACAAAACACTTTTAAGTATTGATAATCAAGACAAAAAAGACTTTTACATTGCCGAAACAGAAAAAAATAATTGGACAGCAAGGCAGTTAGAACGCCAAGTAAATAGCCAGTTATTTGAACGCCTTTTATTGAGCAACGATGTACAATCGGTTTTAGCTGTAGCCAGAGAAGAAAAACTACCTACCGATGCCAAAGAAATTATAAAAGACCCAATGGTATTAGAGTTTTTGGGTTTACGAAGAGAAACTGCCTATTACGAAAAAGATTTAGAAACAGCCATTATTACACACCTACAAGATTTTATATTAGAGCTTGGCAATGGCTTTAGTTTTGTAGCAAGGCAAAAAAGAATACATATTGATGGCGATGAGTTTTTTATAGACCTTGTTTTCTTCAATCGTTTGTTGCAATGTTTTGTAATAATAGAAATAAAAACCACCAAACTTACCCACCAAGATATTGGGCAATTGCAGATGTATGTAAATTATTATGATAGATTTGAAAAACAAGAATTTGAAAACCCAACCATTGGCATTCTATTATGTACCGATAAAAACGATGCAGTAGTAAAAATAACCTTGCCCGAAAATAGTAGTAACATAATTGCCAGTAAATACCAACTGTATTTACCTACCGAAAAACAATTAATAGAAGAAATGAAAGTAGTAATTAATAGTAAATAATTTTTTAAACCTACAATGTAACTATGCCATTTATTAAAGTTTATATTCATTTTGTTTGGAGTACAAAAAACAGAGTGCCTTATTTGAATACAAAAGATATCAGGCAAAAAGTATGGAACCACATAAGAGAAAATGCAAAAGAAAAAGGAATATTTATTGATTTTATTAATGGGTATAATGACCATTGCCATTGTCTGATATCATTAGGAGTTGACCAAACCATACAAAAAACAATGCAACTTATAAAAGGTGAATCTTCATTTTGGATAAATAAAAATAACATTTTAAATCAATTACCTACAGATAAATCTGTAGGGACAACAAAATTTGAATGGCAAGATGAATATTTTGCAGTTTCAGTTTCGGAGTCAGCAATAGATAAAGTTAGAGATTATATTAAAAATCAAGAACAACACCATAGCAAAAAAACATTTGAGCAAGAATATGATGAATTTATTGACAAATTTGGATTTCAAAAATATGATGATGAATAATATCATTTTGGCTAAAGCCAATGGAAATTTTATTTATTATCCTCCTGCTAAAGCAGGAGGCAATTCAGGAGGCAATTCAGGAGGCAATTCAGGAGGCAATTCACAATGAAATTCAGGGGGCAATTTGAATTGGAATGGGATTTATCCCATTCTAAAAAATAAAATTACAATTTTTGGCTTTAGCCAAACAAATAAAATAAACAATGGACATTAAACAAATAAGAACAATCCTCGAAAGCCCTTATGATAGAAAGATTTGGAAATCCTTCATTCAAACACAGTTTACCAATAATAAACTCACCAAAGACGATGCCCCTTTAAATATTGGCAAAACCGATATTCACAAAGAATGTGTATCGCTTGGTTATTACGAAGTAAACGAATATACCAAAATAGGCATTTTTGAAATACAATTAGCCGATAAAGTAAACCTTACGCGAAACCGTGTGGCATTGCGTAATCTTATTAAAAGCATTACACAACAGGTAGCAGGCGCAATGGTAGTATTTGTACAAGGCGATAAATGGCGATTTAGTTATATTAGCAAACGCAAAGTTAGAAACAATGAAACCAATACAGTAGAAGATAAAGAAACAGCACCTAAGCGTTATACTTATCTTTTTGGCAATGGCGAAAAAGCCTTAACGGCTGCTATTCGTTTTGATAGGCTTATACAAAAACAAAAAGGCAATATATACCAGTACTTAACTCTTAACGATTTTGAAGAAGCATTTAGTGTAGAAAAATTAAGTAAAGAGTTTTTTGCGCAGTACAAAGAAATTTATGATGATTTTGTAGAGTTTATAACAGGTAAGCGATACATTAAAAAAGGGAGCAAATGGGTAGAAACACCAACCCACGAAGCACATTTTCAGTTACGCAATTATTTTAACAACGATGAAAAACAAGCCCGTGATTTTTTTAAACGAATGATGGGGCGTATTGTGTTTTTATACTTTATACAAAAGAAAGGATGGTTGGCTTGTTCAATGAAAAATGAAGAATTAAAAATGAAAAATGCTGAAGTGGATTGGGGAAATGGCGACCAAGATTATTTATTCAACCTGTATGCAAATGCTAAATATAAAGAAAGTTTTTACAGCGATTATTTAGTTCCTCTTTTTTTCAGCACCCTTAATAGTAGAGATGGCACTTTTGATGCCGACCCAAAATTATTCATTAATCATTCTTCATTTTTCATTGATGGAAAATTCCCTTACCTCAATGGCGGTTTATTTGATAAAGCACAAGATTATAGATACGATAAAATTGCATTGCCTGCCCAAATATTTGATAAGCTATTTACTACCTTCAATAATTACAACTTTACTATTTACGAAGATGCACCCGATGAACACACCGTAGCTGTTGACCCTGAAATGTTGGGACATATTTTTGAAAACCTATTAGAAGATAACAAAGATAAAGGCGCATTTTACACCCCAAAAGATATTGTGCATTATATGTGCAGGGAGAGTTTGCACAATTACATTTATACTTATACTGGCAATGAAGAAAACGAAGCGTTTAAAGCAAAACTAAAACTATACAACGACAATTTTGATATAAGCATTTTTGAAAAAAATGAAATTAAACTAATAGATAGAGCCTTAGAAGATGTAAAAATTTGCGACCCAGCCATAGGCAGTGGTGCTTTCCCTATGGGTTTGCTACACGAAATATACCACTTAAAAATACCAATAGAAGACCAAAAAGGGCTGAAAGCCAAAAGCCCTGCCGACCTTAAAAAACACATTATAGAAGAAAGCATTTATGGTGTGGACATTGATAGTGGTGCGGTGGACATTGCAAGGCTTCGGTTTTGGTTGAGCCTAGTGGTAGATGAAATAGCCCCTCAACCCTTGCCCAACTTAGCATTTAAAATAGTATGTGCCAATACATTGATTCCTTTGGGAAATTATCATGGTATTAATATAGCAGGAGCTTCTGAGATAGTAAATGATATTGCCAAAGTAAGAGAAAAATACTTTGATGCTAATAAAGAAGATAAAAAAGACCTTGAACGTAGTTTTATCAATCTTCAAAACAAGCTGCTGAATACAGCCAGAGAATGGAGTACAAAAGAACAAGCCGAAGTATATCAAAAAATTTATGAGTTCAGCCCCTTTACCGATAAAAGCTGTACTTGGTTTGATGCTTGGTGGATGTTTGGCGTAAAAGATGGTTTTGATATTGTAATTGGTAATCCACCGTATGGTGCTATTATAGATAACGACAAGAAATTTTATACTACTAACTTTATTTCTTCTGAAGGCAAGCACGAAATCTTTAAATATTTTATTGAACAAGGATTAAAAATGCTTTCTAATAATGGAACATTAGCTTTTATAACACCTGATACTTGGACTTCACTTGGGTACTTTAAAAAACTTAGAAAATATATTTTTGAAAATTATTCTTTACAAAAAGTAACAAAGAGCTTATACAATGTTTTTGAAACAGCTACAGTTGATACAAATATTATTCTAATAATAAATTCAATCCCTACTAATGATTATTTGCTTGTTGATAGTGATTTAATAACAATTACACCAAGAACACTTCAAGACACAACAGATTTTACATTAAACCTAAAAGATGAAAATTTGTTACTTAATGATATTGAAAAAGATAAAATTTTATTAGACGAAAAGTGTGAAATTTGGCAAGGATTAATCGCCTATTCAGAAAAAAATCAACCAAGAGAATTTACTTCTGAAGAAATGGAAAGTGAGTATCATAGAAAACTACTATATGGTGGAGATATTTCAAAATTTCATATAAAATGGTCGGGAGAGTATTTAAAGTATGGAAAATGGCTACATAGACCAAGACCAAGCTACATTTTTGATGATCCTAAAATTTTAGTACAGCGTATTCGTAACCCAAAATTAAAGACAAGATTAGTTTGTGCTTTTGATGATACAGGCTATATTAACGGAACAGGTTTATCAAACATTTTAATAAGAAAAGAAACTACGGATTTAAAGTTAAAGTATTTATTATGTTTGCTTAATTCAAGATTAATAAATTATTGGTTTAATCATTATTTTATTGATGTTAATATTAAGCCAGAACAACTTCGGAAAATCCCAATCACTTTAGTCAACCCTGATGTAGAAGTACTATTTATCGCACTTGTTGATTTTATTCAATATTTATTAAACAACAAAGAAACGCCACAAATCCTTTCCCATACTGATAATACTCATATTGCTTCTCACTTTGAAGATATACTCAATATGATGGTCTATGAGCTCTATTTTGAAGAGCATATGAAAAAAGTAGGGATAGATGTACTGCAATTTATAAATCCCAAACCTATTGACACATTGAAATCAGTTAAAGAGAAAGCGGAAGTAATTCAAGAATTTTACGAATGGTATCAAAAGCCTGATAATGCAGTAAGGCAACGTATGCTTTTAGTGGATACTCGTAGTAAGGACATTATAGGTTTAATCAACAAATCTGTTTAAGCTATGATTTCTTAAAATGATAAACTTTGATGAATGAACAAAATAAATATTCTGCTATAATTTCAAAAATTTTTGGTTCAAATATGTAAGTTCATTTTAAACTTAATGTTAAACCCAAATTAATCAATAGGAAATTTGAAAAATTGAACTATTTGATTTAGTTGGGTTAACCCCGATTTAGAAATTGCAATTATGTTTTGTAAAAACATGATTTGCAATTTGTTATTCGATTCAGCAATTTTATTGCTGAATTTGGATTTATTGTTCAACCTTTCAGGGTTGTCTTTTGTTTTTACACTATTTTTATTAATGTGTAACCCTTACAGGGT
>CAZDGF010000006.1:0-70712 GCA_964505065.1 uncultured Chitinophaga sp.
AAAAATTACTTTTTCCCCTGTTGCATTTTAAAGTTGAAAACAGATTTATATATTTGTAACAGCATTTCCTTACCCATGTTTATCTCTGCGTTTTCGCCAACACAAGTACACAAGTACACAAGTACACAAGTACACAAGTACACAAGTACACAAGTACACCGCTATTTTTTAGTATTTAATCAATATTTATGTCACTTCTCAATACGAAAAATTAAAAGCTATTTTTCTAATCGAAGTGACAGCATGGGAAGTTTAATATCGAGTATTTTCAGACGAAATAAGCGGCACTTTCCTGTCATTTCGAGTAGTTCCGCAAGCAGTAAGCGGAACGTACCTGTCATTTCGAGTAGATTTTGGCTTTGCAAAAGCGTATCGAGAAATGAAAAAATTAATACACCCTAAGCACTTCTCGATACAAAAATGCAGAGCCATTTTTTACTCGAAGTGACAACAAAGCAACAATACACTTCAACAAACTCAATGTTCAAACAATAAACCAATTAAATAATATATAAAAAATGAAAAAAGCAATCAAAATTATGTTAATGGCAACAGCCATTTTATTAGTAGCCAATGGCTGCAAAGACGAAACCCCAGCACCTACCAACAACAATGGCGGAGGCGGAGGCACAACCACACCAGAGCAGTACATTTTAATGAATGGCTTAAAAGTGAAAATAAAAAACCCAGCAAATGGAAGTATGTTTACTTCACAAGATACTACTTTAGAATGGGCTGGAAATAAGCCTGCAAATCTAAACGGAGATAGTGTTGTAATAATAAAACATCCAGAGGGTGTTAAAAGAGGAGTAAGTACTATATCTGAAATAGCTACGGATTTTGGAGAAGTAGGTATTCAAATTTTTTATGGTGCAACAAGTGCTAAAACAAATTTATTTGTTGAAAGTGGAGATTATAAATTAGAAAAAATAAATGGTATATGGTATTCCGTATTAAAAAATGGAGCAGGAGAAGCCACAAAAGGTTCTACTACAATTAATTTAACAGGTGTCGAGTTTAGAGTAGCCTGGCCTTCTACGTTTAAATAATAAGTATAGGTAGATAAAAATATGTTTTTAAAACTTTTATACAGCAAAAATATTTTTCTTTTTGTAAACCAAAAAGGAGGTAGAAGCATGTTTTTTAATTTAATGGGATATGTTTTTTTGTTTAGCCTAATGTTTGCCCTACAAGGCTTTAAGCAAAAGGCTAACAATGAAAAAGATAAAAATGTATTGGTGAAGCTGAATGCGCTTCACCAATACTATATCCAACACCCAATTAAATTGAATAGTGTTATATAATAACGAGTAGTTCCGCATGAAAGTAAGCGGAATGTTCCTGTCATTTCGAGTAGATTTTGGCTTTGCAAAATCATATCGAGAAATGAAGAAAAAATACTTCTTTCCACTTCTCGATACGAAAAATCCAAAGCTATTTTTCTACTCGAAGTGACGCAAGGGTTCGGTCATGTCTAGTGTTTTTGGCTCTGTAAAAACTTATCGAGACATGGGTCGCACCTTAATATACAACAAAATAAAACCCAATCTATTTTTTATTTCCTAAATAATAATTACATTTGCAGCCCTTTAAATAAAAGTATGAGTTTAAATAATTATGAATCTGCAATCATTTTAACACCCGTACTGTCTGAAGCGCAAATGCAAGAAGCCGTGAAAAGCTACAGACAGTTGATTGTAGAGCAAGGTGGCAAAATTGTGGGAGAAACCAATTGGGGTCTTTCAAAATTAGCCTACCCCATTAAAAAGAAAAGCACCGGCTTCTACCACTTCTTCGAATTTGAGGCAAGCCCCGAATTCCTTAAAACCCTTGAAACTGCTTATAGCAGAGATGAAAGAGTTCTACGCTACATGACAACCAAATTGGATAAACATGCAGTAATTTACAACGAGCGCAAACGCAAAGGCGAAATAGCTCCAGCACCAAAAATTGAAAAGGAGGCAACTACACTATGAGTTCAAAATCAGCACAACAAGACAATTTCAACTTTAATAGCCAGCAAAATCAGGTTATTATAAAAAAGAAATATTGCCGTTTTAAAAAGCATAACATCAAATACATTGATTATAAAGATGCTAATTTCTTATTGAAATTTATGAACGAGCAAGGAAAAATTTTACCAGGAAGAATAACTGGTACTTCGGATAAATATCAACGTAAAATTGCTATTGCTGTAAAACGTGCCCGCTTAATGGCTATTTTACCTTACGTAGCAGATGGTTTAAAATAATAATAAATAGGAGAAACAGAGTATGGCAAATATGAAATTAATTTTAACCCAAGATGTTCGTAATTTAGGACATAAAGACGATGTAGTATCTGTAAAACCAGGCTATGGTCGTAATTATTTAATACCTCAAGGCATTGCTAAAATGGCTACATCATCTGCCCTTAAAATGTTGGCAGAAGATGTAAAACAACGTGCCTTTAAATTAGATAAAATAAGAAAAGATGCTGAGGCGCTTTCTGAACGTTTGAATGGGGTAAAAGTGACCCTTAAAGCAAAAACAGGCACAAGTGGCAAAATATTTGGTTCGGTAACTACTTTGCAAGTAGCCAACGCACTTAAAGAATTGGGCTACGAGGTAGATAGAAGAAAGGTAGTATTTAATGAAGAGCCAAAAATGATTGGCGACTACAAAGCTACTGTTACTTTACTAAAAGATATATCTAATACCATAGATGTAGAAGTAGTAAAAGAATAATATTTACACACACATTTATATAATTTTAAAAGGAGATGATTTTATCATCTCCTTTTTTTGTTTTATTTACATAAGGTTTTTGTTTGGAAATAAATATTCATTAGAACTTGCTTACTTTTGTTGGTGAAAACACTAAAAACGGCTGAAAGAATTTCGGCTTCAAGGTGAAAAACACCTTGAAGGGCAGAGCAAATGATAAATGGAGTTAAAACAATAGGAACAGGAAAAGATATGTATGGCGATAAACAAACTGGGATAATGGATAGAGGTGTTTTACCTGCATTAGATGTTTTTTTACCTATTTTCGAAATATATAACATATACGAAGGAATAAAATTAGCAGAAAAACAAGAAATGTTAATAAATCAAATTTTCCCTTTGGTTGGTATGTAGCAAAGTTCCTTGCGGTGGCTACCAACCAATAGCCGTATACCTTTGCTGTTTGGTGGCAGCCGCACAAGGCTATACTATACACCAACCAGAGGATAAAAAAACTACTGTTGAACGTAAGCCGTGCGCCCCGAGACTGTAGGCTTGGTGCCCATTTTGCAAAAATGGGTACGGGAGCGATAGCGTACCCGAAAGGCGAGGAAAAGGCGCCCCAAATATATATTCTTTTATACCTCATTCTTTTTTGTTTTATTTGCATACAAGATAATTCTCAATAAAAAATAACATGCGCCATTTATTTCTAAAAATTGCTTTTTTAGCATTTCTCTTTTTTTCATTCAATTTTATTAGCCAAGCACAAGTAAACACCAAGCAAAAAGGATTGCTTTGGGAAATTACAGGCAATGGGCTAAAAAAACCAAGCTATGTGTATGGCACTATGCATATAAGCCAAAAATTGGCTTTTCATTTGGGCGATTCGTTTTACAATGCTTTGCTAAAATGCGATATGGTAGCCCTTGAGCAAAACCTAGACAGCGTAATACACCGCTGGATAAGCGAGGAAAAAGAAAAACCCGAAGATGCCAACAAGGTATATAAAAGAGGAATGAACGAATATTTGGGGCTAAGCACTTTCAAATTGGGCAATTTTAACAAAGATTTGATAGAAAGAAAACTTAGTGCCGAGGTGCGAGAAGTAAACTACTTGCTTAAAAGAGGTAGCGAAAATGATTTTGAAGAAGATGCTTGGCTTGATTTATACATATATCAAATAGGCAAACGCACAGGAAAACAAATAGGCGGTGTGGAGGGCTTTGAAGAAAGCCGAGATTTGGTAGAAAAAGCAGATAAAGAACCAGAGGAGCAACGCATAGAAAACCGCAAAAAACTAAAACCATACAGCTATAAAATGCGTGAACAAGTGGCAGAGGCATACCGCAAAGGCAATATTTATATGATAGACAGTATAGATAGACTTACAGAAAGCGAACATTACAGAGAATATATGCTATACAAGCGCAATGCCAATATGGTGCGCAGAATAGATAGTATTGTAAAGTTGGGTAAAACCTTATTTACTGGTGTGGGTTGTGCCCATTTGCCTGGCAATAAAGGGGTATTACAAATGCTTATGGAAAAAGGCTACCAAGTGCGTGCTGTGCAAAGTATAGCCAACGAAAAAAGCAAATTAGCCCAAAAATATGAGGATATGACCTATAGCCACGATTTGAAAGCTGTATCATCGGACGATAAATTGATAACTGCCAACCTGCCTACAAGGCTTACAAAGGTTAGAGATTACGAATCTTACGCCTCCTACCTTTGCCCCGATTTGGCTAATGGCTACTACTACCAAATTGAAAAAATAAGCAGCAATTTAGCTTTTTCTGGTAAAACGCAAGAAGATGTGCTATTGGTAATAGATACTATGACATTTGAAAATATTCCTGGCGAGCAGCTTTCTAAAGAAAGAATTACATCGAACGGATTTCCAGGTATTGAGGTTATTACCGAGCTAAAAACAGGCGATTTAAGCCGCTTTCATATTTTAGTATCGCCCTACAATGTTTATATTGTTCGCTTGGCAGGAAAAAAGAAATTTGCTACCACAAGCGGTGGCGATAATTTTTTTAAAACCTTAAAAATTAATGAAGGCATAAGCACAGCTTGGCAAACACTTTCGAGCTGCGATAGCATATATAGCCTGCAAATACCCATGTTGGGCAAAAGCCATAAACTACCGCAAACCAATAAAGCCGACCCCTCTTTTGAGCATATTGTATTTGAAAAAAACACTGGCAATACCTATGTTATAAAACAAGTAGATATTTTAAATACTACTTATTTGGAGGAAGATACTTTTGAACTTGGCATAATGGCTAAAGGATTTAGCAAAACAGATGACTATATTATTAAAAACAGAAAACACTTTACCGCACAAGGCTACAACGGACTTGAGGTAGTATATGAAACCAAAAAGAAAGAAAAAATGTATGCCAAGTTTTATATCTGTGGCACAAGGTATATTATGTTTTTATTGAAACCAGCAGCAAAAGGTAGCTTTGAAGATAAATTTTTTACCAGCCTACAATTTAATGGTAAGCCTACATATATTTTTTCAGATTATAAAGATACTACCATTTATTTTTCTGTAAAAACACCTGTAAAACCCCTATTGATAAAAACCTTTAACGAATACAATTATTATGGGCAAGAAGATGAAGACAAAAAACCAACAAAATACGATGGCGAATACAAAGAAATGTATTTTGCTGCACCCAATTCAAATGATTTTTTAAGCATTGGTGCATATAGATATGGCTACTACCAAAGCCAAGAGAAAAAAGATGAAAAATATTATGATGAATGGGATAAAAACACCTATTTGAAGGTAATAGACAGACAAAAAATGGTTAAAAATAATATACCTTTTAGCCTTTACACTTTTTCTGATACCAATACCAATAGACAAATAAAATTAGCTGTTGCCTTGCATGGGCAAATGCGTTATTTTATATATGGCTTTGTAGATACTGTGGCAGGAAAAAGCAATTTTTACAATACCTTTATCAACTCTTTAGATATAAGCGATACACTTATAGCAGGAGATATTTTTGAAGCCAAAGGCAAACGCTTTTTTGAAGATTTTACAAGTAAAGATAGCACTACAAGAAAATCGTCAATCAAATATTTTAGAGATGTAACATTTACCAAAAAAGACATTAAAGATTTGCAAAATATTATAGATACCCTAAGTATGAAAGGCGATGCTGCAAAAATAAGAACCGCCTTAATATTTAAACTAAGCTTAATAGATAGTGCCGATACAGAGATAGTGCCTTATTTGCAAAAACTATACACACGCTTTGTAGATACAGCCTATTTGCAAATAGAAATACTACAAGCTATGGCAAGGCAAAGAACCCTAAATGCCTATAAAGCCATAAAGCCAATTATTGCTACAGATATACCCATTTCCGACAATAGTTATGATATGGAAAACTTGCTATACTCATTTTCGGATACTTTAAAGCTAACCAAAAATTTATTGCCCGAATTGATAGAGCTTACCACAATTCAAGAGTATAAAAACAGTGCATACAGCATTATTAGCCAAATGAAAGATAGCAGCATAATAACCATAGCCGATTATGCACCTATACACAACCGCTTAATAACCGAAAGCCGCATAGAATACAAAAGAACGATGGCAAGCCTTACCAAAGAAAAAAACTATGAATACGAGGGCGAAGGCGGTGGATACGAGGATTATGCCGCTCCTTCAAATTATGGATATAACAGCTATGCAACATACTCTGCATTAAATGCTTTATTAGAATTAACCTTACCTTTAAGAACCGCAAATGCCACAATGAAAACCCTAACGGATAAGATTTTAGCCATTACAGATAATAAATTGCGTATGAGCCTAATGCCTGTTTTATTGAAAAACAAAGTGTATTTTCAAGACAGCGTTTACGAAACTTTGGCAAAAAACAAGGAATCGCGCATAATGCTATTTCAAAATTTAGCCGAAGCCAAAATGCATGATAAATTTCCTAAAAAGCACCACAACCAACGTGAAATGATAGAGGCAGATATACACCAATTGGGCGGGCGATACGGCAAAATAGATACCACAGTATTTTTAAACACCAAACTAATAGAATATGGTAAAAAGAAATACAGAATTCATTTTTATAAATACAAATTGGAAGACGAAGAAAACTGGAGTATGTATGCCTCCGATGCCATGCCTACAGATACTTTAAAATTAAATAATCCAAAAGATTATATACCCTTTTATGCTCTAACAGCCGAAATAGGCGAAACAGAAACACAAGAAAAAGTAATGGCTGATATTTTATTTGACAATTATATAAAATATGTAAGAGAAAGAAATGGCGGCTATTACGAATCGTACTATAACAGAGGAGGTAATTATAACTACGATTACGATTACTAATTTTAAACAAAAAAACATCAAACTTATTGGGTAAAAATAATTTTACCCAATAAGTTTGCCTATTTGGGTATAAAAGTCTTATTTTGCACCTCATTTCAGAAAATACAGTATGGCAGTAATAAATAAATTAAGAAAAAGAGGATGGTTGCTACTTGTAGTAGTTGGTGCTACCTTGTTGCTTTTCATTTTACAAGCAGTTATCGAAAATACCAATAAAATAGGGTTTTCGGGTAAAGAAAGTATTGGCGAAATAGATGGCAAAAAAATAAAAATAGCTGAATATGATGCAGAATATAGAAATACAATTGCTATGCAAGAAGCCAATGGTGCTGTTTTGAACGAAGAACAAAAAGAAAATCTTGGAAATACTGTATGGAATAAATTTATTGTAGATAATTTATTGATGAAAGAATTTGAAAAAATTGGAATTGCTGTAAGTGATGATGAAGCTTTTAGCTTATTATACACCAATGATGCAAGCCCTGTTATTAAACAAAATTTTACCCAAGAAGGTCAGCAATTCGACCCTGCAAATGTTATCAATTTTAGAAATCAAATTTCTAAAAAAGGAGCGAATATGACCAAAGAATTGTATAATGCAAAGCAACAATATGAAATTATAGTTGACCAAGTAATTATTGAATCTCAAAACAAAAAATACAACTCATTAATAGCAAAAAGCTTATATACAACCGCACTAGATGCTCAACAAGGATTCGCAAATAATGCCTACAATGTATCTGGCAAAATTATTACTTTAAATTATACTAACTTGCCCGATAAAGATTTTAAAGTAACCGATTCGGATTTAAAAGATTACATTAGCAAACACAAAGAAGAATTTAAGCAAGAAGAAAACAGAGATATTGAGTTTGCATTATGGACAATTGCCCCATCAGCACAAGATACATTAGCAGTGAAAAATGAAGTAGCAAAACAAATCAATGATTTTGCAAAAACAGAAAACGATTCGGAATATGTAACATTGTATAGCACAGCCCAATTTGATACAACATTTAGAAGATATGGCAATATTCCAAAAATACTTGACGAAGCTGTATATAATGCCCCTAAAGATAGTGTTGTTGGTCCAATATTCTATAACGGTGGCTTTAGTTTAATAAAAGTATTGGCTACAAAATTTGATAGTATAAACTATTGCCATTTGGTAAAAGCAGAAATAGTAGTAAAAGGCACTACAAAACAAGATACATTAGCAGCCATTGGCATTGGAAAAGGCATAATTGCAGAAAGCAAAAATGTAGCATTAAATAAAACAGAAGAGTTTTTTAGTCAAAAAGCATCTCAAGGCATATTACAAAGCCCTATGGATATGGATTGGATGCAAGAAAGCAATTTACCACCTGATGTTAAAAAATCAATAAAAGGATTAACCAAAGGACAAGCCGTAGTTGTAAAATCTGTATTTGGATTGTCTATTTATAAAATGGTAGATAACAGAAGCAATAAGCTTGTAAAATTTGCCGAAGTGCGCAAAAATATAGAACCTTTATCTGCAACTATAGAGGCTGTTAAAAGCAAAGCATCTGAATTTAGAAATGGGCTAACAGGAAAAAGTAAAACTGAATTTGAAGATGCTTTGAAAAAAGCAAATCTTTCTAAAAGTTTGGCAAGCAATATTAAGCCAACAGATAAAACCATTAATGGTATATCAAATTCAAAAGAAATTATTCGTTGGTTATACAATGATGATAGAAAAGAAGGCGAGGTATCAGATGTATTTAGCTTTGACGATAGACAAGTAGTTGTAAAACTTGCAAAAATAAAAAAAGAAGGTACAGCATCTGTTGAAGATGTGAGAGAAAAAGTAGAAAAATTAGTAATAAACGAGAAAAAAGCAGAAAAACTAAAAGCAGATTTAGAAAAAGTATTGAAAACTGCAAAAACTATTGAAGATGTAGCCGTAGCTGTAAAATCTATAGCACAGCCAATTGATAAATTATCTTTAGCTATGCCAAGTGTTCCATTTGCTGGCAACGACTCTAAAATGGTTGGTTTTGTTATGGGCAGTAAACTAAAAACACTCAGCAAACCTTATGCATCTTCAGATGGTGTTCATGTAATTTATTTAGATTCGGAAACAAAAACAGAAATGCCCAAAGAAATGCTTACCAATAGAATGATGATGAATGGCGAGCAAAAATCAAGAGTATCAGAAACATCATTTGCTGCACTTAAAAAAGCGGCTAAAATAAAAGATGAGCGTTATAAATTCTATTAATAGTAAGTAAATTATCAATAAAAAAACCACCTTCAACAAGGTGGTTTTTTTTATACCCAAAATAAAATACTAATTTCGCCTTTTAAAATATGGAAAATCCTATTTATACGCCTAAAAATAAAGTAAGAATTGTTACCGCAGCATCATTATTTGATGGACACGATGCCGCAATAAATGTAATGCGTAGAATTATACAAGCTACAGGCTGCGAGGTAATACACCTTGGGCACGATAGAAGTGCTGAAGAAGTTGTAGATACTGCCATACAAGAAGATGCCAATGCCATAGCTATGACAAGCTATCAAGGTGGGCATAATGAATATTTTAAGTATATGTTCGATTTGTTGAAAGAAAAAGGTGCAAGTCATATCAAAATATTTGGTGGCGGTGGTGGCACTATTCTTCCTGAAGAAATTGCAGACTTACAAGCTTACGGCATTACAAAAATATACCACCCAGATGATGGCAGAGAAATGGGGCTGCAAGGTATGATAAACGATTTGGTGCAAAAAAGCGATTTTGCAACAGGCAGAGATATTGAATTTAATGAAAACGAAATATTAGCTAAAAATCCTACAGCACTTGCAAAACTAATATCATCGGCAGAAAATTTTCCTGCTGAATTTTTAACACATAAAGATAAAATAATACAATTAATTGGCAATAAAAAAATACCTGTATTGGGTATAACAGGCACAGGCGGTGCTGGTAAAAGCAGCTTGGTAGATGAATTTGTACGTAGATTTTTATTCGATTTTAAAGATAAAACCATTGGCATTATTTCTGTTGACCCCAGCAAACGCAAAACAGGAGGTGCATTACTTGGCGATAGAATACGTATGAATAGCATTAGAAACCCTCGTGTATATATGCGCTCTTTGGCTACAAGGCAAAGCAATTTGGCATTGAGCAAACATGTGGATGATGCCCTATTGGTGCTTAAAGCAGCCCAATTTGATTTAATTATACTTGAAACAAGCGGCATAGGGCAAAGCGATACAGAAATAACCGACCATAGCGATGCTACAATGTATGTAATGACACCAGAATATGGTGCAGCAACACAACTTGAAAAAATAGATATGCTTGATTTTGCAGATATTATTGCTGTAAATAAATTTGACAAAAAAGGTGCTGCCGATGCTTTAAGAGATGTAAAAAAACAATTCCAACGCAACCATAAATTATTTGATAAAGAAGCAGATACAATGCCCGTATATGGCACAATAGCAAGCCAATTTAACGACCCAGGCATGAATAATCTTTACCGCTCCTTGATAGATTTAATTGACCATAAAACTGGCTCTAATTTTAAATCAGATTTTAAAGCTACCGATGAAATGAGTGAAAAAATATTCATTATTCCACCAGCACGAAACAGGTATTTAAGCGAAATTAGCGAAACCGTTAGAAACTATAATAAACAAGCAATAGAACAAGCAGAAATAGCTGAAAAATTATACCAATTAGAAGGAGTAAAAAAGCTATTGTAATGTGTGGGTTATAGTAACAATAAAATAAACCCAAATTCAGCAATAGCATTGCTAAATCGAATAACAAAGTGCAAATCATGTTTTTACAAAACATAATTGCAATTTTTAAATCGGGGTTAATCCCAACTAAATCAAATAGTTCAATTTTTCAAATCTCTTATTGATTAATTTGGGATAAATAGATATACATAATGACAAAAAAAGGTAACACAATGTGCTACCTTTTTTAAATTATACCCAAACTTTCATAACTTTTCTTAAATAAAATTCATGAAAGTTAATACGCTTTAAAATCCTGCTATAATGGTATTCAAATTGGCTTCTGTCGTTTCTGTCATAGTGGTAATAGCCAAAGTTTGGTTTGTAGTAATTGCTGCAATGGTTTGAATATCGTAGTAAAATTTACCATCTCTTTTAGCAAAGCATAGTATTTTTACACCTCTGCCTACCACTACTTTATAATAGCCTCCTTGGGTAGAAAAAGCTTTTAAACTACTATTGGCAGGAATATAGGCTGTTGCACTCTCACCAGTATATTTCATAAAGCATTCTGTATTTTTATTGGTATAGCCGCTTGGGGTGGTTATGGTAATATCTGTTAATGGTTTTTCGTTCATATATCTATCTAAATTGCACCAAGTAAATAATTTATCTAAGCCATTAATAAACGAATTTTGACCTCTTTTTATATCCGTACTGTCCCATTGTTCCCACACTATTTTATTGGTGCCGCCTGTAGCAGCCACACCTTCAAATACTTTGTTGTTTAAGTCAAAACCTGTAATTTCAGAACTGTATTTTACACCATTTCTTAATTTTAATGAGTTAGTTCCTGCTGCATCAAAAGCTTCTAATTTAAACATACCTGCCGAAATTAATAAATCGCCACTATCGTTTAGAGTAGTTATACCGCTTTTTATCATATCGGCAGTATTGGTAATGGTTTTAATTTTTAACACAACGCTGCCGTTGTATGGGCTACCATCAGCATTTGCAAAGGCATCTGCTGGCACTGTAGCCGAAATACCATTGGCATTTACTGTACCTCCTGTATTAGAAGGAATTGTTATAGATGCACCAGGTAATAATTGCCCGTCTAAATAGGTTCTCATATCGGAGCTGCTTACATTGGTTTCCCATTGAGGGGTAGTGTCTGTGGTTGGTTTTGTTTCTTCTGTTTTCTTTTTGCAAGAAAATAAAACCATTGTAGCTAATAATGTGTAGATAAATTTGTTCTTCATAATGTATAATAATTTAAAATTACAGCTAATACAATATTATTGTAGCTACCCCCCAAATAAATAAAAATAAAATTTTACGAATGACAGAAATATGACAATTTACTTATTGTACAAATTATCTAAAAAAACATCTAAACTGGCTTCATCGGGTATTAAAACTTTGCGGGCTTTTGCGCCTTCAAAATTACCTACAATACCTGCTTGTTCTAATTGGTCAACAAGCCTGCCTGCCCTGTTATAGCCCAATTTTAATTTGCGCTGAATAAGCGATGTACTGCCCTGCTGCGTTTGCACTATTAATCGTGCAGCATCTTCAAATAAGGCATCACGCTCGTTAGGGTCAAAGTCTTCTCTTGCACCTCCTTCGTCATCGCCTCTAAATTCTGGCAATTGCAATGCACTTGGATAACCCCTTTGATTACCTATAAATTCAGTAATTTTTTCTACCTCGGGCGTATCTACAAATGGGCATTGCAAGCGAATTAAATCATTGCCTGTGCTAAACAACATATCGCCTTTGCCTATTAGCTGGTCGGCACCGTTGCTATCCAATATCGTTCTTGAATCTATTTTAGAAGTTACCCTAAATGCCAAACGTGCAGGAAAATTGGCTTTAATAGTACCTGTAATAATATTTACCGAAGGGCGTTGCGTAGCCAATATTACATGAATACCAATGGCACGAGCCAATTGAGCTAAACGGGCAATTGGGGTTTCTACTTCCCTACCTGCTGTCATCATTAAATCGGCTACCTCATCTATAACTACAACTATGTAGGGTAAAAACCTATGTCCCTCCGTAGGCAATAGTTTACGTTCTTTAAATTTGGTATTATACTCAATAATATTACGCTTTCCTGCCGATTTTAATAATTCGTATCGCTCATCCATTTCCATACACAAAGAGTTGAGCGTATTGCACACCAATTTTGTATCTGTAATAATAGAATCGCCATCGCCAGGCAGTTTGGCTAAATAATGTCGTTCTATTTTGTTGTACAAAGTTAGCTCCACTTTCTTTGGGTCAACAAGAACAAACTTTAATTCTGATGGATGCTTTTTGTATAGCAAAGAAACAATTAATGTATTTAAGCCTACGGATTTTCCTTGCCCTGTAGCACCTGCACAAAGCAAATGAGGCATTTTACTTAAATCTGCCATATACAGCTCGTTAGAAATGGTTTTACCCAAAATAACAGGTAGTTCAAAATTGCATTCTTGAAACTTTTTGCTGGCTATCATGCTGCGCATAGGCACCATTTCTGGTTTTTTATTTGGCACTTCAATACCTATAGTTCCCCTGCCAGGTATGGGCGCAATAATACGAATACCCAATGCCGCTAAACTCAATGCAATATCATCTTCTAAATTTTTTATCCTTGAAATTTTAACACCAGGGGCTGGTACAATTTCATACAATGTAACCGTAGGTCCTATATTGGCTTTAATTTCTGAAATGGCTATGTTGTAATTTTTAAGGGTTTCTACAATCATATTTTTGCTGCTTTCAAGCTCTGTGCGGTCTATTTCTACTTTTGTAAATTCGTACTCTTGCAGTAAATCTATTGTTGGAAACTGATAACCGGGTAAATCTAATCGTGGGTCGTAGGGTTCATCTAAATTTGGCGTATGCTCCTCTCCTGCATTAAGTTCGTCAATTAAAGTTGGTGCTGAAATTGGTGGCACATATATTTCTTCTTCTACTGTTTCTATTTTTAATTCAAAATCAGATGCAGGAATATCTTTTTTATTTGCTTTAGGTATATCAATATTAAAATTTATTGGTATTGCTGGTGTTTCAGGCTCATCTTCGTTTAAAGTTATCAATTGAATACCTTCATCTACCGCCATATTGGGCTTTGGAATTTCCCCATCGGCTATTATTTCAGTATGAATATCTTCATAATGTTTTTTCATGCTTTCTGCCTCTGTTTCATGGTTGCTAAAGGCTATTTTGCTGCTTTCGTCTTCTTCCAAATCTGTTGCAGTAGCTAATTTCTTTTTGCCTAATCTTAAATCTATATTATAAACTATTACCAAAAAGGCAAGGGCATATAAAAACAATACTAAGCCTACCCCACCATAGCCCAACAGGCTATGCAGCCACATAAACCCAAAATAGCCAAAGCCACCGCCCATGTGTATATTGCTTTTATGAAAAATAAAACCCAATAACACAGAAAGCCAAACAATGGTAAAAAAACTGTAGCGCAATATTTTTGTCATGGGGCGCAGCTGCCAGTTAAAAAGCAATTTTGTACCCAATGTAAATACTGTAATCAATAAAATATAAGAAGCTATACCAAACCATTTGTGTATAAAAAGATGGGCAAACCAAGCCCCAATATAGCCCATCATATTGCTCGCGCCTCGGGTATTATTGGCTTTATACCAAGCCCAATTGCTACTTTGAAGAATATCTTGGTCGGTTTCAAAACCAGTTAGGTTTATTATATGCGAGGTAAAAGCAATAAATAAAAACAAAGAAAACAGAATAAAGAAAGCCCCTGCTATTTTGTGGGTACGCTCATCTTTTAGCCAAGCTAATTTACCGCCAGCCAAAGGTTTTTTACTTTCCTTTTCCTCTGGCTGAAAATCATCGGCTGCATTTTTAAAACTATTTCCTTTTTTACTTGCCATTATTTTTATAACACGCAAAAATATAACGTAAAGCAGCTATTAAATATTATATACTATCTTAACAAATCCACATTCTTTAAATTGTGTTTAAATTAATGGAATGGGTGGCGAAGGATTTAGGATTTAGGGGATTTGAATTGGATAGATAGAAAATGTTAGAGCCAGAGAAACAGCAGGCAAATAAAGATGCTAATGTGGGCGCTAAAAAACAAGTAAAAACAATTGCGCTAAAAAGACAATCAAATATTTTACTTTTGTAGGCGGTGTTTTTAAAATTGAAAAAACACCTTAAAAATCAATGAAAAAAATACGCCTAATTTTAGTTTTATTTTTTTGTGCAAATAATATTTATGCACAAAAAACAATTACTTTTAAAGATACATTTATTGTTGTCAGAAAAGTAAAAAATGACACCACTATTCATCAGAAATTTAGATTTAAAAACAATGGCAAATTGCCCCTCTCTATTAAAAGTTGGAAAGCCTTAAACGATGGCATTGAATGTAAATACAGTAAAGAAAATATAAAGCCCAATGATAGTGGGTTTGTGTATTTTATTTTTAGTATAGCTAAAAATTCAAAAGCATTTTCAAAAAAAATAGAATTGACATTTTCTAATGGCAAGAAAAAACAATTAGAAATTACTTATTGCGCAGATAATGAATTTGTATTTGGCGAAACTACACACGATTTTGACATTGAAGGAGGAATAGATGAACCTTATTATTATAAATTTAAAAATATAAGCAATGATACATTATTAATAACTGACTGCGACCAACCTGGAGAAGGCAGTATGTTTTCGTACACCAAAAAACCTATACTTCCACATCAAAATTTTGAAATTAAATTATTAGTCAATAATAACGGAAGAGATGAATTTTTAAATAAATGGGGGAGCTTTTACTTTTCATATTTAAATACAAGTAAAGATTTAATCAATTACGTTCCTAAACTTATGCTTAATTTCAAAGGAGACAAAAAAACTGGCGGAGGAAATCTTAAAATAAGCCGCTAAACCAATAAAAAAACAATGAAAAAAATACTCATTATACTCGCCATTATTTTATTAGCCATTGTTGGCTATTGGGCTTGGCTAAAATTTAGCCCCAATAAATTTTTAGATGGTTTTTACCTTGTGCCGCAAGATGCCGTTATGGTAATAGAAACAGAAGACCCCATTTTTGCCATTGTTGGTCTTATGACCAACAATTTTTCAAGATATTTATTTAAAAAATGGTTGCTTTTGTTGGTGATAACACCAACAACGGCTTAAAATTTCTCAAGATATTTATTAAAAAAATGGTTGCTTTTGTTGGTAATAACACCAACATCGGCTGAAAAAAGTAAACATTTTATTTGAAGAAAAAGGAAATGAAACTACTATTGTTGAAACCTTTGAACCTGAAAAAGAAAACACTTTAGAATTGCAACAAATGGGTTGGCAAGCCATTTTAAACAATTTTAAACTGTATGTGGAGCAGAATTAAAAATGTTTAAAATTTTTATGTTTTAGTAAATAGCAGTACGTTTGCATTTTGTTTCTAAAAAATAAATATTTTGAATACCACAGAACCCAATAAGATAATAGCCGAAAGGTTAAATCGCATATCAGAATCGGAAACCATAGCCATGGCAAAGCTTGGCAGAGCCTTAAAAGCCGAAGGTAAAGACATTATTAGCCTTAGTTTTGGCGAGCCCGATTTTTTTACTCCTGCACATATTAAACAAGCTGCAATTGATGCTATAAACAATAATCAAACTTTTTATACCCCTGTGGCAGGTATTCCAGAGCTAAAGGAGGCTGTAAAAACAAAATTTAAGCGAGATAATGGCTTGGATTATAATACCGACCAAATTGTGGTAAGCACAGGGGCAAAAAATTCTATTATGAATGCCGTTCTTGCTCTTATAAACAAAGGCGATGAAGTAATAATTCCTCGCCCATTTTGGGTTAGCTATGCCGATATGGTAAACCTTGCAAATGGTGTAAATGTTTACATTGATACAACCATAGAAACAGATTATAAAATTAGCCCTGCCCAATTAGAAGCTGCTATAACGCCAAGAACAAAATTGTTTATGTTTAGCAGTCCTAATAATCCGAGTGGTATGGTATATAGCCATAGCGAGTTGGAGGCTTTGGCAGCAGTATTTGAAAGCCACCCACAAGTGTATATTATTAGCGATGAAATATACGAGCATATAAATTTTGAAAGCAAGCATACAAGTATTGCAAGTTTTGGCTCGTTAATTAATAGAACAATAACTGTAAATGGTGTATCAAAGGCTTTTGCTATGACAGGCTGGCGCATAGGCTATATAGGCACAACAAAAGAAATAGCTTATGCTTGCGAAAAATTGCAAAGCCAATTTACAAGCGGCACAAATGCCATAGCGCAAAGAGCAAGTATAGCCGCACTTTTGGGCGATATGACACCTACTTTAGAAATGGTAAAAGCTTTTAACAAACGTAGAGATTTATGCCTTGAAATTTTAAAAGATATAAAAGGCTTAAAACTGAATAAACCCGATGGGGCTTTTTATCTTTTTCCAGATGTAAGTTATTTTTATGGCAAAAGTTTAAATGGCAAAACCATTAACAACTCGCAAGATTTGTGTATGTATTTTTTAAACGAGGTATATGTGGTAACTGTGGCTGGCAGTGCTTTTGGTAATGATAATTGCATTCGTTTTTCGTATGCCACAAGCGAGGAAAACCTAACAAAAGCCATGCACAGAATAAAAGAGGCTTTAGAAAAATTACAATAATCCAATTTAACAATGCAGGAATTAATCTATTCGTTTAAAAACAAAAAAGTATTGATAGTGGGCGATGTAATGGTAGATGCCTATATTATTGGTAAGGTTGATAGAATTTCGCCCGAGGCACCAGTACCTGTTGTAAATATTGAAAAAAAAGAAAGCCGATTGGGAGGCGCAGCCAATGTAGCTTTGAATATAGCAGCCCTCAATGCAATACCTATTTTATGCTCTGTAATTGGCAATGATACAGAGGGAACAGAACTTATAGAAATATTGAACCAACAGCATTTGCCTATTTCTGGCATTATTCAATCTAACAAAAGAAAAACAACCACTAAAACCAGAATATTGGGCAATAAACACCAATTGCTAAGAATAGACAACGAAATTACAACTGATTTAGAAGATACAGAAAACCAACAATTGATAGCTAATTTTACCCAACATTTAGCAAATTGCGATGTGGTAATATTAGAAGATTACAACAAAGGTGTTTTAAACGAAAAAAATATTCCAATATTAATTGAATTAGCCAATAAAGCGGGTATTCCTATTGCTGTAGACCCAAAGAAAAATAATTTTTTAGCGTATAAAAATGTTACGCTTTTTAAACCCAATTTAAAAGAGATAAAAGAGGGGCTAAATACCGAGAAAAACTTAAAGGAGCAAAGCAACTTAAAAGAAGCGGTAGAGGTATTGCACCATACATTGCAAAATACTTATACAATGGTAACCCTTAGCGAAGATGGGGTAATGATAACCGACCATAAGCATTACGAAGTAATACCTGCCCATATTAGGCATATTGCCGATGTAAGCGGAGCAGGAGATACTGTTATAAGTGTTGCCTCATTATGCCTTGCCTGCGGTGCAGATATGAAAACTACTGCTGCATTGGCAAATTTAGCTGGCGGCTTGGTATGCGAAGAAAATGGCGTTGTACCAATTGATATTCAAAAATTGATAGCTGAAGCGCAATTGGTATAAGCATTTAATTTTTCAAAAATACAAAACCAACAGTAGCCGCTTGTTCAATAATAGCTTGTACTAAAGCATCGCCCAGTGTTTTTTCTTTTGGTATATTTGTAGTGGTTTTTATGGTTCTAATATAATCTTCTCGCTTTTTATTTAGTTCTACTATTTCTTTTGAGTAGCCAGTTCTTTTATTCGTGTTTTGGGTTACTATCTTTTTTTTCTCATCTGCTGTTCTGCCTTTTAGTTCTGTTGGTAGCTCCTCGTCTTTTGCTTTTTCTAAAAAAGTAGTATCAGCAGCCACTTTATCCGAAACATCCCATTTGGCATTGTCGTACGTTTTACTCGATTTTGAAACAGCCCTTTTCATTTTTACCGATTTATTCATTTTTAAAGAATTGTTATCCTGCATTATTTGATTAGATTTATAAGAAGCACCTGCATAGCCATAAGCCCAATAGGTTTTATTTAAACTATCGTTTAGGTTAAGAATTAAGCTATCGTAAGGTGTTGCTATATCCTCTGCTTGCAAATTGCTATTGATAAAAAAATATTTGCCTTTGCCTTTATCTGCCCCATCTTTCCAATATTGAAACACACCTGTTGCCGAGTCGCCACAATGTATGGTATTGATAAATATCTTTTTTTCGTAAGCATTGGTACAGGCGGTTCTATAATCAATTTTACCTTGGTTAAAAGGCTCGTTTCCTGCAATAAAAATAACACGGTAAATACTATCGCTACCTCGCCATTGTAGTTCTTGTAAGCTTGTTTGAATTACATTTCCACAATACTCATCGCCACCATTGGTAGTAAGTCCAAAAAGAATTTCGGAAATGGTATCTAAATCGTTGGTGTAATCGAGCAAGCGTTTTACATAGCCTTTATTGGCATCGTTTCCTGTTCTGCCATATTCGTAAAGTGCTATTTCGAGTTTTGCAGATTGGTTGTTTTTTTGCGCTTTGGCTACTTGGTTTACAATGGTCCAAAGTTCGCTTTTGGCTTGGTTTATAAGCCCATCCATACTATTGCTTACATCTAAAAGCAATGCCAATTGAATAATGTTTTCAGAAGATTTTGTTTCGTTAATGTTTGTTTGGGCTTGACTAAATTTAACCGTTAAAATAAGTAAAAGCGTTAAGTAATATTTCATATTTTTTTTATTTTTGATAGTATAAATACCATAAACGCATAAAAGGTAAACATATTGTGTAAAAAAAATTTCAATGCAATTTATAATATTTAATTACTTTTGAAAGTTATCTAAAAGTAACACCTTTTTAATTCAATGAAATTTAAACAAATTTTAACCTTATTCTTTTTTTTTATAACTCTCAATACGTATTCAAATCCTGTTGATTCAAGTTTTTTGAAAGACCCATTTTATATTAAACTGACTAAAACCAATAGCCAAATTCCACTTTTTTTTAATGAGCAGGTAAGAAAGCAAATAGGTGTGTATATCCGAAACACCAACAATTATACATCATTGCTTTTAGGCAAAACACAATATTTTTACAATTTATATTCACCAAAATTTACAGAGGCAGGTGTGCCATTGCAATTGTTTTTAATTAGTGCTGTGGTTAGCGAGAGTAATCCTACTTTTATACATACAGATGGCGCAAGTGGGCAATGGGCATTGAGCTATGCTATGGCTAAAAAATATAATTTAACCACCAATAGCTATGTAGATGAAAGAAGAAATCCTAAAAAAAGCAGCGAGGCAGCTGCACAATATTTTAAAGATTTGAACCTTATATATATGGATTGGCTAAAAACTTTGGCAGCCTTTAGAAGCGGTCCAATAAATATGAATATGGCAATTCATAGAACAAATAAGCAATTAGACTACACCAAAATACACCCAAATTTGCCTTTAGATTATCAAAATATAACCGAAAATTATATGGCTTTTTGGTATATATGGAACTACCATACAGAGCATAAAATTTTACCCATAAAATACAAATTGCCCGATACAGATACTGTTCAAGTTCAAAAGGAAATTAGTTTATCATCTATTGCTTTTCAATTAAATATTTTAGAAGAAACGCTAAAACAAACCAACTCGGAATTACGCATAGGCATTATGCCTACAAGTTTTAATACTACTGGATTAAAATTACCAAAAGAAAAAATAACAGAATACCATGATAAACTTTTGATACTTTTTCCGCCACCACCTGTAGATACTGTTATTAAAGATTCTGTTTTGCTTTTTAACCAAAACAATATAAAACCACATGTAGAAATAACAACAGATGAAGACGATAGACCAACGGCTGCAAATACTAAAACGACTATAATTTATACAGTTAAAAAAGGAGATGGTTTGCTGTTAATTGCCGATTTATTTGACTGTAGAGTAAGTGATATTCGCAAATGGAATGGCATGAAAAAAGATGCCATTTACAGTGGGCAAAAACTAAAAATACAAGTGCCTAAAAAGAAAGTAGCCGAATACAAAAAGATAAACAAGCTTACAGCAGCACAAAAGAAAAAATTAGCCAAAAGAAGTTAAGAAAAATGAAAAAAAATACTTTTAAAATACTTTCTATTTTAGTTGTTTTCTTTCTATTTTCTTGTAATAATAGCATTAAAACAGAATCAGAAAATACAGAAGAAAAGCCAACAGTTAGTCAATCTAATTTTAGCCAACAAATAAATGCTGCAAGGGCAGGAAAGAACAAATACATAATTGAGCAAAATATTATAGAAGCAGATAAAATAAAAGATTTTAAGGGCTTAAATTATTTTGAGCCTGATAGCAATTATGTGGTAAATGCAGAAATTAAATTTTTAAACCCTGAAAAAATTATATTTAAAACTGCTACAGAAAGAGAACCCATTTATTACACATTTTGTACACTTACTTTTAAATTGAATAATGCTACGCATACTTTAACGGCATACAGCACAGAAAAAGAAAATGTTACAGATTTATTTATCCCTTTTAAAGATAGCACCAATAAAATAAGTACTTATGGAGGAGGGCGTTATTTAGAGTTAAAATACCGCAACGAAAAAAGCAATTTTATCATAGATTTTAATTACGCTTTTATTCCTTATTGCCACTATAATAAAAGCTATAGTTGCCCTTTTGTACCCGCAGAAAATTGGCTTAAAACTTCTATTTATGCAGGTGAAAAAAAATTATATTAAGATTTTAATTTTATGCTTATTTACAACACTTGGCAAAATTAGTGTTTGCCAAGCCCAAACAGCCTACATGCTTGCCTTTACCTGTAAAGACGGCACTGTTACAACTTTTAAAAACAAAGAAAAAATAACTTTTAGAGATTCTTTAGACAATGTATTTTCAGGCAAAATATATCTTATTAACGATTCACAATTTTTGTTTCTTAATTTTTATAATGAATTAACAACTGATACCTTATCTATTAATAAGATTTTTTCAATTTTTTTAAAATCTAAACAGCCAGTTACGCCTCGAAGAACCATTCCCGCAAGTTTATTTATTGTAGGGTTTCCATGGACAACGCCTGTTTTTTTAATCATTAATACACTAAACCCCATTAAAAATAAAAAGATGCGTTATAAAATTACATATTCAGAAATTTTTAGACCCGATTTTAGTGTAAAGGTAATTGCAACTTCCGAATAATATTCTTAAAAATTTGGCAATTTTTTATCTAAAAAAAATGTACCAAATGGCAATAAAGACAATACCATTGCTACAAAAGCTTGCTTAAAAGTTACAAACTTTTTTAAGAAAAAAGAAAGCAACATAGCAGAATATAGTACAAACAATGCGCCATGCAGATAGCCCATTATGCCAACAGCCAAAGGCATTTGCCAAATATATTTTAAAGGCATAGCTATAAAAAGTAGTATCAAATAAGATACGCCTTCAATATGTCCAACGGTTATAAAGTTTTTTCTTGTGTTCATACCAATTGTACAGTTAAGCCTGTTCTTAATTTTGGTTCTATATAAGTGCTTTTGGGAGGCATTATCAATTGCTCATCGGCAATGGTAAATACCTCCTCTATTTTGCAAGGAAATACAGTAAATACAATATCAAAATGGTGGTTTTCTACTTGTTTTTGAATAGCATTTATTTCGGCATTGCCTTTTATAAATGTTAATTGGTTGTCTGTTTTAGAGTCGGTAATTTCTAATATTTCATTAAAAACATATTTTTCAAGAATAGAAACATCAAGTTTTTCTACTGCATTGGGGTTTTCTAATTTACCCATAAATTCTAATTGATACCAGCCTGAGCGGGTGCACAGTCCAAATTGATTGGGTTTGGTTGGGGTAAAAGCTGAAACCACTTTAGTGGTTTTAAAATTTAAGTTTAACTGTGCTAAAAAATCTTGTAGATTGAAATTATTTTTACACTTATAGGCTCTGTAAAAGCTATCTATATGCAAATGATTGGCAGGTACAACACACGCTAAATATCCGCCATCATTGTTGCCATTGTTTCTATAAAAACCAGCACAAGCAGCACTTCTGTGGTGTCCATCGGCAATATAAAAATCAGAAAGTTGGCTATATGCTTGTTGAAATTCTGAAATTAAAGTTTGTTCATTCACTTTATAAATTAAATGCTGCCTGCCTACTTCATCTGTAAAATCTACATCGGCTGTATTATTGGCTATTACTTTAAATAATAAATTTTCAATTTCTGAATTGGCATGATGGGTTAAAAGCACAGGTTCGCCAATGGCTCCAGAAATGCTGATATGTTCTATCAATTGGTTTTCTTTTTCTGTTAAAGTGTTTTCGTGTACTTTAATTTTGCCTTTATAATAATCTGACGCAGCTACATTGCATATCACACCCAAATAAGTAAAATTTGTTTTTGTGTTAATTTGTTGATACACATAAAAAGTGTTTTCATCTTCAACTACCATTGTGCCGTTGGCTATAAATTTTTGAAGTATATCGTTTGCAAACTGAAAATGCTTTTCAGGATTTTTATCTTCGCCAAATTTTAAATATGGTTTTACAACTTGCAAATACGTTTGCGGATTGTTCATTACCATTTCTGTTTGAGCACGTTTATCATCTATGTGGGTATTTGCACTCACAATTAGTTCTATACCTGCGGCAGGCATTAAGGCTTTAAATGGGTATATGTTTGGCACTATTTAAAATTTTTGATTTTAAGAATTTTGGATTTTTGATTTTAAGTTACTTCGTTCATTGAGCTTGTCGAAATGAACGAAGTAACTTTTTTAGCCAAAAAAATTAATTATTTGTTCAGCCATTTCATCGCCAATGCGTTTTTGAGCTTCTGCTGTGCTTGCACCTATATGTGGTGAAAGCGACACATTGCGCAATTTTAAAATATCACCATTTACGGGTGGTTCTTTTTCAAAAACATCTGTACCTGCATAGGCTAAATGTCCGCTGTTGAGGGCTTCTATCAAATCGGCTTCGCATACCACACCCCCACGTGCGCAGTTTATCAAACCTGCACCTTTTTTCATCATTGCTAATTCTGTTTTAGCTATTACATAACCTTGCCCACCTGGAATATGTAAAGTAACAAAATCTGCTTGTTTCAATACTTCTTCTTTACTTATGGTTTTTATTGTTTTTGAAATTGTAGGAATAGCAGCTTTAGGATGAAAAGTAATTTCAACAGTTCCTTCGCTCATCATTGGGTCGTAGGCAATTACATTCATACCCAAGCCGTAAGCCATACGGGCGGTTTCTCTGCCTATTCTGCCAAAACCCAATATGCCTAAAGTTTTTCCTTTAAGCTCTACACCTGCCGAGGCTACTTTTTTCAATTCATTGAATTGCGAAATACCATTTTCAGGCATTTCTCTGTTGGTGTATTGCAGCAATCTGCAAATAGAAAACAAATGTGCAAATACCAATTCGGCAACACTTGTGCTACTTGCTGCTGGCGTGTTTACAACGGCTACACCTTTTTCTTTGGCATAGGTTGTATCAATATTATCGAGCCCTACGCCTGCTCTGCCTACCAATTTTAAATTTGTGGCTGCATCAAAAATTTCTTTGGTTACCTTGGTAGCACTGCGCACCAAAAGCACATCAAATTCATTTATTCTTGAAGCTAATTCCTCTTGAGCTATTTTTTGCGTTTGAATGCTAAAGCCTTTGGCTTCTAAAGCTATTTTTGCGCTTTCGTCTATGCCATCATTTGCTAATATTTTCATTGGTGTTTGGTGTTATGGGGTTTGGGAGTTATGGGGTTTGGAGTTTTGGTGTTTTGGAGGGAGAGGTTAAGGTATTGTGAAGTTATGGAGTTTAAAATCGTTTTTTCAAAACTTCAGTCATCATAACTTCGGTCTTCAATTCTTCTGTCTTCAAAACCCCAGTCTTCAAAAAAGTTTATGCATTAAAATTCCTCATCACATCTACCAATACTTGCACACTCTCTAAAGGCAAAGCGTTGTACATACTGGCTCTATAACCACCTACCGAACGATGCCCAACTATGCCAGAAATACCAGCGGCTTTCCAAGCGGCATCAAATTTAGGGGCAAGGCTTTCATCATTCAGCAAGAAACAAGCATTCATTTGCGAGCGGTCTTCTATTGCCACAGTGCCTTTAAACAATGGATTATTATCCACTTCGCTATACAATAAATTGGCTCTATCGGCAGCACGTTTTTGCATACCATCTACTCCTCCATTCTTTTTTACCCATTTAAGGTTTTGCAACATGCTAAATATTGGAAATACTGGCGGTGTATTAAACATCGTTTCCGATTTTATATGCAATTGGTAATCCATCATACTTGGAATAGCGCGGTTTACTTTACCTAAAATATCTTTTTTAACAATTACAACCGTAACGCCAGCAGGACCCATATTTTTTTGCGCTCCTGCATATATTAATCCAAATTTAGAAACATCTACTTGGCGGCTCAATACATCCGAACTCATATCGCAAACCATAGGAATAGGCGAATTTGGAAAACTTTTCATTTGGCTACCATAAATGGTATTATTGCTTGTGCAATGAAAATAATCGGCATCTGTTGGTATGGCATAGTCTTTAGGAATATAACTAAAATTTTTATCTTCGCTGCTTGCTATTACCTCCACTGTGCCTAAATGTTTGGCTTCTTTTATAGCATTGGCTGCCCAAACGCCTGTTTTGGTATAAGCGCCTTTTTTTTCTAATAAATTATATGCCACCATTAAAAATTGGGTACTTGCACCACCACCCAAAAACAAAATTTGATACCCTTCAGGAATATTCATTAGCTCTTTAATTGTAGCTTGGGTTTCTTCTACCACAGCTACAAACTCTTTGCTACGGTGCGAAACCTCTAAAACAGAAAGTGTAGTGCCTGCAAAATTTTGAATACCTGCAATAGATGCCTCTATTACCTCTGGTGCTAAAATAGAAGGACCAGCAGAAAAATTGTGTACTTTGCTCATATTAATTGAATTGGTTTGTGACATTTTATCTTTTTTTATGTTGCGAAAATAAACTAATATTGAAACAGAATTGCAACCAAGATGAAAAAGATTTTGATATTGTTTATATTTTTTTGCACACTACCGCAAATAAAGGCTCAATTTGAAATGGATATTACCAAAGAAGAGCTTAAAGAAAAAAAGTTTAAAGAACGCTTAATATTCAATATTGGCGGAGGCATGACGTTTGGAACAGTAACAAATATAAACCTACAACCACAAATTGGTTATAGAATTACACCAAGACTTACGGCTGGAGTAGGAGCCAATTACCAATATTTTAAAGACAACCGTTTTGGAGCCTCGCCAATTCAAATATTTGGGGGCAATAGCTTTGTAAGAATGAATGTAACCCAGCAGTTTTTTCTTCAAACGGAATACCAAGTATTAAATTATGATTTTAACACCATAGAGCGCACTTGGAACGATTATTTAATGGTGGGTGGTGGCTTTTCGCCTGGCAGAGGCTTATTTATATCTGGTTTTTATTTGCTAAAATACCCTGCCAATAATAATATCTATGTGCAACCTTATGTGTTAAGGGTTGGGGTAGGGTTTTAGGTCAATTATAGTTTAATTTTATTTGGATTTTGTCTATTTGAGAAAAAAGATAAAATTTCTACTTGATTACCAACAACTCTATAATATATGGTGTTTAAAGACATTACTACTACCCTTCTGACATCTTTTTTAGTGTAGCTTAATGGAAAAATTAAAGGATTAATGGATAATAGAAAAATTGTTTTTTCTATATTTTCCGATAAATTTTTCAATTCTTTTCTTGTCCAATTAGTCTCTATATAATGAAAGGTATTTTCTAATTCAGTCAACGCATTTTCTGTCCATAAAATATTATAACCATTTGCCATATATTTTTTTTGCTTTAGCGTGTGGCTTTAATTTTTCTTGTTCGGCATCTTTCAAACCATTGTTTATAGATTGTTTTTCTTCTTTATCAATCGTATTCCACCAATCTTCCTTTTCCTTATTTCTTAATTCAATTAGTTTTTCTATTGTTTCTTTATTTTCGATAGCAGATAACCATTGAATTAATTCCAATTTTTGATTAATTATATTTTGTTTAATTTTCATTTTTCTATAAAATTAATAGTCAAAGGTAATAAAATTATTCTGTTTTGCTTCAAAAAACAATCTTTGCTTCCTTATTCCTTTTCAGTCATAAGAATATTTGAGTGAGCATAAATTCCCTAAATTCCTAAAATTTCCTTACCTTTGCACCAGTTCATTCAATTTGCGGCATTCTAAGCCTTTTGGTAAAATTTTCAAAAAATTAAATTTGGTGTTTTATTCTCTTGTTTCTAATGATAAAGCCTTGCGCTTTATTACCGCACTTGCACTATTTTAATTTTAAAAAAACATGTTATTTACAGACTTAGGCATTATTCAGCCCATTTTAAATGCGCTTTCAGACGAAGGCTACACCAAACCAACGCCTATACAACAACAGGCAATCCCCCACATTTTAAAACAAACAGATGTACTTGGCTGCGCCCAAACAGGCACTGGCAAAACAGCGGCTTTTGCTATTCCCATTCTTCAATTATTAAGCAAACATACGCCACCACAAAGCGGCAAACGTCCTATTCGTGTGCTAATACTAACACCTACCAGAGAACTGGCTATTCAAATACAGGATAGCTTTAAGGCTTATGGTAAAAATTTGCATTTAAAACATTTGGTAATATTTGGCGGTGTGGGTCAAAATCCGCAAGTAGATGCCCTAAAACGTGGCATAGATATATTGGTAGCTACCCCAGGAAGATTATTAGATTTAATGAACCAAGGTTTTATTCAACTCAACCAATTAGAAATATTTATTTTAGATGAGGCAGATAGAATGCTAGACATGGGTTTTGTACATGACGTAAAACGCATTATTACCAAAATTCCTGCAAAAAGACAAACTTTGTTCTTTTCAGCTACTATGCCTAATGAAATAAAAGCATTGGCAAATAGTATTTTACACAATCCTGTAAAGGTAGAGGTAGCGCCTGTTTCAAGCACAGCCGATACTATTCAGCAATCATTGTTTTATGTAGAAAAAGAAAATAAAAAAGCATTGCTCAATCATATTTTAAAAGATAAGAGCATAGAAACAGCTTTGGTATTTACACGTACCAAACATGGTGCAGATAAGGTAGTAAAACAACTTTTAGCCATTGGTATTACTGCACAGGCTATTCATGGCAATAAATCGCAAAATGCAAGGCAAAATGCTTTAACGAATTTCAAAAATAGAACAACACGCATATTGGTAGCTACCGATATTGCTGCTAGAGGAATAGATGTAGATGAACTTACACATGTTATTAATTACGAATTACCCGAAGTGCCAGAAACTTACGTACATCGTATAGGCAGAACAGGTAGGGCTGGTAATAGCGGAATTTCATTTTCCTTTTGCGAAGCCGAAGAAACAAGCGATTTAAGGGAAATACAGAAATTAATAGGCAAAAATATTCCTGTTAATAATGCGCATCCTTTTCATACAGAATTTAATGGGGTATTTAAACGTGCACCAAAGCAACAGCAAGCTCGCCCACAACGCAATAACCATAAGCGTCCAAAGGCTCCACAAGGTAATAAACCGAATACCCCAAAAAGAAGGTATTAAAAAAAGAAATAAATTAATTTAAAAACCAATAGTTAATCTCATTGTTTATAATAGTGTGAAAAATTATTTAATAGTAGGTGCTTCTTCTGGCATTGGCAAACAATTGGCTGAACAATTAGCCAAAGAAAACAATATTTATGGCACTTTTAATCAACATGAAATAAGTGCAGATAATATAAATTATCATTATTTAAATGTTTTAGAAAACGAGCACGATTTATCTTTTTTACCCGAAGTATTAGATGGCATTGCATATTGCCCAGGAGCTATAAATTTAAAACCATTTGCAAGAATAAAAAATGAAGATTTTATTGCCGATTATCAACTGCAGGTATTAGGTGCAGTAAAAATAATTCAACATTGTTTGCCAAAACTAAAACAAAGCCCAAACGCAAGTATTGTTTTATTTTCTACAATAGCTGTACAAATGGGTTTTAATTTTCACAGTTTGGTAGCTGCCTCAAAAGGCGCAATAGAGGGCTTAACAAAAGCTTTGGCTGCCGAGTTTGCACCCCATATTCGTGTAAATTGCATAGCTCCTTCAATTACCCATACCCCTTTAGCCGCCAACTTATTAAATACCCCTGAAAAAATAGAAGCTAATGCCCAAAAACATCCATTAAAAAAAATAGGCAGCGTGCATGATATTGCCAATTTAGCCGAATTTTTGTTAAGTGAAAAATCTGCTTGGATAACAGGGCAAATTATACATGCTGATGGCGGAATGGGTACATTAAAAGTTTAATAAATGGTATTAACAGACCAAGAAATAGACCGTATTATAGAAATGGCTTGGGAAGATAGAACCCCTTTTGATGCCATAGAAAAACAATTTGGCTATGATGAATCTGCCACTATTGCGCTAATGCGCAAAGAAATGAAAAAAAGTAGTTTTTTAATGTGGCGAAAGCGTGTATCAGGGCGAACTACCAAGCATTTAAAGCTTAGGGAAAATGTAGAAGGCAGATTCAAATGCACAATGCAAAAAAGTATTAGCAACAATAAGATTGCAAAAAGGTAGTATTTTATTTTTAAATTTTAGTATTTATTTGCCCTTATGTTTCAAATCAAAACTTTTACGTTTAATCCTTTTCAAGTAAACACTTATTTGCTCTACAATCAAAATAAAGATGCCATAATTATAGACCCTGGTATGTTTAACGCCACAGAGCAAAAAGAATTTTCAGATTTTATTTCTCAAAATGAGCTAAAACCACGCTTTTTATTGAACACTCACTGTCATATAGACCATGTATTGGGCAATAAATATTGTGCTGAAACCTATCATTTACCACTACAAATGCATGAGGCAGATTTATTAACACTTCAATTTGCCAAAACAGCGGCTATACTCTACAATATTCCTTACGATGAATCTCCTATGCCAAGTTTTTTTTTAAAAGAAAATGAAACTATTGCATTGGGTAGCGATTGTTTAGATATTTTATTTACCCCAGGTCATAGCGCGGGCAGCGTTAGTTTTTATAGTAAAGCGCAGCATTTTTTAATAGGTGGCGATGTATTGTTTTACCAAAGTATTGGCAGAACAGATTTACCAAGCGGAAATTATGAAACACTTATTCAAAGTATAAGATTAAAACTGTTCATTTTGCCCCATGAAACCAAGGTATATAGCGGACACGGAGCAGTTACCAATATTGGACACGAAATAAATTTTAACCCATTTTTGAATGCATAAAAAAAGCCCAATTGGGCTTTTTTTGGTAATTATTAATTATTTAGTTTCGGATTCTGAAATTGGCTTATCGCCAAATGCTCCTATATTAAACAATAAGGTAAAACGCAATTGGTCTTGCAATGGGTTTCTTTGAGTTAGGGGAACTAAATAAGCAGCATCTAAACCAAATACTTTGTATCTTAAACCAAAACCAAAAGTTAAATATTGTCTACCGCCTTTTGTTTTTGGCTCGCGAAACATACCTGCTCTTACCATAAATTGTTTGGCATAAATATATTCTAATCCAATAGAATAATTTATTTCTTTCAATTCTTCCCTAAAACCTCCTGGTGCATCGCTAAAAGATTTTAATGCAGCTGTTACTGTTGGGTCATTGTTTTTTATTCTTTCAAAAACAGCTATACCGTCTGCAACTGAATCATTGCCATTATATCCTTTAACAGGTATAAAGCCTGGTGTGGGCACAAGCAATTTGTTTAAATCTACCATACCTGTAATTGTATTGTATTGATCTATATCGTAAGTCCAAGCTGTACCTATTTTTAAGTTGGCAGGAATAAATTCTCTTGCTGTATTATCTGTATATGTAACTTTAGCTCCTAAATTTTGAAGCGCAGCACCAAAGGTATAATTTATTGTTTTTCTTTCGCCTTTTACTTTGGTTTTAACTGTTCCTTGATAAAAACAGGATAAATCGCCAGCACCGCTATTGGCTGCTTTTGGAGTAATGCCATTTATTGGTCGTGTACCTGCCAAATTTGAATGCATAAAACGCAATGTAACACCCAAAGCCCATTTTTTACTTAATTGGGTTGCATAAGAGCCATCTATAGCAAACTCACTTGGATTAAATACACCTAAAGGATTGCCCACATCGTCTGTAAAATTTATATCACCAAAACTAAAAAAGCGGAAAGAACCCCCAATAATTGAGCGTTTATTAACTCTGCCATAGCCTGCTAAATGATTGTATGAAATACCTGGCACCAATTTACGCAACCATGGTGCGTAAGATATAGAAACACCTGAATTTTCTTTTGAAAAAGCTAAAGAAGAGGCGTTCCAAAACAAAGAATTGGCATCGGGCGAGCTAGCAACTCCTGCATCGCCAAGGGCTGCTCTGCGACTATCGGGCGAAATGGTTAAAAATGGTAATGCCGTTGTAATTACGTTTTGTTCTTTAGCAAATTCGCTTCTTTTTACTGTTTTTTGTGCATTAGTTTCTGCTGCTATTAAAGCAAGCATTGAAAGGCATATACCTTTAGTTGATTTTTTTAAGATAAACATTAAACTTTTAATTTTTGAATTAAGTAAAATTCTATTCAATAGGGCAAATATATAGTTTTTTATATTATCCTAATTTAAAATTACTAATTTTTGTGTTTTTTCTGCTATTTCTCCTTCATCTGTTTTTACAAATAAACGAAATATATAAATACCGCTAGCTAGTTTATCATCAAATTCATCTTTTCCTCCCCAAGTTATTTCTGATACATATCCTTCGGCAGATGGTATATATTGCTCAATAGTTTTTACAACTTTTCCTGTAATAGAAAAAATAGATAATGTAACATTCAAATTTTGCCCTGCCCTATTATGGTTGAAAAGAAAGGTAGTTTGGTTAGAAAAAGGATTAGGATAATTTAATACATTTTTTAATCCAAATTTATTGTTATTGGTTATATTAAATTCAATAGTATTTTCGCTTGGATTATTAAATACATCCCATACTTTAAGTGTATATGTATGTTTTCCTTCTGCTAAATTCTCCAATTGGTATCTTACTTCTCCCTCAGTATAACTATTTAATTTAGCTGTATAAAAAGAATTTAACACAAAGCTTTTTTCGTTTTCTGTACCTTTGTCTATATACGCCATAATATCTCTGCCTATACCGCTTCCAGATGCGTTTATGCCATTTTCGTCAAATATTTTTGCCATTAACAATGGCGTTTTATCTGTTATGCCTCCAGATACAAATGAGTAATCATCTATAAACAATTCAATTTTAGGTCCGTTATTATCTACAACTATATTAGAAGCAGAACCTCCAACTACTAAACTTGCTAAACTGCCACTGGCATCTGTAATACCATTTTCTGCATATAAGCTTATTTTACCAAAACCATAATTGTAGGCTATATCTTTTGGCACAACGAAACTAAATTTAAAGTCTCCATTTTTAACCGAAGTTTTACCTTTATATAAAACATTGGCATAATCTTTATAATTTGCTTTAAAGTTATATGCATCGTTTCCATTGGAGGCAAGAATTGATATTTTATCATATATTGTTGGGTCTAATATGCCATTGAAAGTATTTAGTTTATTTCCCGATATATCTTCAATATGCCCTGTAAATGTAACCTTGCTCAATGCCTTAATTGTATCGTTGCCATTGCCTGTTGCTTCGTCATTTATACTGTCTATTTTTACTTCATTTTCAGGATAATTCATTACCATAGCAGGATCGGCAAAAAGAGTAAATTTTCTATCATTAAAATTTTGAGATTCTCTGTTTTTCAATTTTTTGTAAATATCGCCTATTGTAGGCCATTTGCCTCCTGTTTTTACAAATGCGCAATTATCCCAAAAATATTTGGTAATTTCAGCATTTGCATCTGCATATACTAACCTTGTTGTTGTAAACATAGCCACAGCCCCTCCATTTTTATTTGTAATTAAAAATTCGCCTGCACTTTTGTATGTTGCATCGTCAAATTTACTGAACTCGCAAGTGGCTGTAAAAAACACTGGCAATGAGTTGATGTTGTTTAAATTATTTATCATACTTACATCAAATATTTTTTCCGAAGCCAAATAATTAACACCCCCATGACCAATATAATTAAAAATAAGCGTACCTTTTTCAAATCCTTTAACTATTGCAGCCTGGGCTTCAGGGTATCTTTGCGAGCCTCCTACATTTTCTTGTTTATAAGCATCTGTGTAAATTTTTCTTACATTAATGTTTTTAAAATTAGCATCTAATCCTTTAAAAATATCTTCAAAATCAGTAACAAAAATAGTTTCCCAGCCTGCAATATGGTCAAAATCATCTGCACAAAAAGTTACAGAATTTCGCCAATCACCTAAAGATTTTACATCTTTATAATTTATTATTTTATTAACCATTCCCATTGCTTCTTGAGTATTGGCTGCTGGCAGCCTAGTTACAGCTATTTCTAGTTTTTGCTCGTTATTGCTCGACCATTCACCATCTAAAGGGTCTAAATAGCCATAAAAATCATCAGAACAATAAATGCCTTCTTCAGATTGATAAACAGGCACAAAATTGGTATTGTTTTTAATTTTATCTTTGTAATCAAAGCTTGCATCGCCCATAAACATAGCATATTTCAATCCGCTTGGTGTACTATTATAATACACATGTTTAAAAAAATCTCTAATTGCAGAAATATCTTGGCTACCGCTCGAAAACTCATTGTAAATAAGTTGTGGTGTGGTTACCAATACCTCCATATTATCTCTTGTTCTATGCCAATCAGCAAGCTTGTTGGCTGCTGCTAAAAAATCGGGGTGCGATACAATGATAAATTGAACATTATTTATAACATGTAAATTTTGGTTAGCTACTTTGCCTTCATAAAATGGTATTGCTAAATTACCATCATTTACAGCATACTCTCTCAATATACCATTGCCTGTACTTTTAAATTGCACTATGCCGCTATTGTTTACTGTATTTTGAATTTTAGGGTTTATGGGGTCAGATACATCAAACAATTGAAAGGTACTGGGCAAACCCGTTAAATTATACTCAGCTACCATGTCTAAATTCGATTTTACAACACTAAATTGATGAAAACCGCTATTAAAAGATAAACTTCTTTCGCCATGTAATTCATAGTAATCTATAAATGCTTTTGAGTCGGCAGTTGGTTTTATATATGTAAAATTTAAAATTAAATTAGGGTTTACAACATTAAAATTAAACCTTGATGGAAATACCCTATTTATACAAGGCTCTTCCGAACTACCATTGATTGCAAAATAATTTTGCACGCCCAAAGTAGATGTTAAAGTACGGCACGCTATTTGGCTGCTTGTAGGCGAAATAGCTCCGCCTTGAAACACTAATTTAAAATCTTTTGATAAATCAAATTGGCTTAAATCGTGAGTAAATTGATAATTGCTAACTTGATCAAATTTTTCACCATACCAAAAGCGTCCTTCCTTGCATAGGTTTTCTATATCTTGCTCGTGGAATGTATGGTAATTAAAAGTGGAATAAATATTATTGGCTGTTAAATTATTGCCATCGGCAGCCGTATTCATACGCTTACCTTCAGTACCTCCAAAGGTTAAAAAAAAGAAAGTTTTATCGCTATAAATATTGGTTTCGTGTTTGTATTCATTAGTATATACATCAAATTTCCATTTATGGGGCGATTGGGCGTAGAACAAAATATAATCGCCTGCATTCATTATACCATCGCTTTCGCCTATTACTTGTATGGCATTTTCTGGTAAATCATCAAACCTAAAATCGGCATTATTTTCTGAAAGCATACCGCCTTGGTGGCTATACAATTTAAGTGTTTTAGGATTGATATTGTTTATATTAATGCCTGCACTTGTAAGCATATTTGCATCTATTTTATAAATACCATCTTTGTTTACAGAAAATTTAAACCACTCCCCTGCTGCCAAAACAGAATTTGAGATAGTTCTTTTGGCTGTTTTTTGTGTTGCAATATCAAATGCTTTGCCATCTTTTGCTTGATAATTAAAACTTATTAATTGGTATAATTGACCATTTTCTTCTTTAAATGGACATAGTATATAGCCTGTAAACCCAGTATTTCCATCCATTGTATAATATACTTTTGGTTTTACCTCTCCTTTTAAAGTGGCTAATACTTTTGTTTTATATGTTTGACTACCGTTGTATAATTGGTATTCAAAATTGGAAAAAATAATTTCTTGTTTTGTTGTGGTTTCAAAATTTTCAGAAATTGTAGGCACTAATATGCCAGCTAATTTACTTTTAGCTAAGGTATAGTTTGTAATAATTGGGTTTATATTTTCAGAATCAATTTTCCAATTAATTTTTTTTTCTACTGCTGAGGCAACGTTTTGAGCAAAAACATTGTTTAATATAAAAATATATACAACAAGTAACTTCATATAATTTTTTGATAACATAATTTTAATAATTGGTTTCATGCACAAAGTAACAGATAAAATTTAAAAATATTGTACAAAAAAAAAAATATTACAAAAAAAATACAAAACTCTATGCTATTAATCTAAAAAATAAACCTTCAAATAAAAAAAAATAAAAAAAATGATAAACTTTCAAAAAAAATACAATAAATTTGTACGTTCAACCGTTTTAAACAATATGAATATGAAAAAACTATACGGTACTTTTATTGCATTCGCTTGTATTTCAGGCGCTTATGCCCAAGACCCTGAATTTACCCAATTCTATGCTGCACCTGTATATACCAACCCCGCTATGGCTGGTACGGCTTTTTGTGGCAGAAATTCAGCAGGTAGATTCTCTATTAATTACAGAAACCAATGGCCAAGCTTACCTGGCACATTTAGAACTTTTAATGCAAGCTACGACCAACACTACGATAAAATAGGTGGCGGTATTGGCTTAATGGCAAATTATGACAGAGCGGGTGCAGGCTTATTAACTACAACTTCTTTTAGCGGTGTTTACTCTTATGTATTGCCTGTTGGCAAAACATTTTTTATAAGAGGAGGTATTCAAGCATCGTTTGTAAATAAAACAATAGACCATAGCAAATTGCGTTTTGGCGACCAAATACATCCTACCCGTGGTTTTGTATTGCCTACACAAGAGCCTCAAGCAAATGCTTCAGTAGCATTCCCTAATTTTGCCGCTGGCTTATTGGCATACTCCGAAAGATTTTATGCAGGATTTGCCTTTCATAATATTACCCAACCTGTACAATCTTTTTATAGCAACAACGATGGTATAGTACCTCGTAGATACACTTTCCATAGCGGTGTTGTAATTCCTTTAGATAGAAAAAGATTTACACAAGCTACTTTCTCTCCAAATGCATTGTTTATGATGCAACAAAACTTTACCCAATTAAATTTTGGTTTTTATATCAACAAAGGACCAATTGTTACAGGATTATGGTACCGTCAAACATTGGGAACTTATAGTAACTCCGATGCCTTAATGGTATTGTTAGGCTTTAGAAAAGACAGATTCAAATTTGGCTATAGCTACGATATTACAGTATCTTCCGCCCGCTCGGCTGCGCCTGGTAGCCATGAGGTAAGCGCCACTGTAGATTGGTGTTTGCGCGATAGACCAAGAGGATTTAAACCTTTAAGATGCCCAGATTTTTAAAAAAAATTTTTAATTTACACAATAAATATTCAAATTCGCAGTTTATATCAGTAATCAACACACATAAATACAAATGAAATCGATTAACAATTTCCTTTCTTACACCTCTATTTTAGCAGTTTCAGCAATGCTATTATCTTCTTGTGGTGGCAAGAACAAATCTCAAACTACTGGTTTTGGCTACAATAGCAAAAAATGGGGTGGTTTTGAAAACAACAAATACAAAGGGCAAGAAACAGGGCCAGGTTTGGTACTTGTGCCTGCTGGCAGCTTTGTTATGGGTAGTACGGAGCAAGATGTAGCGTTAGACTACAATAACGTAGAACGTACGGTTACCATTAATTCTTTTTATATGGACGAAGCCGAAATAAGCAACTTGCAATATGGCGAGTATGTATTTTGGAATTTTAGAAACTATGTAGAATACCCTGAAATAGCTAAAAGAAGTTTGCCAGATACCAATTGCTGGAGAAGCAAATTGGCATACAACGAGCCTTATGTGGAATATTATTTCCGCCACCCTGCTTACAAGGATTATCCTGTTGTAGGTGTTAGCTGGCTGCAAGCTACAGATTTTTGCACTTGGCGTACAGATAGAGTAAACGAAATGATATTAGATAGAGAAAAAATACATCCTTATTTTAACGATAACCAAAACGAAGAAAACTTTAATGCAAAAGCTTACTATTCTGGAGCTTATGTACCTAAAAAAGGTAAAAAGAAACAAGAAAAAGGCAAACCTATTGACTACACAAGCAAAGGCAAAAAGAAAACACGTAGAGAAATAGCTGTAAAAGATGGTATTTTATTGCCAGAATATCGCCTACCTACAGAAGCTGAATGGGAATATGCCGCACAGGGTGCTATTGGCAACTCGCAATACGAAAATACAGATGAAAAACGTATTTACGGTTGGAACGATTTAACTGTGCGTATGACACATGGCAAAGAAAAAGATAGAGGTAAAATAATGAGCAATTTTAGACGTGGCAAAGGTGATTTAGGTGGTATAGCCAGCCAATTGAACGATGCTGGTTTTGTTCCTACTCCTGTATTTTCTTATTGGCCAAACGATTACGGCTTATACAATATTACTGGTAATGTAAGCGAGTGGGTAATGGATGTTTACCGTCCTTTAAGTTTTGAAGATGTTGACGATTTTAACTCTTTTAGAGGAAACGTATATACCAAACTAAAATTGGATAGCTATGGCGAAATGGTTGATAAAGATAGTATGGGTAGATTGGTATATGAGCCTGTAACCGCTGCTGATAATGTAAAAAGAAGAAACTACAAAGTATCGGATAATATTGGTTATAAAGATGAGGAAAGCTATAACTCTGATGAGCAAAAATATGAATATGGTGTTACAACTTTAATTAACAACAAAGCCCGTGTATTTAAAGGTGGTAGTTGGAATGACAGAGCTTATTGGATGAGCCCAGGTACTCGCAGATGGTTAGATGAAGAACTTTCTACCTCTACCATTGGTTTCCGTTGTGCTATGATACGTGTAGGCTCGCCAATTGGCAATAGCAAAAAACGCAACAAAGTATTACCAAGCAGCGGTATTGGTAAAAAGAATAAGAAAATGAGATAGATATTGTTGGTTGGTCGGGGGACAAACCAAAGTGAAATGGGAAAAGGGAAAAAACCTTCAATTAAATAATTGAAGGTTTTTTTATGGAAAATAAATTTTCAATCACACTCATTCAACGCTTACACAAATACAATAAATTGTCTAAATTCTTAGCCCTCAACAATTCAATTTGTGTAAAGTACTTGTTTAATGTATTGTAATACTTTTCTGCAGCTTGGGTTTCTAAATTCATACTATTTCTAAAATATGTGCCATTGATATTTAGAAGATTTGCACAAGCAGCAATATAATTTTCGGATAAACAGAATTGAGGCATTGCATTGTCTATAAAAATATCGTCAATAATTAAATCATACGTTTCCAAATGTTCTTTATTCAACCAAATATTTGCATCTGCATGTATGGTGGTTAAATTTTTATATTGCGCCAAGTTAAAATGTTGTTGGGCTATATTAATAATATCGCTATCTATCTCTATGGCTGTAACAGCATACGGTGTACTTAGTTTTTTTTGTAAAATACCCAAAGCACTACCTGCACCAAGCCCAAGCAGCAAAATATTTTTGGGCGTATTGTATCTTAAATATGCTGTAATGCCTTTTTGCATTATTTGGTGTAGGCTACCAAAGCTATAATTGGCATTTTCGGAATTTAATACCTTATGCCCAAATTCAAAAGCTATTTCAAAGGTTTGCCCCAATGCTGTTTTGCCTTTTATGGCCGTATGCGGCAAAATATAGCTAAAGGTTTTATTCAAATTCATTGGTTTTATTTTTTTTATAATATCGTTAGTTCTGATTTCACAAACTTGTGGTCATTCTTCTTGGTCATTCTGTAAATTTTGGCTTCGCAAAATTATACAGAATCTATAATTTATCGAGATTCTGAATCTTTTTTCAGAGCAAAAAAGTTCAGAATGACGTTTTAGTTAGTAGTTCTACCTTATACTAAATAACAATTAAAACAGAAAACTAAACCCAAACTGAACCCCAATATTGCTGAAAGATTGGCTATAAGTTGTGGTTTGCAATGGCGCATTTTTATTGAAATTATTGGGCAGCGAGGCTTTATTGTTGCGAATATCTTGCGCATTTTTGAGGTAGTGTATCTCTCTATCGGGTATGGTAGGAAAAGTATTTTCTAATGTTGCGCCATTGGTATTTGTATATTGGGTAATTTTACTGCTTTTTATTTTAGCATTCAGTAAATTTAAACCAAGGGCAGCATATAGTTTTATATTTTTTTGAATGGTATATTCTGCACTTATAGAGGCATTAAAACCCAAGGCAAAATAATGTTTTAGCTGTGCTATTGTGGTGCTGCTGTTTGCAGAATCTTTATAAAAAACGGATTGCGTGATATTGTACCTTATGGGCAAAATAGCCCCTATTTGGGTTTTAAACCGAAAGTTTTTTACTTTAAACCAATAGCCAGTATGCAATACAATTTGGTTGGCTGTATGCTGCATAGCAATATTGGTGTAGGTATTGCCCATATTTTGGCTATGTGTAAGCGTATTTTTATTTAAAGTACCCATATAGCTAATGCCCAATATGGCATGGCTGCTATCTATAAAATACTGATACGATAAGCTATATACACTGCCCCCTGCCAACGAATGTGGAATATTTTGGGCATTGGTAAGCGTACTTTGGTTTGTATTTTTATTGGCAGCCCAAGCCAAGCCAGTGGCTATGGTTAGGGTATTTTTTTGAGCCAACAAATGGCAAGGAAACCATAACATTAGCAGAAATACAACTACTTTATACAACATTTTTTATGCAATGATAAAACAAAATAAACAACTCATAAATATAGAGATTAAATAATAGGACAAAAATATGACTTGTTTTTATTGATTTAATGTTTATTTTAGTTGTAAATAAATAAAAATGGCGGATTCTAATCTAAAATAATATAAAAAACATTGCTATATCAACTCATAATTCTTATGCTCGCCTATACGATAGCCAGTTAGTTGCTCAATAAAGTATAAAAAACGTTTTTTAATGCCCATTTTTTTTGATTTAATATTATGTTTAAACTCCCAATTTTGGGCTGTTATGCGCTGTTGCATTACTTTAGGGTGGCTGCCTTCAAATAGTTTTAAAGAATCTATGCCAGCATAATCAAAGGTTTGCATTTGAGCATATTCTTTTTCCAAAAACTCATCGTTATGCCATAGTTTGCGGGCTTGTTTTAGTTTTTCTAATTGTAATATTGGATTTTTTACCCAGCCATAATGAAATATACTGGCATTTGCTTTTTTAACATTTAGTTTTCTGCCATTTATTCTAAAGCCTTGCGCATCTTTGTATGAGCTAATGCCTTTTATATTTTTTATAATGCGTATTTCTTTTCTATACCACGAGCGACTATCGGCTATATAGCTATAGTTGCCATAAAAATGGGTATAATTGAACAATAAACCTTCAATATTTTCGTCATCTTTATATTTTTGCATTGCAGCTTTCACATTTTGTATTCCTTCATCTGCAAGGCATTCATCTGCTTGAATATAAAAACACCAATTGGCTTTTGGATTAATAGCAGCAAGGGCTTTATTGGTTTCTATTGCCAATACTTTTCCGCCTTCTCGCAAGGTATCGTCCCATTCGGTTTCTATAATTTTAATTTTTGGCTCGTTAAAACTTTGTATATAAGCAAGGGTATTGTCTTCGCTTTTCCCCACTGCTACTACTATTTCATCGCACAGCGGCAATATGGAGTATATGGCTTCTTTTATAGGATAATCTGCTTTAACAACATTGCGGGCTATGGTAAATCCAGAAACGAACATGCAAGCTATTTATTGAAATATAATTTTTTCAGAAGCCTTGCCTTTATTGGTTTCTATTTTTACCATATAAATACCTTTTGCTAAATTATCTTTTGTAAAATCGATAGTATAAACATATATATTGGGTATCAGTTCTGCCTCATTTATGCTATAAATTAATTGACCAAGCTCGGTATAAACGCCAATTTTTAAGAAACTTTTTTCGGTTAATTCTAATTTAATATTGGCTTTTGCTTGGGTAGGATTAGGGTAAATATAAAAATTATTACCGTTGTCTATTTTACGTAATGCGCCAGATAAAATAATTACCTCGTTAGAAGCGGTGTCTTTACAACCATAATTATCTTCAACATATAAAGTTGTATAGTATTTATCATTTTTCAAATACGTTTTACTAACTATACTATCATTGCTAACGGAACCATCTTCAAACTGCCATTTGTATTGGGTATAATTTTTATTGATTGCTTTGTAAATTGCTTCTTCTAAACTTGGTTTTTCTACACTAAATTCAGCATTTGGTTTAGGGGTAACTAATACATTTTTAGTAAGCGAATCTTTACAATTTTTATTGCTATTTAAAACTAATTTAACTTGTTTTATACCTGCATTTAAAAATGAATAAGAAAAGTTAGTACTTGATACAGGCGCATTGTTTGCAACTATCCACTTTGAAATATAAGTGCCTTGTGTTAATTGTGAAGTATTTGTAAAACCAAAGTTGTTATTATAATCGCATTGAATAGTATCATTAATTGTAAAATCTGCTTTTGGCATAGGGCTTATTTCTATTGTTTTGGTGGCAGTATCTTTACAATTGTTGTTGCTTGTGCTTATTAATTGAACATTGTAATTTTGAGCCAAAGTATAATTAGCATTTGCATTCAAAGTATTGGCTGGAGTGCTATTGCCTAAATTCCATGCATTGGTAAAAGTGCCTGTATTGATAGTAGTTGCAGAGGTGTAAATAAAATAATTACCTGTTAGACATTGTTGTATTTTATTAATCGTAAAATCTGCTTTTGGTGTGGCATTTACTGTTATGCTTTTTTGTATAGTATCTTTGCAATTGTTATCTGAAAAGGCTATCAATTGAATAGTATAATTACCATTTGTAGCAAAGCTTTTGCTTGGAGAAGCAGCAGTAGAACTATTGCCATCGCTATAATTCCAAGTGTAAGTATTGGCATTGCTGCTTGTATTATTGAGCGCAAAAATATTGCCTTTAAAACATTGTGTAGCATTGTTTATTCCAAAATTGGCTGTTGGCTGTGTATGTATGGTTATGTATTTGCTTATGGTATCTGCACAGCCTGTTTTTACTTCGGCTTTTAGCAATACTTTGTAATAGCCAGCACTATTATAGCTATGCGTTGGGTTGGCTAAATTGCTTGTTGTTGCATCGCCAAAATTATAGCTTGTTGTGAAGGGTTTGGCACTTGTGCTGCTGTTGGTAAATGTGGTAAAATTGCTTCTAAAACATTGTGCCAATGGTGTGGCTGTAAATTGTGCTTTTGGCACGCCATATACCCTTGCGGTTTGCGTTGCGGTATCTTTACAATTGTTGTTAGATGTGGCAATTAATTTTACAGTATAAAAATTGCTTGATGCATAAGTTTTATTTACGCTATTGCCTGCGCCAAAGGTAGCATCGCCATATTGCCAAACGTGGGTAATAGTACCACTTGAAATTGTGCTTGTAGCATTATAAGTAAAGGCATTTATGGGTAAACATTGGCTTGTATCATTTATGTTAAATTTAGCCACAGGCATAGTAAATATGTATGATTTTTTAATGATAGAATCTTTACAATTATTGTTAGATGTAGCTACTAATTTTACGTTATAGATATTAGCAGTATTATATTTAGTGCTGCCATTGGTGGTATTGGCTGTTAGTGTATTGCCGTAGTTCCAAGTATATGTATTTGTGCCTGCACCTATTGAACTTGTATTGGTAAAATTATAATTATTGCCTCTTAAACATTGGTCGCTATCGTTTATGGTAAAGTTTACTATTGGAGTATAAAATAAATATACTTTTTTGGTTAAAGTATCTTTGCAATTATTATTGCTATTGGTAAATAATTTTACAGTGTAAAAGTTAGCATAAGTACTATACGTTTGGCTGCCATTTGTTCCTGCAAAGGTATTGCCATTGCCATAGTTCCAACTACTTGAAAGTGTGCCACTGGCTATGTTAGATGTATTGGTAAACGTAAAGTTATTTCCTTTCAAGCATTGGTCAGTATCGTTGGTATTAAAGCCTAAATTGGCTTGTGGCAATACTGTTAAATTTTTTGTTGTAGAATCTTTGCAGCCTTTATTGGTAGTTACTACTTGTTTTAAGCTATAAGTATTTACGCTTGTAAATTTTTTAGTATGGGTTTTGTTTGTGTCTGAGGTATTGTTACTATAAAAATATTTTAAACTATATAAGCCACTCAATAATTTAGTAGTATCTGTAATTGTAAAACTATTGCCTTTTAAGCATTGGTTGGCATTGTTTACAGTATAGCCTACTTTGGGTTTGGGATTAATAACTATGGTAATATTTGCCGTAGTATCTCGGCAGCCTAAATATGTGTTAATACATCTGTATAAGCCACTATTGCTTACTTTGTGGTTCCAAAGTTTATTGAGCGAATCTGTGTTACCACTTATATTGCTATTGTTAAATTGCCATTGAAATTTATTGGCTAATTTTTTGCTATCTCTGCTAACAAGGGTAATCGTATCTCCCTCGCATTGGGTAAGTACTCCTTTTTTTATAACAATGCTTGAGCTTGGTGTGCCAATAACATTTACGGTATCTTTAAATTTAACCACAGAACCATTTAGTGTTAATGTTATCCTTTTTAAACCTGATGTAGAATATTTTACATTATGAGGACCTTTGCCTGTGGCTGTTGTAGGTATTGCCCCACTGCCAAAATTCCAAGCGTAAGTCTGCGCAAAACCTATACTTCTATCCGAAACCACAACATTGGCATTTACACAAATAGAATCTTTGCTTACAGTAAAATTGCTTATTGGTTCGTCAAAATATACGCCATAATCCTCGCTTTGCCCATACCCTAAGGTAGCGCAAGCATTGGCTATTGGATAATAATCTGAAAGCACACGCATACGCAATACTTTGTTTTTTACCATTGTGCTTAGGCATCTTAAAGTATCAAATTGAATGGTTTTACTGTATCTATCCAATACCAATTCTCCGGCATCTGTAAAAGCACCATTGTTGTTATAATCTATATAAACCTTGCAGTATTCGTTATAATAAGGACTAGTAGTTACGGTAAAAGGGTATCTGCCATTGGGCTTTAAAAAGAAAGTTTTTGTACAACTAAAATCCACATTGCTGCCTTCGTCATAAGCCCCGCTTGTAGGATTGCTTAAGCCATTCAATTGAACATTGTTTATACCTAATCCGAAATTATCTGTAAGAAATGTTGTTGTAGTTTTGCAATTAGCAGCTGTGGCTATGGTGTCGAATATTACAATATTGTTAAGTTTTGTTATGGTATCTAAACCATTGCAATTTTCTGCAATAAGTTTTATGGTATAATAGCCTGGGGCATTAAATTTTACTTGTGCTATTTCCTTTAAGCTATCTGTATTATTTTGAAAACTGAATGTATTAGGTGTAATTACCCATTTAAAAGCACTTGGATTATAACCACATTCTGGAATAAGTTTATATATTTTATCGCTACATTTTATTGGATTTCCAACATAAAAATCAGCTCTTGGTTTTTTTGAACCATCGTCAACCAAAGAGGTGCGCCAACTGCCTCTATTGTATGTACCAGCATATAGGCGGTGCAAGCTTTTATGGCGTTTATCGTAAAAAATTTCTAAATCTGTAACATTGGCTGCTATTGGCAAACCACTGCTATAGGTGGTAAAATTGGTTGTGCTATCTTTAAAATATACGCCAGTGTAAGTGCCAACATAAATCCCAAATTTGCTGTTTGAAGTATCAAGTGCAATTGTATTCAATCTATTTATTGGCAAGCCTGTAGAAATATTTGTCCAGCTAATACCTCTGTTTCTTGAGCGGTAAATACTACCATTCAAACCAATAAATACTGTATTACTATCTGTGGGGTGGCAGGCTATAGCGCTTACTGTTCCTGTAGCTGGCAGGTTGGCTGTTATATCTACCCAGCTTGCAGTTCCTGTTGCATTATAGCTTCTATAAAATTTATTATCGTATCTTGAGTAATACAAAATGTCATTTTTTGCAGCACTATTTTCTACACAACGAATATTATTGCCATTTCCATTGTTGGTAATATTTGTCCAGCTCATAGTGCCCGATTTTATAGCTGTATTGCGCCATATATTTTTATAGCCTACAAACATAGTATTGGTATTGCCTTTGCGCAAACAATAGGGTGTTACCCAATCGCCAGTTTCATTAATGCCACCTACCCCATTATTGGCAACAGTTATATCGTGCGAGCCTTTGTAAAATCGGGTAATATTACCATAATACAATGCGCCATAGCTATAGTTTTCATCTGTCATATCCCATGCGCAATCCATGCCATCGCCACCGCGCACAGTGCTCCAAGCTATATTATCAAAATAAGAGGTACCATTGTCTTGAAATCCAGCAATCATCAAATCTTTATTACTTGCACTTTTACCAATTTTATATTGCTGACTAATACCTATACCATTGCTTAAATCTATCCATTTAGCACCTCCGTTTCTTGTATAATATATGCCTCCATCGTTGCCAATATATAAATTTTTAGTAATAGGATGGTATTCAAAAATATGCTGGTCGGCATGCACGCTTTGCAATGTGCTACTGCCTATCCAATGGGCATTTATAGCCCAATTTGTAGCACCATTGGTACTTTTAAAAACATTTACTCCTCCAACATAAAATTCTTCTCTATTTGTTGGGCTGCAAGCCACATCTAAATCGTACCAAGCTTGCCCGCCACCACCACTCCCATTAGTACTCCAATCCATTACATTAGGTGTAGTAGAGCGTGTACTAAAGTTTACACCACCATTGGTAGAGCGATAAGTACCATAATAAGCTGTAGAGTTTGTAATTAAAAAATAAACATAGGTTGTATCTGCTGGGGTTACAGCTATTGCTCCCCTTGCCACACCCGATAAAGGCAAGCCACTTGTTATTTGAGAAAAGGTAACACCATTATTTGTTGACCTATAAAATAATCCATTTCTTGTTGCAAATACAGTATTTGGATTTTGAGGATTGAATACAATATCTTTAAATGCTCCTGAAGCTATTAAGCTCCATGTACCCCCGCTATTTGTAGTTCTATATATGCCATTATTTGTAGCTGCCAATAGTATTTTAGTATTTGTTGGATGTATAATTAACATACCCACGGTTTGGTTGCCCATTCCGCTATTTCGGGCAGTAAAAGTTTTACCACCATTGGTACTCATATACACACCAAGCCCTGTAGCATCGCCAGCATCTCTATCGCCTGTACCTATATACAAAGTATCAGGATTTCGAGGGCTTGCTGCAATAGCAGATACGCCCAATGTGGGTGCGCTATCGGTAGTAGTACTCCAAGTTTTGCCATTGTTTGTAGTTTTCCATAAGCCACCAGCAGGTGCACCTATCCAAAAAGTATTGCTATCCGTAGGATGAAAGCCAATGGCATTAACCCTGCCTACACCACTTGGCTGACTTGTTCTATTATAGGGTAAAAAACCTGGTCCAAGCTCTTTCCAATCGCCCCTTGTTTTGCAACTTGGTGTAGAATTACCAATATTGCCTTGCTGCACATTGCCATTTCCTATGCCTATGCCGCCTCCATTATTTGTATTTGCATAATATGCACTCAACCAAGCACTAATATTTGGAAATGTGCCATCAGGATTTATCAATTGCCTTGCACTCCATTCCCAGCGTTTATAGGCTTTCCAACCACAACCTTTAATACTGCTATCTCTGCCTGTCCAATATTTTTTGGCAGCACTTTCTGTTCTAAAAAAGTTAATATTTTTATCCTGCATCATGGCTATGTAGTAAGGATAGTTTGCAGTATCGCTAACCATTTGAGCGTAACTTTTTAAATTACAAGCAATAATAAAAATTACCAGTAAAAGCTTTTTCATATTTTAGTGTTTTAAAGGGGTAAAAGTACTAAAATGCTGATAAAAAAGCAAAGAATTCGTTATTCTGCAATTTTACATGATAAAATAAATCTTAAAAAAATAAAAAACTATAGCTTTTACTTAAGCCTTTTTATCTCCTTTTAAAACGCTAACAGGTATAGTTATTCCAATATGCAAAACATTGTAAGGCAAAAGCGGTTGGTAGCCCTTTACGAAATGTGTTTGCAATATGTTTTGATAGCGTGTAAAAGTGCGCATTCCTTTTTTATTTATTTTATAATCTATACCCATAGAAAAGCTAAACATGGCTTGTGGTTGGTTTTTTAAGTTTTTCGTTTCCCAATTGTCATTTTTGGCAAATTGTTGCGTTGCAGTTATCATGTGCAAATAGCCTCCCCCTAATGCCGTACTAAAGCCCCATTTGCCTACTTTATACCTATAACCAAATTCGCTGTAAAGCATTATGCTGCGCTGAACAAACCTATGGCTAAAATAGGCTGCTTTAAAACTTTGCATCCAATTGTGTTTTGGTTTTTCTTTCCAATTAAAGCCTGTACTAATGGTAATTCCAGGATTAAACTGCGCATAAAATACTTTTGAAAACCCTAAAATAGGCTTAGCCGCTACAAAATTATTGAGTGCTATGCTCCAATAAAGTAAGGGTTTTTTGGCACAATAGCTTGTAATTGAAAATGTAATAAAGAATAGAAAGAAAATTTTTTTAAGCATTATCATTTAATTTTTTTGCTGCAATATTTTATTCCCAATTTTACAATTCAAACACCTTTTAGCATCGCAATATTGTGTTTTAAGTTCTATCAATGCTTGGCTTTCAAAGGCATTTAGTGCCGTAATACCCAATGTTTTCCAAGTATTGGTAATGTTGTTTTTTTCTGGTGGCAGTTGTTGCAATAAGTTAATGGCTTTTTGGTGCAAATTTTCTCTACCTATACTTTGCGCATATTCAAAAAGCGTAGGCACAACTGCATTAATTAAAATTAAATGTATAGCCGAAAGCGATAAATTAGCAGTATGTTTTTTTGTTTCTTTGCCAAATGTATAATGGGTTTGCCAAAAAATAGACGGTGCAATTTCAAACTTTTTTTCTATCAATTTTAAATCATCGGTATCTACCATTTCAGCCATTAAATGGTAGCTTTTAAATATCAATGCTGCCAATTGAGCCAAACGTATAGTAGGAAAATTACCAGGGCGCATACGCATCATTTTAAACGTAGAATTTGGCAAGGCTTTCAATTCGTATTTTGCTTTTAAAAATGCCCATTCTTGTTTTAATTTTTGATGGTAATTGTCCTTAATATTTTCTTCTAAAAAACCAGCAGTACCAAATATCAAAGCTTCTATTTGGGTAATATCTTGCTTGTGCTTACCCAATATAGAAATGGGTAAACAGATAGCCAATTGCTCAAAAGCAGGGGCATTTACCCCAAAACCAAAACTACGGGCTATGGCATAATAAAATACCGAATGCCAATCGTTGTTTGCCAATTGTAGCCATTGTTTTACTTGCTCTGTTTTGCGTTCTAATCTATTTATCAATGCCCTATCTATGGCTTGGGCATGGGTAAAATTATCTATTTGTTTAATAAAAGGCGCACAAGGTATCCAATGTTTAGCGGTTTTTAAGGTTTGATAATTTGCAAGTACATTGTCAAATATTTGGGTGTTAATTTCTATTGTTGGCACAAGCGTGCCGTCTTGCCTTTGGGCTTGCTTATGGTGGGCAAATACCACATGTAAAATGGTATTGTTGTAAGCTATATCTGTATGGTGTTTATGCAAATACCAATCGTCAGAATGTATATGAATTTCAATATTACCCACCCAGTCTGCTTCGCCTATACGAATGCGTGCAGCACTAAAATCGGGTCCTGCATTGGTATTTAATTTACCACGTTGTAAAATTAAAACCTCTTGCCCATCGGTAGTTTTAAGCCCTTCGGCATTAAACAAACCAGCCAACCATATATATTGCAGCAATTCTTCGTTCATTTGATATGCAAAGTAAAGCAATTACAATAAAATATTTAACGCTCGCTTTACTTTACCAAAACTTTATATGCGCTAAAATACCTTTTAGCCAATTCTCTTTGCCCTGCGGCATCATAATGAATTGTATCAAAATCGTTGTTAAGTTTTGTAATAACAAAAGGCAAATATGGGCTTGCATATCCAGTATTTTTAATTCTTAATGGCAGGTTTTGTATAATATTTTGATAAGGTTGCCTTAAATCAATGTTATTATTTACCCAATATGGCACCAAGCCGCCTGCTATCAATACAAAATGATTGCTTTGTTGGTTTAAGTCAATAAAAATATTGTTTACAAAACTATCTAAACTGGCTTGGTAATTGGGGTTTTTAAGCAAAATATCTCTTTCTGCTTGTTGCCAAAGTATGGCTTTAAGTTTGCTTTTAGGATAGTTTTCTAATATCCATTTTACCCTATTTATGGCATCATTGTACAGTATATCGCCTTTGTTCCATTGCTTATCGGCAAAGCCACTGCTGCCTTTGCCGCAAGGTATTAAAAGCACTTTTCTATTGGCTGCCAAAAAGCTATCTTTATACAATTTGGCAAAAGGCAAGCCAAAGCCGTTTCTATCTGCTCTTGGGTCCCAATGCTGCAAAGGGTCTATGGCTTCTATTATTTTAAAATTATTATTGCCATGCCTACCCATTTGTAAAATTCCCTCACTTTTTTTATCTATAAGCGAATCTATCTTAAAGCCATTTTGGGTATTGGATTGCCCCATAATTACAATAATATCAAAAGCCGTATTGTCTGTAATTTTAAGGTCTTTTTTACACGTAAAATGTAGGAAAACGAGTAAAAATAGGTGCTTATTTTTCATTTTAAAATATGTTGATTAAATACCTAATATTTATTGTTTTATATAAAAAACGGTATCTATAAAATAAAGAATATTGTTGGCTGTTAATACATTTTCATCGTGCAAGTCTTCTAATATTAAACCAAGTTCAGCATTGTAATAATCATAATTTCTAGTGTTTACAAATCCATTTTGAGTTAAAAATAGTTTAACATTTTCTAAATTTGTTGTTTCAGTTGCTTTTACAAAAGGTTGTTCCACAACAGCATATAAAATTTCATTATCAATATAAAAACCAATTAGTTTATACGCTGTATCTGTAAAAAAATAATTATTGAGTAATAAATTATTAAAATAATCTAACCAAGATTCATAATAAATACTATCATTTAATTTAAGTACATAGTTTTTATCTTTTATATAAACTCTTTGTTCTGCACCCTCGGCAATAAACATAGTAAAATCTATATCCCTTATCCAAAAATTATTTTGGTTAATAAAAGAAACTAATGTCTTTGTTTCTTCTGTTTTGAAATGCTTACTTGTTTTAGCCAAAGAACTTGTTTCTTGGCATCTTCTAAGGAAACGGGTAATTGTTTGGATAAATTCACCATGGCTAACTGGGTTCTTTCCTTGAAGGATATGTTGAATTTCATTTTTAATAATCTTGAATTTTAATACAAAAATACACTTTTTTAAACTACAATTATATATTTTTCTTTTATCTCAACACTGTAATAGTACCTTTGGTAATATACCGCCCATCGTTGGTTTCTGCTTTTACAACATACATATACACGCCTTGCTGTTGGGGGGTGGGTTGCCACTCATCGGCTATATTGGAAGATTCAAAAACCTTTTGCCCCCAACGGTTGTAAATGCTTAAAGTGTAGCTTTTTATACCAAAGGTATTTATTTTTAGGCTTTCGTTTTTGCCATCGCCATTTATGCTTATAGCTGTGGGTATCCATATTACACTTTCGTAGGGAATACATACCATATTGCTTTGACTTTGGGCATTATTGCCTCCGTTTTCTATGGCTTGTATTTGGTAGCATTTTTCTGTTTTGCCATTTTGCAAAAAATCATTGTCGGTATAGCTTGTATCTGTTTTGCTATTTATTGTTTGGTTGTAATCTGATACATAAATGGTATTGTACAATTGCACACCATTTGCCCAAGTAAGGTAGGGATTCCAGCGCAGCACACAAATATTGTTTTTGTCTTTTTTGGCTGTAAGCAATATGGTTTTGGCTATTGCGCTGCTTTGGGTTGTGTTATTGCAGGTATCTTGGGCGGTAATGCTGTATATTTGGCTTTGCAAGGTGTTTGTATTGTCTATATAAAAAGTATCTGGTAGTGTTGCTATTACAGTATTGTTTCTTTTTAATGTATAGGTTTTAGCTAATGGAATGCTTTGCCAATTTAAAAATATTTGCCCATTGCCAATTACACTCGCTGCCACTATATTGGGTACAGCATTTTTATTGATGCCCTGCAATACATTTATACTTATAGTATCTTTGGTAATACAACCTGTGCTGCCATATAGGTGTTGGTATATTGTAGCTTTCCCCACTTTGGTAAGTGTAATATTTAATGCATTGTTGCCAATGGTTTTGTATTTGTTTGCGCCCTCTATCCATAGTACGCTATCTACAGCATCTGTATATTGCCTGCTTAAGGTAAGTACAAGTGGGGCGCAGCCCCATGTAGTGCTTGCAACTATGCCAGGCTTGGGTGCAGCTTGAATATTTACTTGGCTTATGCGGGTAAAGGTATCTGTACAGTAGCCATCGCTCACGGTATGGCTAACAGTATAAGTGCCATTTTGGGTATAGGTATGGGCTTTGTTTTGCCTAATATTTATGCCATAAGTTTGCCAATAGTTACTTGCTCCATCACCAAACTGCCAGCTATGGCGCACCGCACTGTCTTTTTTTATTTGATACACCATGCTGCTATCTTTAAACTGAAAGGCAATGTATTGGCAGCCTTGGGTGGGCTGGGTGGTAAAGTAGGCAGAGGGAGCAGTTTTTACCTCTATGGTATCGCTGTACCAAACCCAACCACCTTCTTTTGTAAATGCTTTCATTTTAACAAAATATTTACCTGGGTTTTGATATTGATATATTATAGAATTTTGGTTAAAATTATGTTTAATACTATCTCCATTACCTAAATAGAATATAAAATTTTTAAACCAAAAGGTATCGCTATGGTTGGTAAATACCACACTGTTTTTTTTACAATTGTCTCGGTATGTAAAATCAGCCTTTTTATACAAACCTGGTGTATTAGGAAAAAAAGAAATATAATTATCTTGACAACTAATTTCTAAATCCTTTGTATAATCTATAGCATTACTTATTTTAAAAGTGCTACTTGGGTCATTGGGATTATTTATAAAACGAATAACATTAGAAACTGTTGGACTATATCTAAAATGTACACTAGCAACAATTTTACCATTTGGTGCTAATTTCATATCAGCAAATGGGGTAAACTCATTAAATACATATTCATATCTATTCAAGATTTTATTCATATCCTTATTTAACACAACTTTAACTAATTTATTAGAATTACCATTATAAGACCACTTAAAGTAATATAATATTGAATCGCAAGGTGCAAATATTTTAGAAGTAAAACGCCAATCATACAAGGATCTTGCTGAATCTATAAGCAGTGGACTATAAAATTGACCTGTATTTTTATTAAAACTATACAAAGAAAGTTCTGTTAAAGGATTACCTCCTACTAATCTTTCTGTATTTAAATTTTGATGCAATATAAAATTATTGTTAGTCGAATGGATTATATCATCTGAACCTGAACTTGTAAAATTTATTCCAATAATTACACTTCTATCTCCTCGACCTGAAATAATTAATCCAGAAGTTTTGGGTATATCAAAAGACATGGTTTGTTTATGATATTCACTTATGTATATTGAATCGCCCAAATTGAAATATATAAAATATTTATCATCTTTTTCATCATATATTTGATTAAAAATATAACATGCAAAACCCGTTCTTAAATCACTTCGAATATGCTTTAAAGGATTATACTTTGTAGGCACTCCAAAATCAATAGACATATCTATTTGCTTAAATTTATTTTGATTAGAATTAAAAAGGTGCTTTTTAAAAAATATTTCTCCAAATAAATTACTTTTATTGAATAACAACGTATCTAATAAACTTACAATTAAGTGAAGAGAATCATTTGATGTTGGAAATATTAATGCACTTGATGATTGCGAAAAATGAGATAATTTATTTTTATTGTATATTATTTCATTTTTTTTATTTATAAAATAATGGTCATTGTTATCATAAATTAAAATATTGCCTTTTTTATCATTCGCACTTAAATTTCTTACCGCTAAAAAAGCATTTTTAGTAACAGGTTTTTTAATCAATTTATATTGGGGAGGTTCAAAATTAAAATCAATTTTAAAACTCATGTCTGCATTGCTAGTATCATTGCATGTCCAAAAATAAAAACCTTCATTTTCGCACATCCAAATTTTATTTAATTGAGCAAAAATATTTACAGAATATAAATTAAATAAAAGCAAGCATATTGCCCTTAATAAAAGGCAATATGCTTGCTTTTTTAAAAATAAAAAAAACATTACTAAACTTACAGTTTAGCTACAATGGTGTAATACACCATTTGCTTATTGCTATATACAGAAACCACATACATGCCTTTAGCAAATGCGCTTATATCAATTGTTTTATTGCTATTGTAATTGTCTTCTTCATGCACTTTTATGCCCATTACATTGGTTATAGTTACCTTTGTGTTTTCTCCACTTATATTGCTTGGCAACTGTATAGCTATACTGCTATTGCTTGGGTTAGGATATAGCCTAAATACATCTTGTAAATTGGTAGTAGCAGGTGCAATATTGGCAAAAGCATTGCCATTTGTTTCAGGCTGTGGGGTATATGTATGCAAAAAGGTTTTATCTGCAAAAAAGGTCAATACATTGCGGGCATATTCATTTTCATGTTCTGTGCCTTGGGTCAATGCAGTTAAGTTTTGAATTTCATTAGCTGTCATACTAAACTGTCTGTGTTGCTCAAAAATAGGGATTAAAATATTTAACAATGTTTTTTTGTTAGTATTTTCCACTTCGACACTTATAGCATTTGCTTTGGTTCTTGCTTGTTCAAAATTGCCTTTATTGAGTTCATCCAAAGCTTGTTGGTATTCTTGGTTAAATAATTTAAGCATATTGCCTGTATGCTCTCCGCCATTTTCAGGGCTATGGGTATACTTTAAGCAAGGGGAGGTATTATTGATTTTTGAAATTCCATTATTTAAGAAAAGGAAATAACTAAAAATAACAAAAAATACTCTATAGAATTTAACTTTTTTCATAACATTTATTTGGTTTTAATTACTTCAAAGTAAACAACAAATTTTTGAGAAAACAAAATTTACTTAAAAAAATGACAATTCTTTTTATTTTCTTTATCCACCACCACTATTTTTTAAAACCATTATGTATAACTTTGTTGCTTTATTTTTTTACCACCATTCCTAAACTATGGATTTCATTAAACTACTGCCCGATAATATTGCCAACCAAATAGCCGCTGGCGAGGTTGTGCAGCGACCTGCATCGGTAGTAAAGGAGCTTTTAGAAAATGCCATAGATGCCCAAGCCACACATATAAAACTGAATGTGAGAGAAGGCGGTACTTCGCTAATTCAAATAATAGACAATGGCTTAGGTATGAGCACTACAGATGCCCGCATGTGTTGGGAGCGACATGCTACCTCTAAAATAAAAACAGCAGACGATTTGTTTAAACTGCATAGCTTTGGCTTTAGGGGCGAGGCTTTGGCAAGTATAGCCGCTATAGCCCATGTGGAAATGAAAACCCGCAGAACGGAAGATGAATTAGGTGTTTTAATAAAAATAGAAGGCAGCAAAGTAATAGAGCAAAGCACTACTATAACGCAAAAAGGCACACAATTTTCTATTAAAAATTTATTTTACAATGTGCCAGCCCGTAGAAATTTTTTAAAAAGCGTACCTGTAGAAATGCGGCATATTATAGATGAGTTTACAAGGGTAGCAATGCCCCATTTTGATATTGCTTTCAGTCTTTTTCACAACGATAAAGAGGTGTTTGATTTAAAGCCAAGCACTTTAGATAACCGTATAGCCGAGCTTATGAGCAAGCGCAATACTGATGATTTTTTAATGGTAAACGAGCGGCACGATTTGGTATCTGTTAGCGGCTTTGTAGGCAAGCCAGAAAGCGCAAAAAGAACACGTGGCGAGCAGTTTTTATTTGTAAACAATAGGTTTGTAAAAGATGCTTACCTTAACCATGCCATTGGCAGTGCCTACGAGCAATTATTGAGCAAAGAGCAGTTTCCATTGTATGCCTTGTTTCTTACAATTAATCCTGCACGAATTGATATAAACATACACCCAACAAAAACAGAAATAAAATTTGATGATGAAAGGGCGGTATATGCCCTTGTAAAAGCAGCCATTAAAAAAGCTTTGGGGCAATATACAGCTATGCCCGAGCTGGAGTTTGCAGATAGCAATGTATTTAACCCTGTGGGGTTTTTAAAAACAGAAAAACAACATACCAATCAGCCGCAAATAAAAACAGACAAAAGCTACAATCCTTTTGAGCAGCAAAAAACTTGGAAACAGGTGCAAACTGCCCAATGGCATAAGCTATTTGACGATACACCCAATACCTTACAAAACCAAGAACTGCCCAAAGCCCAAACTTTTGATAAACAATTGGGCTTGCATACAGAAATTGCTGTAATAGAAACCATGCAAATAAGCGGTGGCTATATGGCTGCTGTTAAAAATGGGGTATTGTTAATTATTGACCAAAGAGCAGCCCACGAACGTATTTTATTTGAAAAATACAGTGAAAATTTAGTTTACCGCTCTGCCACCGTTCAGCAATTGCTTTTCCCTCGCACAATAGAGCTTTCGGCTACCGATTATGCCATAGCCCACGAGGTGTTGGAGGATATAAAAGACCTTGGCTTTGACGTTGCCGATTTTGGCACCAATTGCCTCATTATAAACGGTGTGCCTGCCGAAACCATTAAAGGCAGCGAAAAAGAATTGCTTGAAGGCTTGCTCGAAAACTATAAGCACAATGCAGGTAGCTATGCAGGCGATAAGCGCAAAGCTTTGGCGCATTCTTTAGCGCAAAACGAAGCCATTTTTCGTACCAAAACATTAGACAAAGAAGAACAAACCGCCCTTGTGCAGCAATTGTTTAAATGCCAAACACCTGCCACACGCCCCAATGGAAAGCCAGTATATATAGAATTTAGCAACCAAAAAATAATAGATTTTTTTCAATAATACAACATGAACCTAAACCTAACCCCTGCCGTAAAACAAATATTAATAGCCTGTGTAGTGCTGTTTATTGGCACTCTGCTTTTGCAGCAAAAAGAAATATCTTTAATCAATATTCTTGGTTTGCATTATCCTACCAATCCGCTGTTTAAACCTTGGCAATTGCTTACCCACATGTTTATGCACGGTGGTATTACGCATATATTGTTCAATATGTTTGGGCTTATTACCTTTGGTAGTGTTTTAGAAAGCGTGTATGGCACAAAAAAATTTGTAAAGCTCTATTTTTTTAGCGGTTTGGGTGCTTTGCTTATTCATTTTTTAGCAGAAGCTTTTAGTATTCATAGTATAACAGGCGAATGGTGGATAAATGCAGAAAGAATAAATCAATTAATAGCTGCAAATACCATTACACAGGCACAATTCGATAGTGTAGTACAAAATTACAAAAGCCTAATGGTGGGCGCAAGCGGTTGTTTGTATGGTTTATCTGCCGCCTTTGCATTGTTATTTCCCAATACAGAAATGATGATAATGTTTATACCCTATCCCATAAAAGCCAAATATTTAATTCCTGGTTTTATCTTGTTAGATTTATTTTTAGGTGTAAGCAAATTCGACTGGGACCCCGTAGCTCATTTTGCCCATATTGGCGGTGCATTGTTCGGGTTTTTATTAGCCCTTTACTGGCGCAAATTTGATAAGAAAAACTTTTATTAATGGATAAAATACTTTGCAACTATAATTTCTCTTATTTGCAAAATTACTTTAAAATGCAACTATAAATATTTATATTTGCATTTTAATTGGCATGAAAATAGGGCAATTTATAGCAGGCAAAAAAGTAAAAAGGCTACAATACTATAGCTTTGAGCCTAATTGTATTAACCATATTTGGCAAATAGACGATAATGAAATTTTAAATTTATTGGCTGAAGCAAATTATGCCTTGGGCGAATTGAATGCTTACTCGCAATTTATACCCAATGTGGATTTTTTTATAAAAATGCACATTAAGAAAGAGGCTAATACAAGCTCTGGCATTGAGGGTACACAAACCCATATAGAAGATTTGCTGCACAAAGAAGAAAACGTAAAACCCGAAAAACATTCGGACTGGATAGAGGTGCACAATTATATTAATGCTATGAATAATGCTATCAAAGAATTGAAGAAACTGCCGCTTTCTAATCGTTTAATAAAAAATACGCATAAAGTTTTAATGAAAGGCGCAAGGGGCGAAAACAAAGCACCTGGCAATTATAGAACATCGCAAAATTGGATTGGAGGCGCAACTTTAAAAGATGCTGTTTTTATACCTTGTGCGCAAGAAAATGTACTTGATTTAATGAGCGATTTAGAACTTTTTTTGAACAATGATGATATTAAACTTCCCGATTTAATTAAAATTGCCATTGCCCATTATCAATTTGAAACCATACACCCTTTTTTAGATGGCAATGGTAGAATTGGCAGATTGTTAATTACTCTATTCTTTATCCATCAAAATAAATTGAATAAACCTACCTTATATCTATCTTCTTTTTTTGAAAAACATAAAGCATTGTATTACCAAAATCTAATGGCTGTAAGAACGCTTAATAATTTAAGCCAATGGTTAAAGTTTTTTTTGGTAGGTGTAAAACAAACAGCAGAAAACAGTATTTCTACTTTTAAAGCCATTATAAAATTACAAGAAAAAACAAGCCTTTTGGTAGCCAAAAAATCGGAAAACACCAAAAAGGCATTGGCGTATTTATTTCAGCAGCCTATTGTAGATTATGGCGATATAACACAATATTTGCAGGTAAATAAAACAACAGCAATACGCTTAATTGCAGATTTAGAAAACCTAAAAATTGTAACAGAACTTACAGGCTTTAACAGAAACAGAATTTATGCATTTAAACCATACATTGATATTTTTAACCAATACTAAACTATGACATTCCCAAAAACAATAGCCCACCCTTGGCATGGTGTTTCCATAGGCAATAATGCCCCGCAGGAGCTTACCGTATTTGTAGAAATTGTACCTACAGATACTGTAAAATACGAACTCGATAAAGCCTCTGGCTTACTTAAAATAGATAGACCGCAAAAATTCTCTAACATCTGCCCCATGCCCTATGGCTTTGTGCCTCAAACCTATTGCGGAAGCCATATTGCACAATACTGTATGCAGCAAACAGGCAAAACCAATATAGTAGGCGATGCCGACCCATTGGATATTTGTATACTTACAGAAAAAACAATTCCGCATGGCAATATCCTTATGCAAGCCATACCCATAGGCGGCTTGCGTATGATAGACAACAACGAAGCAGACGATAAAATAATAGCCGTAATGAAAAACGATGCCGTATATGGCAATTATAAAGACATTGCCGATTGCCCACCCCAACTAATAGAACGCCTAAAACATTATTTTCTTACCTACAAACTGCAACCCAACAACCCTGCCAACCAAGTGCAAATTACCTATATCTACAACAAAGAAGAGGCTTTTGAGGTAATAAAAAATAGTAGGCTGGATTATGAGGAGTTGGTGAAATAAATTTTTTACATTCAAAATAAAATAGTATTTTTGATAATTGTTTTTAGAATATTAACCTACTTGTTTTATGAAATTATTAAATTTTTACAGCATTTTTTTAATTCTTATATTTACCTTTTCGTGCAAAAAAACCGAAACTATTTATATAGAAAAAAAAGAAACACTTGCCGATATATTTGGCACATGGCAAATTTTAGGAGATAGTAATATTTTACAAAATAGATACTATGTTTTTCCACCTGAAAATCCATCTACTTATTTTTATTTGAATATAGATGCCAAAGGCATAAAAAATAAAACAGAAGGTTTATGTAAAATTTATAAAAATCATGTAGAATTAGATTATCAATTATTTAATTTATTATTAATTGATGATACAATGATTATAACAGGATACAATAATGCCACAACAAGGTTTTTAAAAGTAAAAAATCCTGATTTTACAATAGAAAACTGGATAAAAAAATTAAATATTGAAAAAATATTTCCTGCACTTTCTTATAAATACCGTTATAGCCTTGTTTCTTTTGCTGTAGATGAAAACTATTTGTATTTTAATGGCGATAATTTAGATGAAAGCGTATTAAAAAGTTATATTTATAAAATGAATAAAAATACTGGTGTATTAGAAGATAGTTTAGCAGTATATTTTAGAGATTGTGGTGTATCTTATAACAATGAAAAATTTTACTATTATTATTACTTTGCAAGCTTATACAAAGTATTTACAACCAATGGATTTAACAATAATTTTGCAGAGTTTTCGCCTTATTTAATTTCTAATGTATATAGCATTTTAGCTTTGCCAAACGATTCTGTTTTAATTGGTAATTGGAACAAACTTAAAATAGGAACACCAACAGCAGAATTTAAAGATTACAAAGACTACAATGTTAATAATAATCCCGATGTAGGTTTTATAGGGAAGTTAGAACATAATTTTTTAACACTATCAAATTACAATAACTATTTCAGCCTTGTTGCCAATGATAGTAAAAACACTGTTTTGAAAACAGTTCAGTTTGAATCTAATTACAGTTTTTCAAATTTTTCTACTTTTAAAAAAGAAATATGGGCTTATGCCAGAGATAACAGAAATAACAATATGGTGTTTTTAAAAATTAATTTAGATTGAATATGATAAAAAATTTATTGATTTTTACTTTTTTATGCTTGATAATTGCAACATGCAAAAAAGAAACTATAATTATTGATACAGAAAATATAGCAGCAGAAGAATTGTATGGCGCTTGGGAGCTAACAAAAGGGGATACTAACCTGCAATTATTAACAGAAAATATCTTATTCGAAAAAAGTACATCTAAATATTATAATTGGTATAAAAATTTAAATGGTTTTAAAGGGAGTTATTCAATGCCATTTAGAGCTACAAAAAATACTATACAAGTAGGATATAGAAGTTTTAAATATTTTGTAACAAATACACAATTACAATTGATAGAAAATGATTCAATATATTTTTATTACAAAAAGAATTTCAATATTACAAAAATGCCATCAGATTGGATAAAAAAAGCAACAATCTTAAGCATTATTAAAGCACCTTTAATTTACGTATATAGAAGCGTAGGAATAGATGATAATTATTTATATTACTGCACCCAGCTAAATGATAGTTTTGTTTTTAAATTAAATAAAAAAACAAAGAAAATAGAAGATAGTATGGCTATAAATGGAAGTAGATGCGCTAATTTTTATTACAATAATTTTTTATACCATGGCAATGCCGAAGATGAAAAATTATATAAAACTTCTAACTTTAAAATTGCCTCAAAACAATTTGCCTCAAAAAATATTTTTAACAATGTTTATTCTATAACGTTATATCCAAATACAAATGATATTTATGTTTTAAATGGCAATAACGAATTATATGTAGGAAAAGAAAATGGGGATTTCAACTTATTAAATTTAGGCATATACTTTAGTGCTTTATCGTATTATAAAAACAATGAATTTTTAATTTCTAATAATGGAAATATTTGTAAAATTTCAAATTTTAAAATTAACGAAAATTATGAAGTAGATGGCTACAATATTACAAGTGTATCCTCAAAAGGAGATGAAATTTGGGCAATAGCAGAAAATGAAAAAAGTTTGTCTTATTATCTAATTCAAGTAGAATTGCCTTAAATAAAATTATTAATCATTTCTTCTACCCTTAATATAATCTTGTATCAAATCCATTTCATAACCCTTAGAAACAAGATACTTTGTTACTTTCTGTAACTTTATATAATTGAATTTATCCTTCAATGTACCATAGTATTTTTCAGCTATCGTCTTCAAATTCTCAATGTATTTCTCATCATCTATTTCAAGCAGGGCTTTTTTAATTAAAAAATCACCAATTTGATGTTGCTTAAGCTCACGTTTTATACGCAATCGCCCCCATTTTTTTTGCCTAAACTTACTTCCAGCAAATAATATGGCATAACGCTCCTCATTTACCAATCCTTCTTGAATGGCATAAGCCAGCACCTCGTTTACATCATCAGTATTTAAGCCATAGCTATATAATTTATCCTTTACCTCCGCTTGGCAGCGTTCTTGGTAATTGCAAAAATACCTAATTTTTAACTTCGCTTGATTGGGTGTTAAATTTTCTTTTTTAGAAAAAGCATCCATTTTTTTACCCTTATTATTGGTGTGAAACTAAAAAGAATTTTTGAAATATTAGCCCATTTTTTTCAATCATTAAAGTATAAATACCATTTGGCAATAATTCAGTATTAATAGTATTTTCAATACATTTATTGGCTACAATTTTTTGCCCTAAAGCATTAAAAATAGTATAATCAAAATTGTTCAAACCTTCTATATAAATTTTATTATCTGCAGGATTAGGAAAAAGTTTAAAAATGAATTTTAAGGGATTAAAAAGCCCTAAAGTTCTAACATTGTATCTGCTGTACACAGGGTAATGATCGCTTGTGGAGCTGCTATAATTGGCAATATAAGGCTCAAGTTTTAAGCGTTTGCAAGTATCTGTTTCCCAATGCGAGGCTAAATACATAGTACCCAATTGGTGGTCTATAGGATTGGTATAACTTGCAGTTGTGCTTTCGTTATTAAGTGTTAGGCGTTGGCTAAAAAATTGATAGTCTTGTTGATTTAACAATTGTGCAAATGGCGATGGCAGGCTGTTGTATATACTTTCATCAAGGTCATCGTTCCAATCGCCAAGTATGGTTATATATTTGTTTTTATTTTGATTCAAATACATTTTCAACCAATTGGCAGAACGCAAGCGGCTGTTGTAAGCGGCTAATTTTTCAGCATCGTTGCCAATATTGGCTTTAAGGTGCAATACAATTGCTTGCAAGGTATCTAAGCCAATATCAAAGCTATCTTTATTTAATTTCAACCGAATGCTAAAAGGAAACCTTCTGGTAGAAAAACTATCAGGCTGCTCCGTTCCCAATAGTTGAGCATCTATAAAAGTAAATAAGTTTTTTTTATAAATAAATGCAGTTTTTTGTTCAGGCGAATAATTACAGATTTTATAATCATAGTTTTGCAATTTTTGCATCATACTATCAAATGCAACTATGCTACAAACCTCGCAAAATGCCCATAAATCAATATCTGTATATTTTAATACTTGCAGCACATTGGCTTGTTGTAAAGCATCGTTATTCGGACCAAAGCCGGCAGCCGTTTTGCCAAACCATTCCAAATTCCAATTGGCTATTTCCAACTCTTTTGTTTTGCCAATTTTGGGTATATTTTGAGCCGTAAGTTCAATATAAAAAAAGAAGAATGCAATGTATAATAGTTTCATTATTTAACTTTAAATTTAAGCGCAATTAAGCGTATAAGCCAAGCAAAAAACAGGGTAGAAAAAAAGGTGAAAATAGCATATACCAAAGCAGGTTTTTGCATTTCGTTGTTATGCAAAATATTACCAGCTATCAATAAAGCCAAAGCTGTGTTATGTAAGCCTATTTCTATCATAAAGGTTACTCTATTTTGTAAATTAATGTTGAATAAAGAACCCGAAAAATATCCCAATGCCATACTGCTAAAATTAAGAATTAAACCCCATAAGCCAAGCGTTAATATTTCATTGCTTGTTGGTGTAATACCCCCTTTATCCGATGGAGCAAAAAACTTAATAGCAAAAATTAAAAACAATAAAGTAGGCAATAAATACTTTAATACAGGTTGTAATTTATCGGCAATAGTAGGAAATTTATGTTTTATAAATACCCCCACAATAGCTGGCAATACTGTAACCAAAGCTATATGGGCAATAGTTGTACCAATGGGTAAAGCTATATTTTGTGTAGCACCCATAAAATAATTTAAAGATACATTTACCAATACAGGAATAGTAAACATACAAAATATGGCATTTAAAACCGTTAGCGAAATGCTTAACGCCACATTGCCTTTTAATATAAAACTTACCAAATTAGAAGTAACCCCACCTGGGCAAAAAGAAAGTATCATAAAACCTACTTTAATTTCGGGCGAAAATGAGCTAAACCACATTAACACAAAAGCAGCAACTGGCAATAAAACCATTTGTGCTACAAGCCCTATTGTTAAAGCTTTTGGTGCTGTAAAAAGATTTTTAAAATCTTCTTTACTAAGCCCTAAACCCAAACTCATGGTTATAAAAGCAAGCACTAAATCTATTAAAAAATTTGTGTGTCGAAATAAGAAATCTAACATTGTGGCTATGCTTGCTTGTTTACCGAACAAACTTACAATTATTTTCCAATAAACTATTGTTTTCATTTTATTTTAAAATGATTTTTTTATACCAATAAAATTTATGTATGTTTGAAAAACCTATTCAACACAAAATAATTATAGCGTTTTTAATGGTTCTATTTTTTACTCAAAAAGTAAAAGCAGACTCCACCTATACCAAAGGTTTTAGCCTTAAAGGTATAGATTTTAGATATGGTTTTGGACGTTATAATTTGCGCAGTATAGATGAAAAAAATTTAGCAAAACAATTTACCAACGATCAAAACAATTACTACAAATTTAACCAATCTTTACTGGCAGAAAACAACGGAACAGCTATTTCCGATATATACTTGGGCTTAATATTTTCTCCAAAAATAAACAATAAAAAAAATGTATTTACTAAACAAGAAATAAGAATAGGTGTAAGTTTTACCTTGCTAAACAATGCCAGCACCATAGCCCTTGCATGGGATACAATTAACAATGGTAACCAAAAAGAGGTAAAACAGTTTTTTTATCAATATAAATACAATAGCCAAAAAATACATTTTTCTTACTTACTCAATAGCAAAATACTAAAAAATAGCTTAGCTTTTTATGGCGGTATAGGCTTTGCTTTTGGTTTTAGCAATTGGCGAAGTAATTTTGAAGGAAGGGCAGGCAGCTATTCAAAGCAAGTATTAACCTCGCAAAACAATCAAGTATCAGATATTAAGCAATATGTGCCATTAGAAAACTTTAGAACAGGGAACAGCTTAATATATATTCCTTTGGGCATTAAGTATAATTTAAGTTACGATATAAATTTATTTGCCGAGGCAAATATTGGTTATCAATATTTTTTAAAAGGCATAAATACTAACAATACTTGGCTTCCAAGTAGTACTTATAATTTTGGATTTAGGCTAAAACTGATAGATGATAACCAAGCCATAAAACAAGGAGCAGTTTTTTGGTAAAAGTTATTTTATCAAAGTGTTCTTTTCAGAGCAAAAAACTACTCAAAATGAACTGTGTAAAAAAATACTTTTTATGTCTTATGCAATACTTTTCTTTTCTTTCTTCTCTTTCAGCTTTTGTTTTACAATTTTAGCTGTAAAATAATAAATAAAAAAGAAAAGAAAAAAGCCATTGCCAAAATAATTGCCTGTGCGCACCAAGCGAACAACAAACCATATAAATATTCCTTGGTTAATCAAAGTGTATTCCCTTAATTCTGTATCATCAAAACCTCTGCGCCTTAAAAAATTTTTAAATAAGAAAATAAAAAATAAACTTAAACCCAAAAGCCCTGTTTCCGACATTAAACGAATAAATAGCGAATTGGCATCGTTAGCATTAAATGCACCATATTTTTTTAAAAAAGATTTATCAAAAAACAATTCAAAGCGTTTCATATAATTTGCCTCGTGGGTACCAAGTCCCGTTCCTGTCAGAGGATTAGCATCAAAAGAGGCTTTTGCTACAATATAATTAGAGTACAAAGCAAAGCTACTTGAGTTTAAATCTGAAACATCTTTTTTGCTAAATTTTTTAGCTGTAAAAGCTTTAAAAGTTTCGGTAGCTTTGGTGTTAAATTCTTTCCAATTTTCTTGCACTCCGCTAAACAATGAGGCAAATGCTACTAGCAATAAAGGCAAAAGCAAGATTTTCCAATTGGTAATGGAAAAAAACTTGCGGTTATAAAGCCAAAATATAAAAATTAAAGCCAAACCAATAAAACCAGCAGATGAAAATGTGAAAATATAACAAGCACCTATTGTACCAAGTAATAATACCCTTATTCTAAATGTATTAATCATTTTATTAGAATACAAACTTGTCCATAAAAAATAAAATGCAGGAATAAGCACTACAGCTAAAAAATAGGGTTCGCCCATAACACTATACACTCTGTAGAACCCAAAAGAGGCTTTTTTAATATTGCCAAAATGAATGCCATTTACTCTTAAAAACTCTTCGCAAACACCAATGGCAGCAACTATAAATGCTACCAACAAATATTTTTTGAAAACTTTTTTTATATCAAATTCCTCCAAACTTAAATAGGTGTAATATGCAACAGAAGTAAACACAATACCAATAATTTGTTTTAGCACTTTAAAGCCATAGCCGCCATTGTTAATACTTACTATTAAAGTTGTAACAATTAAAATACTTATTGCCACAAAAAACCAATGGGGCAAAAACTTTAAACTCTTTTTTTGAACAACATAATACCCAATATTGAATAGAAAAAAAATGTAATAAACATAAAAATCAATAGGTAACACAAAACGTAAAATGATAAAATCATCCATAAACAAAGATGCAATCATACACCAACTTAATATGGTTTTAAATTTCATTTATTGTGATTACTTTGTTTAATTTTTTCAAGCTCAATAACATCAATTTTATCTTTTGCTCTATTTACAAATTTTTTATTATCAATTAATTGATTGATATGTAAGAATCTTATTTTAATATTATTTATTCCTGCAATGGGAGCTAATTCATAGCATTTTTGAAATGTATAATTATCAATGCCAACCAATTCTGTAAATAAATCTAAACTTATACCAGAATCTAATGTAATAGAGGTAATTCCTGGAATAAATTCCATTGTTTCCAAAGGCTTGAAATCTCCAATTTTTGCTTCTTTTAATGCTTTTCTTAAATTTTTTCTGTTTTCTAAAGTATCTTCTATCAAAATATCTAAATCGGCAGTAAATCTTTTAAAACCATTCAAATTAGCAGCAAACCCACCAATCATTATATATTTAACATTGTTTTTATTCAAAAAAAACCATAAACTCAATATTTCGTCATCTAAAATATCCATTAATTTTTGTTTCTTACTTTTGCATTATTCATCTTCAACCCTATTTTTATTAATTTCATAAGCAATCTAAAACGTTCTTCATAACTGGTTTCTAAATGTTTTTTCAAACGTTCTTCTTCTGATATATTTTCCAATTTGCCTTTCATTTTATTTCACTCAATTTTGTCCTTTGATTTTCATTTAATAACTACAATCTTTGCAAAAGTAAAAATTTTGCGTGTACTTATACTATATACCGAGTTGGCTGGCTACGTTTTAGCCTGTGTAAAACATTATTTAAACAACAATAGTAAGGCTAAAATTTTACTTGTACACTACCCCATAAATTCAGAAGCTCCTTTTACTTTTAATTTTACCAAAAACCTTACCAATATTGAATATAACGGCACAAATATTTCTAAATTAAACAAAGAAATTGAATCTTTTAATCCACAAATAATACTATGCTCTGGCTGGGGAAATAAATACTATTTGAGTGTTGTAAAAAAATATTACAATTTAGCTGAAACAGTCGTTTGTTTCGATAACCAATGGCAAGGAAATATTAAACAATACATTTTAAAACTAATTGCTCCTTTTTGGCTAAAAAAAATATTTAAAAAAGCTTGGGTGCCTGGCGAGCCTCAAAAAGCTTATGCCTTAAAACTTGGCTTTAATGAGCAACAAGTTTTTACAGGCTTTTATGTTGCCAATACTTCTATTTTTGAGCCAATAGGGGCTAAAAAATTGAATACTAAAAGGGTATATCCTAAAACAATGATAAGCATAGCCCGCTATATTGCCCAAAAAGATTTGCCTACGCTTTGGGCTGCTTTTATTGCTGCCAACAGCAATACAGGAAACCAATGGCAGTTGCATTGCTTGGGTTTAGGCACATTATTCAATCAAAAAACAGAAAACGAATACATTACACATTTTGGTTTTGTTCAACCTGCTGAAATGGAAAAATATTTATTACAAAGTGGCATCTATGTATTGCCAAGCCAATACGAACCATGGGGTGTTGCAGTGCAAGAGGCGGCTTTAGCCGCATTGCCTTTGGTATTGAGCAATAAAATAGGGGCTAGCTCTATGTTTTTAAATTCAAGCAATGGTTTTGAATTTGAAGCAGGCAACACATTACATTTGCAAAATATTTTAGAAAAAATAATGCAAATGCCCGATAGCGAATTATGGCAAATGGCAGAAAATAGCTACAAATTAGGCAATAATTTAACTTTACAACATTGGGCAGATACATTAAATAAAATAGGCAAACAATAAATGTGTGGCATTAATGGCATAATAGGACTGAAAAATAAAGACGAAGCCAATACCATTATTGGCTTAATGAACCATGCTATGCAGCATAGAGGACCAAATGACGAAGGCATATTTTGCAATGAAAATGTTGCACTTGGACATAGGCGATTATCCATTATAGATTTAAGCAATGCTGGGCATCAGCCTATGTTTTCGGCAGATGGCAATATTGTTATAGCGTTTAATGGCGAAATTTATAATTTCAAAACATTAAAAGCACAATTAACAGATTACCCTTTTAAAACACAAACCGATACAGAGGTAATTTTAGCCGCTTATCAAAAATGGGGCATTCAGTTTGTAGAAAAATTAGACGGTATGTTTGCCATTGCATTGTATGATATTAATGCAAATACGGTTTGTTTAATTCGTGATAGATTAGGTGTAAAACCTTTGTATTATGCTATTACGGAGCAAAATGAAATAGTATTTGCATCTGAAATTAGAAGTATTTTAGCAAGTGGTAAAATAGCTAAAAAGCTAAATGCTGATGCGCTCAATAATTATCTTACTTTTCAAACTGTGGTAGGCAACCAAAGTATGGTAAGTGGTATTAAAATGATAGATGCAGGCAGCTTTGCGATAGTACATAATGGGCATATCAATTTTCAAACCTATTGGCAACCAAATGCTGCAAACACAAGCAAAGACAGTTACGAAACTGCAAAACACAAAACCAAAGATTTAATTTTTAAAGCCGTAGAAAAACGCTTAATGGCAGATGTGCCCTTGGGTGCTTTTCTTTCGGGTGGAATAGATAGCAGCGCAGTTGTGGCAGCTATGAGCGAGTGTGGTATAAAAGCCAATACATTCAATATCAATTTTAATGAAAAAACATTTAGCGAGGCTAAATATGCTGCAATAATTGCAAAAAAATTTAATACCAATCATATCCAAATAGATTTATCGGCAACAGATTTTTTAAATCTTTTGCCCAATGCCCTTGCAGCCCTCGACCACCCAAGTACAGATGGCGCAAATACTTATGTGGTATCTAAAGCGGTAAAAGATGCAGGTATTTCAGTAGCACTTTCTGGTATTGGTGGCGATGAATGGTTTGGCGGTTATCCAGTTTTTGAACATTTAAAAAATAAAAAAATAACAGCCTTAAAACTATTGCCACAAAGTTTAAGAAAAATAATTTTCAAGTCTTTTTTTAACGAAGATAAAAATTACTCAAATGCTAAAAAACACGAATTGCTAAGCAGTAAACTTACTTTGGAAGATAGCTATTTGGCTGTAAGAAAACTATTTACACAAAAGCAAATTAACGCCTTATTACATGCCAATTCTCAAAAAAAATTCAACATAAATTTAGCCTCCAACAATTACAGCGAAACATCTATTGCCGAATGGCAAAATTATCTTATGCCAGTTTTATTAAGAGATACCGACCAAATGGGTATGGCACACGCTTTGGAAATTCGTGAGCCTTTTTTAGATTATCAATTGGTAGAATACATTTTATCGCTACCAGAAAGCTATAAAATGGGCAAAATGCCAAAATCTTTGTTGGTAAATGCTATGGGCAATTTGCTACCAACAGAAATAGTAAATAGACCAAAAATGGGCTTTGTATTGCCTTGGGAAAATTGGGTGAAAAATGAACTAAAAGATACTGTAAAAATAGGTTTTGATATACTCTGCAACCATTCTGCATTTAATGCAGAGGCACTCATAAATTTAAAAAACAATTATTACAACAATAACCTAAATATCCGTTGGAATATGGTATGGAACTTAGCTATATTGGGCATTTGGATAAAAAACAACAACATTGAATAAACCCACTATTTATATTTTTACAGATTGGTATGCCCCAGGCTATAAAGCTGGCGGACCTATTCAATCTGTTGTAAATTTAGCAAAATTATTAAGCAAAGAAAATATTGTAAAAATAATAACCCGCAATAAAGACTATGGAAGTATAACACCTTATCAAAATATAGAAAGTAATACTTGGATAAATACCAATGGCATTGATGTTTTATACCTTTCTAAAGAAAATACCACGTTTAAAACCATTCAAACTATTTGTAAAAACAGCAAACAAGATACTGTAATTATCAATGGTTTATTTTCTTTTTGGTATAGCGTGTTGCCTTTATTTTTAGCCAATATTTACAACCGAAAAAAGGTTTTAGTAGCCGTTAGAGGTATGTTACACAAAAGTGCTTTAAGCGTAAAACCTAGCAAAAAAATGATGTTTTTAGCCTTTGCCCGTGGTTTTGGCTTGTATAAAAAACCAATATTATTGGCTACCTCACTGTTAGAAAAACAAGAAATAGAAAAGAGTTTAGGCAAAGTAAAAATAGAAATTGCGCCCAATATTCCTATTAGCCCAATTAATTTACAAGAAATTGAACAAAAACAATTTAAACCCAATGGCATATTGCGTTTATTGTTTTTAGGTAGAATATCGCCTGAAAAAAATCCAATAGCGGTGCTTAAAGCATTACAAACAATAAATATTGACATCAATATTCATTTTGTAGGCTCGGGTATTGATAAAAATTATGCGCAAAATTTCAATAATGAAATTAAATTATTGCCCACCAATATTAAAGTAAAACATACGGAAGAATTGCCTCATACAGAAATAAAAACATTGTTTTTCAATTCAGATATTATGGTTTTGCCCTCTTTGGGCGAAAACTTTGGGCATGCCATTTTTGAAAGTTTTGCCCATGCTACGCCTGTTATTATTGGCAATAATACGCCTTGGCAAAATATTGAACAACAAAAGGCAGGCATAGAAATTGAACCTTTGATTATAGATAGTATTAAACATGCTATTTTAATGTTTAATACTCAAGACAAGATAGAATACCAAACATGGCAAAAGGGAGCGCTTACATGTGCTAAAAACTATATACAGCAAAATAAATTTGATGAATTATATCTGCAAATAATTAAAAATTAGTTAAACCCAAATGGCTATCATCTAAAATAAAGTAGTATTAGAAATTTGTTTAAAATAA
>CAZDGF010000007.1:0-68717 GCA_964505065.1 uncultured Chitinophaga sp.
CTAAATCAAATAGTTCAATTTTTCAAATCTCCTATTGATTAATTTGGGATAAATACAATTGGCATAAAATGTTAATATCTCTAAAAATTCTGTGCATAACGCTGCTTGGTTTATCGCTTATTTCGTAAGTCTTAATATTATGGCTACCGACTCGCAAGCAGAAAAACTAAAAGCACTTAAACTTACCATAGATAAACTTGAAAAAAGTTATGGTAAAGGTGTGGTAATGAAAATGGATGATAAAACTGTAGTTGCTACAGAGGTTATCTCTACAGGTTCCTTTGGTTTAGATTTGGCTTTGGGTGTGGGTGGTTTTCCTAAAGGAAGAATTATAGAAATATATGGACCAGAAAGTAGCGGTAAAACTACTTTGGCTATGAGCTGTATTGCCGAGGCTCAAAAAGTGGGCGGATTATGTGCTTTTATAGATGCAGAACATGCTTTCGATAAATTTTATGCACAAAAATTAGGCATTAATACTGCCGAATTAATGATATCGCAGCCTGATGATGGCGAGCAAGCTTTGGAAATTGCCGATAACTTAATACGCTCGGGTGCTATAGATGTTATAGTTATAGATTCTGTGGCTGCACTTGTGCCTCGTGCTGAATTAGAAGGTGATATGGGCGATAGCAAAATGGGCTTGCAAGCCCGCCTTATGAGCCAAGCTTTGAGAAAACTAACAGGTACTATCAATAAAACGGGTTGTATTTGTATTTTTATTAACCAATTGAGAGAAAAAATAGGTGTAATGTTTGGCAATCCTGAAACCACTACTGGAGGTAATGCTTTAAAATTTTATGCTTCTGTTCGTTTAGATATTCGCAGAATAGGACAAATAAAAGATGGCGATGAAATAAGCGGCAACCGTACAAAAGTAAAAGTAGCAAAAAATAAAGTAGCCCCTCCTTTTCGTGTAATAGAGTTTGATATTATGTATGGCAAAGGCATAAGCCGTGTAGGCGAAGTGTTAGATTTGGCAGTGGATAATGGTATTGTACAAAAAAGTGGGTCGTGGTTTAGCTATGGTGGCACTAAATTAGGACAGGGCAGAGATTCTGTAAAAGAGCTTTTGGAAGACAATACAGAAATGGTAAAAGAAATAGAAGGCAAATTAAAAGAAAAGCTAATGGCAGGAGCTATAGCTATTCCAGAAGATAAATCAGAGGATTAATTTCCTTTTAAAGAAATATAATTAATAAAACTGAAATTATTAATTGTGTAAATGTGTGCAAATGTCCCGCTTTTTAAATTAAAGCGGGATTTTTGTTTGTATAAAATTTAAAAAAACTAATTACCCCTTTAACCCAAATTCAGCAATAGAATTGCTGAATTTGGGTTAAAATTAACGGCTGCTATAATTTGGTGCTTCTTTGGTAATTTTTATATCGTGGGGGTGGCTTTCTTTTATACCAGCATTGCTTATTTTAACAAATTGGGCTTGTTGCAAATCGCTAATTGTAGCTGCTCCGCAATAACCCATACCTGCGCGCAAGCCGCCAACATATTGGTATAGCACCTCTCCTACTTTGCCTTTAAATGGTACAGTGCCTACAATGCCTTCTGGCACAAGCTTGGCTATTTCATCTTCTGCATCTTGAAAATAGCGGTCTTTGCTGCCTTCTTTCATAGCCTCTATGCTGCCCATACCACGGTATGATTTTACTCTTCTGCCTTCGTATATACTGGTTTCACCTGGGCTTTCTTCTGTACCAGCAAAAAGGCTACCTGCCATAATGGTACTTGCGCCTGCTACTAGTGCTTTAACCAAATCGCCACTATAACGAATACCGCCATCGGCTATTACAGGCACATTGGTATTTTGCAATGCCTCTGCACAATCCATAATTGCAGAAAGCTGCGGCACACCAATACCTGCTATTATTCTTGTTGTGCAAATGCTACCTGGACCTACACCCACTTTTACAGCATCTGCTCCTGCATCTGCCAAGGCTTTGGCTGCTGCCCCTGTAGCCACATTGCCTACTATTACTTCCAATTTTGGAAATGCTTTTTTAATTTTTTTAAGTTCCATTATTACCCCTTTGCTGTGCCCATGTGCAGTATCAAGGGTTATAACATCTACTTCGGCATCTACTAAGGCTTTTACTCTATCTAAAGTATCGGCTGTAATACCTACGGCTGCTCCTACTATAAGGCGTCCAAATTTATCTTTACACGATTTTGGATAGCTTTTTACCTTTTGAATATCTTTATACGTAATTAAGCCTATCAGTTTTCCTTTTTTATCTGTAATAGGTAGTTTTTCTATTTTATGTTTTTGTAAAATAGCTTCTGCTTGGGTAAGGTCGGTACCTGCTTGGCTGGTAATTAAATTGGCTTTTGTCATTACCTCTTTAATTTTTTTAGCTGTATTTTTTTCAAACCTTAAATCACGGTTGGTAATTATACCTACCAATATTTCTTTACTATCTATAATTGGAATACCACCTATTCTATTGTCTTGCATTAGCTTAAGGGCATCTTTTAGGGTAGCATCGCCTGTTAGGGTAATGGGATGTTGTATCATACCGCTTTCGCTGCGTTTTACTCTGGCTACTTCTTTTGCCTGTTGGGCAATGGTCATGTTTTTATGAATTATACCTATACCGCCTTCTCTGGCTATGGCTATTGCCATATTGCTTTCTGTAACGGTATCCATAGCTGCCGATACTATGGGTATATTGATGCGAATATTTTTAGTAAGCTGGGTGCTTGTGTTTACATCTCGGGGAAGTATTTCGCTGTATTGAGGCAATACCAATACATCATCAAATGTTAAGCTATCTTTAGCTACTTTGGTATTAAAATTTACTTTTGGGGTTTTGGAATTAGACTTTGCCATGCAAATAATTTATAGAGGTTATTTGCGGTGCAAAAGTAGGAGTTTTTTGGATAAAAGCAAAGAGATTGGGTAAAAATAGATTTATAATATATTGTTAAGCCTACAACATTATCTTATGACTAAATAAACGGCTTATTAATGCCATAAATAATGTTTTGGATATTATACTTAATGTTTAGAATAATATTGGCTTATAAAAACTAAGAATATAGCAGTTAAAAATTTACTTATCTAAAAATAATTTCCAATTAAACTGTATAAATCTAACATAATTTTATAATTTTTAGCCAATAAAACTCAATACTAAATTTACGTAAAATAATGTAAATAAATACTTTATAAATGTAACACTTTTGTAACGGCTTAAATTGTTTTTTTTTTAAAAAATAAATTTAGATTTGAAACTTCAATTTGTTATTAAACCTAAAAAATATGAACTACAATACTACTAGCAAACAAAAAACTATCAAAACAACTTTAATTGCATTTTGCTTTATGCTATTAAGCATAAGCCAATTAAAAGCCCAATCGCAGTTTATTACCGAGTGGGTTTTGTCTACTGGTGGGTCGGGTGCTAATTCAATTAGATTTTATACCACCAATGCCAACGGACCAATTAGTTACTCTTGGCAGCAAATGCCAAGTGGCAGTAGTGGTAGTGGTACTTTTAGTGCAGGAACTGGTCAGTTAAGAACCATTTCATCATTACCTTCAAGCGCAACAATAAGGCTATCAATAGATTCTGCTAATTTACAAAGATTTTATATAAATGCAAGTTCTGATATGCTGAAATTGAAAAAAATTATACAATGGGGTACTGCTAATTGGACAAGTATGGAAAGTGCTTTTAATGGTTGTGAAAATTTGGAAAGTGTAAGTATGAGCACACCCAATTTAAAAGGGGTAAAAAACATGTCATTAATGTTTAGAAAATGTATAGCTTTAATTGGAGATGTAAGCATGAATAATTGGAGAACAGATAGTATAACAAATATGCAAGAAATGTTTTTAGGTGCAAAAAAATTTAACCAAAATATTGGCAATTGGAATACAAGTAATGTTACCAATATGAGTTATATGTTTGAAGAAGCAACTGATTTTAATATGAATATAGGCAATTGGAATACTGCTAAAGTTACCGATATGAGGAGTATGTTTTTTAAAGCTTCTTTTTTTAATCAAAATATTGGCAATTGGAATACTGCCAATGTAACGCTTATGGGTAGTATGTTTGAACATGCTACTAAATTTAATCAACCCATTGGAAATTGGAATACCAGCAATGTTACAAACATGAGTTACATGTTTTATGAAACAAATGATTTTAATCAAAATATTGGCAATTGGAATACAGCCAATGTAACTTCCATGTCGGGTATGTTTTATAATGCTAAAAAATTTAATCAACCAATTGGCAATTGGAATACGGATAAACTAACGTCATGTACACAACTCTTTAATGGCGCTTTGGTTTTTAATCAAGATATTAGCAATTGGAATATGTCAATGTGTTCAGATATGAATAGTATGTTTTTTGGTGCTTCATCTTTCAATCAAAATTTAGGCAAATGGCAATTAAAATCGAATGTAAGTTTATCCAATATGCTGAACAGTAGCGGAATGGATTGCCATAATTATACAGCTACATTAAAAGGTTGGAGTGCCAGTGCTCCCAATTCTAGAAGCTTGGATGCAAATGGACTAACTTTTAGCTACTATGGTGCTGCATTTAGAAATATATTAACCAAGCCTATTGCTCAAGGTGGCAAAGGTTGGACAATAGCAGGCGATAACCTTTCTGCAACTGGTTGCGGTGCATTGATTACCCAATGGGATTTGAGCAAAACAGGCAGCGGCAGCAACAATCAAATATCTTTTAATGCTACATTTGGTGTTGGAGGCGGCACATATTATTGGAAAGAAATTTTTCCTGGCAATGCCTCGGGCTACGATACTTTAGCGGCTGGCAGTGGTTTAAAAACCATTAGCGGTTTGCCAAGCTATGCCACAATTGTGTTAGAAATTTATCCAAATAATTTACAAACTTTTGCTATCAACAATGGCATAGACAAAAGCCGATTGGTAGATATTAAAAATTGGGGCGCTGCCAACTGGAGCAGCATGGAAAATGCTTTTTATGGTTGCAATAATTTGAATATTTCAGCAACCGATAATCCCAATTTTGTAAATGTTAGCAATTTTAGCAATATGTTTAACACTTGCGGGGCATTAAAAACCTTAGCAAGTATTAACAATTGGAATACTGCAAATGGCACCAATATGAGCGCCATGTTTAAAAATTCAAGTTTATTTAATTTGAATATCAGCAATTGGAACACAGCCAATGTGAGCAATATGGCAGAAATGTTTGCAGATGCCAATGTATTCAATCAAAATATTGGCAATTGGAATACTGCCAATATTAGCAATATGAACAGTATGTTTAAAAACGCCAATGCTTTTAACCAAAATATTGGCAATTGGGTGCTGAATAGCAATGTAGATATGAGCAATATGCTAGATAATAGCGGCATGGATTGTAGCAATTATAGTGCAACATTATACGGCTGGAATAACACTGCACCTAACAGCCGTACATTGGGCGCAGCAGGAATTACCTATGGCAGCCAAGCAAGCAATGCAAGAGCAAATTTGGTATTGGCAACAGGTAGCGGAGGCAAAGGTTGGACCATAAGCGATGCAGGCTTAAGCACTGGCAATTGTGGTGCATTTATTACCCGTTGGGATTTAAGCAAAACAGGCGTAGCAGGCAATAATTCAATTTCTTTTTATACAGATTTTACAACGGGAGGCGGCACCTACACTTGGGAAACCGAGCCTGCCGCAAGCAGCGGTAGCGGCACATTGGCAAGTGGAAATAATTTAATTAGCATTACAGGATTACCCGCAAATGCCATCATACGTTTAAAAATTATGCCATTAAATTTACAAAAGTTTTATTTAAATAGTTTGGGTAATGCACAAAGATTAATAGATGTAGAAGCTTGGGGAACTGCCCAATGGACAAGTATGGAAACAGCTTTTAGAAGTTGTGTAAATTTGAATATTAGTGCTACCGATGTACCCAATTTAAGCAATGTTCAAAGTATGAACGGTATGTTTTTATTTTGCAGTTCTTTAAATTCTCCTGCCAATATCAACCAATGGAATACTACCAATGTTACCATTATGGCAAATATGTTTAGTAAAGCAACAAGTTTTAATCAGCCTATTGGCAATTGGAATACTGCCAATGTTACCAATATGAATGCAGTGTTTCAAAATGCATCTGCTTTCAACCAAGCCATTGGCAATTGGAATACCAGCAAAGTGACCGATATGAGTGCTATGTTTGATGGTGCTACTGCTTTTAACCAAAATATTAACAATTGGAATACTGCCGCAGTAACAACCATGCGAAAAATGTTTACTGATGCTAGTGCCTTCAATCAAAATATCAGCCAATGGCAAACTACTAATGTTACAGATATGGTGAGTATGTTTCAAAATGCAAGCGTATTCAATCAAAATATTAGCAATTGGCAATTCAATTCCTCCGCACAATTTGGTAGTATGCTAAGTAACAGTGGTATGAGTTGTGCTAACTATAGTGCCCTATTAAATAAATTTAATACTACTTCGCTTACAAGCAAAACATTTTCAGCAACTGGTGTGAGCTATGGCACCAATGCCTCGGCTGCCCGAACAAATTTAATCAATAATAAAGGCTGGTCAATAACCGATGGTGGCTCAACATCTTCAGTTTGTGGCTCGTTTATTACCATTTGGGATTTAAGACAAACTGGTACAGGAAGCAATAATGACGAAATATCTTACAATGCTACCGTTGCTGGTGGCACTGCTGCCTATACTTGGGAAACCATACCTGCTGGCAGTAGCGGTTTTGGCAATATGAGTATTGGAACTTCGCTAAGAACTATTTCTGGCTTGCCTGCCAATGCTACAATAAAACTGACCATAGTACCTACTAATTTAAGACAATTTATAATTAATTACAGTGGCAATAGTGCAAGATTAATAGATATAGCCCAATGGGGTATTACCAAATGGACAAGTATGGAAAATGCTTTTGCTGGTTGTGGTAGTTTAGGTATTAGTGCCACAGATATGCCCGATTTGAGTGGGGTAAGCAATATGGCACAAATGTTTCAAGAATGTGGTAATTTAAATGGACCAGCAAATATCAACCAATGGAATACCAGCACCATTACCAATATGAGTTATCTATTTGATGGCGATGCATTGTTTAATCAAAACCTAAACAATTGGAATACAGCCAATGTTACCAATATGAGCGGCATGTTTAGAAATGCTAGGATATTTAATCAAAACATAGGCAATTGGAATACAGCCAATGTTACCAATATGAGCAATATGTTTGAAAGTGCATTGTTTTATGATAATGATTCTGCATCAATTAATTGGAACACAGCCAATGTAACAGAAATGCGTGCTATGTTTTTAGAATCACAATATTTTAACAGAGATATTAGCAATTGGAATACCAATAAAGTTACCGATATGAGTTTTATGTTTTCAGATGCTACTGCTTTCAACCAAAACATAAGCAATTGGAATACAGCCAATGTTACCAATATGAGCAGTATGTTTTATTATGCTTTTGATTTTAACCAAGCTATTGGTAATTGGAATACTGCAAAAGTTACCAATATGTCGCTCATGTTTAATTATGCTACATCGTTCAATCAGCCAATAAACAATTGGAATACAGGCAATGTTACCACTATGCAAGATATGTTTAGAAGCGCATCTAAATTCAATCAGCCACTTAACAATTGGAATACTGCTAAGGTACTAGATATGAATTTTTTATTCTACTTTGCATCAGCATTTAATCAAAACATTGGCAATTGGGCATTAAATGCAAGTGTAACTATGCAAAATATGTTAGACTATTGCGGTATGGATTGCTCCAATTATAGCTTAACTTTGATAGGCTGGCAAACAAATGGCAGATTAAATAGAACCTTAGGAGCAGATAACTTAAAATATGGCGCACAAGGTGTAGCTGCAAGAAATAATTTAGTGCTGGCAACTGGTAGCGGTGGCAGAGGTTGGACAATTACAGGCGATAATTTTACAAGCACTTCTTGCGGTTATTACACTACCAAATGGGATTTAAGCCAAACAGGCGCAGCTGGCAATAATACTATTTCTTTTAGTGCTACAATAGCCAGTGGCGATGCCAAATATACTTGGGAAACTGTTCCTTTTAACCAAAGTGGCTCAGGCACATTTGCAGCAGGTACAAGTTTAAGAACCATTAGTGGCATACCTGAAAATGCTATCATTAAGTTGAAAATTGCACCAACAAATTTGCAAAGATTTAATATTAGCAATGGAACAGATAAAAGTAGATTAATAGATGTAGAACAATGGGAAACTACCGATTGGACAAGTATGCAAGGCGCTTTTGATGGTTGCAATAACCTAAATATTTCTGCCACAGATACCCCTTTTTTACATGGTGTTACCAGTTTAGCAAGTATGTTTAGAGGATGTAGCAAACTAAACACACCTACAAATATTAATACTTGGAATACAAGAACTGTTACCGCCATGAATGCCATGTTTCAAAATGCAAGCAGTTTTAATCAAAATATTGGCAATTGGAATACTGGAAATGTTATTTCTATGGCATCTATGTTTTCAGGAGCAACAGTATTCAATCAAGATATTACCAATTGGAATACCATAAAAGTTACCAATATGCTTGCACTGTTTGCCCGTACAGATGTATTCAATCAAAATATTAGCACGTGGAAAACTGATGCTGTTACCAATATGGATGCTATGTTTTTTAATGCTAAAAGTTTTAACCAACCTATTGGAAATTGGAGTACGGGCATTGTCCGTTTTATGGGAACAATGTTTTCAAATGCATTGGCTTTTAACCAAGATATTAGCACTTGGAATACAGCATCTGTTATGGATATGTATGGTATGTTTGAAGATGCAAAAGCCTTTAATCAAAACATTAGCACGTGGAATACAGCAGCCGTTGCAGATATGAATAATCTATTTAAAAATGCTTCTAATTTCAATCAAAATTTGGGTGCTTGGCAGCTAAAAAGCAATGTGGTTTTAACCGATATGTTTTATAATAGTGGTTTAAATTGTAGCAATTACAGCAATACACTAATAGCTTGGAACAATACAGCACCCAATGGCAGAAATTTAGGCAATGTCAATAGAAAATATAATTTAACTGCCACCGCAGCTCGCACCAATTTGCTACTGCCTGTAGCAAGTGGCGGCAAAGGTTGGACATTTTCTGGAGATGCGCCAATTAATCAAAATGCGTATTTAGTGCCAGATAATTCAACAATTACAGGCAATTATGCTTGCGATGAGGTGGTAGATTTGACAGATAATGATAAAATAATTCTTAAAATATTTCCTAATGGCAATAGCTTTGATTTTGTTTCAACATCTTCTTCAGTAAAAGCAGAGTTTGTAAATAATATACCTGCTGGTGTTAATGCAGAAAACAGTGGTGGTGGCTATTATCAAATAGACAATGGCACTAATATAGCCCGTATTAGCCGCAGAATGATAAGCATAGAAAATCCTAATAATTATACCACCAATGGCGGTGTAATAGTTAGAATATATTACAATGCAGCCGATACAGAAAATATTGTTACAGATGCTGTGCCAGCTGGTGTTGATGCAATTACCCAAAGTGGTTGGTATAAATCCAGTATTCACAATGCACAAGATGTTGTAAATAATTTAAGTGCCAATGGAAATGCCTTGAGCTCTGCTACTCAAATATTTCCAACAGCCCGAGGCGAGGAAAACGGCATTTTGTATGTTGAGTTTTTAGTACAAAATTTTAGCACCTTTGGCTTTTTTGCTTTGTCAAATTTGATTCCTTTGCCCGTTCAAATTCACAATTTTACTGCTAAAAAATTAAGCAATAACTCTGCAATTTTAAAATGGAACGCTAATATAGAAGAAAGTAATATCCATTTTGAGGTGGAACGTAGCCTGAATGGTAAAAACTTTGTAAAAATAGCTACTGTAAAAGCCCAAGGCAATGCCAATAAGGCACAAAACTATCAATACACAGACAACACCATTGTTAATGGAACGCCAAAGGCATTTTACAGAATAAAACAAGTAGATGTAAATGGAAAAAGCACAAGCACCCATGTACAAATAGTTAATTTTAACCAAACAACTAATGGTATTGCAATTTACCCTAACCCTGCTAATTCTATTTTAAATATTAGCTTGCCAACAGAAACTGAAAAAGCAACAGTAACTATTACAGATGCAATGGGTAAGGTTGTATTTACGGCTATTGTTGGTGCTAATGCCGACAACATAAATATCAGTTCACTTTCAACAGGTATTTATAACGTAAACATTGTAACAGAAACAGAAATAAAAAATATTAAATTACTTAAACAGTAATTTACTTTCGAAAGCACAAGCGTAGTAGTTTTGTATAATTAAAAATTTCCCTTTGCATGAAAGTGTAAGGGGATTTTTTTTGCTATAATTCAATATAGGGGTTAACCTCTATATGATGAATTAAATAGAACATTCATTTTTGCCATTACTTAATTAAAAAATAAATATGAATACAAAGTATTACAAACACAAAATGAAACTGAAATTAATGCGTAAAAAAATTACAACGCTTACACTATTGTGCCTTGCACTTAATGCAAATGCACAAATTTCAATTCAATCTACAGATGTTCCCTCCCCTGCCAATCAAACTTTCAATTTTCAAACATTTAAACATAATTCTGCTAAACCAAATAATGTTTCAGCTAGTAATAATTTTAATATAGATTTATCCTCTCCTATTCCAGATTCTTTAACAAATTGGTATTATGATACAGAAACTGATGCTTTTTTTACCAGCAAGGGAGCTACTTTTAGTACAGATAATTTCAAGTTTCAAAAACCCAATTATGGTTTTAATATCAGTAAAAAATATGCTCAAAATAGTAATGAAATAAAAGAAATTGGCATATCGTTAGAATACCAAGGCTATTCGCTAGGACCCCAAACAGGCAATGCTTTAGATAGCATTACTTTTCCTGCTCAAAATATACTGGGTAGCACGGCTGTTACCTCAATGGCTTTTCCATTAACCATTAATAAATCATGGCAATCTAACAGCCGCAAAAGTGTTAATTTTATCATCAATGCCCCTGCTTTTGGGTTGAATAATGCACCATGCAAACAAGTTTATTATGATGTAAGAAAAGATACTGTTGTGGGCTGGGGGAAAATGAGAACGTATGTTAATGGCTCGGTAAGCAAATACTATGATGTGCTTATGGTAAAAACAGAGCAATATGCCATAGATAGTTTTTTTGTTGGCAATGCCCCTGCAAGCCCTCAGTTGCAAGCAGGTTTTGGTATTCAGCAAGGGCAACGTATAAATTATGACAATAGAATAAGTTTTTATCACAAAGGTTCGTATGCGCCATTTGTTCAATATTTTTATGGTGCAAATAATTTTACTAGCCCTGTTTCTATTGCATATAACAACAAAAATGTATGGAGTGCAAGTATTAACAATCAAAAAAATAACTACACAAGCTTAATTTATCCAAACCCTAACAATGGCTTGGCTATTAATGTTCAAATTTCAAACAATCAAATTTTAAGTTTAAATTATACTATTTTAGATATTACAGGAAAAGCAATAGAAAGTAATATATGCAATGCAAGCAATGGCACATTTACTATTGATAACAAAAATTTAAACAATGGTATTTACTATTTGAAACTTGAAACCACAGAGGGACAAACAATAGCCAACGAAAAAATAGTAGTAAACAAATAATTATTGATGATTTTTAATATGGAAAAAACATTTCAAATAATTGGCAAGCTAATGATAGCCTTATTATTAATACTGGCTTTAACTACAATTATTATATTAATATAAACATTAAAAACTAAAACAATGAATACAGGGTTTGCCAAGAAAATTTATTCTTGGCAAATCCATTTTTTAATATCGTTTTATTACTTTTGTAAAAAACTATTAAACGATAATGAAAGTATTAATTGCAGATGATCACCCCATCATGCGAGCAGGCGTAATAACATTGATAAGTCAAAAATTTGATGCCATACTAGAGGCAGATAATGGCTTAGATGCCTATAAAAAAATTATAGCCCAGCAGCCAGAAATAGCCATATTAGACCTTGAAATGCCGAGCCTTAGCGGCTTAGATGTATGCCGAAAAGTATTAGCAGAAAAACACTCAACAAAGTTTATTATTTTAACATCGCATAAAGAAAAAAAATACTATGACGATGCTATGGCTTGTGGGGTATTAGGCTATTTGCAAAAAGATAAGGCTATAGAAGAGCTTTTGGCTTGTATTGCTGCTGTGCAACAAGGGCAAGTATATACCAGTAAAAATATTTTAAAAACACTAACAGAAAGCAATCAAAAAAATTCTGTTTTAATAGAAAAATTAACCGCTACAGAAAAATTAATTTTAAAATTTATTACCCAAGGAAAAACCTCTGCCCAAATAGCTGCCGAAATTTTTATTAGCATTAAAACAGTAGATAACCATAGAAGTAATATAGCCAAGAAATTGAATTTAGAGGGTAAAAACTCGTTGGTAAAATTTGCATTAGAAAATAGAAATTTATTTAATATCTAATTTTATGATTAAAAACTTATTAATTGCTTTATTTCTTTTTCCTTTTTTTTGTTTTTCTCAAGGGCAAAGTATTGAGGAATTAGAAACTGAAGTAAATAGCTCCAATTGGACCGATTTAGACTCTATAAAAGTAAAAAAATACTATAAATTAGCTTGGACATTTTCGCAAACCAATGTTGATAAAAGCATAGCCTACTCCAAAAAAGGTTTTGAACTGGCAAAACAAATTGGTTTCGACCGTTTTTTGTATGTGCTAAAAGTTACAGATGGCACCACTTATCAGCTTGCTGGCAAAATGGACGAATCCATACAAAGCCTAAAAGAGGGCTTGCAGTATGCCAATAATATCAACTATGAAAAAGGCATATTGACTGCCCGCAGCACATTGCTAAATACCTATTATTTAAAAGGCGATTTTAAAACAGCATCTAAACTTGCTTACGACAATATAAATTATATGAAAAGCATTGGCAACACTGCCTTTATTGGCGATGCATACAATATAATTGCCGCTTGCTATATTGAAATGAAAAACCATGAAAAAGCCATCCAATATTTTGAATTGTATGCCAATTTTAGTGCTAAAAACAACGACCCAGAAGCACAAGCCGTTGCTTATATTAATATATTTGAAACATTGGTTAAATTAAAAAAAATAGAAAATGCAAAACAATATTTGCAAAAAGCAAAAAAATTAGTGAATAAATCTTTTACACTTTCTACCTTAAATTCTTTAAAAAGCTCTGAAGCCGATTTGCTTGCTGCCGAAAATAAAAATACTGAAGCAGAAATGATAAGAAAATCTTTGGTGGTTGAAAAAAATCAATCTTCAAATCCTCGTTTTATTTCGGAACAAAACAGAAAAATGGCTATTGCATTTTATGATAAAAATAACTTAGATTCTGCTTTGTATTATGCTTTAAAAGCAAAGGCGCTTGCAGAAAATTTTTCTTTGCTCAACGAACAAATAATAAATGCAGAAATATTAAGCAATATTTATATAGCAAAAGGCAATTTTAAAGAAGCTTATAACCAACAAATAAATTTAAAAATACTATCTGACTCTATAATGAATCTTGGGATTAAAAAAGAATTTTTAGACCTACAAGAAAAATACGAAACAAAAATTAAAGACGATAAAAACAAACAACTTGAATTAGAAAAAACAAATAAAACCAAACAATTAAAATTATCAATTTTATTGGGAATTACAGTGGTTTCTATCATCAGTTTTTTTGCATTTTTAATGTATAAAAACAAACGTAAAGTTGAAAAACTGAATGCACAAATAACCCAACAAAAAATTGAACTTGAAAAAAGCAATTTATTTAAAGATGAATTGTTTAGTATTATAAGCCACGATTTGCGCTCGCCACTAACCAATTTGCAAACGCTTTTATTTATTAAAAACAAAGGCTTATCGCCCAAAGTATTGGAAGCCCACAATGCACAAATACAACAATCGCTCTCCAATACTTCTGCCTTATTAGAAAACCTATTACTTTGGAGTACAAAAAATTTAGAAACCGATATTAATATTAAAAAAGAAGAACTATTGCCTATTGTTATACAAGCCATACAAGATGTAAAAATTCAAAGCGAGCTAAAACAAGTAAGCATTAACATATTGCAAGAGTTAGATACCATTTTTGTAAATGTACATTACAGTAAATTTTTATTTTGCTTGCGCAATGTGTTGAGCAATGCCATAAAGTTTTCTTACTCGGATTCGGAAATTACAATTAGTTTTATTGAAAATGTATTAACCATAAAAGATACTGGCAAAGGCATGAGCCACCAACAAAAAACTGCATTGGAAAGAGGCGATAACACCATAGCTAATTATGGCACAAACGAGGAAAAAGGAACAGGTATAGGCATGCGTTTGGCTTTTCAATTTTGTAAAGCACAAAAAATTGAAATGCGAATATTCAGCGAAGAAGATAAAGGCACAGAGGTGCGCTTTTTGTTTAATTAAAAATGGAAACACTAATACAGCCCAATATAAAAATAAAGCGAAATAGTATATTTATTATTGAGTTTTTTAAATCATATAAATCTGTTGGAGCATTAATGACAAGTTCTGGTTATTTAACAAAAAAAATAATTAAAAAAATAGATTTTAAGAATTGTACTACCATTGTAGAAATTGGAGCGGGTAAAGGGGCTTTTACTTTCGATATTATTAATAATTTAAACGCTAATGCTAAGTTTATAATTTTTGAAAAAAACATTAATTTTTACACTGAAATATCTAAAAAAATTTGTGATAAAAGAGTTATAATTCTAAATTCTACAGCAGAGAATATGGCATTTGATTTAAAAAAATTAGGTGTTAAGCAAATAGATTGTGTTATTTCCTCTATACCTCTTTCTAATTTTAGATTATCTTTAAGAGCTAAAATTTTAAATGTAATATATGAATTATTAGCCCCAAATGGTCAATTTATTCAATACAAATATTCAATATTGTTAAAAAAAGAAATTACAATTAATTATAGCAATATAAAAACAGAATTTACATTCCTGAATTTTCCGCCTGCATTTATTTTTAACTGTAAAAAATAAAAACGATACTATGCTAAAAGTAAGAAACTTAAAAATATCAAATTTTAGCATATTTATACTAAAGTTAATGGGTATTTTTATGTTGTTATTAGCATTAGAAAATACCATAAAAGCAATCTACTTAGGAGCGTCTTTTAGTATTGAAATATTAAAATTAATATTTGGACAAGTATATAATATTTTGTTTTTAATCTTATTTTTAGTTGTAATTATCTTACTTGAAAAAATAGGCAAATGGGCTGTTTTAGTTTTGTTTTTTATAATTTTAGTTTATTTTACATTTAATCAATTATTTTATGCCATATATTTTACCAATTTTCGTTTGGGCTTTAACCCAGAAGGACAAAATATTAGCATTGATTTACTCAAAGATTCTTTAGTATCGGTAATTGATATATCATTTTATATCAATTTAATTGCAATAAGTTTAATCATTATTTTTAGTTTTTATAAATATACTAAGATTGAAAATACATATATTACAAAACCTATAAAAAGAAGCGCATTTATTGCATTTAGTTTATTGATATATTTTATTTTTGGATTTATATTCCTTAAACCAAAAAAGATGTCTGAAAATGCTATTTTTAGCTTGGTTGAAAGCATTTTTTCAAAACATACAGATAACTTTGACTCATTGCTTTCAAATGCAAATTTTAATGAACTATTAACTTTAAAATATGGAGAAAATAATTTAACGGATAATGCAATAACAAATTACACAAATCAATATTTAACAGAAAAGAAAAAGTATAACGTAGTTTATATTGTATTAGAATCGGTAGGAGCATTAAATATTTTAGACAATAAAAACGACTTAGATATTGCACTAACCCCCAATTTATATGCATTAAAAAATAATAGTGTTTTATTTCCTTTTATTTATGATTATTTTCCTGCAACTACACGTTCTCATGTACCATTAATTTGTGGGGGCAATAGTATTACTTATGGCAGCGTTAACTCAGAATTAAAATACCCTTACAAAGGCTCAACTATAATTTCAGAATTTAAAAAAATGAACTATCAAACAGGGTTATTTACAGCCCAATTTATGGATTTTGAAAGCCTTGACACTTTTTATTCATTGCAACCTTTTGATGAAAAATATATGCCTGAAAAATTGTCTCGAGATTATACTAATCAATTCAAAATAAACTCGTGGGGCATAGATGAGAAAGAGCCTTTTGAAAAAATGAAAAATTGGATTATGAATAAAAAAGATAATTCACCTTGGTTTGCAGAGTTTATGAATGCTGGCACACATCACCCTTACTCTGTGCCAAGTGCTTATAATGGTCCTTTTATTGGCAATTCTGATATTATAAAATACAAAAATGCTATACATTATTCCGATTTTATTATTGGAAAATTAATTGATTTTTTAAAACAAAATTCACTTTTAGAAAATACTTTAATATGTGTAAGTGGCGACCATGGCGAGTCTTTTGGCGATAGGCATTATCAAAACTTATTGCATAACAATTATTTATACGAAGAAAATATTCGTAATTTCTTTATGGTAATAAACCCCAATATTAAATCTAATTTTATAGTTTCTAATAAAAAAGGCTCTGTAGGCGATATTATGCCAACCATACTTTCAATATTGAATAATGAAAACAGCAAATGTATGGGGCAAAATTTATTTTCGGAAAATTACCAACAACGCATTCATTATTTTTATAAACACAGTTTTCCAGGCACATGGGGGCTAATTGATGGTAAATGGAAATACACAGAAGAAATTACAAAGGGTAGAAATCCCTCCTTATTCAATTTAGAAACCGACCCATTTGAGCAAATAAATTTGGCAGAAAACTATCCTGAAATGATAGCCGATTATAATAAAATGATTCCAAATTGGTATATTCAATTAAATAAAATTTATAGAAATAACTTATCTAATTATACTTCTACCTCTGCCAACGAATTAGATATTAAAGATTTAAGAGCAGAGGGTCCAATTAATATTACATTTGGAAATATTAATGAAAAAGATGAATTTAATCCATTACAAAAAATAAATCCAAATGAAAAACTATATGCTTATTTAAAATTAAATCCTTATGCCAATGAAGAAAGGCTGGAGTGTCAATGGATATCTCCCAGTGGCAAAATTATTTCTACTGAATTTTACTTAAATAAGCTATGGAGTAGTGCGTGGCGTACATTTGAAAGAGAAGGAATACTTGAAGAAGGCAAATGGACTTGTATATTAAAAAAAGATGGGAAGGAAATTTTAAAAGGAAATTTTATTATTGATAAAAATGCAACTTTAATTACACCCTATCAATACATTTCAGGTCCTACAAAAATGATGTATGGCATAAAAGATAAAATTGGATTTGTAGGATTAGAAACCCTTCATCCCAATGAAAATATTATTGCATTTAGCAGTATTAATCCATATCCTATTGACAAAATTTTATTGTATCAATGGGTTTCACCATCAGGAAAAAAATTTAGCTACAATGTTGAATGTAAAGCAGGATGGAATTATACTTGGCTAGCCTTAAATGAGGGTTCTCCAATGGAAGAGGGTAATTGGAAACTGTATGTTTTTGATAAGCATATTAAGATACTGGAAAGCAAATTTACAATACACCACGATGCCAAAGTTTTTCAACCTTTGTTTTGAAAATATTTGACTTTGCAATATAGCGGTTAACCCCTATATGATATTAAATTTTATGATTTGATATTTGTTCCATAAATTCAAAAAAATAAAATTATGAAACATTTATTACTTATTATTACTATATTTATACTGCCTATTATAGGAAATGCTAAACATAAAATAAAAAATATAGAAAGAAGTGGAGGTGGAATTATTTCTTTTAATAAGCCTAATTCTGGCAAATATGACATTTTATTAAAACCTTTAGCAATAAAAAAATATGGTTTCACATTTATAGATAGTGGTTCAGGGTCTGGCTCAACTGGATCTACAGGTTCTGGCTCCACAGGTTCTGGTTCTAATGGCTCTGGTTCTACTGGCTCTGGTTCGGGCTATAGCACCATTAATATTAATGCTGGCAATACAAATATTTGCGATAGTGGACTTTTAAGAATAGAAATAAATAATACTTCAAAATATAAAAAATATTGGGTAATAGATTTAACAAATAATAAAGTAATATCAGATAGTTTAATAGGTAATGGAGGAACTTTATATATAAACACGAGTATAATCAATTCAACAAGATTATTGGGCTTATCCTCTCAAAACAATACAGGTGCTTCTATGTATTTTGATGGAACAAATGATTATTTAACGGCAACAGGCAGCATAGATTCTTCAAAAGGAACATGGGAGGCATGGGTGCAAAAAGATTATTGGACACATAATGATGATATTTTATTTGGAAATAACTTACCTCCTAACAATGTAAATTCTTTTTATATTTCATTGCATCCTGCAGTAGGTTTTCATTTTAGATACAGTAACGGACCTTATGATTTTGCCGATAATATAGCTTCACAATCTTTTGCAAACAATAGTTGGCATCATTTGGCTGCTACTTGGCATAAAACGGATAGTAATACCACAATGAAATTATACGTTGATGGCGTTTATGCTGATTCTGGTACATCTACCAAAAATTTATCATTTGGTAATAATATATTTATTGGGGGTAATAATACTTATTTTGGGGCAGGAAAAATGGATGATATTAGGGTTTGGAATTTTGCAAAATCTGAAACACAACTACAAACTGAAATGAATAATTGTGAATTAACAGATACATCAGGTTTAGTATATCATTGGAATTTTAATGAAAGTATAGAAAAAAGTTTTGTGAAAGATGTTTCCGCTTCTTCAAAAAATTTAATACTAAATAATATGGATACCATAAACAATTGGCAATCAAATAAATTAGATTGTTTATATGGAGATACAATTATATTAGACTCAAAACTTATTGTAAATATAGGAAATCCAAATACTTCAGATGTTTATATTACCCATTGTGCTTCTGCATTGCCTTATACAAGAAATGGAATAGATTATTATACTGCTGGTAATTATAGCACGCAACATACCAACTTATCTGGCTGCGATAGTACAGAAAGATTGCACTTATCAATAAACGACAATGAAATAGAAGTAGAAGGTAACAACACATTAATTTCAGACAATGACGTTACACCAGATGCATCAGACAGCACAGATTTTGGAACTGTAAATTCTCCTATTTCTGTAAGCTATAAAATTTTTAATACTGGAAATTATCCTTTGGCTATTTCCAATATTCAATTATCAGGAGCTAATGCCTCAGATTTTAATATTGTTCATGCTATAGATACTATTTTTGGATTAGATTCTGCTCAATTGCAGGTAGTATATACGCCAAATGGTTTTGGAATTAGAAATGCAACTGTTAATATTTTTAGCAATAATTGTGATATTCCAAACTATAATTTTGATATAATAATAAACAATACAAAATGCCCAATTAGCCAACTTACGGATGCAGATACAATGAAAAATACACTAAACGATAGTAATTGGATGAGTTGTTCTAATTGGCATCGTTTTGAAATACCAGATTCTATGACAGATGTAGTAATAGATGCAGGAAAAGTAGCAACTATAAAAAGCGGACAAATACTGAAATGTCATAATCTTACCATTTTGAATGGTGGCAAACTTTTAATGAAATGTGGTGTTTTAAAAATTTATGGGAATATTTATACTGAGCAAGCACAAGCCTTATTTGCAGATAGTGGCACAATAGTACTTTCTGGCACAGATACCAATAAAATTTTAGATTGTATTCCACGTATTTTTAATTTAGAAATAAACAAGCCAAGTGGCATAGTATTGTTAGATTTATATGGTGGATTGGAAATAAAAAACAATATCAATTTTATAAAAGGCATTGTTAGAAAAACGAGTATTGGCTTAGGCATTGAAATAATGAATGGAGGTAGCAGCTCGGAAGGCAATCCACAAAGTTTTGCTGCTTGTAGAGTGCAAAAATATGGCAATACAGATTTTATATTCCCTGTAGGAAAAGCAAACAAATGGGCACGTTGTGCAATAAGTAATTTTACAGGCTCTACCTGCGGTGCAGAGTATTTTATAGAAGGGTATGGCAATTATGATACCACAGCCCCACTTAACAATGTAAGCGTAAATGAATATTGGGATATTGGCACAGATGGCGGCAGTGCAGATGTTTCTTTACATTGGGAAAACATAGAATTTAGCGGTATAGATTTAAGCCAAAATCCAAACGATTTAAGAGTAGCACATTTTAATTATGATTATGAAAAATGGGAAGATATGGGCAATACTGCCAATAGTTTTAACAACCAAGGTTGGGTTACATCTGCCAATGTAAATAATTTTAGCCCTTTTACCTTTGGTAGTTTAACGCCTGCTATACCTTTGCCTGTTAATTTTATTAGCTTTACAGCTAAAAAAGCTTCTAACAACACTGCGCTTATAAAATGGCAAACAGCATCAGAAATAAACAATAGCCATTTTGAAATAGAACGCAGCTTAGATGGTAAAAACTTTATAAAAATTGGTACAAAAAATGCAAATGGAAATGCCAATAAAATTCAAAACTACCAATACATTGATAATACAATTTCAGGCGGAGCTATTAAAGCTTTTTATAGAATAAAACAAGTAGATAATAATGGTAAAAGTACAATTACAAATGTGCAATTAGTTAATTTTAATCAAGTAAATAATGGTATAGCTATTTACCCAAATCCTGCAAGTTCAATCTTAAACATTAGCCTGCCTGCTGAAACTGAAAAAGCAACTGTAACTATAACAGATGCAATGGGCAAGTTGGTACACACTGCCATTGTTGGTGTTATCACCAACAATACAATAGATTTAAGTTCTTTTTCAATCGGTATTTACAGCATCAATATTACCTCCGAAACAGAAACTAAGAATATTAAATTATTGAAACAATAAATAACTAAAATTGGCAGAAACTAAACATAAACCAAATATAAAAAGGCTCAACTAAATAGGGGTTACCCCCTATTTTCTTTAAATTTTTATTGCTATAATGTTGTACCATAAGAAACAAAAAACTATGGTACAAATACTGGTAATAATAGGCTGCATTCTATTTGCATTTATCTTATTTAAAAAAGAAAAATTTTAAACCCTAATATAGGGATTAACCCCTATAAATTTAATTTTAAAAAGACAATATATTTGCCTAAACATTTTAAAACATTAAGACATGAAAACAAAATTACTATTACTGCTTTCCTTTATTTTTATTAATGGCATACAGGCACAGTTGCTTCAACAAGGCGCTTCATTTAATGGCGGCTACGATTATGGCGGAAGTTATCATAAAAGTTATTTGAGTGGAGATGGTAAAACCCTTGCTATTTCAGACTTGGGCTACAATACTTTTGGAGGACAACTTTCTGTTTATCGTTTTAGCAATAATACTTGGCAGCAAATGGGCAGCAGTTTTTTAGGTAGCAATGCTTACGAGGGTCTTGGACATTCGGTAGATTTAAGTTACGATGGCAATAGAATTATTTATTCTTCTCCTTATGCCAATGCAAACTATGGAGAATGCAAAGTGTTTGATTGGGATGGCAGCACTTGGAATCAAGTGGGAACTACTTTTTCAAGCAGCCTTTTTAATTTGGGATATGGAATAGGTGTTTCTATCAATGATAATGGTTCTAAAATAGCCATATTAGAAAAATTTGCAGGTACAAATTTTAGAGGTGAATTAAAAGTATATGAATTAGTATCGGGCACCTGGACTCAAGTAGGCAATGCCATGTCTTCTACAACAAATGATGATTCACCTGATTTTGTAGAACTAAGTGGTGATGGCAATTCTTTGATTTTAGGCGCACCCAATTATGATCTTAGCAATGAAAGAGGGAAAGCCATGGTGTTTAGAAACAATTCGGGCACTTGGGCACAAGTGGGGAGTGATTTTATTGGCAACTTTTATGACAATTTAGGAAAAAGTTTTTGCATAAACTACGATGGCACAGTGGTGGGTTTTAATTATACATATCTTAATGAAAGCAAAGTGTTTAAAGAAACAAGTGGTACTTGGGTGCAGAAAGGACAATTTTATAACAGCAATTCTATATGGATAAATGGTGATGGGAAAAGAGCCGTATCGGGCTATGTACAGTATAATAGCAATAGCGGCACTGCAAGGATATTTGAAGATACTGGTAGTATCAATTGGAAACCATATACCAACCCTATAACTGGCGTTGGATATGATGGAATATTCACTATGTTAAGTAACAATGGCAAAATTTTTGTAACCAATGCCGAAAATGCAAGTGGCGGTGGTGTTTCGAGGGGAGTTATTAGAGTATTTCGATATTTTGAACAGTATATAAACGTAAAAGGCAATAACCAAAACATAGCCTACAATAATAATAGCCCAAGCCTTGCAGATAGCACCCATTTTGGCAATCAATACATAAATGCCACACGCAGCTATACCATAGAAAGCACAGGAACTGATACCCTTAACATTAACAATGTATATTTTACAGGTACAGATGCTGCCAATTTTAGTGTGGTAAGCTCCCCTGCAAAAATAGCTGATAGCAGCAGTGGCAAATTGTATATTAAATTTACTGCCAGTACCACAGGTACATACAATGCTATTGTAAACATAGTAAGCAACGCTTTAAATGAAGATACTTTTCGTTTTGCCATAAGTGCTTCTCGCCCTGTATGTAATATGGCAACTTTAGCTGGTTATAACGATACCATGACCAATGATGCCAAAGACAGCAGCGGTTTTCATTGTGGCAATTGGTATAGCGGCACCCTACCCGATTCATTTACCAATATCGTTATAAAAAGTGGGGCAGTATTAACCATAAAACCCAATCAAACTTTCAAATGCCATCATATTACTATTTTACATGGTGGTAAATTGCTAATGAAAGGGGGTATTTTAAAACTATATGGCAATATACAAACCGCACAAATTCAATCTTTTAAAGCAGATAGCGGCAAAATAATATTAACAGGTACAGATACCAATAAAATTATAAATTGTATTCCAAGAGCTTTTAATGTTGAAATAAATAAACCAAGCGGAATAGTTTTGTTTGACGGTTATGGAGGAATAGAAGTAAAAAATCATGTTGAATTTACAAAAGGTATAATAAGAAAAGACCCAATAAATGGAGGAGGTAGTTTAGAAATAATGAATGGAGGCAGCAGCACAGAAGGAAATACTGAAAGTTTTGCTGCTTGTAGGGTGCAAAAATATGGTAGTACCAATTTTATTTTTCCTACTGGTAAAGGTACAAAATGGGCACGTTGTGGTATCGAAAACTTTAGTGGGACTACTTGTGGTGCAGAGTATTTTGATGCTGGCTTCGGAAATTATGATACAACAGCACCACTTAACAATGTAAGTGTTAAAGAATATTGGGATATAGGACCCGATGGGGGTAGTGCCGATATAAAATTGTATTGGGAAGATACAGAATTAAGTGGTATAGATTTAATGCAAAATGCCAATGATTTAAGGGTAGCACATTTTAATTATTATACCAATAAATGGGAAGATATGGGCAATACTGCAAATAGTTTTAACAACCAAGGTTGGGTTACTTCTACAAATGTGAATGATTTTAGCCCCTTTACTTTTGGTAGTTTAATTCCTGCTATTCCATTGCCTGTTAATTTTATTAGCTTTACAGCTAAAAAAGCTTCCAACAATACTGCTCTTATAAAATGGCAAACAGTATCGGAAATAAACAATAGCCATTTTGAAATAGAACGCAGCTTAAATGGTGTTAGCTTTATAAAAATAGGTACAGTAAAAGCCAATAACAACAGTAATGAAGCGCAAAACTACCAATACACAGACAATGCCATTGCCAATAGAACGCCAGCGGCATTTTATAGAATTAAACAAGTAGATTATAATGGTAAATCTAATAGTACAAATGTGCAATTAGTTAATTTTAATTTAGTAAATAATAGTATAGCAATTTACCCAAACCCAACAAGCTCTATCTTAAATATTAGCCTTCCTGCTGAAACTGAAAAAGCAACAGTAACTATAACAGATGCAATGGGCAAAGAGGTATTTGTAAAAGAAATAACCACTAGCCAAAATATAAACTTAGCTGAACTTGAAAATGGTATTTACAACGTAAACATTGTAACAGAATCTGAAACTAAAAACATTAAATTATTGAAACAGTAATTTACATTCAAAAGCACAAACGTAGTAGTTTTGTATAATTGAAAAATTCCCTTGCATGAAAGTGTAAGGGGATTTTTTTTGGTTGGATATTTTAAAAAGAGAAAGTCAGAGAATAAATTTACCTTACCTACTCAAATACATGCTTTTTTTGCTGTAAATTTCTCTAAACTCGGGGTCTTTAATGTCTTTTACAAATAGTATAGCTTCGCCTGTGCTTTTCATTTCGGGTCCAAGCTCTCGGTTTACATTTGGAAATTTGCTGAAAGAAAATATAGGTATTTTTATAGCCAAACCTTTGGGTTTTTGCACAATGGTAAAGTCTTTTAGCTTATTAACACCAAGCATTACTTTTGTGGCTATATTAATGTATGGCACATCGTAGGCTTTGCAAATAAAAGGTACTGTGCGGCTTGCCCTTGGGTTGGCTTCTATAACATATACTTTTTCGTTTTTTATGGCAAATTGTATATTCAACAAACCTCTAATATTCATATTGAAAGCCAATTTTTTACTATACTCTTCCATTTGCTGTTTTACACTTTCGCTTAGGCTAAAAGGGGGCAATACTGCATGGCTATCGCCACTATGAATACCTGCTGGCTCTATATGTTCCATCATGCCTATCACATGGTAATCTTCGCCATCGCATATTACATCGCATTCTGCCTCTTCAGCTCTATCTAAAAAATGGTCTATTAGCACTCTATTGCCTGGCAAATCGCCTAATAAACCTATAACAGCAGCTTCTAAATCTTCATCGTTAATTACAATTTTCATACCCTGCCCTCCTAGCACATAGCTTGGGCGCACAAGTACAGGATAACCTACCTCGTTGGCTATTCTTACGGCTTCTTCTGCCGTTTCTGTAACACCATATTTTGGGTAGGGAATATCCAATTTCTTTAACAAATCGCTAAACAAGCCTCTATCCTCGCTCATATCCATATCTGGAAAACTTGTACCTATTATGTTGATGCCTTTTTCGTGCAGTTTTTGGGCTATTTTTAAGGCTGTTTGTCCGCCAAGCTGTACAATAACGCCTTCGGGATTTTCAAGGTCTATAATTTCTCTTACATGCTCCCAATAAACAGGCTCAAAATACAGCTTGTTTGCCATATCAAAATCTGTACTTACGGTTTCAGGATTGCAGTTTATCATTATGGCTTCGTAGCCGCTTTCTTTGGCTGCTAATAATCCATGCACACAGCTATAATCAAACTCTATGCCCTGCCCTATTCTATTTGGTCCGCTGCCTAATACAATGACTTTCTTTTTATCGGAAACAAGGCTTTCGTTTTCGCCCTCAAAGCAGGAGTAAAAATAATTGGTAGGCGATGGAAACTCGGCAGCGCAAGTATCTACCATTTTATAGGTGCGTGTAATGCCTAATTTTTTGCGTTTATCATATACTTCGTCTTCTGTACAGTTTTTTAGTAAAAAAGCAATTTGATAATCGCTATACCCTTTTTGTTTGGCTTTTAATATTAGGCTTTCGGGTAGGGTTTCTAATGTAAATCTACGAATTTCTTTTTCGGTATTTACAAGGTCGAGTATTTGTTCAAGAAACCATCTATCTATGCGTGTTATTTTTTGTATAGATGTTAAAGGTATGCCCAGTTCTACGGCATCTTTTAAATGAAATAATCTATCCCAGCTTGGGTTTTCTAAGCTATGGGTTATTTCATCTAAATTGCGTGTGCCTGTGCCATCTGCCCCCAAGCCAAATTTGCGTATTTCTAAACTTTGACAAGCTTTTTGCAAGGCTTCTTGAAAGCTTCTGCCTATTGCCATTACCTCTCCTACAGATTTCATTTGTAAACCTAATTGCTTATTTGCACCTTTAAATTTATCAAAATTCCAACGGGGTATTTTTATAATCACATAATCTATGGCTGGTTCAAAAAAGGCAGATGTGGTTTTGGTTACAGGATTTTTAAGCTCATCTAAATTGTAGCCGATTGCTAATTTGGCTGCTATTTTAGCAATTGGGTAGCCTGTAGCTTTGCTTGCCAATGCGCTTGAGCGCGATACTCTTGGATTTATTTCAATGGCTATAATATCTTCATTTTCTGGATTAACAGCAAACTGAACATTGCAGCCGCCTGCAAAGTTGCCAATGCTACGCATCATTAAAAATGCCATATCTCTCATTTTTTGAAAACAGGTATCGCTCAATGTCATAGCAGGGGCAATGGTAATGCTATCACCTGTATGAATGCCCATTGGGTCGAGGTTTTCTATGGTGCATATTACGGTTATGTTTTGTACATTGTCTCGCAATACTTCCAATTCGTATTCTTTCCAACCCAATACGGCTTGCTCCACCAATACCTCGTGGGTGGGCGATGCCTCTAAACCTGCTTTTAGGGCATCATCTAATTCGCCTTTGTTTTTTACAAAGCCACCCCCTGTGCCGCCCAAGGTAAACGATGGGCGTATAACCAATGGGTAGCCTATTTCTTGGGCTATTTCTTTGCCTTCTAAGTATGAATTGGCTGTGCGACTTTTGGCCACACCTATGCCAATATCTATCATTAGTTTTCTGAATAATTCACGGTTTTCTGTTTTTTGAATGGCTGCGGTATCTACGCCTATAATACGTACATTGTATTTTTCCCAAAGCCCAATATCTTCTGCCTCTATACAAAGATTTAGTGCTGTTTGTCCGCCCATTGTGGGCAATACGGCATCTATTTGTCTTTCTTTTAAAATTATTTCTAATGAATTGCAGTTTAATGGGAGTAAATATATATGGTCGGCTGTAACATTATCTGTCATTATAGTAGCAGGATTGCTATTGATAAGCGATACCTCTATACCTTCTTCTCTTAAAGAGCGAGAGGCTTGGCTACCTGCATAATCGAACTCGCAGGCTTGACCGATAACGATAGGACCACTACCGATAATTAAAACTGACTTAATGGAATTGTCTTTAGGCATTTAAAATTAAAATTTGGCAAAATTAAGGGATTATACCAAAATGAAATAATAATGTGGAGAAGTAGGGAAAAGAAATAAGTTGTTTCTTGATGATACGAAGCAAGGCAATTGTATCACCTATAATTGGCACGCAAAGGGGGATTTCTGTATTTGGTTGGGGTTGGGAGACGGAGGACTTGGGGTTGTTGGTTTTTATTCATGCAAAGACGCAAAGGAGGATTTTGCTACGCTTAAGATGGGAGTATCCATTATATTGTGTAAACAGGAATAAGAGTATCAGAAAAGGTTATACGCTTCGTTATGCTACGCTCATTTTTAAGGCTTGGGCATAAAAAAAGGCAGCCTCTGCCCTTCAAGGTGTTTTTCACCTTGAAGCCGTAATTCTTGAAGCCAAAACATCTTACTTTAATCATGCTGCCCTTCAAGGTGTTTTTCACCTTGAAGCCGAAATTCTTGAAACCAAAACATCTTACTTTAATCATAATCAAAAAATCATTCTTCAAAATAATTACATATAAATTTAAAATCAGATTGCCCATTGACATAATAGCTAGCAGATGAATAAATGTAATCTTCAATATTATTTGCCAATTGCCATTTTTCTTTTATTGGATTTTGATGAGTATAATTTAATTTTTGCTCAAACACACTTTTGCTGTATAATTCAATAGAAAGCGAGTTGTATTTCCATATTTGATACTTTCTATCTTTATTGTTCGACTCAAACAGATGTAATATTTTAGCATCTGTTTTTAATAATTCGTGTTTAATACGTTGGGCAGTATATTTTAAAAAATCTCGTTGCACATTGCTGTATAAATTTTCGCCCAACATTTGCCAAATTATATGAAAATGATTAGGCATTATAACAAAGGCATATACTTTTATACGTTTTTCGGAAACTAAAAATTGCAAACTATCTGTAATGATATTTTTATACTCATCTTCTTTTAATACATGTATCCAATCTTTTATTGTGGCTGTAAAAAAGTGGGGATATATACTTTTCATTGCATAGCAAAAATAATAGTTTTAATTATATATTTTTCAAAAATAGTGGCTTCAAGGTGAAAAACACCTTGAAGAGCAACAGTTTTAGTGTGTGTTAATTATGTTGTTCTATTTTTTTGTTCTTAATATTTTTTAACAAATGTAAAGCATATTACTTTAATTATGCAAATTAATTTATTGTTAAACTATACTAAAGGTACAACAGGCGGCACTTCGACAAGCTCAGTGTCCTAATGCGTAAGGGATTACTCATTATATTATTGTTTTTTTTATTGGCATTCGTGAATCGCTTCGCTATGTTGAAGCGGCTACCCCGCAGCGTAGCGAGGAGTAATAGCGAATTTTTCATTAAATTATTCGTTTTTCAATTGCATTCAAGAGTGCTTCGCAGTTGCCCGACCCTTTAGGGGTACGCCCAAATAGGATTTAAGGATTTGTTTCAATAAAAAAAGCCTTCCAATATTGGAAGGCTTTTCTGTTATAATTTTCTGCTATTTTAGTATGCCAATTGGAAGTAAACTCTTCTGTTTTTAGCTTTACCTGCTTTGGTAGCATTGTCGGCAATTGGTTTGGTATCTCCAAAACCAGTAGAGGTTAATCTTGATGCTGCAATACCTTTGCCTATTAAATAAGCTTTTACTGAATTGGCACGGTTTTGAGATAATTCTAAATTTTTAGCTTTGTCGCCTACATTGTCTGTATGACCTTCAATAGCTACATTGGCTTCTGGATATTCATTCAAAATTTTAACTAAAGCATCTAAATCATCAAAAGACTCTGCTTTAATTACATCTTTACCTGTTTCAAAATAAATACCTTTTGCTGCTAAAGCTATTTTTTCAACAACTTCTTTTTTAATTTCAGGACAACCTTTGTTTTCGATAGTTCCTGCTACTTTAGGGCATACATCTTTATTGTCATATACACCATCGCCATCTGTATCTGGGCAACCTTCGCCCGCTATAGCACCAGCAACAGTTGGACATTTGTCTTTTCTGTCTTCTACACCATCGCCATCTGTATCAGGGCAGCCTTTAAATTCTTTTGAACCTTTAACTGCTGGGCATTCATCGTCTTTATCTAATACGCCATCGCCATCTGTATCTGGGCAACCTTGGTTTTCCGCAGGACCAGCATTTTTAGGACAAGCATCTAATTTATCTTCTATACCGTCTTTATCTGTATCTGGGCAACCTTTAAATTTGCGAGGACCCCATACATAAGGACAGCTATCTTGGTAATCTGGTATTGTATCCAAATCAGAATCTTTAGGACAACCTTGCTCATTAACAGGTAATTCCCAAGGTTGTGTTTTTGGGCATTTATCCAAATCATTAGCTACACCATCTTTGTCTTTGTCTTTAATTTTACCTGTTCCGCTTCCTGCAGCTGCATCGCCATAAGGCATAGTATATACAATACCTAATGAATGGTAGGCAAATAAATCGTTGTTTTTATTTCTTGTATGTGTTAGGTAAGAAAAAGGTTCGCCATCCCATATATCATTAAAAGTGTAATTGAACATGGATTGTAAACGAACACCTATTTTTTCGTTAAACATGTATTGAAAACCAAATCCACCAGCTAAATTACCAGCAGCTCCTGTGTATGCATCTGGGCTTTTACTAACTTTGCTATGTAAATATACACCGCCTGCACCAAGCATAATATATGGTGTAAATGGTTTGTCTTTTAATAATTTTATTCTTAAACCGCCATTAACTGTTGCCAAATTTGTTTTAAAATATTGGTCTCTAAATTGAGGAGATGCAAAAGGATGTGTGGTAAAATAACCAACATCACCACCGGAACCAAATAGGCAAACATCTATCATTGGCGAAAGATAGTAACTAATAGATGCTCCAATGCCTTGATAGCCAGGACCACGTGCAAAGTACAAAGCAGAACCTAAGTCGCCTTGGTATTCATTTATTCCGCCATTAACCTCAATACCGAGTCTTCTATCGGCTGTTTGCGCTTGTACATTTATTAAACATACAAAAACGAGTAAAGTAAGTAGTAATTTTTTCATTATCATAAGCTGTGTATTTTTTTGACTTTAATTTTACAATTGGCAACAAATATATAAAAAGGTTTAATTTTAACAACAATTTTATAAAAAATTAATTTGAAATGGTTATTAAGTTTCCATCTTTTGTTACCAAATAAGAGCGTAAACCATACTGGGCAGGCGATTGCGCTACCGAGCCATCAAAATTAAATCTTGAATCGCAACACTTTTGAAAGCCTGTATTTTTTGTTTCGCCACACCTAAATTGGTAAAAAGAAGAGTCAACTTCTATTTTTGCACACGATACGGAGGGTTGAAAACTACAATTTCTATCGAAAGCATAAAAATTATCATCTGGATGATGAACAACAACTAATCCTTTAACACCTCCGGGTTCATACACAAAGGTATTGATGTTTTGCAAATGAAAATATGTGGGCAATGCCAAATTAATGGTAACATTTACAGGAACATTGGCAATTGGGTCGGGGTTTATATTGCTTCTATCTTTACAACTTAAAGCCAAGCTAACTATAAGGCTAAATATTATTATGCGCATAATTTATTGGTATTTATAAAATCCTTCTTTGGTTTTTTTGCCATGCAAGCCTGCATCTACTTTTTGTTTTTGTATTCTACTTGGGCGAAAACGGGCTTCGTGGTTGAACAATTGGTATTGGCTTTCGGTTACAGAATAATTGGTATCTACACCTATTAAATCCATTAATTTAAAAGGACCCATTTTAAAGCCTGACGATTCCATGAGCGCATCAATGGTTTCTAAACTGCATACATTTTCTTCCAAAGCTTTTAAACTTTCTACATAATAAAGCCTTGCTATTCTATTAACAATAAAGCCTGGTGCATCGGCAGCTATAACGGGTTCTTTGTTTATTTTTTTTACAAATTGATACGCAATATCTACTATATCTGCATTGGTTTTAGCGCCTTTTATAATTTCTACCAATTTCATTATTTGAGCAGGATTAAAAAAATGAATGCCTACTAAATTTTCAGCATATGGTAGTTGGGCAGCTATTTGTGTAATAGGAATAGATGAGGTATTGGTGGCATAAATAGTTTTATCGCCATTTAGTTCCATTAATTGTTTAAATAAATTAACTTTAATGTCTAATTTTTCTACAATTGCTTCTATAATTAAATCTGCTTTTAGCAAATTAATATCATTTGTAAACTGAATATTGGCTTTTATACTATCTGCTTTTTGTTGGGTAATTTTTTGGTTTTCTACCAATTTAGCCAAACTTGCCTTTAAGCCATTTTCTGCTTTTGCAAGCATATCAGTATTAATATCAAAAAGCAATACTTTAAATTCTGCTTGGGCGCATACTTGGGCAATACCCACACCCATAGTGCCGCTACCTGCTATTGCTATTGTTTTTATTTCCATTCTGTTTAATGTTTTTTAATGTTTGGTAAGCCAAGCTTCTGGGTTTTGTTTATCTTGATTAAGCCATATTTCAAAATGTATTTCTGTTGCGCCATCTTCATTTTGGGCAATACTGCCAATGGTTTGTTTTAGGCTTAATTCTTGCCCTTGTGCCACACTTACACTTTGCAATTTAGAATACACTGTAAAATACTCGCCATGATTTACCAATACTGTTCTGCCCATTCCTGGAATACTGATAATAGCAGCAACCGTGCCTTTTTGCACACAACGGGCTGTAGCCCCTGCCGATGTTTGAATATCTATGCCATTGTTTTGTATCATTACTTGCTCAAGCTGGGCATGGGCATGCGTGCCAAATCTTTCACTAATAAAGCCTTTTTCCACAGGCCAAGGCAGCTTGCCTTTATTGGCGGCAAAATTATCGGACACCAATTTGGCTTCGGGGGTTAGGGTTGGCTCTTTTGCTACAGGGGTTTTATCGGGTGTTTTTTCGTTGGGCTTTGTAGTGGTAGTATTTGTTTTGGCTTTTTTGGCGGCTTGTTCTTTGGCTTTCTTTTTTGCTTCGGCTATTTCTTTGGCTATAATACTGTTAATTTGGGCATTTAAGTTTTCTTTGGCTTTTTTCTGTTTATTAAGTTCTATTTGTAGCTCGGCTTCTTTGCCTTGTAGCGATTGAATGGTTTTGTTTTTTTGAGCTTTGTCCGATTCAAGTTCTTTTACCTCGCTTGCTTTATTGTTTACCAATTCTACTTTGGTTTCTTTTAAGCCTAAGAGTTCTCTCAGTTTGGTTTCTAAAGCAATTTTTTTCTCATTTATTTTAGCTAAAAACTTGGTTTGCGCTACCGATAGATACTGAATAAACTTTAAACGTTGAAACAATTGATTGAAAGATTTGGCAGCAAATAAATACAAAGTATTGTTATACACTTTTTTATTTTTATAGGCTGTAACAATGGCTTTGGCATAATTCTGTTTCTCTGTTTCCAATTGAGAATTTATGCTGTCTATTTCATTTTTTTTGCCTTCTACATCTTGGTTTACAAAGGCTATTTCTTGGTTAATATTACCTATTAGCTCCTCTCTTGTTTCTATAAGCCTTGCTATAGATTTAAGTTCATTTTGATTTTTTGCTTTTTTATTGCTTGTTTCTTTCAGAATTTTTTTTGTTATGGCTATTTGCTCTTCTGTTTTTTTGCGTTGTTTTTCTAAATCTTTACGAGAGGTTTGGGCAAAAGAATTTCCTGCAATAGAAAATAATACCAATATCAAAATATGTTTTCTATTTACGCTCATAACTTGGTGGAATAGAAAAAGGAAAGGTAGCTACGGTTTCAAAATCGGGTTTTTCAAAGCTAATACTAATACTGGTTTTAGATTTACCATTGTATGTTTCCATAGCTAATTTATATGGAAAATTATGATTGCCTACACTGCTAAAACTATTGTACAACACTTGGGCATAGTGTGGCGCTGTTCTATCATCTAATCTTGTTTTATTAATGATTAAAAACTGTTTTTGGTAATAATGGTTCAGTGTAAATTTATCGTGCGAGTTATCTTTAATTTCTATTTCAGTATCTGTATTTTTTACCAAATCAAATAATTGCAGAGCAAACAAGGGCTTGGCTAACAATAGGTTTTGTATTTGTCCAACAGAAAGCTCAACACCTAATAGTTTTTCAATATCTTTGGCATAATATACATCATATTTTTTTTCTAATATAAACATTACAACTAAAGAGTCTTTGTTAATTAATATTCTTGCTGCTTGAAATCCTAATTTACTTACATTTATCCATACAAGCGAGTCTTTAAGCATTCTAATATTGGCATCTACACCCATAGAGGTGCTTCCGTTATCAAAATCTACATCTGCCTTTGCGGAAAAATATTGCCAATTGGTAAGCGTATTGCTTAATAATTTTTCGGCTGCTTTGGTATCTGTTTTTACAATAACAGCAGTATCTTTAGACATTGGTTTGGGTGCAGCTAATTGTTTCTTACTTTTACAAGCCGTAAAACTTGCAATCAATAATACCAAAGTAAGGCTATAAGCTATCCATTTATTCATACAATTTTTTATCTGCAATTTTTTTATCAATCCATTCATTTTTTAGTCCCATAGTTTTGGCTTGTTGCCAGTTTTCCAAAGCTTTTGTAGGTTCATTCAGTTTAAAATAAATATTACCTAAAATATCAAAAAGTTGTGCATTTTCTATTGGCAAAGCTTTTGCTTCTAAAGCACTATTTTGCGCTTCAGTATATTTTTGCAGCTTATACAATGCTATGCTTTTTTCTATCAATAATAAAACTTTATCCTTATCTTCAATCACATATCTTAAGCCATTAACGGCAAACTCATTGGCTTTATTGTGTTGTAATAAATTGTTATTGCCATTTGCAACATAATAATATAACAAGGCAATATTTGGAAAATACTCAATGGCTTTTTCGCTCAATTCAATGGTTTTTTGGTAGTTTTTTTGTAATGATGCTATTTTTATTGCGCCCAGCCAAGCATCGTACATATTGGCATTTAATTTTGTGCTGTTTTCGTAGGCTAATTGCGCTTCGTTTTGCTTGTTTATTTTTTCATAAAAGGTGGCTGCTGTATATTGCGCATTGGCATTGGCAGGATAAATACTAATTAAAGCTTTGGCAGCTATTTCGGCATATTGGCTATTAATTGTTTTATTGTCAATATTTTTTAATAAATCTTGACAAGCTTTGGTTTTAGTTTCAAAAGTTGTGTTGGCATCATTAAAAGCTTGTTCAAAATATTTTTTTGCTTTTGTATCATCATTTTTCCCAAAATAATATTGATACAAAGCATAATTTACCTGCCAATTGTTTGGATTAATTTCCATTGCTTTTTCATAATTGAGCATGGCATTGGTTTCGTCTTTTTGCAATTGGTATATGGCTGCATCTTCAATATAAAATTGTGCTTTTTTAGGTGCTGCTTTTTTTAGTTGATTGTATATGTTGTGCGCACCTTCGTAATCTTTTTTATCGTTGTACAACTTAATTAATTTAAGTGCAATATTGGTTTTAAAACCTGCTTGCTCTAAATACTGTTTCCAAAGGGCTATTTGCTTGTCGGTATTTTTTTCGCCAACATCGTATAAATTCACTAATTCTGCATAAGTTGGTTCATCTTTCAAATTACTTTTTAGCGAGGTTTCTAAAACATTGATACCATCTTTATATTGTCCTATTTGCTTTAAATAATGTGCATAATGCAGGGCATAAAACTTATTTTCTGGTGCTAATTTATTGGCTTTTGAGGCATTGAACAAAGCTTCATTATAATTTTTTAAAAAATTATTTGTACGGCTTAGCTGGTAATAAACTGAAGCCTCTTGCGGTTTTAGGTTAGCACAAGCATTAAATTTTTGAAGCGCTACAGTATAATTGCCAATATTGTATTGCGCACAAGCATCTATATAATAGCTTTCAAACTGATTGGGATTTGTTACATTATCTGCTACGCTTTTTTTACTTTTACAAGCATTAAAACTTAAAATAGCTACTAAGGCTATTAGAGAGAGTTTTATACTTTGCAAAAATTTCATTAAACAGAGATAATTAATTTAAAGTACTATAATCTCCAATGCTGTATTCTTTGCTTTCGCCATTTAGGGTAACATAATTACCTATCATACTATTTTTAAAATGAGCTTCTGTAATTTGACAATTGTTTTGGATAATACTGTTTGAAATGGTGCTATTTTTTACCACCGTACCATTGCCAATACTTACGTGCGGACCAATAGTGCTATTTTCTATTACTACATCTTTACCTATAAAACACGGTTCTATAATTTTACTACCATGGTTATATTGCGAAAAATCTACCGCTAACTCATCTTTTTTAATTTCTAAAATTCGTTGATTGGTATATACTGTAGCATCTTTATTGCCACAATCCAACCATTCCTCTACCTCACCAGGAATAAATTGCAAGCCTTTATTCTTCATGTTTTCTAAAGCATTGGTTAATTGGTATTCACCTTTTTCTTTGATATCATTGTCTATCAAATATTGAATTTCATCTAACAAATTATCGCCATCTTTAAAGTAATAAATACCAATAATGGCAAGGTCGGTTATAAACTCTTGAGGCTTTTCAATAAAATCTGTAATTACATTTTCGTTATTCAATTTTACCACACCAAACTGGTTAGGATTTTCTACCTTATGCACCCAAATAGTGCCGTCTTTGCTTTTATCCAACTCAAATTGGGCTTTAAACAAAGTATCGGCAAAAGCTATAATTACCTCGCCTGTAAGTGCAGGTGTGGCACACATTACAGCATGGGCTGTACCCAAAGCTTCATCTTGGTAATAAATTCTACCTTTAGCACCAATACTTTCAGCTATTTGTAGTAATTGTAATTCTACCGCTTCGCCAAAATCGCCAATTACAAAAGCTACCTCATTGATAGGCTCGTTGCATACTGCTGCTATATCTTCTACCAAGCGTTGCACAATTGGTTTACCAGCTATTGGCAGCAATGGTTTTGGTACTGTAAGTGTGTGAGGGCGCATGCGTTTTCCCATGCCTGCCATTGGTATAATAATATTCATTCCGCTCATTTTTATCTATGTGTGTATATTTAAAGTTTAATGCCTGTGTGTCCGTATCCGCCTTCGCCTCTTTGGGTTTGGGTAAGTTCTGTTTCTATTTGCCAATTGGCTTGCAAGCAAGGTGCAATTACCATTTGTGCTATTCTATCGCCTGCTTGTATTGTAAAATTTTCGTTGCTTAAATTAATCAACAATATTTTTATTTCGCCTCTGTAATCGGCATCTATTGTGCCTGGGCTGTTTAATACTGTAATACCATGTTTATATGCCAAACCACTGCGAGGGCGAATTTGGGCTTCGTAGCCTTCTGGTAGTTCTATATAAATACCTGTTGGCACTAATTCTCTTTGCATGGGTGCTAAATGAATAGGCTTTTCTATATTGGCACAAATATCTGCCCCTGCTGCCAATGCTGTTTGGTATGCAGGCAATGGTTGAGTGCCTTTGTTTATTATTTTTATGTTGATACTCAAAATATAATCAGCAAATTTACGCATTTTTTGCTTTATGGCGAATGTTGAAAAGATAAAAATATAAACAGTTCTAAATTTAGAAAAAAGAAAATTACTTTTGCTGAAACTAAAATATGAAAAATCTTTTTTTCATTCTTATTCTTTTTATACCTTTTGGTTTTTGCAATGGGCAAAATAGTGTTATTCAAAAATTAAACACTATGGCTAACAAAAACATACAAGGCAACTATTTACAAAAAACCTACGATAGTCTATACCGTTACAATAAAGATAGCAATGAGGTAATTGGCAATTTGAATGCAATAAACCAATGGGCAGAAGGTAAAAATAATTTAAATATTCAAGCATTAAGCCTTTCGCTGCTTGCAGACCATTATGCCCGCATTAGGCAATATAACTTGCGTTCCACTACCCTGCATCAAAAAGCAATACTTGTAGCTAAAAAAAATAAAAACGACCTACGTTTGGCTTTATGTTATTACAAATATGGCAGGTATAATTACAGCTTTAAAAAATACCCCATAGCTTTTGAAAATTTGCTAAAAGCCAATCATTTATTTGCCCAAAACCAAGCAACCACTCAAACCGAAATTGGCGAATTTTATTTTTTTATGGGCAGTATTTATGCAGAAATTAGCAGCTATAAAGAGGCGCTAAACTATTTTAAAATGGCAGCCAATTATGCCATTAGCAACAAATGGTTTAATATCAATGCTTTAAATAATATTGGGCTTATTTACCATAAACAAAAAAATATTAAGGAAGCAGAAAACTATTTTAAGCAAACAATTGCAACAGCTCAAAAATACAATTACCCCGAGTGGGTGGGCATAGCCAATGGCAATTTGGGTATTTTGTATTTTAACAATGGGCTAAAACCTAAAGCTATTCCAATGCTTAAAAAAGGTTTGCAAACAGCTTTGCAATTTAAAGAAGGCGAAAATTCTATAGAGTATTTATCCTATTTAATGAAATGGCATTTGCAAGAAAAGCAAGTGGATTCTGCTTTATATTATTACAAGCAATTAGATACCACCACACGCTATAAAAGTAAATTCCAAGCACTGGCTGTGTATTACGATGCTTTGGCCACCTTTGCAGAAGCAAAAGGCAATTTTGCAGAAGCAAATATCTATTGGAAAAAATACCAAATGGCGCAAGACAGTGTAGAAGCTATTTACGATGCCAAATTGCTGGTAGATATAGCCCTTAGAATAGAAACAGATAACCATATTTCAAACATTAACTTAATAGAACAAAAGGCTAACAATAAAATTTTACAACGAAATGTTATCATTGTTTTTGTAATAATTATTTGTATTTTAATCTTTTTGTTTTATTTAAAAGACAGAAAAAAAGCTGCCGTAGAAAAAGAATTACTGCTACAAAAAGCAAGTGTAATAGAAACTAAAGAAAAACTTAAAACCCAAGAACTTGCTAATGCTCAAAAGCAATTGCAAGATTTTACTTTAAAAATTCAAGAGAAAAACCAGCTATTGGAAGCCCTACAAACAGAATACGAAATATTAAATGTTGTTTCTGATAAAGCTAATGATGAAAGAAATCAAACGCTTAATTATTTGGTTCAGAAAACAATATTAACCAATGCCGATTGGATAGAGTTTAAAGAAACGTTTTCTACTATTTACCCTTATTTTTTAGACAATATAAAACAACAATATCCAGAATTTACACAAGCCGAAACCCGCTTATTGGTATTACAAAAACTTCAACTTTCTACATCTGAAATGGGATTATTGTTAGGCATTTCTGCCGACTCGGTAAAGAAAACAAAACAACGCTTACGCAAAAAATTGAATGCGGATGATGGCAAAGAATTTGAAATAACTGATATTCTAAAAAACTTGTAGCTCTTTATTTTTCAATACTTTACATTTTTGTCCCCCTTATTGTCCCCCTGCTTTATTAATACTATAAGTGTGGTTTTAATTAACCTTGCGTATATTTTAAAATAATGAAGCAAAACCAACTAAAACTAATTTTATTCAATTATATATTTATTGCTTTGGTAGCGCAGGGCAATGCACAAAACTTAATACCCCAATGGATAAAATTGAATGAAGCAAATGATGAATGTAAACTCTCTGGGCGCAATGCCATAAATACAGATACTGCGGACAATGTATTTACAAGTTTTACATTTAGAGGCACGGTAAAAATAGATTCTGCCAGTGGGTTTAAAAACATAAAAAACTTAAGCCAAAGCCCAACCACACAAAGAGATGTAATGCTAACCAAGCGTAACAAAAATGGTGTTTTATTGAATTATTATCATTTTAATACCTACCAAGATGAATTGGTAGATTACAGCAGTGTAGATATAGCAGGTAATTTTTATATGATGGGGCGAGGTACAGGTGGCATAGCTATAACTACCAAAGAAAATGGCAATGAAATAATTTACAATAATGGTAGCGATGATATTTATTTGATAAAATTTGATAACAGCTTAACACCAGAGTGGATACGCTCGTGGAAAACCAATCAAAGTGAGGTGTTTGGTTATGTTACAATTTTAAACAATGGCGATATAGCAGTTGGGGGCAATTTTTTAGGTACAATAGATGCCAACCCCAATAGCGGAACTGATAATTTAACCGCGGTAAATGGCGGCTCTTTTAGTAGTTTTTTGAGTATTTTAGATAGCAAAGGTAAATACAAGCGTGGGGCTGTGGTAGGCACAGGCACAGGACATAGCGTAATATTTGATGTAAAACAAAATAAAAAAGGTATTATTTACTTGAATGGTTCGGTAAATGGACGTATTGATGTGGACCCATCTAACAACCAATCTGTTATGCAATCGGCTGGCGATAGAAACAATTTTATCAGTTGTTTAGATACAAATTTGAATTATATAGATGCAGCCATTATTTCTTGTAATGACAATACAGAGGCAGTAGATATTGCTTTTATAGATAGCAGTGTGGTGGTGGCAGGTTATTTTTCTGGCACTGCCGATGCCGACCCATTGAATGCTACCAAAAATATGGTGTCTAATGGTTCGCACGATATTTATGTGATTAAATTAGATTATTTATTGAACCACCAATGGCATGTAAATTTTGGCAGTTCCACTTTTGATGAACTATTAGATGTAGAAATAGACAACAATCAAAACATTCATATTGGTGGCTCTTATAGCGGCAATATAGATTTAGACCCAACAAGCGGAGTTAAAAATTTTACAAACAATAATACCACAGGCTTTTGGGTAATGATGACTAAAAATGGAGGATTTTTAAATGCCAATGGTTTTAACTCTAACTCGGGTAGAGTGTGCGGCATAACCCATGATAAGTTTGGCAGCTTAACAATGGCTATGAACCCAGGTACTGGCAATTTGAATTATGATATAAGAGCAGGCAGAAACAGAAGCAAATCTTACAATGGTGTTGCAGCAAGCAGCGTTGTGCAATACAGCATTTGCAATGCAAAAAGCGATACCACCAAAGCCAAAGATTGTAGAATGTATAAAATTGGTAATAATACTGTATTTACTTCTGGTATTTATAAAATGGCAAATGCAGATACAATGGCTTGCCAAGATTCTTTAATATACAATATAAACATTGAAAACCATATAGCCACAGCCACCAAAACCAACGATACCCTAAAAAGCCCAAAGGCAGATAGCTACCAATGGCTAAGTTGCGATAATAATACCCCTGAGCAAAATGCCAATACGCAATGGTTTAAACCCACAGCAACGGGCAATTATGCTGTAATAACAAGTAAAAATTCGTGTTTAGATACTTCCAACTGTATAAATTATGTAGTGAATAATAATAGCTTAAAAGCATTTGCTACCAATGGTTTTAGCCTATATCCTAATCCAGCCAATAGCTATATTTCAATACAATTAAATACAACAATAGAACAACTAAATACTGTAAAAATTATAAACCAATTAGGCATTTGTGTATTAGAAAAAAATGAAGCTAACTTAAACATTAGCCAGCTTCCACAAGGCTTGTATTTTATAACTATTATTACCAACAAGGGTAATTATAATAGCAAGTTTGTAAAACATTAATTGTTAAATGATAACATTGTTAAATTGTTCGTTCATTAAGTCTGTCAAGTTTCCGTTCATTGAGCTTGTCGAGTTTCCGTTCATTGAGCTTGTCGAGTTTCCGTTCATTGAGCTTGTCGAAGTGAACATTCTAAAATCTATAATCAGCAAATCCCTAAATCCTTACCCCAAATTCCTATATCCTTAAAACATGAAAAAAACAATATACATTACTCTACTACTTTGCTTTACAGCAATTACCAATCTACAAGCAAAAATTTATTATGCCAAGGCTACACCCACAGGCACCAACTCTGGCAATAGCTGGGCAAATGCTGGCTCGCTTTTAAGTATGCTCGACTCGGCAGCAAGTGGCGATAGTATTTGGATAAGAAAAGGCATCTATTACCCCACTTCTACAAGCGATAGAACCATATCTTTTGAATTGCCTAATGGCGTTAGTTTATTTGGAGGATTTGAAGGTACAGAAACAGCATTAAACCAACGTACCAATATCAATTTAGGCAATGTTGGAAAAACAGTTTTAAGTGGGGATATTGGTACAGCTAATGATAATAGCGACAATAGCTACCATATTTTATTGATATTGGGCAATAGCACAGCCAGCACTATTGATAATATTGAATTTAATAATGGCAATGCCAATCTCATTACTGGTTCTTTTCAAGGAATAACTCGTGGAAACTCTTATGGGGCAGGAGTTTTTATTAAAGATGCCAATGGGCAAATAACCCTTAGTAACTGCAATTTTACCAACAACAACATAGCAACTGTTGGTGGTGGTGCTGGCTTATTTAGCTTGAATAACAATACCATTGTTTCCAAATGTTTATTTTTACAAAATACTGGCGATGGACTTGGTGCAGCTATTTACTTTTGGGGAGGCTCATATACAAGAACTGTAAATGGTTGTGCATTTTTATCCAATAATTCTGAACAAGGCGGAGGTATTTACAACAATGCAGGCACAGCCAATATTACCAATTCCATTTTTCATGAAAACGTAAGTTTATCTCACGGTGCTGCTATTTACAATGCAAACTTTGGCATTGTAGATGCCAATCATTGCACGTTTACAGGCAATTTAGGCAATCGTTTTGGTATTGGTGGCAATGTAGGCAAAGTATTGCATAATGCAAGCACATCATCTACAATTACTGTTGCCAATTCTATTTTATACAACATAACTGTACAAAGCAGTTTGGTGGCTTCCACATCTGGCGCACAGGCTATAGCCATCACTTACAGCAATATTCAAAATGGATATACTGGTACAGGCAATATCAACCTCAACCCAATATTTGTAAGTTATATTAATATTTATGGTAGCGATAATTATTTGGGTACAAATGATGATGGTTTAAATATTAGAAGTTGCAGCCCAAGCTACAATACAGGCAATAACAGCAATAGTTTAGCCAATGATATTGTAACCAACACACGCCCACAAAATACTACCGTAGATATGGGTGCTTATGAGCAAATTACATTTGTGCCCGCACCTACAAGAGTATATGTAAATGCCAATGCCACAGGGGTAAATGATGGCACAAGTTGGACAGATGCTTACACCGATTTGCAAAGTGCCTTAAATAATTGCTTGGCTACAAATGCAGAAATTTGGGTAGCAGCAGCCACTTATAAACCTACTACTGGCACTACGCGTAGTATTAATTTTTCTGTACCTTCAAGTGTCAGTGTGTATGGTGGTTTTGTAGGAAATGAAACTGCTTTAAGCCAAAGAAATTTTAAAACCAATGTAACAACTTTAAGCGGAGATTTAGGTACAGTTGGAAGCAATAGCGATAATACCAACAATATTGTTTCTATGTCTTTAGGCAATACCAATACAGCATTAGATGGCTTTACAATTACTGGGGCAAATTTTTCAAGTGGCAATCGTGGTGCTGTCAATAGCGTTGGTGGTGGTGGTTGGGTGCGTAATTGCATAATTAGTGATAATACGGGCTATGCCTTTGCAGCCTTGCATTACACTACTGCGGCAGTAGGTGGTATAGAAAATTGTTTCTTTATAAATAACTCAAGCCCTTATAGTGCTGTGGGCATAGATGGCGGCAGCAATGTGCCAATGAATAATTGTGTATTTGCCAATAATACAACTACCAACGAAGCAACAGATTTACAATTACTGAATACAACTGCTACTATTACCAACTGCACATTTTATGGCACAAGCACCACAGGTAGTGCCACCATTAGGGTAAATGCAAGTGCTACACCTACCTTCAATAATTGTAATATATGGGGTGCAAATAGCAATAGCTTTGACGTGCAAACTGGCAGCACTGCTACAACCATTAATTGCAATATTAGAGGGGGCAAAACAGGTAGTGGCACCTATACCAATACAGATAGTATTAACCGAAATCCATTGTTTATAAATACCAGCGATATAGATGGTGCAGATAATTTATATTTTACTGCCGATGATGGATTGGCTATACCCAGCAATAGCCCTTGTGTAAACGAGGGAAACAATACAAGCGTTACCGCTATAGATATTACAGGTGCAGCAAGAACTGTATGCGGCAATACAGATATAGGGGCTTATGAATATGCTGGAACTAATAGAGTGTATGTAAAAGCCAATGCCACAGGTGCAAATAATGGTACAAGCTGGGCAAATGCTTATACCGATTTACAAAGTGCATTAAATGCTTGCTTGGCTGCTAATGCAGAAATTTGGGTGGCTGCTGGCACATATAAACCATCACCTTCAGAGGTAACATCTGTATTTTTTAATATTCCCTCTGGTGTAAGATTATATGGCGGATTTAATGGAACTGAAACATTATTATCTCAAAGAAATGTAACTACCAATGTTACAATTTTAAGTGGCGATTATGGCACAGCAGATACTTATAGTGGCACTGGTTTATCATACAGCATTAGTAACAATACTACCAACGCCAAGCTAATTGCCAAAATTATAAACCCTACACAAACTGTAATTGTAGATGGCTTTACATTTAGAGGTGGCTATGGAAATATTGATGTAGGTGCTGCTATAAATATTGATTGCCCAAGCTCTGGCATCAACAATAAAATAACTATTAGCAATTGTATTTTTACAAGAAATTTTGGCACTTATGGCATTGTGTATTCTACTTATGCTACGCCAACCTTTAGCAACTGCAACTTTACATTGAATAGAAATTCTTTATACAGTGCTGGCATACTGGCAGAATATGGTAGTGCTGGTCCCATTATTTCAAAATGTACTTTTACCAACAATAGTTCTGGCGATGCTGGTACAGCAATTTATTTATATTATATTGGCAAAACTTATATAGATAGCTGCACATTTACCAACAACATATCTAATAATTATGGTGGTGCTATTGCAGCAGATGAAGTAAATTTAAAACTTACCAATTCAATCTTTACTGGTAATGGTGCCCCACTTTATGGAGGTGCGTTGTCTTTAGATGCCGACTATAATGGTAATAATGTTATTGATACAGTAGCCAACTGTGTTTTTGATAGCTGTTTTGCTGAAGATGAAGGTTCAGCATTGATGGTTAGTAGTAAATTTTTAAACGCCTACAACAATATTTTTTATAGAAATACTGGGGTAAATGCTGCAGGTTTAATACAAGCATATAGTGGAGGAACAATAAACCTAACCAACAACACAATGGTGGGTAATATTGGTGGCAGTAGTAATGTGGCAAGTATCATTGACAACTATAACAACCCCAATATAAACCTTACCAACAATGTTATTTACAACAACACACCCACAACCTTAGTTGCTAATGGTAGTGGTGCTGTTACCAATTTTACATACAATATTGGGCAAACTTTACCTGCTGGCACAGGCAATATTTCTAACACCAATCCACTATTTGTAAATAGTAGTTTGCCCAAAGGGGCAGATGGAATTTGGGCTACAAGTGATGATGGCTTTAACTTATCGGCTTGCAGCCCAGCTAAAAATACTGGCACCAATACCAATGCACCTGCAACAGATATTGTAGGTACAACTCGTCCACAATTTAGTATTGTAGATATAGGTGCTTATGAAACTACTTTACAACCAACTATTAGTAGATTATACGTAAAAGCCAATGCCACAGGCAGCAACAATGGCACAAGTTGGACTGATGCCTACACCGATTTGCAAAGTGCATTAAACAACACTTGCTTTGCTGCTAACGCAGAAATTTGGGTAGCTGCTGGCACTTACAAACCAACTTCTGGCACAGATAGAACCATTTATTTTAATGTACCCAATAACGTAAAACTATATGGTGGTTTTGTAGGTACAGAAACTGCCATAAGCCAAAGAACTACAAACACTGTAACAGCTATTGGTGGTGGTGGCAGCAATGGACTTACTATTTTAAGTGGCGATATTGGCACAGCCAACGATAGTACAGATAACAGCTACCACGTACTAGTAGTAGCCAATGCCACAGCAGCCGTAATTATAGATGGTTTTACCCTTACCAAAGGCAATGCCAACAGCAACAGCACTTTTTTAGGTGGCTTAGCATTAGACAGTAGAGGTGCAGGATTATATGCCCACAACAATGGCAGCAACCTTACCCTTACCAACCTCACGTTTAGCAGCAATACCGTAACTGCGGGTGGTGCATATTTTAATACAGGCACCAGCCCTACCATTAGCCAGTGTGTGTGGCAGCAAAATAGCAGTGTAGTAAATAGTGGTAGTAATTCATCTGCCATTTTAACTATAACTGGCAACCTTAACCTAAGCCAGTGTAGCTTTATACAAAACAGTGCAAGAGGTGAAGGAACAGTTAGGCTATTTGGCACAGGTAGTACACAAACCTTTAGCAAATGTTTGTTTAATGGCAATACTGCAAATAGTGAAGGTACTGGAATTCATAACTCTTCGAGTATGACCATTCAACTATCCCAATCAGTTTTTGTAAATAATAGTTCAGGTTCTAACGGAGGAGCTGTTCGTTTTGGTGCAGGTACACAAACAGTTGATAATTGTGTATTTGCCAATAATACGGCTACAGCAAATGGTGGGGCAGTATCTACAGGCTCAAACACCAGCATACGCAACAGCGTGTTTTATGGCAACAGTGCTACACTTCAAGGAGGTGCAATTCAAAGCAATACCAATGCTACTATTAGCAATTGCATTATTTACAACAATACAGCCCCAACAGGTGCAGGCATTCACGTTGCAAGCGGCACACCAACTGTAGAGTACAGCAATGTGCAAGGGGGTTTTACAGGCACAGGCAATATAAACAGCAACCCATTGTTTGTAAACGTTAGTGATTTAGATGGTGCTGATAATATTTGGGGAACAAATGATGATGGCTTAATGCTACAACACGCAAGCCCAAGTGTAAATACTGGCAATAATACAGCAGCATCTAACACAGATATTAACAATACCTACCGCCCACAATACAGCACTGTAGATATAGGTGCTTATGAGGTAATAAAAGATTGTAAACCTACCAATGCCCCTGCAAAATTAATAAACTATACATACAGAGGCGATACAGCCGCTACCGATGCCCAAGGTTGGACCTGCTATTGCGATTCTTTAGGTGTAGCTTTATTAAGTTTAAAATTAGGGGGTACAGGGGCAGTTATAAGCCCTAATCAGGTGCAAATAAAAGTTAGCCCAAATGCTACTTATAGCAGCCTACAAGATGGCGGCATGATAACCAATCCAGATGGGTATGCCATACTGAACAAACGATGGAATGTAAACCCAAGCACGCAGCCAAGCAGCCCTGTAAGTGTACGCTATTATTTTGAGCAAGCGGAGTTTGATAGCCTAACCAATGCTTTGGCAGCTATGCCTTCGCCTTCTTCTATAAGCTTGCCTACCCAACTGCAAGTGTATAAAACTACAAGTACAAGCGGTTTTACCAATCCGCATACTACCTCAGGTTTATTGCTTAATAATGGCAGCACAGCCTCGCTAAGCGAGTGGCAATATAGCTTGCAAGGCACAAGGCATGTGGCAGAATTTATGGTTAGCAGCTTTAGCGGTGGTGGCATAGGTTTTGGTGGCGGTGGTATGCCTTTGCCCTTGGAGTTTATTTATTTTGATGCTTTTGCTATAAATAGTAATTCTTCAAAATTAGTATGGCAGGTAAGCCCCGATGTGCAAAATGGTATTTATGAAATTAGGCGTAGTACAGATGGCAAAAATTTAATTTCAATAGGAAATGTAAAGCATACTTTTAATACAAATTCATATCAATTTTTAGATATAAATATTCCTGTAAATACTGAATGGGCATTGTATCAAATAGTAATGAAAGATGCAAGCGGTAAAAGTATTTTAACTGAAATTAAAAAAGTAAATTTTAGCACTCAAGCAGTATTTAACATTTACCCTAATCCTGCAAATAATTTTATACAAATATTAAGCAATGATGAGAATAAAATTGAACAAATAAAAATAATGAATACTTTAGGTGCAATTCTTTTAAACCAAGCAGTAGAAACCCAAAACCCAACTATAGATTTAAGTAAACTAAATGCAGGTGTTTACATTGTTCAAATATTTCAAAACCAACAATGGCATACCCAAAAATTAATTAAACAATAATAATGTAGAGATTGACTTCATATTTTAAAGATTGAAAAAAGCTTTATCAGCAATGGTAAGGCTTTTTTCATTGTTTGCCTTTAGGTTGTAATACCCAAATTATTAACACCATAAGGCACAATAGTATAAGTTTTATACAAATGCCTACATAATTAGCAGAAAAATGACTTTGCACACTTAAAAACAATTGCCAAAAAGCAATACTGCTAACAATTAAAAGCAATATTTTTATGGTTTTATAAGGCACTGTAAAATATTTTTGCCCTAATATAAAAGCTGCTATACACATAGCGGCATATACGCCAAGTGTTATCCAAGCACAAGCTGTAAAGCCATATTGGGGAATAAAAATTATATTGCATATAATAGTAACCAAAGCTCCTCCAATGGCTACCAAAGCCCCTAATTTGGTTCGGTTAGATAGCTTATACCAAATACTTAAATTGTAATAAATACCTAAAAATAAATTGGCTAAAAGTAAAATTGGCACTATAACTATTCCTTTAGAATCAGTGAAATAAGAATCATTTTTAATGAATAATTCTGCTAAATTATGGATAAACAACATACAGCCTAAAAATATAAGTGCACATACGCCTGTAAACCAATACAGAATAGTGGCATACACTTGGCGGCTATCAGCATTTTCTTTTTGTTTAAAAAAAAATGGCTCGGCTGCAAACCGAAAGGCTTGTACAAACATGGTCATTACCATTGTCAATTTATAAAATGCACCATAAATACCTGCCTGATAATCGGCTTCCGTAGGTGGTAATAATCTTTTTAATAAAACCCTATCTAAGGTTTCGTTTACAATGCCTGCCAAGCCTACAAATATAAGGGGCCAAGCATAGTGCAGCATTTTTTTGTAAAGTGGTTTGTCAAATTTAAAGTTGATTTTAAATACCAATGGCAAAAGTAAAATGAACGAAACTACACTTGCCACAGCATTGGCTATAAGCACCAATGTAACTTGGCTATATTGGGCTAAAAAATGGGGTGTATTTTGCAATAAATAATAATTCAACCCTACGTTTATAAAAATATTTACCAATTTTATGGCTGCAAAATGCCAAGGTTTTTCCTCGTAGCGCAATCGGGCAAAAGGCAATGCTGAAAGCGTATCGAACACTAAAAAAATAAGACAACACCATACAAAATCTGTTTGCTGCGGATAGCCTAATAAACTTGCACATTGAGGAATAAAACATACAACCAATAAAGCAAAAACGAGGGTAGAAAATAGAATACTTTTTTGCGCTGTGGCATATACAATATTGGGCGCATACTCATTGCGGATAAAATTAAAATAGGCGGTTTCTATGCCATAAGTAAGTACAATATTTAAAAAAGCAATTGTGCCAAATACAACAGTTAGCTGCCCGTAGTTTTCTACCGAATCGAAAAGCTGGGTTTGGGGAATTATCAATAAAAAATTGATAAACCGCCCCAACATAGAGCTTAAGCCATATACGGCTGTCTGCGATGCTAATTTTTTTAAGAAACCCAAGGTTGCAAATGTAGAATAAAAAACAAAAATTTAATTTATTTAATCGGCTTGTTATAACTTTGCCCCTATGAAAACGTATTTAATTAAACAAGCTACCATAGTAAACGAAGGCAAACAAATGGTAGCCGATGTTTTGATAAAAAACCAAAGAATTGAAAAAATTGCGGCTACTATAAATGATGCAAACGCTATAGAAATAAATGCCGAGGGCATGTATCTTATGCCTGGTGCTATTGATGACCAAGTGCATTTTAGAGAACCAGGGCTTACCCACAAAGGCGATTTATACACCGAAAGCCGTGCAGCCATAGCAGGCGGGGTTACCACCTATATGGAAATGCCAAACACCAATCCGCAAGCTACAACACAGGCTTTATTAGAAGAAAAATACCAACGAGCAGCCCAAGTTTCTTTGGCAAATTATTCTTTTTTTATGGGCACTACCAATGATAATTATGACGAAGTAATGCGCACAAACCCGCTTACCACCTGCGGCATAAAAATATTTATGGGCAGCAGCACTGGCAATATGTTGGTGGACAACCGCAGCACTTTAGAAAAAATATTTGCCAATGCACCCACCATTATAGCCACCCATTGCGAAGACGAAGCCACCATAAAAGCCAATACCGAAAAATACTTTGCCCAATATGGCGAAAACTTAGCTGCCAAATACCACCCCGAAATTCGCAATGCTGAAGCCTGCTACCTAAGCAGCAGCATGGCTATAGAATTAGCCAAAAAACACAACACACGCCTGCATATTTTGCATATTTCTACAGCTAAAGAAACAGCATTGTTTACCACCGAGCCTTTAGAAAAAAAACGCATAACAGCCGAAGCTTGTATCCACCATTTATGGTTTACAGCCAAAGATTATGAAACCAAAGGCAACTGGATAAAATGGAACCCTGCCGTAAAATACGAAGAAGATAGAGTAGCAATATGGCAAGCCCTATTAGATGGGCGCATAGATGTTATAGCCACCGACCATGCCCCACACACCATAGAGGAAAAACAACAGCCATATAGCAAAGCCCCCTCTGGCGGACCCTTGGTGCAGCATAGCATACAGGCTATGTTTCAGTTTTATGCGCAGGGTAAAATTAGCTTGGAACAAATAATTACCAAAATGTGCCACAACCCAGCCATACTATTTAATATTAAAGAGCGAGGCTACATAAGAGAAGGCTATTATGCTGACTTGGTATTGGTAAAAAAGCAACAATATCAGGTAAAGAAAAACAATATACTATACAAATGCGGCTGGAGCCCCTTGGAAGAAGAGATATTTGATTACAGCATAGCCCATACCTTTGCCAATGGGCATTTGGCTTGGAGCAATGGTAGGCTGAATGATAAAGTATTGGGAATGAGGATTGGATTTGAAAGGTAAGCTTAAATTAGTAATGCAAATAAAATTAAGTAAATTAAAAATATACTTAATATGATTATTAATGGAAAAACAATAATAATACTTATTGCTATGCCCTTTCCTCGTAATTGATACTCGGAATCACTAATTTTTACTAATGCTATTATTGCTAATACAAAACCTGCTATCATTGCTAAACCTGCCAAAATATTTACAAATGGAATTAACAAACCAACCAAACCGCCATAGAATAACCAAGCTGCAATTTCAGCATGTGGCTCAACAGGTACTTCATAATCATTGGATTTCTTTACTACATGTGTTTTAGCTACTTTATACTTTGGTTTAATTTTTATGTTTTTATTAGCAAAATGAACCAATTGAGTTTTAAAAAATGAATTTTCAATAGTATCTTTTTGCATGTTTTCTGCATTTATTATAGCTGGGCTTGCATTTGCAATTGGCTCTTCTTTATTGGCTTTGCCCAGCTTTACAGCCTTTTCAGCTTTTAGCTCTTCTGTTTTCTCTTTTTTGGCAAATAGCCCATTGCCCATATCTATTTTTACACCATTGCCATAGCGAGATTTGGTTATTACCCCACAGCTGCTCAATAATGTAACACACAATACAACACTTATTAAATTTTTCATACTAAAACATATTTTACTAAAACAAAAATAGGGGTAAATAAGTTACTGAAAAATTAAAATTAAAGTTTTAAAAATTTAATTCATAAACCTTAATTTTTCCTTTAAAAAACCACCCATTAAAAAAAATTTGGCTTTTACGCTTAAAAATAAGTTATTTGCACCAACAATTTAAAAAAAATAATAACATGTCAGAAGTAGCAGCAAAAGTAAAGTCAATTATTGTTGACAAATTAGGAGTAGAAGAAAGTGAAGTAACTCCTGAGGCAAGCTTTACAAACGATTTAGGTGCCGATTCATTAGATACAGTAGAATTGATAATGGAATTCGAAAAAGAATTTAACATTGCAATTCCTGATGAACAAGCCGAAAAAATTGGTACAGTAGGCGATGCAATTACATACATCGAAAACAATACTAAGTAATTTATTAATATCCTAAAACCATTTACATGCAATTAAAACGTGTAGTAGTTACAGGATTGGGTGCTCTTACCCCATTAGGCAATACCGTTCAAGAATATTGGCATGGTTTGTCTAATGGTGTAAGCGGTGCTGGTATGATTACACAATTTGATACCACCAAGTTTAAAACTAAATTTGCTTGCGAGGTAAAAAATTTCAATCCCGAAGACTTTATGGACCGCAAAGAAGCCCGCAAAATGGACCGCTTTGCACAGTTTGCTTTGGTTACGACTGACCAAGCCATTAAAGACTCTGGGCTTGATTTAGAAAAAATAGACAAAACACGTGTAGGCGTTATTTGGGGTAGCGGCATAGGTGGGCTTACATCGTTTTTTAATGAAAGTGCCGAGTATGCCCGTGGCGATGGTACGCCCCGTTTTTCTCCTTTTTTTATTACCAAAATGATATCCGACATTGCGGGTGGTTTGGTAAGTATTAAATACGGCTTTGGTGGACCCAATTATACCACCGTATCTGCTTGTGCAAGCAGTAATAATGCACTTATAGACGCCTACATGAACATACAATTAAGCAAATGCAATATTGTAGTTACTGGTGGCTCGGAGGCTTGTGTAAACGAGCCTGCTATGGGCGGTTTTTGTAATATGAAAGCCCTTAGCGAACGTAATGACGACCCTCAAACAGCTTCTCGCCCTTTCGATAAAGATAGAGACGGTTTTGTACTTGGCGAAGGCTCAGCAGCCCTTGTATTAGAAGAATACGAACATGCTATAGCCCGTGGTGCCAAAATATATTGCGAAGTAGTAGGCACAGGTATGAGTGCCGATGCCTACCACATGACAGCCCCACACCCTGAAGGATTGGGCGTTATCAATGTGCTTAACTGGGCTTTGCAAGATGCTAACCTAAAACCTACAGATATAGATTACATAAATGTGCATGGCACAAGCACTCCGCTTGGCGATGTGGCAGAGCTAAAAGCCATACAAGCTGTATTTGGCGAGCATGCTTACAATTTGAATATCAGTTCTACAAAATCTATGACAGGACACCTGCTGGGTGGAGCAGGAGCAATAGAGGCTGTAGCAGCTATTTTGGCTATGCAGCATAATATTGTGCCGCCTACTATCAATCATTTTACAGACGACCCAGAGATTGACAATAGACTAAACTTAACATTCAATAAAGCACAAAGCAAGCAAATAAATGTAGCGGTAAGCAATACTTTTGGTTTTGGTGGGCATAATGCTTCTGTTATCTTTAAACGCCACAACGCATAATTTTAAAAATTATAGACGTTTGTGTTGCGCAATTTTCTTACATTAAAATTTTCTAAACGTAAAAAACAATACCAAACATTGTACAATGTGTTGGGTTTTTGTCCTAAAAAATTAAAGCTATATGATATAGCTTTAACGCACCATTCGTATAAAAATGTGCTTAAAAAAAGTGCATTACACAAGGTAAACAATGAGCGTTTGGAGTATCTTGGCGATTCGCTATTTGGTATGGTAGTGGCAGAAAAATTATACAATTTATACCCTTATAAAGAAGAAGGTTTTTTAACTGAAATGCGCTCAAAAATTGTAAACCGCCAAAGGCTAAATGCTTTGGGCAAAAAAATGGGTTTACAAGAGTTGGTAAAGTTTGATAAAAAATTAGAGCGTGAAAGCCGCTTTATGGATACCCTTACAGGCAATGCGCTTGAGGCAATAATTGGGGCAATATATTTAGATAAAGGCTTTAAGTTTACACGCCATTTTATTCGCACTAAAATATTAGACAATTACATTGATTTTAAAGCATTAGAAACCGATGAATTGAGCTACAAAGCAAGGCTTACAAAATGGGCACAAAGAGAGCGTAAAAAATTAGAATTTACCATTAAAAGTATAGATAACGAAAATAAGCGTAAGCTATATGAAGTAGCTATATTGATAGACGAAGAGGAAGTAGCTACGGCAAAAAACAACTCTAAAAAAACAGCCGAAGAAATAGCCAGCGAAAAAATATGTACCCTGTGGGATATTCCTGTTTTTAGAACTTAAAACTATTGTTTCTTTTTAGTTGCAATGCGTGTTTTAGGATTGCTAACATGCTTTTTCAAAATACGTTCGCCCTCTGTTTTTACTTCTGCTTTTTTTCTAAATTGCCATACAATATCACTTGCTTTTTTTCTTGTTTCTTCAATATTTACAATGGCAAAAGGGTAATCTTTGCCTATTATACAATTGTACATTTGTTGCTCTATTAGGGTTAGTTTTTCTGGCTGATGAATTAAACTTGGCGGAATATCTTTCAATTCTGGCACCCATTTTTTAATAAATTCGCCTTCCGAGTCGTGCTCTTCAGAATTTTTAATGGGATTGTATATTCTAATGGTATTTATACCCGTTGTGCCGCTTTGCATTTGCAATTGCGGATAATGAATGCCTGGCTCATAATCTAAAAATTGTTTGGCTAAAAAATGCAACTCTCGCCAGTCTTGCCAAAGGTTAAAAACAAAAAAAGATACCACCATTGCCCGCATTCTAAAATTGATAAATCCTGTAGCTACAACACAACGCATACAAGCATCAATAATGGGCACACCCGTTTTACCTTGCTGCCAAGCCAAAATATAGGCTTCGTTTTTTGGTTTTATTAAATCATTGTAAGCCTTATTGATATTCTCAAATTCGTATCTGCATTCATCTTCAAATTTTTGAATAAAATGGCAATGCCAATGCAATCGAGAAACGAAATTAGACAAGGCTCTTTTGTTTAAGGCATTTTTGTAATGAAAATTAGTGTATTGCACCACCATACGCATACTTATATTGCCATACGCCAAATATGGCGAAAGCCTACTGCAACCTTTTCGGCTAAGCAAAGGCTTGCTTATGTGTTTACTATAATTTTGATGTCTTTCTTTTATAAAACTATGCAAATATCGCCAAGCAAAGCTTTCGCCTCCTTTTTGAAAATTGGGATTGTAAGTAATTATTTCTTTGGGCAGCTCTTCTCCTTTTAGTTGAGTATAAAAAGCAGTATTTAAACTATAGCTTTTCCAATTATTATCCTCAATCATTTTGGGCGGTTCAGCCATTTTGGTTTCCCATAATTTAGGAAAATCTTTTCTCGATTTTAGTTTTCTAACTATGCCATTGGTTTGATACTCTTGCCAATTAATATTTTGAGCCTTAAAAAATAATTGCATGGCTTTATCTCTTTCAAAAGTTAAGCCGTTGCCTATTTCTTGCGATGAAAAAACATTTTTTATCGTAAAATTATGACTTAAATTTTCAAATACCTCTTTTGCCTCTTTATGAAAAATATAGAGTTCACTTTTTTGGGCTTTTAGCTTTTCGTTCATTTCTACAAGCGATTCGTAAACAAAACGCCAGTGCCTTGTATCGCTATCATGATATGCCATAACTGAGGGTTCAAAAATATAAACAAGCAAAACAGGTAAATGAGATTGCAGGGCATAAAATAAAGGCTCGTGGTCTTTAAAACGTAAATCTCTTTTATACCATACAATATTTATTTCCTCCTTTGGCATTTTACTTACCTGAATTAACAATTTTTAGTATGTAATGTTGAATGCATGATAACAAAAAAAGAGAACCCTTTTTTAGAGAGCTATATTTTTAAAACCATTTAAATGGTTTTTGGAACATATTTGTAAATTATTTAGAACAATTAAAATAGTAGGCTGTACAACGTGACATTAAAAATTGTTATTTATTCTCTACACCATAAAGTTTTATAAATTCCTCATATTCCTTTTGAAATGGTTTAATTTTATGGTGCTCTTTTTGATTTTTTATATATTGAAAAACTTTTTCAACACCTGATTCAGAAACTGAATAAGCAGCATATCCTATTTGCCAAGAAAATTTTTCATTAATGATATTATTTTGATTGATAAAATGAGAACTACTCCCTTTAATTTGCTTGATTATGTCAGCAATAGATTTTTGAGGATTTAGTAAAAATAAACAATGTACATGGTCTGGCATTCCGTTAATTATGCTTACAGGACAACCTAACTCTATTAATTCATCAGAAATATAGTTATTAACCTTTTGTTCAATATTTTTATGTAAAATTGGCATCCTTTCTTTAGTTGCCCAAATAGCGTGAATCCATATTTTATTAAATGAATGTGGCATAATTTATTTTATTTGTTTTTCAATTTCAAAAGTAGAGAATTTATGTATGTAAACCATTAAAATGGTTTCATATTAACCCGCACAAAATATATAGCCTACGGTTTAAACCGTAGGCTATATAAGGATTTAGCTTTTATATAATGGATTTATCCATTTATAAGATTTTAACTTTTTTTTAACTACAACCGCTTGTTGTACCACAAGTTAGGCAAGTATAACATGTGCCAGAGCGCACTGTAATATTACCGCAACTTTTGCAAGCTGGGGCATCGCCCATTGTTGGCGGTGTAGCCAATACTTTTTTTACCACATGACTACTTACGCTTGGTTTGGCTTCTGTTGCAATTAATTCTGGTTGTTTTATTTCATTTTGTGCCAAATTGTATTCAGCTACTATGGGCATTTCATCGGCAATTTTTGGCTTAATATGCAATTGGTCTTGCTTGTTTAAATATTCAAAACCCAATAATCTGAAAATAAAGTCAACTACAGATGTAGAAGATTTGATATTGGCATGACCTTCCACCATTCCACTTGGTTCAAAACGGCTAAAGCTGAATTTTTCATAATACTCTTCCAAAGGTACACCATATTGTAAACCAATAGACACGGCTATGGCAAAGCAGTTCATTAACGAACGGAAACTTGCGCCCTCTTTGTGCATATCTACAAATATTTCGCCTAAAGTGCCATCTTCATATTCGCCTGTGCGCACAAATATGGTATTACCATCTATTTTGCTTTTTTGGGTAAAGCCTTTACGCTTGTTAGGCAATACTTTGCGTGTAGCAATGTTCGATAATTGTTGTTTGAAAGCAGGGTTATTGCTATTGATAATTAAACGTGCCGCTTCTAATACTATTTCTGGTGTTAAATCTTCCACACGAGTGGTAGCATTTATGCCTACTGCTTTTTCTACCGCTTCTACCACATCGCTAACGGTTTCTTCTTTCTCTTCTTTTTTATCCGATTTGTTAGAAAGTGGTTGCGATAATTTAGAACCATCTCTGTAAATAGCATTTGCTTTTAAACCCAAGCTCCAGCTCATTTCGTAGCACGACTTAATATCTTCTACAGTGGCTTCGTTTGGTAAGTTAATGGTTTTAGAAATAGCACCAGAAATAAATGGTTGCGCTGCTGCCATCATTTTTATGTGCGAATGAGCGTGTAAAAAGCGAGTGCCTTTGTTTCCACATTTATTAGCTGTATCAAATACTGGATAGTGTTCCTCTTTTAAGAAAGGTGCGCCTTCAATAGTCATTGTGCCTGTAACAAACTCGTTAGCTGCTTCGATTTCGCTAGCTTTAAAGCCTAATGCACGCAATAGGTTGAAGTCTTCTGCATTGTATTGAGCAGGTTTAAAACCAAGTTTTTGTATCGTTTCTTCACCTAATGTAAATACATTGAAAACAAAATCAATATCAAAAGCACGCAATAATTGGCTTTCTATATTGGTAATATCTGCATCTGTAAAGCCTTTGGCTTTAAGTGTTTCGTGGTTTATAAATGGCGAACCAACAAGTGTTGCGTGTCCTTTGGCATAGTTTACAATAGCATCAGATTCTGCTTCAGTATAGCCCATTGTTTTTAATGCTGCTGGCACGGCTTGGTTGATAATTTTAAAGTATCCACCACCGCTTAATTTTTTAAATTTAACCAAAGCAAAATCTGGCTCTATACCTGTGGTATCACAATCCATTACCAAACCAATAGTACCTGTTGGGGCTATTACTGTTGTTTGCGCATTGCGGTAGCCAAATTTATCGCCAAGGCTAAGGGCTTTATCCCAAGCGTTGCAAGCAGATTTTAATAAATCTTCTGGGCAATATTGTGGGTCTATACCCACAGCTGGAATACTTAAACCCTCATAAGCCAAAGGTGTATTGTAGGCAGCATATCTATGATTGCGCATTACACGCATCATGTGTTTTTTGTTTTTATCATACATGCGGAAAGCACCTTTTACAGCTGCCATTTCTGCACTTGTAGCATAACTTTGACCTGTTAAAATAGAGGTTAAAGCACCACATATAGCAAATGATTTTGGGCTATCGTAAGGAATACCAGATACCATAAGTAAAGTACCTAAATTAGCATAACCTAAACCTAATGTTCTATAATCGTAACTCAATTGTGCTACTTCTTGGCTTGGAAATTGCGCCATTAATACCGATACTTCTAATACCACTGTCCAAAGGCGAATTGCATATTCGTAAGCTACAATATCAAATTCTAATTTTTCAGCATCAAAAAATTTCATTAAATTTAATGAGGCTAAATTACAAGCTGTATTGTCTAAGAACATATACTCTGAGCATGGATTAGAAGCATTAATTCTTCCACCTTCGGGGCAAGTATGCCACTCATTAATTGTATCATCGTATTGTACACCAGGGTCGGCACAAGCCCATGCAGCATCGCCTATGGCATTCCATACTTCTATTGCAGGAATGGTTTTAAACACTTTGCCATCGCTTCTGCCTATTAAGTCCCAGTTGCCATCTTGTTTTAAGGCTTCAAAAAATTTATTTGGAATACGCACAGAGTTGTTAGAGTTTTGACCAGAAACAGTGGCATAAGCCTCTCCTTCGTAATCGCTAGCATAGCCTGCAGCTATAAGCGCAGCTACTTTACGTTCTTCATCTTTTTTCCAATTGATAAAACTCATAACCTCTGGGTGGTCTAAATCTAAACACACCATTTTGGCTGCTCTACGGGTAGTGCCACCGCTTTTTATTGCGCCAGCAGCTCTATCGCCTATTTTCAAGAACGACATGATACCGCTTGATGTTCCACCACCACTTAATTTTTCGCCATTGCCACGCACTTTACTAAAATTTGTACCCACACCCGAACCATATTTGAAAATACGAGCTTCACGCACCCATAAGTCCATAATACCACCTTCGTTTACCAAATCATCATCTACTGAAAGAATGAAACAAGCATGCGGCTGTGGTCTTTCGTAGGCAGATGTAGAACGAGAAAGTTTTTCTGTATCGGGGTCAACATAATAATGCCCTTGTGGTTTTCCTGTAATACCATAAGTAGAATGCAAGCCTGTATTGAACCATTGAGGCGAATTAGGCGCACTTTGCTGACCAAGGATAGAGTAAACCAACTCATCGTAAAATACTTGCGCATCGGCAGCAGAGGCAAAATAACCATATTTTTCGCCCCAAGTACGCCAACAATCTGCCAAACGATGGGCAACTTGCTTAACACTTGTTTCGCCACCAAGCGAACCATCTGCCAAAGGCACACCTGCACGTCTAAAATATTTTTGTGCTAATATATCGGTAGCCACTTGGCTCCATGTTGCTGGCACTTCTACATTTTTCATTTCAAATACCACATCGCCATTCGGATTTTTTATAGCCGAGGTACGGTATTCGTATTTAAACTGTTCAAAAGGTGTAATATCTGCTTTTGTGTTTTGGCGCTCAAATTTGAGTCCTTTTTTCATTTGGTCGGTGTTTGCTTGCATGCTATTTTAAAATTTGGTTTATGGTTGTGTTTTAGTGTTCTGTTTTTAGTTTTGAAAAAAATGACCTCAATGCATTTTTCAGCAAAAAGGTCTTTCAAAACTATTCCTATTTGTAGGATAAAATGAAATGGACTTTTCCACAGAAAACGGATAACCCTTGTATGACACTATTTTTACAATGTTGAAAACAAAAATTATTCAATAAACACGTTGTTTTTTATAAAATTGTTTTACCTTTACCCTCATATTTAAGCCATTTGAAAGCCTAATGATGAATTTATTTATTGAACAAATATACCACTTAAAATCTGAAAATAAAAGAGCACTTGCGGTATTAATAGACCCCGACCAACCAAAAACAAGTGTAGTAAATATTGCACAGCAATGTCAAATATATGGGGTTGATTTTATTTTTGTTGGTGGTAGCTTGGTTACCAATGGTATTTTGGCTGATTGTATTCAAAATATTAAACAAAATTGCAATATCCCTATCTATATTTTTCCTGGCAATGAGTTTATGATAGATGAACAGGCAGATGGGCTTTTGTTTTTATCGTTGCTTAGCGGCAGAAATCCAGAATATTTGATAGGTAAACAAGTAGTAGCCGCACCACAATTGGCTGCAAGTAATTTGGATATAGTACCCACAGCATATTTACTTATAGATGGCGGCAAGGAAACAAGTGTAAGCTATATAAGCAATACCAAACCCATACCAGCAGACAAGCCAGATATAGCAGCAGCTACGGCTATGGCAGGCAAGCTTATGGGTATGCAATGTGTGTATTTGGATGCAGGCAGCGGGGCTTTAAATGCTGTATCGCCACAAATTATTAACAAAGTAAGCAAAACAAATTTACCCTTAATAGTAGGTGGCGGTATAAGAAATGCGCAAACGGCAAAGGCTATGTATGAGGCAGGTGCAGATGTATTGGTTATAGGCAATGGTGTGGAAGAAAGCACTTTGCTAATAGAAAGTATTAGCTTGGTAAAAGCTAAAAATACTTTGGCGGTGCATGTGTAGTGGTTTTATCATTTTTTTTATGATTTTTAAATTGCCCCCTGCTAAAGCAGGGGGCAATAAATTAAATTATAATTTCCTTTATGCAAGGTTTATATTTAACTGTATGTTTTCAATACATACTCCCTTTTATATACTTTGTTTAGCAATATAAATAGCGAAATAAGAATTGGTCCATATATTAAACCCCAAAAGCCAAATATATTTACCCCTATAATAACGCCTAATACTGTAATTATGGGGTGGGTTTCGCCAAGTTTTTTTTGTAATACAAAGCGTAATACATTGTCTATACCGCCTATTAATACAAAGCCCCATATACTTAAACCTATGCCGCTGCCTATTTTATTTTCGGCAAAAAGCAGTAATGCCATTGGTATCCATACTATCATTGTGCCTACAAAAGGTATAACAGAGGCTGCACCAGTAATTAAGCCCCACAATATAGGCTCCGATACGCCAAAAATATAATAACCTATAATGGCTATTATGCCTTGTATAAGCCCTAAAATAATCATACCTACAAAATTGTTTTTTACATTGTCGTGTATTTCTCTTAAAATAATATAGGTGCTACTTCTTTTAAAAGGGCTGCTTGCTTTTATCCATTTTTCAAACTCAAACCTATTGTTGAGCATAAAATACAATAAAAAATACATCAATACGGCATTGGTAAGCATAAGCATACTGGAGCCTAATATGCTGCCCAATGTAGATGTTATAAATTCTTTGGCAGTGGTAATATTTTTTTCAGAAAGGGCTGTAAATTGGAATTTGGTTTGCAAATAGCTATTTACTGTTGCTACATTTTTCATTAGCTCCTCAGGATTGGCAATATAGCCGCTCACTTTGCCAAACACAAATTGAAGTATAAAATATATAGGCACTACTATTAATACAATAGACAATGTAATTAATATGGTAGAAGAAAGCCATTTTTTAAATTTGTATTTGCGCACTAATTTTTTATGAGGCTTACGCATTAAAATATAAAATGTAAGTGCACCCAAAAAAGCACTTAGCATAAATAAAAGCTCTTTAAAAAGCATAAAGCCCAATAAAATTAATAGGCAAATAATAAAAAATTGACGCACTTTAATGGGGTTAAATTTTTGATAAGCTGCTGGTTCTTGCATTTTATTTAAAGTTATTTTTGAAAGTGTAAAATTAAGTGAAATATTTTTAACTATAAGTTGTTTATTGAACTTCAATTTTAAATTTTGGTTACTTTTGCAACTTATTTTTTTTTAAACTACTTTTGAAACCACTGCTGTTTATTGCCCACTTACTTTTAATTGCTAATTGTTATGCCCAAAATAATTATAAGATAAAAGCAAATTTTTTACCAAATAAAGACAATATTTTAATAGATGGCAATATTGATGAAAAAGTATGGCTTCAGGCTGATAGCATTGGTAATTTTTGGCAAAATTTTCCTTACGATACCTCTTTTGCATTAACCAAAACAAAAGTAAAAATACTAACCGATGAAAAGAATTTATACATAGCTGCTTATTGTTTTGATAAACTGAAAGGTAATTACGTAATTACAAGTTTAAAACGCGATTTTTCATACCCTAAAAGCGATGCTTTTTCCATACATATTGACCCCTTTAACGACAATGCCAATGGCTTTGCCTTTACTGTTAGCCCTTATGGGGTGCAGCGAGAGGGCTTAATACAAGGCGGTGGCACACAGGGCGTAAGTACAGATTGGGACAATAAATGGCAATCAGAAACAAAAATACACCCTTGGGGATACAGCATAGAAATAGCCATTCCTTTTAAAACCTTGCGCTATAACTTTGGCGATAGTATTTGGCATATTAATTTTTCAAGAAATGATTTAAAACGCAATGAAAACAGCACTTGGAAACCTGTGCCTCGCAATATGAATATAGCCACTTTGGTAAATACAGGTATTTTAAAATGGCAACAGCCACCACCCAAACAGGGCTTTAATGCCGCTATTATCCCCTACGTTATAGGCTCTATTAACCAACCCAAAAGCCAAATCAATGAATTTTCACAAAAATACAATGCTGGGCTTGATGCTAAAATAGTGGTAACACCTTCGCTTAATTTAGATATTACAACCAATCCAGATTTTGCACAAGTGGAGGTAGATAGGCAGGTTATAAATTTAACTCGCTTTAGTATTTTTTTTCCTGAAAGAAGAAACTTTTTTATAGAAAATTCCGATTTATTTGCCTCGTTTGGTTTTAGGCAAATTCGCCCTTTTTTTAGTAGGCAAATAGGCTTAAAACGTGGTGCAAATATTCCTATTTATTATGGGGCAAGATTAAGTGGTAAGTTAGATGCAAATTGGCGAATAGGCGCTATGAATGTTACAACATCAGATTCTAACAATTTTGCTGTGGCTGCTTTTCAACGCAAGATATTTAAAAGCAGCAATATTGCTGGTATTTTTGTCAATAAAGTTCAGTTGTTTAATCCTGAAAAATACAACAGGATAATGGGATTGGAATACAATTTACAAGCCCCAAATGGCAAATGGTTGGGCAAGGCTTTTTGGCATCAATCTTTTACCAATAGTATAAATAACAATGCTTTTACCCATGCCACTTGGATATTATACACCGATAAAAAACGTTTTTTTATGTGGAACCATGAATATGTAGATAAAAACTACTCTGCGCAAGTGGGCTTTGTGCCTCGAACAGATTATTTTGATATGCAAACAGGAAAATTAAATAAGCTATCATATATTCGTTTTGAGCCAGAGGTAGGCTATAAATTTTTTCCAAATTCTAAATTAATCAATAATATCAATCCACATTTGTATTCAGATATTTATAGAAATGCTAATTGGAGCGCTAACGATTTTTTATTAAGACCATCTATTATTGTAAATTTTCAAAATAGTGCAATAGCACAAGCTACATATAATTTTCATCAAACGGTATTGCTTTTTCAAACAGATGTATTAGGCAATGCAAAAGATACTTTTAAAAAAGGCAGCTACTCTTATAGCGATTTTGGCATTAGTTTTCAATCTAACAAACGTAAGCTGCTTTCTGTAATTGCCAGTGCCAATACTGGGCAATTTTACAATTGGCAAAAAACAAGTTTTAAAACTGAACTTAACTATAGAGTGCAGCCATTTTTAAATTTAGGCTTTATTACTTCTGTAGATTATGTTTCGCTAAAAAACGACAGTGTAAAACTAAACAGAGACTTGCTTTTAATAGCACCTTCAATAGAAATATCATTTACCAAAAAACTGTTTTTTACCACCTTTACACAGTATAATTCGCAAACAGATAATATCAATATCAACTCAAGGTTACAGTACCGTTTTAAACCCATGAGCGATTTATTTATTGTATATAGCGATAATTATTTTACTACTTGGAAAGCTAAAAACAGAGGCATAACATTGAAATTGGTGTATTGGTTGAATACTTAATTAAAACTATATATTGATAATTCCTTAAATCTATCTTCTTTTTTAGCCCCTTTTATTTTTGTTTTTGGTGGAGGCACTAATTTAATAATCAAGAAATCTGTATCTGAAATAGGTTGTAAAGAAACTTTAGAATATACTTTAACCACATTGCTCATACTGGCTGTATTATTTTCGGTTTTAGATTTACTCGACTTTTTACTTGGTTTGGTTTCTTTTTCTTCTTTTTTCTTTTCCTCTTCTTTTTCCTCGTCTAATTTTACAGTAGAAATCTCGTTCAATATAAAATTTTCTAAAAAACTAGTAGTAAGAGTATTATTCAATCCATTCAAATAGCTTAAATAGAAAGTATCATTTTTAAAATTGATAGCTGCATGTTTAAGAGAGTATTGTTCGCCTACACCTACATAATGATAAAATTTAAGTGGTGTATTGTCTCTGCTTTTACCTTTAGTTTCTGCTTTAAACTGATTATCTACTCTCACTATCCTGTATGAATTATCAGTGTAATTTTGAATATTTAAGGTTAAATCTGTAAAAGTATAACCTACAAGTACTTGTTGTGTAGTGCGCTGCATTCTCCCTTTGGAGTCTGCAACATAAACAACTTGGGTTTCGTATATAGGTGTTACTTTTTCCGAAATACTTACTTCAACGTCTTTTTTATCTACTATTTTTCTAATTTTAGAAGTAGCATAAGTTACAATAGAGTACGTTTTGTATATTTCATTGGCTCCTTCATCTTTAAATTTATTTTTATTTTTACCTACTGTAAGTTTATTGTTAATAATCGTACCTGTTAGGTTTTGAGTAGGGTCTTTTTTGCCTTTTTTTTTGGCTTTTATTCCAGGAATAAAACCGCCAACTAATTTTCCTCCAGTAGTGGTAGAAAATGTAATGGTGTCACTTGGGCTATTGTTAAAATTAAACGAACTTATTCTTGTATTTTTATCTAAATTGTATTGAGAGGTTTTTAAAACTTTCATTTGAGGATTCGTTTTTACAATTTTTATGGGCGATTTTCCTCTTATCACTCCATTTGTCATACCTAAATATACCTCGTTTTCTTTTACCAATACATCATGTATACCAAAGTTTTTATATTCTTTCGATTTATATTTATCTCTATCTATATAATTAACACTTCCATCTTTAAACTCGGCTAAAAAAGGGCGGGTATGAGGACCAGCAGGAAAAAACAAAGGGAATGCGTAAAAAAAAGGAACAAATTTTAAAAATCTTTTTACACCCCAAGGTTTATACATTTCGAATCCTGAAAAAATATTTTTATTATTTATTTTGTTAACACCAGTTATTTCCACATAGTTTTTAAATTTATAATGGTTAAGCTTTGTTTTTTTCGATTTTACATCTATTATTATTTCATCAACCCAAGTTTTTGGGACAAATCCTGTATATTTTTTTCTGTTAAAATAAATTTTTAAGCCTTCTTCGTCATAAAAGGAATTCATAAAATCTAATTTCCTTGAAATTTCTAAAGTATTTGTTTTAGAAAATTCTTGATTAAGATTAAAATCGTAAAAAACGGTATTGAATAAGTTTTTATCTAATTTGTTGAATTGTAAAATTCCTTTTTTAGGTATAACATTGATAATATCCATGCCAGGTGTGTAAGCAACCGTTTTTTTTGATACAAGTTTTATATTTTGAGCAGAAAGTGTTCCGTAAACGAATAGAACCCAAATGTATTTTTTCATTATGCAATAATATAGAAATTTCTTATAAATTTAAACCACTACATTTACAATTCTGCCTTTTACTACAATTACTTTTTTAGGTGCTTTGCCCTCCATATATTTTTGTGTTTGTTCGTTGGCAATAACTTCGTTTTCAATTTCTTTTAAATCTTTATCTAAAGCAAAATTGAGATTGAATTTTACCTTGCCATTAAATGAAATGGGGTAATTGAATTCATTTTCTACCAAATATTCAGCATTAAATATAGGCCAAGTAGCTTGGCTAATGCTTGCTGTATTGCCACACAAATGCCAAAGCTCCTCTGCAATATGCGGTGCATAAGGCGATAGTAGAATTAGGAAAGGTTCTAAAATAGCTCGTTTGTTACATTTTAATTCTTGCAGCTCATTAACACATACCATAAAGGCACTTACAGAGGTATTAAAACTAAAGTTTTCTATATCTTCGGTAGCTTTTTTAATGGTTTTATGTAAAATTTTAAGTTCAGCTTTGGTAGGCTCATCATTGCTTATTTCAAAATCTTCATTGGCATTGTTGTGAAACAAACGCCATGTCTTTTTCAAAAACCTATGTACACCCTCAATGCCTTGTGTACTCCAAGGTTTAGCATCTTGCAGCGGACCTAAAAACATTTCGTACAAACGCAAAGTATCTGCACCGTATTGTGTGCAAATATCATCGGGGTTTACTACGTTATGCCATCGTTTAGACATTTTTCCAACTTCTGAAGTAGCATAAAATTTTCCATCTTCAAATTCGTATTGAGCATTTTCAAATTCATTTGGTCTCCATTTTTTTAATGCCTCAATATCCACTTCATTATTTTTAACTAAGTTTATGTCAACATAAACAGAAGAAGTTTCAAATTGATTTATCAAACCAAACGAAACAAATTTATTAGAATTATTTACTCTATGGATTATGCTTGAAATTCCCTGTATCATTCCCTGATTTACCAATTTTTTAAACGGTTCATCAAAAGGCACTATACCTATATCTTTTAAAAATTTACACCAAAAACGGCTGTACAATAAATGTCCTACGGCATGCTCGCTACCACCCACATATAAATCTATATTTTGCCAATAATCTATGGCTTCTTTACTTGCCAAAGCCTCTGTATTTTTGGCATCCATATACCTTAAAAAATACCAAGATGAGCCTGCCCAGCCTGGCATTGTGGTGGTTTCAAGAGGGTTGCCATTATAATTCCAATTAGCAGCTCTGGCTAAAGGTGGTTCGCCTGTTTCAGTTGGTAAAAATTTATCTATTTCGGGCAATACCAATGGTAAGTCTTTTTCATCCATTGCTTTTGGTATGCCATTTTCATAATAAATAGGTATTGGCTCGCCCCAATAGCGTTGCCTGCCAAATACGGCATCTCGCAATCTGAAATTGGTTTTGCCTTTACCCAAGCCTTTTTTTTCTATGGTTTCAATGGCTTTTTTAATAGCATCTTTTACTTCTAAACCATTTAAAAAATCGGAATTTATCATTTTGCCAATTTTGGCATCGTAGCTTTCTTCTTTTGCCACATCCCCCAGCCCCTTCTCCACAGGAGAAGGGGAGTGCGGTTCTACTACTTTCAAAATTGGCAATTTAAAATGTTTTGCAAAGGCATAATCTCTGCTATCGTGGGCTGGCACAGCCATTACTGCGCCTGTGCCATAGCCTGCCAATACATAATCGCCCACCCAAATGGGAATTTGCTTGCCTGTAAATGGATGACTAGCATAAGCACCTGTAAATACACCTGTAATATTTTTCACATCAGCTTGTCGCTCTCTTTCGCTTCTTTTTTTAGTGCTTTCTATATAATCTAATACAGGCTCTAAATAATCTTTATGGGTTAGTTGCAATACCAATTCATTTTCTGGTGCCAATGTTAAATATGAAACATCAAAAATAGTATCTGGACGTGTTGTAAAAACTTCAATAAATAAATTTTCTTCTTTTGCCTCATCCCCCAGCCCCTTCTCCACTGAAGAAGGGGAGTCCGATTTGTGGTTAATTATGAAATTTTTAATTTTACTTAAAACATTTTCTATATTATTTAAAATTTCATCATTGGTAAATCGTATAACTTTAAAACCCAATTCATTTAATCTTAATGTTCTTGCCTCATCTGAAATTTTATGGTCGGGTAAATTGTGTATTAAGCCATCAATTTCTATTATAAGTCTGTATTCAAAACAAACAAAATCAACAATAAACTTATCAATAATATGTTGCCTTCTAAATTTTGTGTTTTCAATTTGATTATTTCTAATTTTTTGCCATATTATTTCTTCTGTTTCAGTAGGATTTTTTCTATGTTCTTTTGCAAAAGCAATAAGTTTATTATAGGTTTCCTTATCTGCTGTTTCGAACCAAAGTTTAATATCATTTTCTTTTGAATTTAGAGGGCTTTGTTCCCCCTCTCTTGCGGAGAGGGGGTTAGGTGGTGAGGCAAAGGGATATTCACTAACTTTTGAATTATTTTCTAAATTTAGCGATGTATTTGAGTCAAAAGAATCCACTTCAAATGTTATAGAACACCCCTCGCTTTTGCCTATCCAATTGCGTTGCGCTTCTTTTATACTATCGCTCCAATCAAGCGTTTTTAAGCCGCTCAATAATCTATCTGCATAGGCAGAAATACGCAAACTCCATTGAGTCATTAATTTTCGTTCTATAGGATAGCCCCCTCTTTCACTTACTCCATCTTTTATTTCATCGTTTGCCAATACCGAGCCTAATGCTGGACACCAATTTACCATGGTTTCACTTAAAAATGCTAAACGAAATTGAAGCAAAATATCCGATTGTTCTTTTTCGGAAAATGCTTGCCATTCTGTGTTTGTAAAATTCAAACTATCAGATTGATAGCCCTTATCTTCAAATATTTTGATTAAGACTGAAATATCTTCTGCTTTATTACTTTTTGGATTATACCAACTATTAAACAATTGAATAAATATCCATTGTGTCCATTTGTAATATTGTGCATCAGTAGTTTTAATTTCTCTACTCCAATCAAAAGAAAAACCAATATTATCTAGCTGTTGGCGGTAACGTGCTATATTTTCTTTGGTAGTTATTTCAGGGTGTTGTCCTGTTTGAATGGCATATTGCTCGGCAGGTAAGCCAAAAGCATCGTAGCCCATTGGGTGCAAAACATTAAAACCATTATGGCGTTTAAATCGTGCCACAATATCACTTGCTATATAACCCAAAGGATGTCCCACATGCAAGCCTGCACCACTGGGATAAGGAAACATATCTAACACATAATACTTTGGTTTTTCAGAATTATTTTCAGCTTTAAAAGTTGTTTTTTCTGCCCAGTATTTCTGCCAGTTTTTTTCTATTGAATTAAAATGATAAGATGCCATAAACTACAAAGTGCAAAAGTATTGAAAACCTTTTGCACTTTGTAAATAATGTTTAAATTATATATTGGCTCTTTGTTTCTACCTTAATAGGGTAACTGTGCCTTCGTATTCATAAAGTTTTCCGTCAAATGCAGTTACTTTCACCACCCATGCATACACATCTTGTTGAGCATCATCGGTTTTGTATT
>CAZDGF010000008.1:0-68501 GCA_964505065.1 uncultured Chitinophaga sp.
TTGTTCGTTGTATCCGAAGAGTAACTCATTTCATCAATACTACTACCAAACGAAGTGTAAAGTGAACTAGCTTTAATGTTATTCAACACAACATTTGGCGTATATTTAATGACACTTACTTTTTGCACTTTTATCCTATTTTTGTATTCAAATTTATACAAAAAAATGATAACTCAAAAATATAATTTACCAATGGTAGTATTATTTCAAAAGTTTATTTCCGAATCTGCAAGAGGGAAACGAATGCAAAAAAACGGCAAATTATTATCAAAGTCTTCATTAGACAATTACAGAGCATTAATGTTTAATTTAAAAGAGTTTGAAGCAAAATATTCAAATCAAATATTAATTAATGTAAATTATAAGTATACAAGACGAAATTTTACAAATGAGAATAATTATTATCAAAAATTTTATAAACAATTTACAGATTATTTGTATGCTAAAAATTGTACAGATAATTATGTAGGGATGCTAATAAAAGTATTACGTTCGTTTTTTATCTATCTTAATAAAGCCAAAGGATATCAGACAGGGGAATTTTATAAAAATTTTTATGCCAGACGTGAAGATATTCCAATTATTGTTTTTAGTCAAGAGCAACTAAGATTTTTAATTTATAACAAAGAATTTGAGGAAAAATTACCCGCATTTTTAAAAATAGCTAAAGATATTGTTGTTTTTGGATGTACGGTTGGTTTAAGATATTCAGATTTGCAATCATTAAAAAACAGAAATTTAGAAACTATTGGGACTAACACTTACATTATAACTAAATCAAAAAAAACAGATACGGATACTCGGATTAAAATACCTGTATACGCTATTGATATTTTGAATAAATATAAATTAAATAAAGGGAATTTACTACCTACTATTACTAAAATGCAGTTTAATACAAATATCAAGAAAATAGCAGAATTAGCAGGTTGGACTAAAGAAATAGGGAAAGAACGCAGTAAAAGAGGTGTACGCAAAGAAATAAAAACCACCAATGGAACAACCTATCGTTTTTGTGATTTACTATCGAGCCACGTAATGCGCAAAACAGCTATTACAACGCTCTTAACCCTTGGGATGCCCGAGCCATTGGTGCGCAAAATAAGTGGACATGCAGCCAATAGCAAAGAGTTTTACAAATACGTTAAATATTCAGAATCTTTTCTGGATTCAGAAACTGACAAAGCCTTTGCAAGACTGGTTGAGTAAAAATAATTGACCGTTTTTTGCCAAATACCTACCGTTTTTATATTTTAACCATCAAAAGCTTGGTAAATAGTTATAGACATTGTATTTTTGAATACATAATTGTTTTGTTAAAAAGTCTCCTTATATCACTAATGTTGCTTTCCACATACTCCTTATCTGCTCAAAGCAATAAGCTACCTTGTGATACTTGTTTACAAACAAAACTAAAAAAGGAACAAGCCGCCCAAATACAAAAACTACAAGCAGCCAAAGATAGTAGCCTAGCGCAAGGAAAGAAACAAGTAAAAGCAGATTCTGAATATTTATTGCATAAATTTCAGAATGACAAAAGTAAAATTACCACCCAAACAGATAGCACCGCCCGAGCCAATAAAAAAGCGCAAATAAAGGGTAAAGGAAAAGATGCTTTAGCTGCCGAAAAAGGCAAACTCAATGGTGTCAAAACCAAAGCCAATGGGTTGGCAAAAAAACCAGCGACAGTTTTTAAAACTATACCACGTAAAAATCTTTTTGCATTGAATGGCGAAATACGCTCCGAAAATTACTTTACCACCGCCCAAAACCCCGTAATGCGCAATGAGCCCATGTACAGCCGCTTGTATATTGCGCCCACGGTTAGCTTATTAGGCTTGCCATTCAAAGCCAATTTCTTTTTAACAACAGAAAACAACAATACTTACAAAAGCAATTTTTTTACCTTTAAATTTGATGTAAATGCCTACCGTCAGAAAGCAGCAGCCGATATGCAAAAGCAAATAGACGAAGCCAAAAAAATAGACCGCATGCGTAATTTCGATTTGCAAAAAAATGCATTAGAAACCCAACGCTACGAAAACGAATTGAACCAATTAAAAGACCAAATACCAGATGCCGATGCACTGCAACAAACATTAAGAGAACAAGCCGAAGCTAAAAGCAAAGCCTATATTGAGCAACAAAAAAAGGCAGCTGAAGAAAAACTAAAAAACGCTACCGAAGAAGAAAAACTAAAAATAGAACAACAACTGAAACAACAACAAGATTCTATTATCAACCATTATAAACAACAAGCAGGTGATTCGCTTTTGCAAGTCAAAAGCAAAATAACAGGCAAAGCAGATACCGCACAATTGGGCAAATACCTGCGCATGCAACAGCAAGTTGAAAATCTAAAACTCAATAAACAAAAAATACAAGATTTGCGTCAATTAGATTCTGCCAAAATATTGCAAAAAGCCAGTACTATGCGCAATCCTGATGACCTACGCAAATTGGCTAAACAGCAAATGCCAGGCAATAAATTTTTGCAAGAAATATTGTCAATAGATAGATTTGGAATAGGTATCGTAAATCCACAATATTCAGAATTTACCTTGTTTGCAGCCTCTGTAAAAGGAGTAGATATTGGGGTTAACAAAGATAAATGGTTTTATGATATAACCCTAGGCAAAACCACCCAACAGTTTACAGGTATTTTTAATACCACCAAGCCCATTTATGATAGAAATATAGGTGTGGTAAGAGCTGGTATTGGTCAGCCCAAGGGCAATCATTTATCTGCTGAATACCTTTATGCCTTCGACCCCAAAACAGAAGATAAAACCAAAGCCATGACACGCAATGGGGTTATCAATATTTCTGCTAATGTCAAATTATTAAAAAACACCCAAGTAGAAGCCAATGCTGCACAAAGCAGTTATAAAGAAACTTTTGCAGAGCAAAAAATAACTAACACTTCAACAAGCTCAGTGTCCAATGCAAATAATAACGCTATAACTTTTAACGCTAACGCCTTTAGAGCTTTCCAATTAAAAGCCACACAAACCCTTAATGAAAATGCAAAAATAGAGGGTAATATCAAGCAAACAGGTGCAGCTTTTCGCACTGTGGGCAATCCATTTTTAAGACGTAATTTTAGAGAAATAGAGTTTAAATACGAGCAACAATTTTGGAAAAAGAAAATCAAGTTTTCTGGTTTTTACAAAGAAATGAGAGATAACCTTGTAGAACTGAATAAAGCTACCAACCGCCTAAAAGGTTATGGTTTAAAGCTATCTACGAATTTTGAAAAATACCCCAACTTAACGCTTGGTTATAGCCCTTATCAGCAAGGCAATAATCATCCTGATAGTGCCTATAGAACCAATAATCAGTTTTCGGTTACCAATGCTGTTTTAACTTATAAAAAACGTTATAAAACCATTAATTGGCATGGCTTGGTAAGTTATACCCGTTCAGCTATGCAAATCAATCAATTGGGCACAGTAGCTTACAAATTAATCAATACAGTTCATACGTTTCAAATAGGCAATAGAAACACCAGCATTATTAACTGTATGCAAAATATTACTGCTCCTTTTGTAGATTCATTAAACTCTACATCTGTTCAATTTGCCCACAATTATTTGGCAAAAAAAGGCTTAATTATAGGCGTATTAGGCGAACAAACCCAATACAAAAACGGTGCTTTTAAAACAGGTGGAGGCTTGCAAGCCAGTACTTCATTGTTCAAAAACTTTAACCTTACGCTTGTAACCCGTTACGACCGCATAAACAAACTCTGGAACCTTGAAAATGCCAATGTGTTTACAGGTAAGTTGGTGGCGGTTTGGCGATGGTAGGGGTTAAAGAAAAAGCAGTTTTATAACTGCTTTTAATAAAATAATAGAATTTAATTGGCTTTCTCTACAATAATAAATACACCAATTAAAATTAAAGCCATGAATAAGAAAAATAAAAAAGTTGCTCCATTTAAACAACCATCATCTTCGTAATACTCATTTTCATTGCTTTTTTTTTCATTTGATTCTGGTAATTGATTAATTTCTGACATAATTTAATTTTCTGTAATTATATCATAGTCAATGTATTATGCAAGTTAATATCTCGTATACTTAGATTTTACACTAATATGAAGTCCATCCCATCTTTTCTTTATTTTTTCTGTAGGAAAATATTTATTACTTAAATAATAACTAAATAGAAAAATTAAATTGTAAACCAAAAGCTGAAACAATCTTTCAATAAAATTAGTATAGGGCGGGGAGTATAAAAAAATACAAATTAAAAAATTAACAACTAATAATGTGATAACAGACCTCTTTAACTTTTTATGTAGAATCTTGTTTTTTGCAACTAACTTCAATTTTATGATGTAATATGAGTCAATAATAATACAAACTAAAATCAAACTTATTGTAAAATAAGGTGATGAAAATTCATTATTATATGAAAAAAATGAATCTATGAATTTTGAGTTAAATTCAAAATTAAAAACATTATTTGAGTAAAATATACCTTTACATATAAAAAATGTAATTATAAAAATTGTATAATTAAACTTTGAATGGTAAAATTTATAAGATAATGAACTTATAATACTAATTAAAAATAATATAAGACAAATTTTAGTAAATAAAATATTATTATATTCAACATTCAATACAGTAATAAAATTTTCAATAAAAAAATATAAGAAAATAGACATACATATTGGTCCTAAAATAAACAAATTTGATTTCAAATTTAAATCAATATTTTTTAATAAAAATACAATTATTCTATTTTTAATTTCTAATATATTGAACTTCTTTGGTTTTTTTAAATTAGGGAGTTTTTTCCATTCATAAATATCATTAAAAACTGGAAAAAATATTAATAAACATAACAAAATTAGCCCAAAACCTAGTAAGGTAAATACTTGTACACATGTTGAACTAAAATTTAAACATAAATAATAAAATTTTTTTGAAGTATAATCGTATGGGATTCCTAATTTTTCAACTGCATTAATATTATTAGAATAAATGACTTTACTTTTGATTCCATTATCTTCACTTCTGTTAATATTAGAAATTACAAAAAATAAAATAATTGCTAAAATATAACATCCTATACTCCATCTACCCATTCTTAAAATAAATGGTTTTACATTATTTAGAGTAGTCATTTTGATATCTAATTTTAATTCTTTTTCGTCAATGTTCTCTTTCTCTTTATATTCAGAATATTTTGGGTCAGTTTTGATAAGATAGAATTTTTCATATAAATTAAAAACTTCTTTTTTGAAATTAGAAAATATAGTAAGAAGAAATGGTATAGTTAAAGCAAAAGCTGCAATTATACCAAATTGAATAAAATTAGTCTTTCTACTAATTTCTGATTGGTAATATACATAATTTTTGATTGAAAATTCACTCGGGTATAATTCTTTATTATTAAAGATAGCATGAATTACTATTTGAATAATTTCTAATAAATCATGAATACGCAAAGTTAAATACACGAATACTATAGTGGTGATTGTTATAATTAATATCTGTATTGATTTTTCTAAACCTTTATTGTTAATTTGATTTATATAATTAATCAATCTATTTATTCCATTTATAGAATTTGAGCGACCAACCATAAAAAAAAGATTATGCAATAGTATCAAACAAGTTATGATTAATATAAGTATTCCCATATTTCAAATTTAAGTATATTCAGTTTATTTATTATAAATAAACTATTTTTTAATAAAAGTGTGTTTAATTACAACCCCTTAAAAAACTCTTCTAAACTTATCTTATGTATATCTAATATCTTAATCAATGTTTCCATAGTAATGTTACTGCCTTTTTCTATTCGCCAGTAATGAACTCTTGATAATGAATGTTCATAGCTAAAGGTTTCACTGGATGTAAAACCTGCACTTATTCTTAATTCTTTAATCTTTTGAGATATTTTTAATATGCGTTTATCAAGCTCTTGTATGCTTGATTTTGCCTTTGGTTTTTTGCTTTCCATAAGACAAGCAATTTCAATGATATATACATTTTAAATAACAACATAAATATAAACTACTTTTATGTTGATTTTGTAATTTTCTTTTTTATATTTGCCCCCATGAGAACTTTAGGAAATATAATATGGCACTTTCCATTCTTTGGCTTTGTGTCTGCAATTTGTACCTATATATTAGGTGCAATTCTAACAGCAACAGTCGTTGCTTCACCCATAGGACTTGGTCTTATGGAATTTGGTAAATTTCAATTTACACCCTTTGGACATGCAATGGTTAGTAAATCTAAATTGGCAGGGGAAGCTCCAAATAAGCTTTGGAGTACCTATTCCACCATTGTACGCATTATCTACTTTCCCTTTGGCTTGTTTCTAACCATTATTGGTGTATTTCAAGTCGTAGGACTCTTTATCAGTATTATAGGCATACCCATAGCACTCGTACTGGCTAAATCACTGGGGACATACTTTAACCCCATTAACAAAGTCTGCGTACATTCTGCGGTAACAGACGAACTGGAGAGAAGAAAAGCACAAGCACAAATCGACAAACATTTAAATAAATAAACAATATGAAAAAAGCAACAATCGTTTTTACGCTCATACTATGTATGAGTAGCTGTGGAGTACACCAAGCAACTTCACTTAATCACAATGGCACAACTACCACTGTTGAATTATCTAAAAAGAACTTTACCATCATAGAAAAGGTCAGTGGAACGTCCAGTGCTACCTATATATTGGGATTTGGTGGGTTATATAACAAATCATTGGTTGGGAAAGCAAAAGAAGCAATGTATACCAAAGCTAATTTAACTGGTACATCAAGAGCCATCATAAACCAAACAACAGAAGAGCATTTTAGCTATATTGGGTTATATGTAAGTAAGACAGTAACAGTTAGTGGGTATGTGGTTGAATTTACACAATAAAATATAAATGTATGAGAGCAGTAATAACTATATCAATAAGCGTCCTATTATTCTTTATCATAGGGTGTAATAAATCAAGTGTCAGTCCAAATTCAAGTTATGTTTTTAATCCATTAGCAGGGAACTGGTTTTTAGATTCTGCAAATTATCTATTTAATGATACTCAAACGTATAAACGTCCCAAATCAGTTATTTTTAATGAATTTCATGATAGCGAAGTGTTATGTCATACTGGTGGTATCATTATATTAAAAAGTACGTTAAAAGAAGAGTGGCGAGAAAATACATATACCATTCAATTCTCTAATAATACTGGTAATACCATTAGAGAAGGAACAATGGTAGCGGTGGACTCATTAAAATCAGTACAAAATTGTCATTTCTATACCGACACAACGCAAAAAACATTTACTGAACCCTTTAATTATTCTTATACCGATACAACGGTAATCTTTCCATTTTACAATGGTTTTTACACCCCTTTAAAAACCGAAACATGGAAAATAAAATCAATATCAAATAATGCTTTGATAATTAAGTCCACTGTCTATTATAGTGGGTATGAAATAAAGAGAACGCTGTATTTGAGTAAGTAAATATAATTACGCTATAAGTTTAAGAAAAGCAACCATTGGTTGCTTTTCTTATTTAGAAACCGAGCATAAAGCTCAATGCAATAAAAAAGGCAAAAGAAGAAGAATAGACAGAAACAGGGACTTAGCCAATGAATAGTACCGAAGCCTTTATGTGTTTAAGCCTTAATGAGTGGCTATTAGCTCCCAGGCAATAGCAGAGAAGCAAATAGTACGAAATTATGCTTAAAGTCATAACACTACTCAAAAACCGAACAAAGTCTATAAAATCTACTCAATCAATTTAAGTAAATTGGCGAGTAGTTTTGTAGTGTTTGTGAAGGGCTAATAAAAAAGGACTGATATTACATCAATCCTTGTAAAGCAATTAGGGTTTTAACTTCTGACATTGGCATTTCTTCAAAATGCTCATCTCTCTCTACTGAAGAATCAAAAATAGGATGTTTTAATTCTTCAATCTCATCAAGATTAAAATACCCATACTCATCAACACCAAGTCCTGTAACATAGCCAAAGAAATTTCTTTCAACTGGGTAGTATGCAATCGCGTACCATGTTGCGCTATTGCTTGGTAAAAAAAACTTAGCTACACAAACAGGATTTGTTTCTTCTTCCTGCCTTCCTATGGCTTTAAATCTAGCCAATAATTCATCATTTAATAAACTCATATTTTTATACTATTTGGGAATAGTATAGCATGGAATTTAAAGAAAATAAATTAAGGATTGGATATGTGGAGTATTTTTTAATTATACTTTAACTGATTTATTAGTAATAATTATTGTATTTTTTGAACTTTTCTTTTCACCATGAGGAAATAAAAAAACAAATGCGTTATAACCATTACAAAAATAATGATAATTAAAATCAACCTCTCCATTTAAGGTTATAATGGTAAGCGTAGCATCTACTTTATATTTTCTTCTATGATAATACAATGGAACAAAATTCCATTTATATCCAAATTCATTAGGTAAAATTAATTCTCCAAAAGTTTTTAGAAATTTTTTTGATTCAAACTTATCTCTAAGGAAACAAATAGGAATTGTACCCTCAGGTGAGATATTTTCTAAAACAATTAAAGCACATCTATTTTTAGAAAATTCAACATAACGTCTTAGCGTTGCGTGAATAGAAGCTCCAAAATGTTTAGCTAATTGCATTGAAGTATTAATACTTAAATCATACTTATTTAATTCATCAATAAATCTATCATGTTGGAAAAGGGTAGCAGACGCAAAAAAATTTGCTTCTGATTCAAATTCTTCATTTGTCTTCTCTCCAAGAGAGGTGTCATCATCTTCTAAAAATGTATGAATATTTTTCTGCCATGGCAATACATCATGTCCTACTTCATGGAGCTTAACAAAGCTCCGCCTAGTTTCCATTTGTGATAAGTCTAAATATATTGTTTTTCGACTTCTATCTAATAACCCCCTAACTTTAGATAACGCTCTTTTTAAAATATCTGACCCTTTCTCAAGATAATTTTCATGTATTTGTGATATGTCAATATCTTCTCGAACTATTAACTCACTATACTCAATTATTTTATTAATTGGTGTTGGGAAAATATCTATGCTTTTACTGTTTCTTAAAATATCTAATGATATTTTCTCAATATCTTTTTTAGTATGATTTTCAATCATTTTTCTTGTGGCGTAAAAAACGTAAATAATCTAATAAAGCATCTTCTTCATCATTTGAAAGTTGTTCTGCCGATAAAGCTATTGTATTTAATAATTTGCTCTTTTGAGGAGTATGTTTTTCAATTATACCAGATGCTCCTAATAATGTATCAAGATTAATGTTATAAATTGAAGATAATTTATACAATACATTAGCAGATGGTTTCTTGATTTTATTGTTTTCTAATTGGCTCAAGTAAGCATTTGAAATTCCTGTAGCCTCCTCAACTTGTCTTAAAGTCAGAGGTATTAATTCTCTGGATTCTTTTAAAGTTTTGCCCAATGATTTCATAATATTATTGTGGTATTCTGCAAATATAACAACAAGTTCTAAACAAGCAAATCTAAATAGTTGATAACTTAATTTAATTTTGCTTGATAAATTTAGATTATAGTTTTTATTTTGCAATATATTTTATGGAAAGGAGGTGGTAAAAATGGCAAGAAATGGAAAAGTTGGAGACGGACATCGTAATGGTGCAGTAAAAGAAAGGTCACAAACTTTTAACCCAAAAACTGAACAATGGGTTAAGAGAGACACCAGTAATGGTCAGTGGATTGATGTAAATAAAAACGGAAAACCACATAAAGGTGTAACAAAAGAGTAATTGAAGTTACAAAGCCAAAAATTCAATGGCTTGGTGTTTGAGTTGTTAAAATAAAGTATTAATAATTGATAATCGTCATGTATGAAAAAGCAACAATTTGTGCTAAAAATAATTGCGTAACTGTTTATGGTAAACAAGCAAAACTTGTAAATACTATGACAACAGTTGCTTCTCTAATTATTTTATGTGCAGCACTTTATAAAGTGTTAAAGTAACAAAAATAATGCAATAGACCATTAAAAAGTTAAGTCTATGAGGTACTAACCCTATGTTAGGAATTTTAAACAAAAATATATTATATGAGTACAAGAGTACCGTTAGGAACGAAAGCCAAAACTGGAGAAAAGTGTCCTGAAAGCGGTGTATGGAAAGTAGATGGCACACATTCTACAACTGCACCAATTGCAAAAGGAAACACTATGCCTCCTTACGATGGCAAGGGCGTTACATGGATTTTATCAATGTATGCTTAATTTAAAAAGGGTTGGAAAATATCCAACCCTTTTTCCTTTTTAACTCAAAAAACCTCAACTGTTCATTATTACTATGGGTAATTTACCAATGATGATAATACTTTTATAATATATATTTTAATATATATAATTAATTATTGTATGCATTAAAGTTATTAAATTAAGAAAAGACACCAACCAATTATCTAGTTAATAACACCAAATCCTATATGTGTTTAAGCCTTAAAAAGGGTCTATAAGCTCCCGAGCGAATAAACCGAAATTATGCTTAAAGTCAAAAATTATTAAAAACCGAGCAAAGTCTATAAAATCTACGTAGTCAATTTAAGTAAATTGGCGAGTAGTTTTGTAGTGTTTGGGATGGCAAATTAAAAAATTCGATTAATTACAACTACTTAATTATCAATTTTATGTACCACGAAAATACTTTTTACGATGTTTTCAACCTTAAAATGTTAATTAAATATTTGTGAATAATTAATAATTAAATTAATATTGCATTAATTAATATTAAAAATTTAATACGTAAGTATTCATATTGAATTGAATATCAAACTAATAAAGACTTATCAGAAATAATTATCTAAAATTTATGGAAAATGAAATCCAAGCGTACATTAAAGCATTAAATAACTTGGCTAATAATGATGACGGAATGGTTTTTGACAACAAAGGCAGCGAACATGCAAGCGCAGTTATGGGAACAATCTTTAAGCATGCACAAGAATATGTTTACATTTATGCCAACGACATGAATGGTGATATTTCAAAAGATCATTATTATTTAGATGAATTAAGAGGATTTCTTGAAAGAAATGGTAAAATTAGAATATTTTTAGATTCATTATCAAATTTTGATAATTCAGAATTATTAAACCCCTCAATTACATTGCTTCGTAATTATAAAAATAATAATGCTGTAGAAGTAAAAGAAGTTACAGAAAATTTTAAAAATGAAATGATTTCAATTGCAAAGAAAAAAACACTTTATCACTTTGCAATTGCAGATAATAAAATGGTTCGAATTGAGGAAGATAATATAACACATAAAGCTCCATTTTGTAGTTTTAATCATCCAGATTATGCATTAAAATTGAGAACTATTTTTGATTCCAATTTTTAATTCTCACATAATATAAATTGGAACCGCAGATAAATTTATCAGACCTAAATTCATATCTTGAATTATTAATAGGATTTACTTTTGCTTACGCAGGATTTGATGGTTTCAAAAAATACATAAATGGAATATCTGCTAGAGGTTTTTCATTGCAAATTAAAAGTTTTAAAAAAACATTAGAAGAAAAAAATGATAAATTTATAGTTATTAAAAACTCTGAAAATTTTATTTTAAAGAAGAATAGTGATTTCACTTTATTAGAAGAACAATTTAATAATATATCGAATGAGATATTAAATATCTACAATGGAACTCATTTTCAATCTATGTTTTATTTAACAGGGCTATTTTATTTATTCTATATTATTTTAGTAGTATTCCAAGGTGTGATAAGTTATAAAATAATTTACCCTGTATTATTAATTCTTTCTTTAGCAATAATTATTTTTCATATAAGGGTTATATATCATATTTTTAGCCGTGTTAAAAACTTAAATAATATAAAAGATTCTAAATTATTAAGTTCGCATTTAACCATTAGGAGATTTATTTATTTCTCTATTGCGACTTTTTTTATTTTTGGTTTATTTGTAGCTGGTAATTTAAAAGATGACACAATAAATAATTTTTTTTCATGTACCGATTTCATTGATTTAAAGTATAATTCAATTACTTTTCTATACATAAATAACAAAGCATGTATAAAGGTTTTAGTGCTTTTAAGTGTAATCTCCGTACCCTTTTTACCTTATCTATTTTATTATTTAAGAGATAGAAAATTTATAATGCCGCTAAATTTAAAACTGAAAGAAGTATCAGATAAATTAAAGGGATTAATAGCTGAAATGGATGCTACTTATGAGATGTTAGATACGAACAATAACCTAAGTGAAATTAAACCAGAAAAAAAGTCTGGCGAATCATCGCCAAACTAGTTTTTTAATCATAAGAATTAGTAATTAGTATTTCATTTTGCTTATTATCATAAATATATTTTCCATTTTTGTATATGCTTTTCGATGTAAACAAAAATTGTTTGCCATTATTGCATATTATTTTATAAATATAAAAGGCTTGATTTTTAATAATAATTTCATCTATTTGAATTAATTTAAAGCTATACATAAATTGACATTCTGATAAGCATTTAATATCTTCTAAATATATTTTAGAAAATTTATCATTATCTTTCTGAAAGTAATAAAGTAATAACCCTAAAAAAACAGTAATTATTGGGATTATAATATTTTCAAAATTTTGATTTAAATATATAATTTCTATCAAAAGAAGATAAAGTATAATGTTTGATTGTATTTTTTCCATATTTTTCATTTTTTCTTAATGATAACATATATAATAATTAATGCAATATAATATATTGATTATTAAATAATTATGAAATATTTGTTATTGGGTTATTAAAAAAACCTCAATTGTTCAGGCTCCGCTTTCGGAAACTTCCCAGCATTGATAATACTTTTCTCCACTACATTTTTAAAAGGATTATTAAACGATAACATATGCATATGCCATAGACGACTTTGTTCCTTTTCAGTAATCTTAAAAATACCAAAAGGGAAGAATGAAATCTTGTAAGCCACATTAAAATCAGTAGGTGATAGCGCATTGGCTTGCATCACCTCACCGTGCCGAATTCCAGAAAGAAATAGATTTACAGCTGCCATTTTTATGCACACAGCATCTATATCAATGCCATAGTATTCATGTTGCGAGCCAAAGATTCTAGAACCAGCCATCAGCATTCTGCCAGAACCACAAGCAGGGTCCATAATCTTCTTTACATTCACTGGCTCTTCACTAAAGTTTTCATCACCATTAATTTTAGCCATAAACTGGCAAATAGGCCAAGGCGTAAAGAATTGTGATTTACGGTCGGATGCACAATGAATTTCAAAGAATTCGCCCAATACATCAAACCCTTTGCTACTTTCCATTTTGTGTTCCATCTCTAAAATTAAAGCTCCCAATAATTTAGGAAATAAATCCGTTTCAGTTGGCTTTTTGTATTTACCAATTACTTGTAAATAGTCGTCTTCTAAATACGATTTACCAGTTTCAAAGTTTTGAGAAAAGGCGGCAATAGTTAAAGTTAAAAAATCATCGAATAGAGTTCTAATGTCATGGGAATAGCCAAATTGTAATAGAAGGGAAGAGAATGTCTCTTTCTTTTCACTTGATTGTTTAGAATTTTTCATAATTAATTAAATGGTTTGATTTATAATATGCTAACACGCTAAAAAAGTAGGGTGCAAGTTGAAAAACCCTAAATTATAAATCCCCATTTCATACACAGAAAATACCCAGTATTATATGGCTTTTTTGGTGCTTGCATGTTAGCGTTAATTATGGTACATTATTATTAACCTAATCAAGAAAATTAAAACTCGTTTTCACAGTCATGTGAATCATTGATTCGAGAGAATCAAGCAATACGACAAGAGTTTTTTAATGTTCAAGCAAAGTGTAGATAAATAATCCGCAATGTTTGAAAGTATTAAAGACCCGCTGAGTCGTATTGGCGGGTCTTTTATGCGTATGTTCATTGAAAATTCAATTAAAGGAAACTATAAATTAATAGAAAGAAATACCTACAACTTTGGAACCTTTGGTCCAAATGTGTTTAGTGCAATACAAGAGTATCTCACTTGGAAAGAAAGCTACACCAATAGAGCTTATCAAACCTATAAAGTGCGATTAGATAAATTTAGAAAATTTTTAGCCAATGATAATCTCAGTATCAGTGAAATCAATATCAATACGATATTTCAATTTCATAAATTATTAAAAGAAAGTGGTTATTCTCAAAAGACCATAGAATATTCAACTATCATCATTAAAAACTTTTTTATTTTTTGGTCAGGCAGGGGATTCTCAACTTTAAATCCAGCAGAGTTAAAATTATTTAGATGTGCTTCACCAGAGAAAAATTTAGTAGAAAAAGAAGATTTTGAAACCTTGAACCAAGCGCTAGATGAACATTATTATTTAGACTTGATAAAGAAATTGGTAATTAATCTTTTATGGGATACAGGTGTTCGGTTATCTGAATTAGTCGATTTGGATTTGCCTCACTTCAGTTATGATGAAAACACAAAGTTGAGATATGCCACTATTAGACGAAGAAAAAGCTTCAAGTACAATATTGTTTCTTGGGGTGAAAAAACCAATCAACTCCTCAATACATATTTAGGGGCAAGATTATGCATTAAAACCAATACAGATGCATTGTTAATTTTAAACAAAACAAATGCACAGCGAATTACACCAAGAACAATACAACGTTGGATACTCGACTTATCGGAAATGCACTTGATAGATAAAAAATTAACACCTCATTGCTTTAGACATTCAAAAGCACATAGGATTATAGACAAAGGAGAAAATGTGAGAGATGTGCAAGCTATACTGGGACATACAAGCCCAATATCAAGTTTTCATTATTTGCAAATAAATAAGAAAAAACAATTAGAAGTAGCAAAAAAGTATTTGTAAAGGTTGCAATGTTTTTAGTTATAAATTATAATCGAAGGAAATCATTTACAGTAAGCGAAGGTCAAACCTTCAATATTATTCTCAATCTTGATTAGGTTTGAGTATAAATGATAAATAAAGAGATTTAATAATATCCTTTTATTTAAACAAAACGATTGTCGCAAAAGCAGTTTTGCCCGACAACGTTTATACAACAATTTCATTGTCGAATGAAAAACTGTAAATGATTTTAGATTATAAAATAAATATAGAATCATCATGCAATACAAAAGTATTTTTACTAAACACACTTATCAGAACAATGGCCAAGAGCAAACCTCTTGGTATAAAGTTGGCTACCTAAAATCAACGCCCAATGGCGGGCAATATATTCGGCTATTTCAGTCACCTGATGTGGCCTTTTATATATTCAATGACCCTGAAGAAAACCTTCCTGAAATACAATTGAATAAAGAAGAAGAAGAAAGAGAAGAGAAATAGAACTTTACTCATATGAATATAGAAAAAACCACACCAGTACCCAATATGGTACTCGATGCGTATTTGATGAAACTTCATAATACAGAACTTAAAGTTCTACTCGTTATTATCAGACAAACATATGGATGGATACATCCTAAAAATCCAAGGCAAAGAAAAGAATACGATAGAATAACTATTGAAACCTTTGTAAAGAAAACAGGATGCTCTCGCAGGTCTGTTTCATCGGCCATAGATAATCTCATTCAAGAATGTTTAATTGATGTTCTTGATTATGATGGCAATAAGGTGTTAAAGGGTATGGAACGCAAAGGAAAGTCCTATCTATACTACAAACCAAAGTTACAAGTACCAGTGCAAAAATTGCCTAAGTCTAGTGCAATTAAGAGCACGCTACCAGTGCATATTTTGCCTATATCAAAAGAAACTAATCAAAAGAAAGAAAATACCAATTCATTTTATATTCAAAACAAAGAAAAGTTCAACCACATTACTCAATTTTTAAATCAATTAACCGCATGATATACGATGTAAACAACAACAAAGACAATCCTTTTGGCACAGAAGAAAGAGAAGAGAAACTCAATCAATTGTTAAAAAAGGGATTAGTCAAACGCATTACCTTGATAGAGGGTAATTATCCCAATCAAAAGGAACAAAGAGATTTTGTACAAAGAATTAAAGAATGGCTAAAAGGAGGTCGCAGCCTTTATTAATTAATCAACATCATGAAATATGGTAAAATCCAAAAACGAAAATAAATGGATTGTAACAGATACAGGTGTACATATGCTCTTGTGCGTTGGTTATAGAATATCCTATAATCCATCTATCCTATACACCATGAATTTAAAACGAATTAGAGACCCCAAATTTAAATTTGAAGATGATGAGGATTTAGAAGAAACAGCATTGTATATCAATAGCACCGATTCATATTTAATCCTTGAGGGAGATTTTAGAAAAGCGTATGAGAGGTGTAAAAATATAGAAGAGTGCAGACAAGTATTTAGAAAATATTCATCGATGTATCGTTCCAAGTTCTGTTCTGGTATAGATGCAGCATTAGAAGTATGATAGAATAATAACTATGTATAAGAAAGATTTTGAGAAATGGGCTGAACTTAAGTCAGTAATTAATAATAAAGAAAAACATGAGCAATATTTTAGACCTGGAGAAATATGGTGGTGTTCTTTAGGATTAAATATAGGGTTTGAAGAAGATGGTAAAAATGAATTATATGAAAGACCTGTATTGGTAATTAAAAAATTTAGCAAGGAAACGCTATTAATAGTACCATTAACAAATACTATAAAATCTAATCAATATTACATACCAGTAACAGTTCATAATGTTACTCGTTCGGCAATTATTAGTCAAATAAGATTGATAAGCCCTAAAAGATTACAAAGAAGAATTGCAGAACTTAATAAAAGGGAGTTAGTAGTTGTGCGAAATTCAATTAAAAGTATTATATAAAAACGAACTCCTACATTGCTGTAGGAGTTCTCGGGGGCCTATGGCCATTTGTATATTCAATATATACCAAAGGGATAAAATAGTCAAGTTATAAACTGGGGAAAACGCTAATTAGGCAGTTTCATCTTCAATACTAGCGCCAGGTGCATTTTTTTTAACCGATTCAATGCCATTGTCTCTGCCTGAAGTACTTTCATACATTTCACTAGAACCAATCACTTGTCCGTTTGTAGCTTTAAGATTGAAAAAGTATTTACCATTAGTAGATACTTTTCTCTCAAATTTTGAATCATCTTGTGAGTTGGTTCTTACAGATTCAATGCCATTAGTGCAGCCTGCTTTGGTTGAATAACCTTCACTTGCTAAAATTACTTGTCCGTTGTCGGCTTTCAAATTGAATTGAAACTCTCCATTTTTTCTAGTTGAAATTACAAATTTTCCCATATTTATTTTTATTAATTAAACATCAAACATAGCAAATGTTAAGCCATTTTGAAAATTATTTTTAAGTTATTGAAAAGTTCTTTCATTATTCACATTAACTAAAACACCCTATGACCCACGGCAGCCTATTTTCAGGCATCGGGGGGTTTGATTTAGCCGCAGAGCGAGCAGGATGTACCAATGTGTTTCAGGTTGAAAATGACCTTTGGTGTCAAGCAATTCTTAAAAAGAATTTTCCCTCTGTAGCTCGATACGGAGACATTACTCAATTTAACGCAAAAGCATATGCAAACAAAATCGACCTCATTACTGGCGGATTTCCTTGTCAGCCGTTTTCCATCGCGGGTAAACAAAAAGGAAAGGCAGATAACCGCTACCTCTGGCCAGAAATGCTTAGAGTTATTAAAGACATCAAACCCAAATTTATTATTGGCGAAAATGTTTTTGGTATCATTAAACTGGCACTCGACCAGGTGCTCTCTGATTTGGAAAACTGTGGTTACATCACAGAAACATTTGTTATTCCAGCTTGTGCCAAAAATGCACCGCACCGTAGAGACAGAGTATGGATTATTGCCTATCAGAAGACAATTCAAAACAAGCTTATACGGTACTATAACGCTCTTGAAAAAGGTTCAAAATCCACAGACTCAAAAGCTGTGGTTCTTTCCAACACCACTTGCCAACGATGGCAAAAATGCCAGCATGCAACAATCAATGATAAATCGCTCAGGAATTATAGGCGAACTTCTAAGAGCCGGAATTACTGGCAAACTGAACCCAGAGTGGGTAGAGTACTTGATGGGGTACCCCATCGGATGGACAGAATTAAAGGTTTAGGCAATGCCATAGTACCGCAGGTGACAGAGGAATTGATTAAAGCAATTTTAAAGTTAAATAGTATTTTAATCAAAAATCAATTACAGAATTAAGTGCTTCGTCAGCTTCTTTATGCAGAAAATTACCTTGATAATTGATAGTAGTGGTAATGGAAGTATGCCTATATAACTTTTGAAGCATTTGGATGGGTATTTTATCGCCAGAGATATTGCCAAAAGTATGACGTGCAATGTGCATACTGATGTTTTTTGTGATGCCAACTTCTTTACAAAGTTTTTTCAAATGTTTATTGAATTTTTTGTCTGAAAAGTTAATTTTAGACCTTATTTGCTTTTCATTAGTTAACTCCACTCCTTTTAACTCTGGAAAAACAAAATCTTTAGAATGTAATTTTATTGGTTCATATGTTTCTATAATTTTTAGTGCTTTAGCTGGAATAACTAATGACAACACTTTTTGATTCTTGCCCATTTTGTAATAAAGCCTGTTATCAATAATTTGATCCCATTTTATTTGCAATACATCCGAAACTCTAATGCCAGCAAAATAAAAGGCAAAGAGCCAAATATTTTTGGCATGGTAAGCTGGTATAGTGTAATCATTTGGTAAAGCTTCTAACTTTTTTACTTCTTCTTCAGTTAAACCTATTTTATTACTCTCAGGAAACTTAATCACTACTTTTCCTTTTCCAAATGGATAATATTTACTTTCCACCACCCCTTCTTTAATTGCTAAACTAAATAAACTTCTTATTACAACAATATGATTAATAACAGTCCTTTGATTAATCTCTCGTGTAGATTTTAGATATACTGCAAATTTTTGTATGACATTCTCTGTTAGGTCTTCAAAATAAACTTTATCTGTTTTGAAAAATTCTCTTAACCTTTCAATTCTTGGTTTATCGGCTGAAATTCTAGTATATTTTTTAGTTTTTTCAAGTGTATCTAAATACAATTTAGCCACATCAAAAATAGTGCTACCTTTAACTGTCTTTTTAATCTGTTGCTTTAAAACAGCAGAATTAGTGATTTGTTTTTTTGATTGGTTATCAATAAGAGAATCATTTGCTTCTGCATATTTTTGTGCTAGCATATTATTTAATCGTGTTGAATTTGGGTGCGATTTCTTAACTTTGGAACCTGCTGAATCCCAATCCGTTTTTGATATATAATGTTCTAAAAATATAAAAGAGGATTTTCTATCCTTTGTTATACGCAAAGCCAAGGGGAATAATCCTTGCTTATTTGCCTTATTCCGTAATACAATTTTAATACTTGCCATGTTTTATAATACAAATATACGAAATTCAGGTACAACATAGGTACAACATTTTGTAATTTTATTCACATTTATTTGGTTTAATTTAAGTCTATATTTAATTAATATATTGTATTTCAATTAATTAATATTATTTCAATTCAATTATAGCAGGACTTAAAATCCTGTGGCTTCACGGCTGTGCGGGTTCAAGTCCCGCTCTGGGTACACAATAAGACTGCTCCTTAAAAATTTGGAGCAGTCTTTTTTTATTTATAGTTATTCAAGTTTAAATTGTAATTTAATTTCTTGCTAAAGTTTATCTTAAAAGTGTTACAGTACCCTCGTAATTGTATTTTTTTTCATTGAATGCTGTTGCCTGTAATTTCCATATATAAACATCTTGTTGGCAATTTTCATTTTTATACTTTCCGTTCCAATATAAATTTTTGTTACTGGTTTCCCAAAGTAACTCACCCCAACGATTGAAAATTTGTAAATAATATGTTTTTTCGCCATTTATTATTGGCTTAAAAACATTGTTTGCTGCAGGGCCTGTTCCCTCCGGACTAAAGGCATTTGGAACAAAAATTGTAATATCATCTCCTACTACTCTTTCTTGTGTTTTTATATCAGAACAAGTACCTATAGAATCTTCAAAACTTATTCCATTTGAAATTTTATAATGATACATAGCAGTAAGACTTACCAAGTATTTACTTGTGTCTGTTGAATAAATATGTAATGGGTTTTCTTTTGTACTTGTATCGTCTATGTTTTTATCATTAAACTGCCATAAGTAAGCCAATTCTCCAAATTTTACTTTGCTTTTATTTATAAATTGAAATTTAGGAAAAGCTACAGTTGTAAAATAGCTTGGATTACTTGTAAAATCTGCTATTGGCATTGGATATACTTTTACATAACTTATTTTTTCTTGTTCAGTTTGGCAAACTTCATCGGCATTTGTTCCCCATTGATTTTTTACGGTTAATTTTACATTATAGCCTTTTATAGCAGCAGTATCATACAATATATTTTGAGGATTGGCAATATCGTTATTAATTGAACTGCCATTGCCAAAATTCCATTCATATTTTAAATTGTTTGAATTTTGAGGTTTTGAAACATTGCTTGTAAAACTAACAATTGCTTTTTCGCATTGCTCTAATGGGTTGCCCATAAAAATAAATTGAGGAAAAGGATGAATGACAATTGGCAATATTTGTTTTACAGCAGGGCAAACACCCTCCTTAATAGATGTAAGTACTATATTGAAAATACCAATACTGGTGTCTATAACACCATGTGTATAATTGGTATTCAAATTGTTTTTATTGGTAAAAATACCATCGCCATCGGTTTGCCAATTAGTATTTGTTACGAATTTTTTAGTTGCTTTAAGTTCAAATAATTTCCCTTCGCATAGTTGGTAAGGCTTTTGATTTATAATAGTTATTTCTGGTTCATTTTGCACTAATGTATAAATTGAATCTGAATTTTGGCAACCGGTTTGCGGATGAGTGTAAGTGAAAGTTGAAGTAAACACACCCTCGTATTGTTTGTTTTTTGGTGCTTTGGCTGCATTTAAAAAATAATTGTTTTCTACTAACTGACCTTTCCATTTACCATTCAAATTGTTTTGATAATTAGATATTAAAGGAAAATTAATTTGGCTACTACAAAGTGTATCTATTTTTTGTAATTTTATAAATGGCAATCCATTCACTACTATTTCAATACTATCTTGAATAGGACAACCACTTGAAATATCTGTAAACATAAGCAAATAAATACCTGCACCCACTTTAGGATTAAAAAAGTTATTGTTTTTTATTGCATTTTGCAGTTTTACATTATTAGGGTTTCTATCATTATTTACAGCCACACATTGCCATTTACCATTGGTAAAACGTATTGCAGTATTTTTCTCTTTTACAAAGCTATCAAGAGCTAATCCAGAAAAATTAACACATTGATTTGGCAATGGCTCAAATTCAATAATAGGAAGACTAATAACTGTTACATTACTCGTATCGCAAGTAGCACAATTTGTAGAACCATCTCTAAAACAATATTCAAATTTATAATTACCAGTTTTATTAGGCTCAAATTCACTTCCAACATTACATTTCCAAAGGAGTGTAGGGTATTTACCCTCAGTAATAATGTTATTCATATCAACCCCAACAGGTGCTTCAATACATCTAAAAGATTCTAAACCCGCTAACCTACTAAATGGCTTTACAATTAAACTATCTAATACTAATTCGCCTGCTTTTTGACAATGCAATTTATTTTTAACCTCTACCAAAGGATTAGGGCGAACTTTTAAAATTAAATTTGCGCTATTCTTACAGCCTTTATTATCGGTATAACAAACTTTTACAGTATCAGAAATACCCAATTTTGGTAATTTGTCATTTGTTATTTTATCTTTAGGACACCACCATATATTTCCGCCAATTTCTGAAATATATTTTGTTTTTGAACAATTGTAATTTACAGCACTTTTACTTGGCATAGCTACTACAGCATTTCTCAACGTTAAATTAATACATGCTTCTTGATAACACAATGGCGGTATAGGGTTTATTTGAAATGTAGGCAAAGCATTTACGGTTAAATTCATTGTATCATTGTTATAGCAAGTAATACCGCTTTGAGTTACAGCTAACTTTAATCCATATTTTCTTGCAGAATTTTGATTGATTTTTTGCTTTAAATTGCTGTCGTTAGATACTATAATATTGGTATTCAAATCTTGCCAAATAAATGAGGCTATATAACCTAAAGGTTTGCGTTGTGCTTTTATTTTTAAGGTATCAAAAATGCAAATTTCTTGATGCGGTTTTGCTATTGCTACTACTGTATCGTTTACAAATAAATTCATAGTGTCGCTTGTATTACATCCAAGCTTATCCATAACTTTTGCAATATACTGTCCTGCTATATTTGTTTTAATTGTTCGGGTACTATCGCCTGATGGTAGCCAATAATATTTTAAGCTATCTGCATTTTGCGCATCTAATGCAATACTTTGGTAGGTGCATATTCGTTGGTCTGCACCTATATTTACAACAGGTAAGGGTTGATAATGAATTTTTATTGTATCTGAATCCGTACATTTATTTTTATCTGTAATTTTCAATAAAACGCTACTATTTTGAGTTGGTTTAAGTGTTATTTTTTCTGCTGATGAGTATGTTGTTCCAAAGGGCGTTTCCCAATAGTACAGATAAGTAGGTACGCCATTTTTTATTTTAGGATTTAAAGTAATGCTATCGCCTGCACATACAAAAGTATCTTTGCCAAAAGCCAATTCTACTTTTAAAATAGGTGGCATAATAACGGTATCTTGGTATATTTTAGGGCAAGTATATTTAGGATTTACAATATAATGGGTAATAATATATTTTCCGCCATATTTCAGGACAATACTATCTTTTTTATTGAAACTTTTTTTGTAAACAATACCACTATTTGTGCTATCTCTAATTGTCCATTCATAGTTGTAAGTTTCGTTATTTGTAGTATCTATTGGGTAGCATTGGAATTTTAATTTACCACATGCCATAATATCATATTTTCTGTAAGCTGCTGCAATAGGTTTTACTAAAATGGTATACCCCTTTACTGTTTTTGCAGGATTATCACAATTGTCATCTTTAGCAATTGCTGCAAATCTGTATACACTTGGTCGAGCATCGCCTTTTTTGGTTTGCCAAGTAAATACCCCTTTTTTTTCACGCGCTTTTGGGTCTATAATTTTTAAACTACCTCCTATTATACCAAAATTCCAAGTTAATTCTACTGTATCTAACCGAGTTTGTTTTGGTAAATAAGGGTCGTCTTTGGTATCAATATCTATTTCTACTAAATCACCCTCACAAACAATCCAATTGTATTTTTTTGAAATTATTTTTGGTGGATTATTCTCTGGGCATTGTTTTACCACCAATTGCATATCTCTTCTTGTTCTGCCTACCAATATCATTTTGCCCGTTGCCGAATCCTTCCTATATTCATCTATTTGAATAACAATTACACCTACTTCCTCGCAATTAGTAGGCGTAAAAATAATATCTCCTGTATATTCATCAAAACAAAAGCCTCTTGGAGGATTAGCATTTGGCGAACATTTACAATTTAATACACCTGGATTAGGAGGGCAATAAGGTGTCATAGGTAATTTAGGTGTAAAAGTTGGTACATAACTTTCATTTGAATTATGTGCATTTAAAGGATTTACCAAGCTAAATACCAAGCTATCGCCATCTACATTTTCTGTTACACCATTATTATAAATGAAAGGTTGGTTACAGCATATTTTAGCAACAGGCGCAATTGTTAAAGTGGGAGAAGTATTGCATTTATTGGTAGTTTTAGCTATATTGCATATATTTAACATAGCCTCTGTATATAAATTTCCCTTGTTTATAGTTGTTATTGCATTGTTTCTGCAACATTGCTCTACTGAAAAGAATATTTCACAACAGCCTGCTTTTTTAAAAGCATCATAAGGGCTGGCATTCAAATCTATAATGGCTTCAAAAACATGTTCTTCTATACCCTCTGCCGAAGGACTATTTTCGGGATTACAAGGATTTGGCGCACCATCGCATTTTTCTGAAACATCATTAATTTCTGTGCGGGTATAGTTTACATTAATAGCATTTACACCATTACAAAATGCTTTTATAATAGGTAAACTTAAAGGTACACCTCTACAATCTCTATAAACTTTAAAAATTAATTTATATTTTCCTACACCAATACATTGATAGGAAATATCGCTTCCCATCATATGTGTTGCATTAATATTTATACTAAAAAAGCAGATAAATATAACAGTAATAATAAATTTATTTAATTGTTTCATATCCTATAAACACCAAATAAACACTGAACGTTGCCTTAAAAATATAATTTTTTTAGTAGGCAACGTTTTATATATTTTTTGTGTCTTTGGGCACAAAAGTTGCCTAATTGCCAAAATCTAATCTAACATTATCAATAAAAAGTATAATTATATTTCAATAGATACTAAATAGTAATTGATTAATTTCATTTTCATCTTAAATTTTAACCTACCTTTGCAGCTTTATTTTGAGTACAAATTCTTCAATAAAATTAAATCAAGTAGTTATAAAATTTGCAGGTGATAGTGGCGATGGTGTTCAGCTTACAGGCAATCAATTTGCAGAAACCAACGCCCTTTTTGGTAATGATATTTCTACTTTTCCAGATTTTCCTGCCGAAATAAGAGCCCCAATAGGCACACTGCCAGGTGTATCGGGCTTTCAATTACATTTTAGCAGCACAGCAATATTAACCCCTGGCGATAATTACGATGTACTTGTTGCGCTTAATGCTGCTGCGCTTAAATCTAATATTAAGCAGCTAAAGCCCAATGGTATAATTATTGCAAATACTGATGGTTTTGATAGTAAAAATTTGCGATTAGCAAATATTAATGAGCATAATAATCCTTTAACCAATGGAAGTTTAAATGCCTTTAGGGTATTCCAATTGGAATTAACAAAACTTACCAAACTTGCAGTAAAGCCTTTTGCATTGGGCAATAAAGATGCCGAACGATGCAAAAACATGTATGTATTGGGTCTAATTTATTGGCTTTATAACCGTGAAATAGAAAACACAATTGCTTTTTTAAACAAGCAATTTTCAAAAAATGAAACACTTGCAAATGCCAATATTACTGCCTTAAAAGCTGGCTACTATTATGGCGAAACAACAGAAGTTTTTGCTGAGCGTTATGAAGTAAGCATTGCAGATACCCCAAAAGGCAATTATAGAAGTATTAATGGCAATCAAGCCACAGCTTTGGGCTTATTGGCAGCAAGTTTAAAAGCCAATTTGCCTTTGTTTTTAGGCACATATCCTATAACCCCTGCATCAGATATTTTACACGAATTAAGCAAACACAAAGGCTTTAATGTATATACCTTTCAAGCAGAAGATGAGATAGCAGGCGTATGTGCAGCTATTGGGGCTTCGTATGGTGGAAGCATAGGTATTACTACAAGCTCTGGTCCAGGTATAGCTTTAAAAACAGAAGCTATTGGGCTTGCCACAATGTTAGAATTACCATTGGTAATTTGCAATATTCAACGTGGCGGACCTTCAACTGGCTTGCCTACAAAAACCGAACAAGCAGATTTATTACAAGCCTTGTATGGCAGAAATGGCGAATGTCCAATAGTGGTTATAGCAGCAAGTTCGCCAAGTAATTGCTACGAAATGGCATATTTAGCTATTAAATTGGCATTAGAACATACTGTACCCGTAATGTTTTTAAGCGATGGTTTTATTGCAAATAGTGCTGAGCCTTGGCTTATTCAAGAGTTGGAAACTTTGCCCAATATTCAGCCTAAATATATAAGCAGCCTTGCGGAAAATTATTTGCCATATTTAAGAGATGAAAATTTGGTGCGTAGTATTGCTATTCCAGGTAGTGTAGGTTTAGAAAATAGAATAGGCGGATTAGAAAAAGAAAATATTACTGGTAATATTAGCTACGATCCTTTAAACCATGAGCTAATGGTAAAATTAAGAGCCGAAAAAGTACAAAAAATTGCGAATTTTATTCCTACCCAAGCGTTTGAAAATGGAAATGAAAATAGCCAATTGCTTATTATTGGGTGGGGCAGTAGCTATGGTAGTATTACAGAAGCGGTAAAGGAGTTAAGAGCAGAGGGATTAGATATTGCCCAAATTCATATTAAATACTTAAATCCTATGCCAAAAAATTTAGGAGAAATAATAAAAGTATTTGATAAAATAGTAGTTGCCGAATTGAACAGCGGACAATTGATAAAGCTTATAAGAGCCAATTATTTAAAAGATGCCAAAGGCATAAACAAAGTACAAGGGCAGCCTTTTCAAGTAATAGAAATAAAGGAGGCTATTAAACAATATTTGTAATGCATTTAGAAAATAACATACAATTATTTACAGCTAAAGATTTGGAAACCGACCAAGAAATACGTTGGTGTCCTGGTTGTGGCGACTATGCTATTTTAAATAGTATGCAAAAGGTTTTGCCCGAACTTGGACAGCCCAAAAATGAGTTTGTATTTATTTCGGGCATTGGTTGCTCCTCTCGTTTTCCATATTATATGAATACTTATGGCTTACACTCTATACACGGCAGGGCATTGAGCGTGGCTACAGGCTTAAAACTTACCCGCCCCGAGCTTAGCGTATGGGTAATTACAGGCGATGGCGATAGTTTAAGTATTGGAGGCAACCATTTAATTCATACGCTTAGGCGAAACCCAAATTTGAATATTTTATTGTTTAATAATCAAATATATGGGCTTACAAAAGGGCAGTATTCGCCAACAAGCGAGTTGGGAAAAATTACCAAATCATCGCCCATAGGCACAGTAGATTATCCTTTTAATCCTTTAGCATTGTGCTTGGGCGCAAATGGCACTTTTATTGCCCGTACAATGGATAGAGATGCAAAACGCCAACAAGAAATTTATAAGAGAGCATATTTTCATAAGGGCTCAAGTTTGGTAGAAATTTATCAAAATTGTAATGTATTTAACGATGGTGCTTTTGAAATATTTACAGATAAAGCTCAAAAACCATTTACAACTTTGTATTTAGAAAATAACCAACCGCTTGTATTTGAAGATGGAAAAAAAGGCATTGCATTAGATGGTCTAATTCCCAAAATTGTGGATTTGAATAATTATTCAAAAAACGACTTGTTTATTCACAATGAAGAGGATAAAACCAAGGCATATTTATTAACACAATTTTTTGATGAAACGGATATGCCACGCCCCTTTGGTGTTATTTATACCAATACTAAAGCAGATACTTTTGATAATTTAATTAACAATCAGTTGAAGGATAAAGAAATTGAAAATAAAGAAAAGGCATTTAAAGAAGCACTTTATTCTAAGAATTCTTGGCAAAAAAAATAAGCTGTTTTAAGCATTTTGGCACGATTTATGTTCCAAATTAAATACTTATGACAAAATTGTTGTTTATTGCTTTAATTTCTTTTTTTACTATTGGAGTTTATGCCAATTCACCACAAAAAATAAATACAGCATTGCAAAATGGAAATTCTACCGAGCTTGCAGAGGTTTTTAATAGCAGTATTGAACTATCTATGCCAAATACAAGCGGAGTATATGCTAAAGAGCAAGCACGTTTGGTTATAGATAATTTCTTTAAAGCCAATACTCCCTCAAAATGTACATTAAGCCATGAAACAAGTGGTGCATCAAGCGCTATGCTTGTATATGAATTAGTAACTAAAAATGGAACATTTCGTGTTTCTTTTGTGGTAAATATTTCGGGCGGAGGTTTTGTTATAAATGAACTAAAAATTCAGTAATTAAACTTTATATTATTGTATTAATAAATTAGAAAAGTGCTATTTGATAGTGCTTTTTTTATTTAGAATTATTAAGGAAGATGCTTTAAACCCAAATTCAGCAATAGAATTGCTGAATCGAATAACAAATTGCAAATCATGTTTTTACAAAACATAATTGCAATTTCTAAATCGGGGTTAACCCAACTAAATCAAGTAGTTCGATTTTTCAAATCTCCTATTGATTAATTTGGGTTAAAGTTATTTTGAAAACAAAAAAGGCTTCACATTGCTGTAAAGCCTTTATATTAAATTGTGGAACTAACGACATCAAATTCGAACCAAATTTTGCAATGTTTGCAAAAAAATCAAATAATAAAAAAATATAATTCTAATGAATTTTGTTTTAATATTAAATTCAACTATAAAACTTTAAATCAGTTCAAAAATTTGTAAAGTATCATTGCTGTATTTTTTTGTAATTATAGTAGAATATTAAATAATATATTTCCTAATGACTAAAACTTCATTCTTTGTATTCTAACGGCATTTAAAATTGCTATAAGCGATACGCCCACATCTGCAAAAACGGCTTCCCACATAGTAGCTAAACCGCCTGCACCAAGCACTAAAACAATTCCTTTTACTACAAATGCTAAAATAATGTTTTGCCAAACAATTTTTTTGGTTTGTTTGCCAATGTTTATAGCCATGGGTATTTTACTTGGCATATCATCTTGAATAACAACATCGGCTGTTTCAATGGTAGCATCGCTACCTAAGCCGCCCATGGCAATGCCAACATCGCTTAAAGCCACAACTGGCGCATCGTTTACGCCATCGCCCACAAAACAAACGGTTTCTTTTTTAGCTTTTATTTCCTTTACTTTATTTACTTTGTCCTCGGGCAATAAATCGCCAAAGGCATTGGTAATTCCCAATTTATCGGCTACAAATTTCACCACGGTGCCTTTATCTCCACTAAGCATGGTGGTTTTTACGCCTAATGATTTTAGTTTGTCTATGGTTATTTGTGCATCTTCTTTGATACTATCTGCAATGGTTAGGTAACCTATAAATTTTTTATCATAAGCTATGGCTATTAAGGTGTAAACAATAGTTGTTGGGTCAATATCATATTGAATAGAAAATTTATCCATCAGCTTAAAATTGCCTACCAATAATTCTTTGCCGTTTACGTTGGCTTTCAGTCCGTGTCCAGATATTTCTTCTACATTTTCCAATTTTATATTGCTATCAATTTTCCCAACATATTGATGTATTGCAGTTGCCACCGGGTGTGTACTTTGGCTTTCCAAAGCATTTACCATTTGCATTATTTCTTCTTTATTAAACTCGGGTTTTAATATTAATTCTTGTACTTTAAAAACACCTTCGGTCATGGTGCCTGTTTTGTCCATTACTACATTTTGAATATTGGCAATAAGGTCTAAAAAGTTACTGCCTTTAAACAATATTCCGTTTTTACTTGCAGCACCAATGCCACCAAAATAACCCAATGGAATGCTGATAACCAATGCACAAGGGCATGAAATAACTAAGAAAACCAACGCTCTATAAAGCCATTGACTGAACACATAATTTTCTACAAAAAAGTAAGGCAGTGCTGTAATAAGTATAGCCAATAGAACAACAATTGGTGTGTATATTTTGGCAAATTTTCTGATAAATAATTCTGTTGGAGCTTTTTGAGCGGTTGCATTTTGCACCATTTCTAAAATTTTACTCAACTTGCTGTCGGTGTATGCAGTCGTTACTTTTATTTGTGCAACGGTATTCAAGTTTATCATTCCAGCCAATACCGTTTCGCCTTTGGCTTTGGTGTCGGGCTTACTTTCGCCTGTAAGGGCTGCGGTATTAAATGAGGCAGTTTCTGAGAGCAATTCACCATCCAATCCTAATTTTTCGCCTGGTTTTAGTTGAATAATATCGCCAATTTTTGATTCGCCTGCTTTGATGGTTTTGGCAATGTTATTTTCTAAAATGGTTACTTCATCGGGTCGTTGGTCGAGCAGGGTTTTAATATTGGCTTTGGCTCTGGTAACGGCTAAAGTTTGGAATACTTCGCCAACTGCGTAGAACAACATTACTGCTACACCTTCGGGGTATTCTGAAATAACAAAAGCTCCAATGGTGGCAATACTCATTAGTAAAAATTCCGAAAATACTTCGCCTTTACTAATAGCTACAATAGCTTCTTTTATGACAGGAAAACCAACTGGTGCATAAGCTGCCAAATACCAAACAAACCGCACCCAGCCTATAAACCAAGCTTGTGGAAACCAATTGTCGAAAGCAATAGCAGCCAACAATAAAACCAAACTGATAATGGCGGGTATAAACATTTTAAAAGTGCTGTTGCTGCCGTTTGAATGTCCGTGTCCGTCATCATCGCCATGTTCTTCTTTTTTAGGTTCATCTGTGGCGCAGCAGCCTATTTCTTTATGCTCTTTTTTTAATTGCTTGTTGGCAACTGCATTTATTTTTTCTTCTTGTGTGCAGCAAAGCTGTTTGCCTTGTGCATCGTAGGTATGTTTATGCTCCATTTTTTTTTATGATTAATTTTTAATGATTAAATTAGTGAGTAAATTTTCGGTAAAGTATGTTTTAGAAATTACGCTTGCTTGTTTTAAAAGTTCGGTCATTTTAGGTTGTTTTTTTGCTAACAAAGACATAGCTTTTAATTCTGCATCTTCAGTTTTTAAAAATTCGGTTTCTTGGTAGGCATCCTCTAATATTTTAATGCGCAATCCTTCATCTTTAATATTGCCTAATTCGGCTATCATCCAGCTAAGGGCTAAAAAATTATCTTTGTTAAATTGTAAATGTTGTGTAAGTAATGTATCAGGTTTTAATTGATTAAAAGGCGAATTGATAATGGTTTGGGTTAAATATTTTTCAATGCTTTTTTGCTTATTTTTTGTTGGCACTAATTTTGCAAAACCGCTTAAAGCTTGTACATAAATACTTAGCCAACGTAGTTTTCTGCGCAGCTCGTGTACATCTTCTTCAATGTTATCAAAAGTAAAGTTGGTAGCTTTTGTAAAATCAATAATTTCTTTTATTTCATCGTCATAATATTTTTTAATATTTAAAATGAGTTTATCCTCTTTTTGCCAATCAGCATTGCTTAAGCGTTTTTCAATTTTGACAATACGTTTTCCATTAAGCCAATTTTCATTTTCCAAAAGTTGGTTAAGCCTATCTATTTTTTCATTTGCTTTTGTATCAATATATTTTTTTATTGTGTCGGGTATTTTAGCATTGGTTGAAAATTCTTTTTTAAAAGCAATGTAATAATCTACTGCGCCCAATGCATCTTCTACTTGTTTGGCTTGTTCTTTTATTTTGCTAAAATCTTTTTTATCGTGCAGGTTAGAAAACATTTTGGCTAAACCTTCCACCATAAAAACGGGCGTGCGAAAATCGTTTAAATAAAGCCAAAGTGCAGGATTTTCTTGGCTTTTAGCATTTTCTAAAAGCGTTGTTATTTTTTTGATTTGAAAATCAAATCGTTGTTTTGAATGGTTCATTTTTTAAATATTTTAATTGGTATAATATTTTGTGTTATTCTGTTTTAAGTTGTAAGGTATGCCCAGCATTTCTTTTAGGTTATTTTCAATGGTTTCGCATAAAGATATAATAGGCACATCGGTTGGTATATCTTCAAATGGGTCTTGCATGATGATAGCTGTTTTTTCAATAGCAATAAGCAATAGCGGTAGCGTGGCGGTAATAAGAATTTCTAATGCAATGCTTATATCATTGAGCCCAAAGGGCAATAAGGTGGCAAATACATAAATACTAAAGTGTATTAAATGGCTATAATTTTTAGGAAATATTGTATTTTTAATTCGTTCGCATTTGCCCATTGCATCGCAAAGTTTAGATAATGTAGTATCTATTTGTACTTGTTTGTTGGCATCAATGGTATTTTCGTTTGAGCAGCGTAAAAGTTGCTTGGAATGAAGTAATAACAAAAATGCGGGCGTGTTATTGGCTTCAATTTTTTGTTCGCTTAAATAGTATTGCACCTTTTTAGAAAACCTTTTTTTACGCAAAGTTTCAGCAAGGGCAAAGCACCATATAATTTGTCTTTCGGCAAATTGTAGAGCCTCTTTTTTGTTGTCATTATTTATAGGAATATACAGCAATACTTGTCTGATTAATGTTCTAGAATCGTTCACAATTTCACCCCATACTTTTCTAGCTTCCCACCATCTATCATAAGATTGAGAGACTCTAAAACCCAGCAGCAGCGAAATCATTGTACCTATAACTACTGAAACGGGCAACGGAATTATAACAAAACTTAACAATGGACTATGGTCTATAAAACTAGCAAATACAGCATAAGAAATGATAAATATCAAATCCCATTTTATACTTTTAATAAAGTAAATAATAGATTTATAATTATTTTCAATCAGCATGTTTTCTAATTTTTTCTTTCCATTTTCTATACCATTTGTAATGAGATACTTCTAAAATAAAAAACAATAAAATAGTAGCTACAACCGCAATAATAAACATATTGAGCCCAACTGCAATACCTATGGATGCGGTACACCAAATAGTAGCAGCTGTGGTTAATCCTTTTGGTTTATTTTCAGCATCTTTAAAAATAATGCCTGCACCAATAAAACCAATGCCTGTAACAACACCTGTCATAACCCTTGCTATGGCAGAATTATCTTTTGTAAGATGCGATGCAATAATCATAAAAATACAAGCCCCTAAAGCTATTGATGCATAGGTGCGCAGCCCAGCATCTTTGCCGTCTCGTTCTCTTTCGTATCCTACAATAGCTCCAAGTATAATTGAAAGTAAAAGTTTGGCTGATAGTATAAGTTCTGCTAAAATATCTATGTTCATTTTTTTATTTTAAATATTAGTATTGCTAAAAAGGCAAGTACTAAAGTAATAATACCGCCATAAAAAAAACTTTTATAGGGAAAGGTAGTACCCAAATAGCCTGCAATAGGATAAGCAATAGCCCACCATAAATGCGAAAAAGCAAAATGCGAGCCAAATACTTTGCCTTGATTTTCTGATGCAATATTTTCTGCAATCAATGTTTCGGAGGGCATATCGGCAAGGCTTTGCCCCAAGCCTGCCAACAACCAAAAAACCAATAAAACAGGAAATGAAACAAAATTTGCAAATAATATAGAAACACCTAAAAGCAAAGCCCCACTTGTAAGCGATACACTTCTTGTTTTAGACTTATCTAAATTGCCCAACAAAAAAGCTGTAATAGCTGCCCCAATTCCAAAAACTGCCATCAGCCAACCGTAATATTTATCGTCTAAAATCAACCCATTTTTGATATGGTTAATGGTGTTTACCAAAATCATAGCACCAGCAATAGCCGATACAAACTCAATGGCTAATGCAAACCGCAAAATATTGCTTCCAAATAATAAGCGGATGCCTTTTAGAACATCTGCCCATGTATTGGTTATTTTTTCAGAGGTGTTAGAAACGCCTTTTTGCAAAGCGGCTGTGGGTAAAGAAATGATGATAAAGGCAGAAATTATAAATGTAATTACATCAATAAAAAATATTTGACGAGCCCCTAACCATATTGCCACTATACCTGCTAAAGCTGGTCCTAAAATGCCAAGCAATTGAAAAGTAGCATTAGAAAGCCCAACGGCTTCTCGCAAATAGGTGTTGCCTACAATTTGAGGAATAACAGCACGATAAGTGGGCGTAAAAAAAGCATTGAATACATTGAGCAAAAATACCAATACATAAATTTGCCATTCGGCATTAATAAATGGAAGGCAAAAAATAATGCCCATTCTAATAAAATGCGTTATATACAAAATCTTTTTTCTATCTACTTTATCGGCTAATACACCTGCAAATGGCGAAAAAATGATAAATGCCGATACCCTTAATGTAAGCGCAGTAGCTAATATTTTAGCCGAATTTTGGGGGCTAATTTGGTATGCCAGCAAAGCCAAACCCACCCACGAAAAAGCATCGCCCAATAAATTGATAGTTTGGGCAATGTAGAGCTTAGCAAAAACTTTGTTTTGCAGGGGCTTTAAGGAATCTGTAAAAAGGCTTACAATTTTAATATAGCTAATATGTTATAAAAAATTATTAATGTTTGTGCCCTTCTTCGCCATGAGAATGACCGTGTTCTTTTTCATCAGGAGTTAATTCTTTAGTGTTAGAATGGTCGTGTCCATCGCCTTCTTTGTGTTCTGTTTTTGTTTCTTCGTTGGCCTTGGTTTTGTTATTGCTGTTGCAAGAAAGCATAAATAATGTAGCAAAGGCTACACACATAATTAAAATTGATTTTTTCATTTTGATATTTTGATTTTTAAATTGATTTGAAATTTTATGGATTTATTAATTGATACTGCCCTAATAAATTTATAGTTACTTCTATATCTGTATTGGATTTGTTTTTAAAATACCATCCGTGTTTGCCTTCATAAGGTGCAATAAATGAACCTGCCATATTGTTAGCATTTGCAACGGTGTAGCTTTCAAAATAGCCCGATTTTGTATCTGCTGTTTTTACATCGCCATGCATATCTAAAAATAAAATACCTTGGTTTGTTTTCCATGCATATTTTACTTGTCCGTATTTTAAAACTGCAATTTTGTATTCTATGCCTTTGCCTGCAGGAACTATAACTTTAATACTATCATTTCTGTTTTCATATTGCTTTATTGGTGCAGCATTTTTGCCTTCTATGGGCATGGGCACATTGGGCGCAGAGCCTACATTTTGTAGGGTTAATTCTTTAAATGTTTGTGTAATTGAAGGTGTTTCGTTTGTATTGTTATCCTCTTGATACAATTTTGTAAAACCAAATACTTTGCCTAAACCTGTATAATCTTTACCATACTCTGCAGGAAGCACCGCTACTAAAGCCAATATTAATGAAGTAATTAAAGCAATTGTTGTAGCTTTTATTATTTGACTTGAGGTAAGATTAGGTTGTGAATTATTTGTTGTCATTTTTTATTATTTATGAATTAAAATATCCTGTAAGTTGGAAAGCCATTAACAAAAAACCTGCCATCATGAGTAGCGTATTTGTAATTACTGAAAAGCGCGAAAAAGAGTTGTACTTTCGCCAAACACTAATTAAAATTAAAACAAATAGCAAGGCTACAAATTGACCAATTTCTACACCAATATTAAATCCAATAAGGTTGGTAAAAAGATTTTGTTTGCCAAAATTAAATTCTTGCAATTTGGTGGCTAAACCCAAACCATGAAACAATCCAAAAATTAAAACTGCCATTTTGGTATTGGGTTGAAAATTAAATACTTTTTGAAATCCTCCTAAATTATCAAAGCCTTTGTAAACAATAGATAAAGCAATTATGGCATCAATTAAATAGGCATTTACTTGTAAATTCAACATTACGCCTAAAAGCAAAGTAATACTATGTCCAATGGTAAAAAAACTAACATACAATAACACCTCTTTGGGTTTATACAAGAAGAAAATAACGCCAACTAAAAACAATAAATGGTCGTATCCTGTTATCATATGTTTGGCTCCTATGTATAAAAAAGGCATAAATGCAGCACCTTTATTGTCTTCTAAAAATGCTTTGGTTTCATTATCTACTCCATGAGCAAAAGCATCAATAAAAAAAAATAAAGCAACACTTAAAAATAAATAACTTAAAATTTTAGTATTGATGATATTGTTTTTTAAAAAATTCATAATTTAAAAAAACAAATGTAATATAAGAAGTTGAAATGAGGTAATTTTTTTTTAATAATTTAAAACCAAACCAAATCCATACCCCATATCGCTATCGTAATGGGCGCTAATGCCCATATTTCTTTTGATAATGTACTTTATACCAGCCATATATTCTTTGTCTGTATTTACCATAAATGCACCACGCAATCTTTTAGAAAGCGGAATATCTTCTCGCATTAGTTGCACCCTTACATTGCCATCGTGGTATATCTCGGTTTGTAATGTAACAAGCATTGGTAGGGTATAGGCAGCCCCAAAACTAAATTGTTGTCTGTTGTCGTGTGTATTGGTTTGTCCAAATAAGTTTTTCTCACCTTTTGGTTTTCCCATAGCATCTAAAGGTAATTTTCTGTATCGCCAATCAAAGCCTACAAAAGGCATTAGCCATTGCATTTTTCCAATATATCGCCCAATATGTGTTTCTGTTTCGTAGCCGTGGTGGTCGTTGTATCCCAAACGCCATTCTGTGCCAATGCTCCATCGTGTTCCTTGATACATCATAGTTCCATCGTTTCCGTTGGTAGCAAAATCGTTTTCTGCCATAAAATGAAATTTTCTATCATCGGCAAATAGTTTTCTTTGAGCCAATTTTGGGTTGGGAATTAATGGGTTAGGTGCTTGATTTTCATAAGAAAAAACTCTGCCCATTCCTGCCATCATGTGGTATAAAATATGGCAATGAAAAAACCAATCGCCTTCTACATTGGCGTTAAATTCCAACGTATCGGTTTCCATAGGCATTATATCCACTATGTTTTTTAATGGTGCATTTTCGCCTTGCCCGTTGAGCAATCTAAAGTCGTGTCCGTGCAGGTGCATTGGGTGTCGCATCATAGAGCCGTTGTAAATTGTAATGCGTACATTTTCGCCTTTTTTGATAAGAATTTTATCAGCCTCTGAAACCACTTTGTTATCTAAACTCCACACATAGCGGTTCATATTTCCTGAAAGTTCAAACTTTAATTCTTTTACAGGTGCATCTTTTGGAAGTGAAGTTTTATTTGGAGATTTTAGCATAGCATAATTTAGCGTTGTAATATCCGAAAGTTTGTTGCTGTTATAATTATCTTCGGTCATTTTCATGCCTTTCATTTTTGAATTTGCTTTTTTCTTTGCATCGCCTGTAATTTCAGGATACATTACCACGTTCATATCCATTTGATTTAAAGACATACTCATTCCCATATCGTCCAAATTTCCATTCATTTTCATCATATCGTTCATCATTTTCATGCCTTCAAAATATTTTAATCTTGGCAAAGGAGAAATTAATTGTTTGATACCATTGCCAATAAAGTATGAGGCAGAGTATAATCTATCTTCTGTTGTGGCTAAAAATTCGTACGCAGTATTTTCGGCAGGAATGGTTACAATTACATCATACGTTTCTGAAACAGCAATAATCAATCTATCTACTTCTACAGGTTCTATATCATTGCCATCGTTGGCTACAACGGTAATTTTTCCGCCTGCATACGTAAGCCAAAAGTAAGACGATGCTCCACCGTTGGAAATTCGCAGACGTACTTTATCGCCTGCTTTTAATTGCCTCACCCCTAACCCCTCTCCAAAGGAAAGGGGAACTGGCAACTCGCTTATTTGTTGTTCACTTTTTCCATTCATCAATATGTTTTCGTAATACACATCGCTTACATCCATTGCCAACATTCGTTTCCATTCGTTTTTGAGTTTGGTTTTGAAATGTCCTGCTTTAATGGCTTCTGTATAACTTTGCGTTGTTCCTTTTTTAATTGCTGGATAATCATTGGCGTTGTGCAACATTCTATGAATATTTTCGGGCTTTATATTAGTCCATTCGCTTAAAACAATGGGCACTGTTGGCAAATCGTCTATACCTTTTCTAAATGTTGCCTCACCCTCCGCCCTCTCCAAAGGAGATGGAACTTTTTTGAGCATTACAAAGTTGCCGTACATACCTATTTGTTCTTGCAAACCCGAATGAGAATGATACCAATGCGTACCATTTTGTATGATAGGGAATTTATAAATATGGATAGTGTTTGGCTTAATAGGCATTTGTGTAAGATTAGGCACACCATCTTCTTTGTTAGGCAAAAACAATCCGTGCCAATGCAAAGAGGTTTCTTCTTTGAGCAAATTATGTACGTGAATTTCTGCTGTATCGCCTTCGGTAAAAGTAAGTGTTGGCATTGGAATTTGTCCGTTTACGGCAATGGCTCTTTTTTCTTTACCTCCAAAGTTTACTAAGGTATCTTTAACATAAAGGTGGTATCGAACAGTTTTTTGGGCTGTTGCATTGAATGCAACAAGCAGTATTATTAACAATATATTTATTTTATTCATTATTTTCTATTATTTGATTTATCCAATTTATAATTTCTTGTTTTTGGTTAAAAGAAAGTTTGGCGTTTCTATGTATGAAGGTGTAGGAGGACAAAGGCATTTCGTTTGCTTTTATTTGTTTGGTAATTCTTTCTAATTTATTGTTTTGTTTTCGGCTGCTATAGTTTCCCCATTCGCTAAAGTTCAAATTTTTTTTTCCCACTTTAATATGGTTTTCCATTAAAAAACGTGTAGGTTGTATATAGGAATACCAAGGATACTGGGTATTGTTGCTATGACAATCAAAACAAGCAGTTGTTAAAATACTTTGAACATTATTTGGCACATTATATATTGTATTAAAATGAATAGATGAAATTTTTCTGTTATCTACATTACGGGTAGGTTGATAAAACTGTATCAACAAAAATATTAGAAACCCAAACAAGAATATTTTTTTAAGTTTTTTTTTCATCTAAATTTTTTTTAAAATGCAGCATGTAGGCAATTTTGCAACTTAAAAACAGTTATTATTCGCCAAAAAATTAAAAGCCACAAAGTTTAAAAATCATTATTTATAAAATTTGGTGAAATTAATTTTCTGATACATAAATTTTAAAGTATTGAATATAATTATCTTTTAACAAGTGTGCAATGTACATACCTTGGGTTAAATTTGAATTAATGGTAATATTATTTTCAAAATCGTTGTTTAATATTTGTAGCTGACATAATTTTCCATTTACATCGTATAAAGATAGTTTTGCTCCTTTTAGGCTTTGTTTGCTCATTAGCGAAAAATTATGAGATGCAGGATTTGGATAAATATTAATGGTATTAAATTCTTGCATATTTTTTACACTTAATGATGTACAATTTTCATATCCCAATGTTTTTAATTCGTTAGCTACAGCCAAGCTTCTATTTTTTATAAAAGATTTTAATCCTATAACATTTCCATTTCCAACAGTTATATTATTTTCTATATTGTTATCAAAATTTGCATTGCTATACATTTTAAGATTATCGGCATATACATCATTTTTTATTCTGTTTTTAAGTGTATCTATTCTTGCATTTAATATATTTGATTTAAAATCTGTATTTGCATAATTACAAATGGTGTTTAAGTATTTATCTTTAAATGCTTTGTTTTCTAACATTCTTTTTACAAGTGGCCTATCGTTAATATTGGGTGTTATGTACAACACACTTTGGTTTTCAATACTACTTGTTGTGCCAGGAATATCTAAGCCAAAAGCGGTACTAACATCCCAAATAATCCATTCAAATTGTTTTGTTTTGGTATTGTTGTATAGGTAATAATTATGCGTAAATCTATAGGGATAAGAATCGAAATTGCACAACAAATTGTATAAAGCCCAAGCGCCAATAAATGAATTTGTATTTAAAACGGAATCTAATGATACCTTGAAGGTAGTATCGTTAGAATTGTTAATTGCATTTGTTAGTTTAACTAAATCTGTCCAATTATTTTGTTTTTCATTGTTTGTTAATTCATAACAATTGTAATAAGAATTTAATGCTGAATAGTATTTAAGATTTGCGCAAGCAGATGTTCCTCTATCTCCTTTAAATAAATTGCCATTTGTATTGCTAAACCTTCCTGTAAGGAATTTCTTTTTTATGCGTTCGCACATAAGGTATAAGCCCCAATATTGGTTATTGAGATATACTTTTGCATAGTTGGCTCTGGGGGCGTAAAGCCCTTTTGAGTTTGCTATATCTAAAAACATTTTTTCGCGCATAAAGGTTGGGTCTTGGTAAAAATTATTAAGGTTTAAAGATTTTAATCCATCTAAATTTTGGTTCGATTTATATTCATCAAAAGAAAGTGTGAATGGTTTTTTATTGCCCGGATAATTATAATAAGATGAATTGCCTTTAAACTGAATGCCAACAGAATCTAAAATTCTGCCATCAACAATAACTTGTGCTGGAATATAAGTATTGGTATCATTTGCATCATCTATGGCTTTATTTGCTTGTAAAATACTAAAATAATTATTTTGAGAAAAATTTATTCTAATTGTATGTACGGTTTCGTTAAATAAGGAATCGCCACCACTTTGCGCGTTGCAAAAATTTATACTTAAAAGTAAAATTAAAAGTATGCTTATTTTAGATTGTTTTGTGTTCATATTTATAAATATATTAAAGCAGGCAATGGTTTTATTTGTATTGAAAATGAATGGTTATTTATTGTTTTATTACTTTAAGCATTTCAAAAGAATTGGGGTATATAATTTTTAAGAAATAAATGCCATTAGCCATAGTATTCAAATTATTAATTTTATATTTTGTATTATTGGTTTTGATATTTTCTATAATTTGCCCTTTTTGATTTATTAATTCTATTTGTTTATTTATATTTTCATATTTGGGGTCAAAATCTATGGTTATATCGCTATTAAAATATGTTGGATAAACTTTTGCTTTGGAACTATTTATATTATTTACATTGCTTGCCGCAGCTGGATTTAATGTTAACACCCTTGTATATGTGGTATCGCCAGAGAGCGCATGGTTATGATTGGCTACCAACATAGACATATAAAGCTTAATTTTTCCTTTGTTTGTAGATGGAGCGGTCCAATTAAATGTCCATTGCATACTGTCTTTTGCATCTGCACCGCAAGGGGTATGGCTAAAATAATTTCTACCTCCCAAAGTGTATTTTCTGGTGGTGGCGGCATTAATAACAGAAAAAGTACCGTTTGTTTTATTCAGTGTATCTAAAGTAGAGCAAACAAATCCAAATTTTGTATGACCATTTCTTTTAATAAATAAATTTACAAGATATGTTTTGCCAGGAATATAGCTGGTTTCGTTGTTTCCTACTTCAAATTTTAAATTCGGAATATCAGGATTAACAGGCGATGAGTGGCAGCCAGAGCAGTCTGTCTCTCCTGGTGCTCCGCTATGGTCGCCAACTGTTGGGCTATCGCATGGAGATGCAATTTTGGTTGTTGCAGATATAAAAATAAGTATAGCAACAAGTGCAAATAGGGTATAAATTATTTTCTTCATTTTTTTTTACCTAATATTTATAAATGGTTTTAGTTTATTTAAAGTGCTTTTTTCATACTGCCGCATGAAAGCATTTTTGATCCATAAAATGGATTTTTAATTTCTTTAAATTCGCTAATCCAAATAGCACCTTTTCCATCGTTATACATTGGGCAAAAATCTTGATAAAGCTTTTGTTTTGTACCAAATATTTTTATCATGTCATTCATATCTTTACTCAATGTTGCAAAATGTTCTCTTTGATGGTCTATTTTTGCAGCATTTGCGCCAATATGCTCTGCATGTTCTTTTGCGCTTTCGGCAATATCAATAAATTCTTTTTGTAATTTAGCATCAATGGCATTTGCATTAACAGCATTAAAATTAGCATACAAAGCCTTTGCTGCACTTGCCGCAGTTTTACTGTCATCTTTGGTAAGTGCATTTTTTAGCGATATATAGTTTGTTACCATTGCATCAATAGAAAAAGATACTGTTGCTACTTCAGTGGTTTTTTCATCAACAACAGTAATTGGGGTTGTTTCTACTTTTGAAGGTTCATTTTTTACAGGCTCGGTTAGTTCCATTCCACATTTTGAGCATTTATCTCCTTTTTTACCCGTTTCTTCTGGATGCATACTGCAAGCATACATTTGTTCATTTGCAGAAACCTCTGTTTCAGATTTTTGTTCGCTTGTTTTGTTGTTGTTTGAAGTGCAAGCGCTTATAGCGGCAGTAGCCACAACAATGGCAGTAATAATTGAATTTTTCATTTTTTTTGATTGTTATTTTTATTGTATGTTATTGGCAACATTTTTTGATAAATATTTTTTTGAATAGCCATTTTAAGATTTTCATTTTTTTAGGTTAAAAAAGGTGTAATATAAATTAAGATAAACGCCATTTGGGGCAGAGCGTATCATTGAGGTGTATAATTCTCTTCTGTAAGCTATATCTATTCTGGCTTGGCTGTTAAATATAAATTGAACAGCAGGTACAATATCTAAATATGATTTTGAATTGCTATTTATGGTTTGTCCTACAATTTCTACCATTAGGTTTATGTTTGTTTGCTTGTAGTTAGTATATTTTTTAGGATACATTAATTTGCCAATAGAAAGGGTATAATTGGTGGCATTGTTTCCCATGGTAGAGGGGAATTTGTATTGATCGTTATTCAATGCTTTTTCAAAACTTATGCTTGAGCTTATAGCTGTTTTTTTGATTAATTTTGTAGCAATTAAGCCTGTTTCATAGCCCGAATTATGACCCAAAACCTCTATTTGCTCTTGGTGAATATCCGCACGGTTAAAACTATATCTTCCATAAGCAGCTAATCTAAAATGGCTATTTAAATCATCGGATGAAAAAAAGCGATATTTAGCCATAAAGCTGCCGCCTTCGGCAATCAATGTATTGCTTCTATTGCTAATAAAAGCAGAGCCTCTAAACATCAAATTTTTACTTAATCCATAAGTTATTTCTGGCATAAAATGATAATTGTATCCAGCTTTAAATTTTTCTTTAAATGAAGATTGCATTATATTTATAGCAATAGAGTTGGCTGGCACATTGCTTGCGGGGTCGGTTACAACAAATAATTCTTGTGCTATTATTTTATTGCCACTAATTGCAATTAATGCTAAAAAAATTATCTTTAACTTCATAAGGTTTTTATATGAAAATCATCTTCATTATTTTTAGCATAAGTTTCTATTTTTTTCAGTTGCTTTGCTGTTTTTTTATATTCTTTTGCGGTTATAAATCCTTTATCGAGCACTTGAAATTTAAAGAATTTTTTACTTTCTGGTTTTTCATTAATCAAAATATAATTGGCTTTATTTATTATTTCTGTATCGGCTGATACAATCATTTGCCCTACAAAAAAACCTGCTTTTTCTACTTTTTCTTTAAATATTTTAGGGGTTAAAGTATTGCCTTGTTTTAATTTTATACTAAAGGTATTGGTATTCAAATCGGTTTCAATACTATCTACCTCTGCAAGGGTTTTCAATTGTTTTTGTATAGCATTTGAACACATAGAGCAGGTTAAACCTGTAGCTCTTATTTCTATTTGAGAAATTTGCGCTTTGGTTTGCAACGATGTGATGGATAAGATTGTTGCAATAAAAATTTTATATATATTCTGTTTTTTCATTTTATAAATTTTTTTAGTTCTTCTTTGGTTGGGTTTTTGGCAATTAAAATGCCTTTTTCATTAAATAGCAATTGGGTAGGCAATTGTTCTATATTTAGTTTAACGGCTATTACGGCATCAAACCTATGAGGGTCGTTCAGTTGTAGAAATTTTATTTTATCTATAACAATGGCTTTTTTCCATTTCTTTAAATCATTGTCTAAAGAAATACCAATAATTTTAATTTTAGCAGTATCGGCTTTTGCATCAAATTTTACCAATTCTTTATTGCCAATTCGGCATGGTGCACACCACGAAGCCCAAAAATCTAATAGCAAATATTTTCCTTTAAAAGAGGCAATATCTACGTTTTGGTTTTGTTGATTTTGTAAAATAAAAGATGGCAAGGTATCGCCAATATTAAATTGTGCTTTTAGCGATGCGCTTTTTAGCATTATTAACATTACGCATATTAGAATTTTACTTTTCATATATTTATATTAGTTTAAAAATCATAAAACCGCTCATAGCTATCATCAAAGCATCTTCTATAATAGTAACTGTGCTCATTGGTAAATTAAAAACAGCCCCCAAGCAGGCACATTGTATTTTCTTTTTGTTCAATACAGATTGTAAAACACCAATAATACTAATAGACATAACTACTAAAGTAATTGTATTTGTAATAAGCGGATTAAAGTTTATAAGGTAGGCAATGCCCAAAGCCAATTCTGTAAAAGCATACAAATAGCCCCAAGTTGGCAGGCGTTTTGCCAATACATCGTACATGGCATAGCTTTCTGCAAAGCCTTTAAGATTAAGCATTTTAAAAAAAGAAAACACTAAAAAGAAACCTGCCATAAAATGCTGCATCCATTGCATGGTATCAAAATGATGGTTTTGAAATTGTACTAAAAGCGTTACTAAACTGATATAAAAAAATATCAATAAAATAGGCTTGTAAGTTTCTATCCAAGATTTTGTTTGTTCTGCCATTTCATGATGAGTGGTAGCCGAAATTTGATATTTACTTGCCTTGCCCCCTAATGCCAATTGCAGCTTATCCAATGCAATATGTTTTTCCATAGAAATGGTTGCAGAATTTTCATTTTTAGAAACCTCTACATTCGTTATATTTTCTACCATCAATAAAGATGATTTTACTTTTGCCTCGCAGCTTGTGCAGGTCATGCCTGTTACTTGATAGGTGTGTGTCATTTTTGTAGAATACAAATTTCAACTATGATGGTTGTTTTTTTGTTATAACATTATAGAAAAAATTTGTAATTTATTTGTAATTATTTTTTTTCTTTCTGAAAGCCAAAAAGATAGGCAACTTGTATTCCATACACAATATTTTTACCCATAATACCATTTTTTGCTATTTCGCCACTAAAAACATTATTAAAGCCCAAGTTTGTAAATAAGGAAGCTTGCAATATATCATTCTCTAATCTTGGTATATTTAAGCCAATAGATAAAAGAGTTCCAATGTCGCTCATTTTAGAATCGCTCATAATGTTATAAGATTCATAGCTATTGGTGCGCAATGATTTAAGTAGTGTATTATAAGTTCCTGCTATACTAAAGCAAAGCTTACTTTTTTTTATCAATTCTTTTGTTTGAAAAGAAGCCCCTAAAATTAAATCTAAATAATGCAATTGGTAGCGTGGATTATAATCATACATTCCTTTATCAAAAATAGCTCCCCTTTGCTGGTAAGCAGTATTTAAGTTGAGTGCCAAATGGTTATTTATAGAATATTGAAATTTTGCGCCAACTCCGCTACTCGTTTTACTTGAGAATACTTGCATTTCTGCACCATTCATTTCCATTGCACCCATTTTATTTCCATAAAAAGATGATATTCCTAAATTATAGGTTGGTCCAAATTTAAATTTAGACTGTGCGTGAGCCATTATATTCACGATTAAAAATGGCAAAATTATTTTTTTCATATTTTTTTTATACAATTTTAAAATTCAACATCATTCCGCTGTCTCCGTGTTCTAGGTTATGACAATGAAACACAAATTTCCCCAAATTATTCGGGAAAGTCATAATAATTTTTACTTTTTCTTCGGGCAAACAAAGCACTGTGTCTTTCCATCCAGTTTCGTGTGGTTGTATAGCGCCTCTTCCGCCAGTGCGGGATAATACTTGAAAAAATACGCCATGCAAATGCATTGGATGTATATCTGTTCCTTCAGAATTATTGAATTCCCAAATTTCTGTACTGCCTGCACTAACTGTTTCATCAATTCTATCCATTTCAAATGATTTTCCGTCAATATTATGAACAACTCCTGCCTTTGCCATATTCATTCCTCCGTTTTCTTCGCTGCCAGCCATAACATGTTTATTTGAAATATCGAAAGTTCTTGTTTTGGTAGATAATGCAGCAGGAATAGATGTATAAGTAGCAAGTGTATTTGGAATTGTAAAATTTTCAGTTACTTTTTCATTGACGATGAATTTCATAATTTTAAATGATTCTTTGCCTTGCGATTCTCCACCATTAAATGTATTGCTTTGTAGAAAAAATTCTGAACCTACAGTTAGTTGACTAAAATCTACAAGTACATCAATTCTCTCGCCTGGAGATAACAATACTTTATTGACAATTTGTGTGTTTTTTAATAATCCTCCATCTGAACCAATAATATTAAAATTAAGGTTGTTGCTAAATTCTAAATTATAAACTCTTGCATTTGATGCGTTGAGAATTCTAAGCCTATAAATTTTTGTTTTAATATTATGATATACAGACCATAAGCCATTAACACATACATATTGTCCAAAATATCCACTCATTATCTCCATATTTGTAGGCGAGTAATTTATGCCTCCATCCGCATATAATCTTTTGTCTTGAATAATAATGGGTAAATCAAGCTCGTTTGATGGCAGATTTAAAGATTTTTCTTCATTATCTGAAACTATTACCATGCCAGCTAAACCTTTATTTACTTGTCGCCCTGTAATTAAATGTGGATGAGGGTGGAACCAGCTAATATTAGCTTTTTGATTAATTGTAAATTGATATTTAAAAGCACTATTGGATTGAACTAAATATTGTGGATGACCATCCATATTTTCTGGCACTATTAAACCATGCCAATGAATATTAGTATGTTCATCTAATTTATTTTCAAAATCTATGGTAACTGATTGCCCATTATCTACCTTTATTACAGGACCAAGTATTCCATTGCCATATCCTAATACTTTATATATTTTATCTTTTATAATAGATGAAATATTTCTTTTTGCAATTAGCTTTATAGGTTGCGAATAGTTTATCACTTCTGGAAATTTAAGTAAATAATCAAACTTTCCAATAATAACTGATATGCCAGAAGACATATTCATATTCATTGCTTTTTTGCAACTTTTTAATATTGCGGGTATCCCACCTAATAAAACAAGCGCTAAAGAACTACTTGTTATTTTTAAAAACTTTTTTCTTTTCATTTTTTTTATTATTGATGTTATTTTTTTATGATAATTGTTTAAATCTACTAGGGGAAAGCCCAGTAATTTTTTTGAACTGGTTGCTCAAATATCCTACGCTGCTATAATTTAGCAGGTTTGCAATTTCGCTTATGTTTAATTCTCCTTCTCTTATCAAATTTTTAACTCTCTCCGTTTTCTTTTCTATAAAATATTGTTCAATAGTTAATTTATTGTTTTTAGAAAAAATTGCACTTAAAGTTGTATATTCCGTAGATAATGATTGAGCAAGATAATCAGATAAATTACTATTTATTGAATTGTTTTTGTTAAAAACAACATCTATTATCGAGGTTTTTATTTTTTCAACCATAATCGTTTCTTTATCGTTAATAATTTTAAACCCTAAATTCTCTAATCCTTTATCCAATTCTATTATTGCAGTATCTATGGTATCTTCTTCAATCTCAATTTCTCCTAATTGTACTGCAATAGTATGAAATCCAAATTTTTCAAATTCAGATTTTACCGCCATTTTGCAACGCATGCAAACCATGTTTTTTATATAGAGTTTCATATTGAAAAAAATTATTGGAGAATAAGTAATTTAAATTTTAATAAGTTTTTTTGTAATATAGGTATCATTTATTTTTAATTGTAGAAAATATACACCATTACTTAATTGTTGGTTATTAATATTGAAACGATTTTCATTAGCTATTGTATTATTAATTACTTCTTCGCCCAGTATATTTACAACCTTATAGCTGTAAGATTTTACATTTTCATCAAGTTCAATATTCCATTCGCTATTTGATGGATTGGGATAAATATTAACTTTATTCTGTATTTCAGAATTTTCAACATTAAGAGACCAAACTTTACTGTTGTCAATTATATATGCTTGTCTGTTAAGTTTATCAACAAAATATATTTTTCCATCAGGTCCTATTTTTACGCCAATAGGGTCGGGGTTGGCGGTGTATTTAAGTTTTATTCTCCCTATTTCTTTTAAATTTATTAAGTCGAAAATAATTATTTCATCTGTTCCATTGTCAGTAATTATTAGCCTGTTGCCATAAATATCTATACCAGTTGGTAAAACAAGATTGTTAATAGATAAATTGGTAATTTTTAATCCAGAATAATTATCGTATCCAACTAAATCTTCAAAGTTTACCATTGTTCTTGCGCTTCCTTTAACTGTTTTAGTAATATCTATTTTAAATACTCGCTTAGCTACAGGGTCGCAGCCATATAAAAATTCTTTTTTTTCATCAAGCACTATATGGCTTGGCAATGTTGAGTGTTTGGTAAAACTAAAGTCATCATATATGCTTACATAACCCAAGCTGTGGTCATCTCCACCTGGATAGTGCCCTGCGCCAAAATCATAGCGTTTAAGTTTTCCTTCATAGCCATCCATTATCCAGTATATGGCATCTTTCTCGTGTGCTACACCTTTGCCATAAGGGCTTTGATGTATCATACTTAAATGGCTTCCATTATTTGCTTGAGTTGCAGGATTTCCTACTATTCCATAAATTTTTAAATTACTTGGCCATAATGTTGGACCAGCATAAATTCCATTGTTTCTATTAGCATCTATTATATCTTGCGAGGTTACAAAAGTGGTATCGCCAAATGCTATGGAACTTGACATAGCCATAAAATGCCAAGCATTTCCATCTTTAATATATTTAAAAGTTTTATTGCTTGAATTTGGATTTGTAATTATTACTGTATTCCCTCCAGTATTAATAGTGCCTTGGTTAAGTATCCAAAGTTCATTTGGGCGCGTGCTTTGATTGGGATAAAAATCTAAATCTATTGGCGATGTAATGCTATTTGAAGAATTGCCTATTAATTTAAAAACATTTAAGGCAGAGTCTGTTATGTAGTTATCTATAATTTGTTGCCCTTTTAAATTAAGATTAATGCATAGTAAAATGCAAATGATTACGATTGCGTTTTTCATATTATTTATTGTTTTATTAAAATTTTTTCATTGTATGTTGAGCCATCTATTTCAAAAGAAAGTATATATATGCCAGTGGCTAATTGGCTAACATCTACTGCACTATTATAATTTTCTATTGCCTTGTTTTTTTCTATATTTTTAACAATTTTGCCTTGATAATCTAGCAGATTAAGCGTTAAATTAGATTTTTTCTTTAACAATAAATTTATATTAACAATGCTATTGGCAGGTGTTGGATATATGGAAAGTTTATGCGCTATTTTTAATATTTTTACACTGGTATTATTCCCTTTTTCTGGTGCTTCCATTTTAGTAATAAAAGTTTGGTCGTTGCCTTTATGCCCTTCAAAATTTGAATTAAAAGCACCATAAAACATTACATTTCCAGTATTTTTGGCTGGGGCTTTCCATTTAAAAGTCCACGATTTAAAACCAGGTCCGTTTACACCATTGGCTGTATAGGTGATATACTTTTTGTTGCCTACAAGTTGGGTTTGTACAGTATCTGTAAGAATTAATTCACCTTGTAAATCTCCATTTAATGCCTGTGGCGATACTTGAAAACCAAACCTTGTGCCCTCTGGCTCTGTATTGGTAGCAGTAATGGTATATTCTTTATTTGGCTCGTAGCCTTCTGCAGGAATATCCGATACTATCCAATTATCTACAATTAAGGCAGAGCCGCCATGGCATGCGGTACAATCTTTTTTGCCATCTCCTGGCGAGCCCGTGTGTCCTGGTTCTGCACCTTCTTTTCTTGCTACCTTATTTGTACTTGAAATAAGAATTAGCGTAAATAATACCATAAATATTGGTATCAGAATAGTTGTTTTTTTAATATTTTTCATTTTTATTTTATTGTTTCTACTGTTTTACCACAACTCAACATTTGGCTGCCGTAGTATGGATTTTTAATGGTATTTTCTTTGCTCAACCAATTGGCGCCTTTGCCATTATTTGCCATTGGGCAAAATTGGTAATAAGTGGGAGTTTCTGTTTTAGAAACTTTCATTAAGGCATACATATTTTTTGAAAGGCTCATAAAATGGTCTCTTTGGTGGGCAGCATCTTTGGTTTCTTTAATATGTTCTGTATCGAATGTTAAATCTTTCATTATTTTCATCCAAACGGTATGTTCTGCGGTAGAAAGTTTTTCCATTTTTACTGCATTTATAGCTGTAAGCATTTCTGTGGCTTTTGCAGAGGCAGTATTGCCATCTGTTTTTACCAAGGCATCTTTTAAAGCAAAATAGCCGTTAAATACTGTATTTAATTCAGCTACATTTTGCTTTGTTTCGTTTGTTGTTGTATTTTTTTCTGTAACATTTAATTTTGTGCTATCTGTGTTAGAAGTTTTTTCTGGCTTTACAGCTGTTTGTGCTTTTCTTTCGTATTGGCAGCAGCCGTGCAGTTTTTCATAAACATCATTTGGGGCAAGATACTTTTCATTATCATATCCGCTTAATGCAATGCGTTTTAAAATTTCATCTTGATTGGTTTTTTTAGCATCGTAAGTTATGGTAGCCATTTTAGTATCTTTATTCCAATCTACTTTGGCTATTTTTTTCTTGTTTCCTGCTTTTTCAATAGTGTTTTCGCACATGCCACAGTTGCCGTAAATTTTTACAGTATCGGTTTTAGCATTTTTTATTTGTGCGTTGCAGCTGGTAAATGTTGAGATTAAAACAACAATGGTGGGCATTAATTTAATTTGTTTCATATTTTTTTTAAAAAGGGTTTTTATATTCTGGGTTGGTTATTAATTTTGTATCTGTTAGTGTTTTTAAGAAAGATACTAAGGCTTGTTTATCGGCTGTTGTAAGCTGTAAACCATTGGGCAATTGTTGTTGAAAAGAGGCATCTAAAGTGGAGGAGTTTTTTACCAAATTATAATGGTCTATAACCTCTTCCAAAGTTTTAAATCTACCATCGTGCATATATGGCGCGGTAAGTTCTATATTGCGCAATGATACTACCTTGAACTTGGCTTTATCTGCGGCTTTGCCAGTTACCTTTTCTCTGCCAATATCAGTTATATTTATATCAGCATCTAAGCCATTGTTCATATATAAATCATTCTCAAAATTTGCTCCTCCATGGCAATGTTGGCAGTCAGCACCACTTTTTGCAGGAAAGCCCGCATTATATTCTGTAAAATATAAAAAACGTCCTCTTTCTTCTTGTGCGGTAAGTGTTGCTTGTCCGGCTAAAAATTTATCGTATTTAGAATTGTTTGATACTATAGAATTCATAAACTGTTCTAATGCTTTTGAAATTAAAAGAGTATCTATTTGAGAGGTTCCAAAAGCTTTTTTAAATTGATTAGGATAAAGGCTGCTTGCTTGCAATTTGCTAACTACATTGGCTAATGTTTCATCCATTTCTAAATTGTCTTGTATGGGTTTTAAAGACTGATGGCGCAATAAATTTGACCTGCCATCCCAAAAAAACTGATTGGTATTCCAAGCCATATTAAATACTGACATGGCATTTCTTCCGCCACGCAAATTATTTACACCAATAGAAAACCTTGCGGTATCGTTAAAGGCAAACTCCTGCATGTGGCAACTGGCGCAGGCTTGTGTTTTGGTGCGCGATAATATTTTATCGTAAAACAACATTCTGCCTAATTTTACGCCCTCAGTTGTAAGCGGATTGTCGCTAGCAATGCTTGGCGCAGGAAAAGCCCCAATATCTAAAATATATGGCGAATTGGCCTCTTCTAATACAGGTTTTGGGTCTTTATCGCAACTGTGTATTAAAGTTACAATTGATAAAATGCAAAATATTGCTATTATTTTATTTTTCATTCTTTAAAGTTTTTGTTTTTAATAAACTGGTTATCTGTTAGTGTGTTTAAAAAACTAATAAGGTCTTGTTGTTCTTGGGGGCTAAGTGCAAGGGGTTTTATCAAATTGCTTTTGCTTGTATGGTTTTTACCTCCGCTGTTATAATGCGAGATAACATCTTCTAACGTTGCAAAACTCCCATCGTGCATATAAGGTGCAGTAAGCGCAATATTGCGCAAAGTAGGCACTTTAAATTTGGCTCTATCGTTTGGCAATTTTGTAAAACGCATTCTGCCGCTATCGGAATAGTTGGTATAAAGTCCGTTGTTTTCAAAGGCATAGTTTGTAAAATTAAAACCACTATGGCAGCTACTACAATTTGTTTTTGTGCTGTTAAAAAGCATTAATCCATTTTTTTCGCTTTCGTTTAAAGCATTCGGGTTGTTTTTATAATAATAATCATCAAACTTACTATTGCCGCTCAATAAACTGCGCTCAAAAGTGGCTAATGCTCTTGTAATTACAAAGGCATCTAATGCTCTGTTATAGGCGTTTAAAGCCATTGTTCTATAGGTAGAGTTTTGGTTTAGTTTTTCTACCATTTCTACCATATTGGTGTTGAACTCGTTGTGCTCTTGTATGGGAATTAAAATTTGCATTTCCAAAGTAGGCACACCGCCAGCTCTTGTAAAATATGGATGATAAGCCACATTTGCCAATGTTGGCGAATTGCTAACACCTATGCTATTATTGTCGCCCAAACTCAATGCTACATTATCGCTAAAGGCTAAATTTTGCTGATGGCAAGAGGCACAACTTACAGTGTTGTTTTTTGAAAGTTGTTTATCGTAAAAAAGTAATTTTCCTAATGCCCATCTATCTTTAGAAAACTGATTATCTGCTGGAAAACTGATAGTAGGAAAGCCCTTTGGTATTGTAAAAATTTCTTCTTCGGCTATTGTTATAGCCGTATCTTTTTTGCAACTGAAAACTACAGCGCAAATAAAGAGAGAGAAAAAAAATATTTTAACCAAAGGGCTTTGCATTTTATTTACTCAACTATTATTTTACGAAAAGCAATATTGTTGTTATTGCTTTGAAATTGAAAGATATAAATACCACTGTTAAAGGCGCTCATGTCTATTTCATTAGCATTTTCTAATGCTATTGTGTTCATTATTTTGCCAGTTATATCTGTAATTATAACTTTATCTGCTTTTTGAGTACCAAAGTTTATAAATAATTTATCTTTTGCAGGGTTAGGGTAAATGTTTATAGCTAAATTATTATTTTCAAAATTATTAATTGAAAGAATACTTGAGCTTGGGCTAAACACAAAATCGCGTACATTTTTTAATAAAGTTAAATCTGTTGCATCTACACCATGGTCAACAGGTCCGTTGTTTACATTTATGCCTTTTACTGCTTGGGTATAATCTGCCTTTAGGTTAATATAAATATTATTTCCTCTTGGTATTCCGGTAGCCATTTGTGTTTGCGAAAAATAATTGGCATTGCCTAAGCCATGTATTTGGAACATGGTATTAAAATTAGCCCCAGCCATACCCTCTAAAGCAAAAAAGCGATAGCCGGCTGTCCAGCCCCAGTGCATGGAGGGCGATTGGAAAGATAGGGCAGAGCCTTGCGCTTGCAGCGCAGGGTCGGCATTATTTGTAGGGGCTTCTACACCTACAGAAAACTTAATGCCTTCTACATTGGTTACATTAAAATTACCTAAAAGTTCGTTTAAATTTGAGCTTCCTTTAACCAATATATATTTATTGGGAACATTTATTTCCATTCCGCCATCGTGTATTATTTTTATACCAGAAATGTAATAATCTACTCGGGTAATTTTAAAATCGTTGGCTAAATTGTTTTGTGCCGATTGGTTAAAGGCAAAATCGGCAGTGTTTAATTTGTGTGCAATGGTTAAATACACATCTTTTTGCGCTTTGGAAATCAATGATGTGAACATCAAAGCGAGAGTTAAAATGATTGACTTATTCATATTGTATTTTTTAATTTTATTGTTTTTTGTTTTTATAGGTTTTAAAATTGTGTTTACACATTGGTATAAACAAGATTAGCCTTATTTCTGTGTAGAAAAAGGCAAAAAGAAAATATTTGTATTTTTAAATAATGAAAACGCTATTTAGAATGTATAGCGGGGGCTGATAATTGGGCGGATGCCCTGTAAATAATACTTTAGCGTTAAACTGGGTATTATAAGTTTGAAATAAAGAAGTATTAATTGGAGCTAAATATAAAGCAGCAAAATATTTAAAGGTAAATATTTTGCTGCCTATGGTTTCTTTTTTTTGTGCTTTTACTTCTACTTTTTTGTCTTTACAACAATCATGGCTATGTTTTTCATCTTCGTGGTTGCATGCACAAGTAGTTCCTAAATCAAGCCCAAGTAGCGAATAGGATTTATGTCCTCCGCAATCATGTACATTCATACTAAACCCTACTGCCGAAAACAGATGGGTAAAAATTAGTAGTATGATTACATTTTTTTTCACTTTATTTAATTGCCAAATATAGTATATTTTTTGTTTTAAAAAAATTTTTTTTTAAAATGGCAACAAATAATATTGTAAAGATATGATTTAAAAGTTTTTAATGTCCGTGGCCACCAGTATTGGTTAGTTTTGCATTAATAAAAAAAGCGCCTTTGGTTACAATTTTAGCATTTTTAGCTATTTCTGTTACAAAAGTTATAGCTGTATATCCCATATTGGTAACCCCTTTGGCTATTTCTATTTTTTCAAAATTCATATTGCCTGCTTCTTTGGTTGCATCTGTTTTTTCTTCTTCCTTGTGTTCGCCTTCTTCTTCGCCCTCTTCATGGTGCTCTTCGGCTTTTTTATCTGTTTGGGCAAAAATATAGTATTTGCCATCGGCTTCTACTATAGCATCTGTGGGTACAGCGGTTGTATTTACATTTTTGAGGCTTACAATACCTGTAATATTCATGCCATCTATAAGCCCAGTTTTATTGCCTTTTACAATACAGTGTACAGGTATAGTTTTGCTTTCGTTTTCAAAGGCTGTACCTATGCTAAATACCTCTGCATCGTATTGCGTTACAGGATTATTGGTTAGCGTAAAATGTATTATTTGCCCAACTTTTAATAAAGGCAAATCTTTTTCAAAAATATTAAGGTCTAAATGTAAAGAGCCATTATCTACTACCTCGGCAACAGGCGAAGATACATCTACATAACTGCCAATTTTTGCAAAAACATTGCTTACTGCTCCATCAATAGGGCTTGTAACAGTAAGGGCAGATTGTAAATTATTGTTAGAAATATTGTTGGGATTTATGCCCATCAATAAAATTTGTTGGTGCAGCGAAGCTTTTCTTGTTTTTAAGCTATTTATTTCGGCAGTTGCGCTTTGTAAGTTTCTAATTGCGCCAGCATTGCCTTCGTTCAATTCTTTTTGGCGTTGCATTTCTTGTTCAGCAAAAATTATTTTACTTGCCATGGTTAAATACTCTTCTTGCAATGCAATAAATTGAGGATTGGCTATAGTGGCTATGGCTTGTCCTTTTTTTACCACAGAGCCTATTTGCACATTTAAAGTTTTAATAACACCTCCGTATAATGAAGTAGCATTGCCCTTATTGTTATTAGGCACTTTTAGTTTGCCATTGGCTTTAATATTTGCTGTAAGTTCTTTCATTTCTACGCTGCCAAAAGTTATACCTACTGTATTTATCTGTTCGGCTGTAATGGTGGCTATTGTTGGAGTTTCCTCTTCATGGGTTTCTTCTTCTTTGCCTGTTTCTTTAGCTTCGGCTTCATGGTTGTGTCCATCGCCTTCTTTATGATTGCTGCAAGCTGTTAGCATTGTACTGAATATAAATGCCAATGTTATTATTTTATTTATTTGAGTTTTCATATTGTTTATTTGTTGATTAATGAGTTGATGTTGATTACGGTTTGGTTAAGTTGTTGCACAGATTCTAAATATTTTAATTGAATATCTGTTGATGTTTGCAATGAAAATAAGTATTCTACATAGCTAATATCGCCTGTTTTATAGCCTAATTGTGCTGCTTTTACTATTTCTTGTGCATTGGGCAAAGCTTTTGTTTTATAATAATTGTATTGCATTATTTGTTGTTGGTATTGCGCCAAGGTATTTTGCAATTCAGAATTTAAAAGTGCTGCTTGGTATTCGGCTTGCATTTGCAGGCTTTGTTTTTCAAATTCTAAACTTTTCATTTTTGCTTTAGTTGCGCCATAAGTTAGCGGTATAGCAACACCAATATTGAAAATATTGAACCTATTATTTGAGCCAAAATATTTATCTACCCCATTTATATTTTGAATACCGATTAAAGATTGGTTGGCATATCCAATTCTAAAATCGGGTAAGCCTTGTGCTTTTTCTACTTTTTTGCTTTGCTCGGCTATTTGCATATTTTGATAAATAGAAAGCAACAATGGATGATTGGCAATAGCATTGCTATCCAACATGGTGTTTACTTGCAAAGGGATATAATTATTGTTTAAAGCAATGGCAATACTATCTTTGGTGTTTAATAATATTTTTAAATTTTGATAAGCATTGGTTAAATACACATTGTTTTGTTTAATAATTAAATCTATTTCTCCTTTTTTAGATTCTGCAGTATTTATTTCTATTTTTTTGGTTTCGCCTGTTTGATAACGAATATTGGCTACCCTTAAAAAATCAGTATAAAGGCTATCTAAATTTTGCAATTTTTGCTTGTTGTATTGCAAATATTCTATTTGATAAAATAGGCTTCTCACTTTATTTTTAATTTCATAAACACTAAGCTGTTGTTGAATTTTCTTTGCATCTGTTTCTGCATTTAATAACCCTTTTTTAGCCCCAAATAATGTAGGAAAGGGAATGGTTTGAGACAATTGAAAAGCATTGTCTGTATTAATGCTATTGTATTGCCCCAATTGGGTATTAAAATCCAATTTAGGCAATTCGTTGGCTGTTTTTTTTAGCTTTTCAGATGCTTTTATTTCAAATTCGTTGGCTTTTATTGATTGATTGTTTTTAAGTGCTAAATCAATGGCTTCTGCTATGGTTATAGGTTTTATTGTTTGTGCATTTGTATTAAAACTTATAAGCAAAAACAATAAACCAGCAATAGCGGGCTTAATTTTTAATTTTTTATTCATTTTTATTTTTGTGTTGAAAATAATATACAACAAAGGCAGTACAAATAAGGTAAGGAATGTTGCTGTAATTAATCCTCCAATAACAACTGTTGCTAAAGGTTTTTGTACCTCGGCTCCAGCACTACTGCTTAATGCCATTGGCATAAAGCCAAGACTTGCTACCATTGCTGTCATCAATACTGGGCGTAATCTTATTTTTGTTCCTTCTATTACACGTTTTATTATATCGGTTGAGCCTTCTTTTTCCAATTCATTAAATGTGCCAATTAACACAATGCCATTTAATACCGCTACCCCAAATAAAGCAATAAAACCTATGCCTGCACTTATGCTAAAAGGCATGCCACGCAGCATAAGGGCAAATACACCTCCAATAGCACTCATGGGTATAGCTGTAAAAATTAAACTGGCTTGTTTAACAGAACGGAAAGTAACAAAAAGCAGTATAAAAATAAGCAACAATGAAATAGGCACAGCTATCATTAAGCGTTTACTTGCTTTTTGCAAATTTTCAAAAGTGCCGCCATAGGTAAAATAATAGCCCGAGGGCAATTTTACTTTAGCACTTAACTTTTGCTGAATTTCTGTTACAGCACTTTGCACATCTCTATCATCTAAATTAAATGAAACATAAATTCTGCGTTTGCCATCTTCTCTACTAACCTGTGCAGGACCTAATTTATAGCTAACATTGGCAATTTGCGATAATGGAATTTGATTGCCATTTCTATCTGGTATCATTAAATTGCTTACATCATCTATATTGCTTCTATAGGCACTATCTAATCTTACAACCAATTCAAATTTTCTTTCGTTTTCAAAAATTTGACCTGCACTTTCGCCAGCAAAAGCCGTGCTAATAATATGGTTTACATCCGAAATATTGATGCCGTATATCGCCATTCTGTTTCTATCATATTCTATGCTTATTTGCGGCAATCCTGCAACTCTTTCTATTTGAGGCTCGGTAATACCTTTAACTTCTGCTATTGCAGAATTTACCTTTTTGGCATAGGTTAAAAGTGTATCCAAATTTTCGCCAAATATTTTAATGGCTACATCTTGTCTTATGCCTGTCATCAATTCATTAAAACGCATTTGTATAGGTTGGCTAGGCTCGGCTACAACGCCTGGTATGGCTTCTAATTTTTCTTTCATTTGGTCTGCCAATTCATAAAACGAGGCATCTGTTTTCCATTCGCTTTTATCCTTCAATATAACCATAATATCTGTGGCTTGAATAGGCATTGGGTCGGTAGCTACATCGGCAGCTCCTGTTTTTCCAATTACCATTTTTACTTCTGGAAATTTTTTAATAATATTTTGTGCTAAAAGAACTGTTTCAACAGTTTGGCTTAATGATGAGCCTTGTGGTAAAACAAATTCAATAGCATAGTCGCCTTCTTCCAAAGTAGGTATAAATTCTCCTCCCATTCTACCAAAAAATATTAGCGATAATACAAACAAAGCTATTGCCCCGCCTACAAGCCAATATTTTATTTTAATGGCTTTCTCTAATAGCGGTTGGTAAATTCCTAAAAAGAAATCCATCATTTTATCGCTAAAATTCTTTTTGTGGCTTATTGTTTTTGGCAAAAATAAAGCACACATCATAGGGATATAGGTTAGCGATAATATTAAAGCACCAAATATGGCAAACCCAACTGTCATAGCCATTGGCGTAAACATTTTGCCTTCTATGCCTGTAAGCGTAAGTATGGGAATATAAACAATCAAAATAATAATTTCGCCAAAAGCTGCACTGCTTCTTATTTTACTTGCCGAAACAAATACCTCATCGTCCATTTCATTTTGGGTTAATCTGCCAGCAATTTTTCGCAAACCTAAATGGTGTAAAGTTGCCTCTACAATAATTACAGCGCCATCTACAATCAATCCAAAATCTATTGCGCCAAGGCTCATTAAATTGGCACTTACACCAAACACGTTCATTAAACCTAAAGCAAATAACAATGCCAATGGAATGGCAGATGCAACTATAAGTCCTGCTCTTAAATTTCCAAGAAATATAACCAATACAAAAATAACAATTAACGCCCCTTCAATAAGGTTTTTTTCTACCGTTCCAATGGCTCTGTTTACCAAATTTGTTCTATCTAAAAAGGGCTCAATGGTTACATCATTGGGCAAAGTGGTTGCAACTGTTTCCATTCTTTCTTTTACCCTCGATACAACATCGGAGCTATTGGCGCCTTTTGTCATCATAACAATACCGCCAACTACTTCTTTTTCGCCATTGTAGGTTAGTGCGCCATAGCGTGGGGGCGAGCTAAATTGAACAGTAGCCACATCGTTTATTAATATTGGGGTGCCGCTGGCTTGAAGTTTTACTACAATGTTTTTTATATCGTCAAAAGATTTTATCATACCAACGCCTCTAATAAAATAGGCATTTGGTTTTTTATCTATGTAAGCTCCGCCTGTATTTTGATTGTTTTGCTCTAATGCTGTAAATATTTCGGGAATACTTACGCCCATTGCTTTTAAGCGGTTGGGATTTAAAGCTACTTCGTATTGTTTGGTAATACCCCCAAAGCCTGTAACTTCGGCTACGCCTTCAATACCTGTAAGCTGTCTGGCTACTATCCAATCTTGCATAGTGCGCAAATCCATTGCCGTATATTTATTTTCGTAGCCTTTTTTAGGGTGAATAACATATTGGTATATTTCGCCTAAGCCAGTTGTAACTGGTGCTAATTCAGGTTTACCCAATGTTGATGGAATATCTTTTTCGGCTTGTTTTAGTTTTTCGTTTATCAGTTGTCGGGCAAAGTATATGTTTACTTTATCTTTAAATACAACTGTAATTACGCTTAAACCAAATCTTGAAAAAGACCTTTTTTCTTCTACATCTGGCAAATTTGCCAATACTTTTTCTATAGGATAGGTTATTAACTGCTCTACCTCTTGAGCCGCCAATGTTGGGGCACGGGTAATAATTTGCACCTGATTGTCTGTAATATCAGGCAGGGCATCTATGGGTAATTTGGTGGCACTCCACACGCCCCAAATTATGAGTACTAAGGTCATAATACCTATAGTTACTTTATTTTTTATACTGAATTTTATAATGTTGTCTAACATTGTTGTTTTGATTTTTTTAAATTTTTATAAAGGAAAAAGGGAAAGTTTCAAAATGATAGTTGTAAAACTATACAATTACTAAAACGCAGTTTTAATTATTATATTAAAACAGATGTAAAATTTAGTGTTTATTTTGAAAGAGAAAAATTAAGCAATAAGTTTGGGCGGTTGCCAAATATTGCCAAAGAAACTGCAAATAAAACTGAATTTGCCAAAAGCAACTTTTTGATTAATAAAAAAATTTAAAAGTTTGCTAATGTTTAATGGTTCAAAATTTAAAATTGATATAGAATTTCCACAACAAGCACAAATGCAAAAGGGACTACATTCATCATCTTTATCTTCCTCATGGTTGTGGTTTTGTGTAAATTCATTTTTTTTACTTATATCTTTATATTCAGTATGCATATCACTACAAGGTACAAGACCAAGTATCAAAATGTGAATAGCCATAAAATATACATATAATTTCACAGGTACAAATATAGCATAAAATTTTAAAATTTTATATTTTATGAAATAAATCCAAACCAAAACTACAATTGAACCCAAATTAATCAATAGGAAATTTGAAAATAAAAGTCTATTTTCGAAACGTACTAAAAAAGGGGTGCTTACAACATGATTTGAAATTTGTTATTCGATTCAGCAATTCTATTGCTGAATTTGGGTTAATATCATTTATAACCAAAAAAGTGGGGTTAAAGAAGTAAGAGAAAGTAAAAATCAAATATTTACGATACCATAAGATGGGATTTTGATAACAAAATCAAAATTTATTGAAGGAAATTTTTTAAATGAGTATTTTTATAAAGACTCTACTAATAAAAAAATCCCTATTAAAATTTTTAGCTCAAACGATATCATAAGTGATTCTAATCAAATATTGATTTTTAGAGATGGTACAAGTGGAGTTTATGGAGATTCTGAATCTAAAAATTCATTAATTTATAAGGAATTTTATATTACAACTCCAAAAAATATTGATAAATATTTTTCATTAGACTCATCTTCTTAATTTGAACAAAAAATAAAGAAAAAAACAGAGGTTGATTTTTAAAATATACTTTACTTTATTACCTTATCTTATTAAATTAATCAAAATATTAAACAAAAGTTTTCCCTTAATTTCGCCCCAATGAATAGCTGCAATTTACGAGATTTAGGATTAATAGATTACAACGAAGCTTGGGCGTTGCAAAAAGCTTTATTCAACGCAGCTATTCAAAATAAACTTAACCAAACGCTGCCTGCTGTAGCCCATCATTTATTGGTATGTCAGCACCCGCATGTATATACATTTGGCAAAAGTGCTGACAATAAAAACTTATTACTAACCCAGCAGCAATTGAAAGATAAAACCATTGCACTTTACCATATAGAGCGTGGTGGCGATATTACTTATCATGGACCAGGGCAATTGGTGGTTTATCCTATTTTCGATTTAGAAACCTTAAAAATAGGCGTAAAAGAATTTGTTTATAAAGTAGAAGAGTGCATTATTTTAACCCTTAAAACATTTGGCATTGAAAGCCAAAGAATAGCAGGGCGCATAGGTATTTGGATAGGCAAAGGCACAAACAACGAGCGCAAAATAGCAGCCATAGGCATAAAATGTAGCCGTTATATTACTATGCACGGCTTGGCTTTGAATGTAGAAACAGATTTAAACTATTTCAATTTTATTATTCCTTGTGGCATAGCAGATAAAGCTGTAACAAGTATTGAAAACGAAATTCATCGTTCAGAAATAATAATTGATGTAAAAAATGAACTAATTAAACAATTTTCAATTACTTTTGAACTCAAATTTAATTAAAAATGAAAAAAGGAACAATTATTTTATTAGCAGTAATAGGTGTATTGGTGCTATGGGTAGCCAGCAGTTACAATGGTTTGGTGGGTAAAAGAGGCGGAGCAGATAAAGCTTGGGCAGATGTTCAAACCCAATACCAAGGCAGAGCCGATAAGTTGAAAAACTTAATGGAAACTGTAAAAGGTGCTGCTGCAAACGAAAAAGAAATATTAACAGCCGTAACCAATGCCCGTGCAGGTATAGATGCATCAAAAGCGGATATGGCAAAAGCTACAACACCTGCCGAACTTGATGCTGCTTACCAAAAAGCACAACAAGCGGCATTAAGCATTAAAGTTACTGTAGAAGCATATCCAACAATACGATCAACTGATGCTTTTTTAAAGTTTCAAGATGAAATTTCAGGTGCTGAAAATAGGGTAGCAACAGCCCGTTCAGATTACAACGCTGCGGTTACTTCATACAATGTTTCTACAGCAAAATTTCCTGGTTTAATTATTGCAAAACTTTTTGGTTTTAGCCCAAAAGAATTGTTTAAAGCCAAAGAAAGTGCGCAAGATGCACCAGAAATAAAATTTTAAACATCAATGTTTTTTAAGAAAAAGTTTTTCAATAAAGCCGAAGAAAAGCTTATTGTATTGGCTATTCGTGCTGCCGAAAAAAACACTTCGGGCGAATTGCGTGTACATTTATCGCCCAATATCAAACAAAATATTATGGACGATGGGCTGCATTATTTTGAAAAACTAAAAATGCACAAAACCAATCAAAGAAATGGTGTGCTTATTTTTATAGCTTATAAAACAAAGCAATTTTGCATTATTGGCGATGAAGGTATAAATAAAGTAGTGCCACCCAATTTTTGGGATAGTATAAAAAATGAAATGCAATTATTATTTACCGAAGGTAAATTAGTAGAGGGTATTAGGTTAGGCTTAAGCAAAGCAGGCGAACAATTGAAAGCCTATTTTCCATTAGAAAAAAATGATAAAAACGAACTTAACGATACAATATCCTATGGCTAAAAAAATAAGTTATTTGTGTCTTTTATTGTTCTTAAGTTTTGGATTAAATGCCCAAGAGCGCAAGCCTGTACCGCCATATAAAGGCTTGGTAAACGATTTTGCAGGTGTTTTACAAGCCGTAGAAATAGCCCAATTAGAACAAAAACTTTTGCGTTATGAAGATAGCACATCTACCCAAATAGCTGTAGTTACAGAAACAAGCCTAAATGGTAGAGATGAATTTTATAGAGCTATGGATTTTGCAAGAGGTTGGGGTGTAGGGCAAGCAGGCAAAAACAATGGCATCGTTATCTATATAGCTGTTGAGGATAGAAAATTTTGGATAGCAACAGCCGATAAAACCCAAGGTGCATTAACAGATGGGCAATTGGGGCAAATATTTAGAGAAAATGTTAAAGCAAATTTTCAAGCCAATCAATATTATGCAGGCTTAGATAAATCTTTAGATGCAATTATTGCAGCCTTACAAGGTGAATTTAAGGCAGATGCAAAGCCAAAAGAATCGTTATTACCTTTCTTAATTATGCTTATTGTAATTGTAGTTATCTTAATTATTTTAGCAAAAAAAGGGGGTGGTGGTTTTACGGGCGGTATGTCAAGGGGCGGCACATATTGGTTTCCCTCAAGCGGAGGCTGGATAGGTGGAGGCGGGGGCAGTGGCGGTGGTGGCTCAAGTTGGGGTGGTTTTGGCGGTGGCGGTGGTTTTAATGGTGGAGGTGCAGGGGGAAGTTGGTAATTTAAATTTTTAGAAAATAGAATGCTTCAAAATATTCAATTAAAAAATATATTGGTATTAGATATTGAAACAGTATCTCAACAAGCTCAATTTTCTGATTTAGATGATGAATGGCAAGAGCTTTGGAGTAAAAAAACAAACTTGCTAAATGCTCAAGAAAAAACACCTGCACAAGTGTATGATAGGGCTGCTATTTATGCCGAATTTGGCAAAATAGTATGCATAGGTTTGGGTATTTTTTATACAGAAAATGAGCAAATCAAACTAAAAATTAAAGCGATAAGTGGCGATAACGAAAAAGAAATTTTGGAAGAATTTGCCCAATTATTGAATACAAAATTCAATACCCCAAATCATATTTTAGCAGCCCACAATGGCAAAGAGTTCGATTTTCCGTTTATATGCCGCAGAATGTTGATTAATGGCATTCAAATTCCTGCCATATTAGATATTGCAGGCAAAAAACCATGGGAAATAAACCACCTCGATACTATGGAATTATGGAAATTTGGCGATTATAAAAATTATACCTCTTTGAATGTTTTAGCCAAATGCTTTGGCATTCCTTCGCCTAAAGATGATATAGATGGCAGCCTTGTAGGCTATACCTATTGGCAGCAAAACGATTTAGCACGCATTGCAAACTATTGCAAAAAAGACATTATAACAACAGCCCAAATATTAATAAAATACAAAGGCTTACCAATAATTGATAACAACAATATTACCATAGAATAAAGGGTTTGAAATCCGATAATTTTTATTTAATTTTGTAAGTTAATGAAGCACTGGCTTTCCTTTTTATTGTTTTTTTACTTTATATATAGCGTTAATAATACATACGCTGCCAGACCTACTGTACAAGTTTCTAATTTAACATTTGCAAATTTGCGTTGCAATGGCGTTCAGTTAAATTGGACGAATGGCAATGGTAGCGCACGCATTATTGTTGCAAGAGAAGGGACTACACCCGATTATACACCATTGGATAATCAGGCTTACAGTGCCTCAAGTAAATTTGCAGGTTCTACAAACTATGGTTCAAATAATTTTATTGTTTATAACTCTACAGGTACAAATTTTGCAATTATTGATAGTTTAAAACCCTGTACAACCTATTATTTTGATATATACGAGCACGATAATAATGGCTCAAATACATTATACCTATCTCCGCCTGCCTCTATTAGCATTACTACTTATTGTTTAACTATGAGTTTTAGCACTATTTATATTGATAGTTGCGAGAAAAAAAATGGGTATCTTTTTAGCAATAATTCTTCATCTACAATTCCTGGCATTTCATATCAGTGGGATTTTGGCGATGGCAATACATCTACAACAAACCCAAATGTATTGCATACTTACACCAGCAGAGTTGGAAGAATTCCTGTTCTATTAATTGCTACACCTTCATTAGGCTGTAATAATATTTTTAGTTCCAATGTTAGAGTATATCCAAAGCGAAATGCTTTTATAGATTACAATACATTTAAAGATACCCAATGTTTTGAAGGGAATTATTTTGAAGTTGACCCTCAGCCTGTAGCCTCTCCTCCTGGCTTATCTTATTCTTTTTCATACAAATGGTTTTTTGGCGATGGCACAATAGATACATCGTTCAGAAGAATGAAAAAAAGATATGCAAGCGATGGCACATTTAATGTTGAATTAGAAATTACGCTTAATTTTACATTTCCTGCGGGTAGCGAACCTAAAAAAAGTGGCTGTAAAGATACTTTAAGATTTGACGTGGTGGTATTGCCAAGCCCTGTTGGCAGTGCCTCTATTAACGATACTTTTCAATGTTTAACAGGCAATAATTTTAATTTTACCAATTCAGATAATTCTTTAACCTATTTTAAATGGTATTTTGGCAATGGCGATTCAAGTAGTTTAAAAACAGTATCCTATAATTACACCGATACAGGCATATATAGAGTAATACATGAAGCATTTGCTGGCACTGGCTGCAAGGGCAGAGATACTGTATTTGTTAGAGTTGTTCCCGATTTGAATTCTAACTTTACAGGATTAGATACCTTTTACTGCGCCAGTTTAACACCTGTAAATTTAGTGCCTACTCTAAATAATGGCATATTTTCTGGCTATCCATTGGCTGCGCCCAATACTATAGAAACAAATACAGCGGGTAATTTTAGTTTAAAATATATTGTAAAAAATAATTTTTGTGCAGATACTACCGAAAAAAACTTTAGAGTACAAGCCCTACCAACACCCAATTTAGGCAAGGATACCGCCCAGTGTAGCGGAGGCGATATTTTACTTAATGCAAATGAAATAGGCACTTATCTATGGAATACTGGCGAAACGACAGCTACAATTTTAGCCTCTTCTACCAATACTTATGCCGTAAATGTTACCCAAGGCAAATGTTCTGCTGCAGATACCATTGATGTACTTTTTTCTACAATACCACGCATACAATTAGGAAAAGATACTATTATTTGCAAAGGAGCAGGCTTGCGCTTAAATGCCAATAGTTTTGGGGCTACTTATTTATGGAATACTGGCAGTACAGATAGTATAATATTTGCTTACAATCAAGGTAAATATAGCGTAAGAGCAGAAAACGAATGTGGATTTGCGGAAGATTCAATATTTATTTCTGTTCAATCGGAATATTGCGACTTGTTTATGGCAAATGCTTTTTCGCCAGATAATGATTTGTTAAACGCTGTATTTATGCCCCGAGGGCGAAATATAACTGTTTTAGAATTTAAAATTTTTAACCGTTGGGGAGAGTTAGTATTCGATGCATCAAAAGAAACCCCAGGCTGGAATGGCAAATATAAAGACCAACCCTGCGAACAAGGCTTATACATTTGGAAACTATTTTATACCACACCTGCTGGCGATAAAATTAAGAAAAGTAATGCCTTTGGGCAGGTATTGCTTTTAAGATAAACAACTATTTTTTGATATTTTATTTAAAAATGGAATACACCACAAAGCTTACCAAATAAGCAAACCCTGTCATGTAAACAAACTGAACCACTGCCCATTTTAGCGATTTTGTTTCTCTGTATGTAACAGCCAATGTGCTAAAACATTGCATAGCAAAGGCATAAAACATAAGTAAAGAAATAATTACGGCTGATGTATAAAGTGTTCCGCCATCGCTATTTTTTTGTGCTTTTAAAGTTTCAGAAAGTGCTTGTTCATCATCGGCATTGCCTACGCTGTATATGGTTGCAATAGTACCTACAAATACCTCTCGTGCGGCAAAACTAGTAATTAAGGCTATGCCTATTTTCCAATCGTAGCCAAGGGGTTTTATTATAGGTTCAATAGTTTTACCCAATATACCTGCATAGCTTGCTTCTAATTTTTCGCTTTGTATTTTTTGAGCCTTATCGCTTGCTGTATATTGGCTGTATTTTGCTTCTATTTTTTCAAATTGATTGTTGGGTGCATTGTTTGCCAAAAACCATAAAATAATACTTACAGCCAATATTATTTTTCCTGCGTTCCATACAAAATCTTTTACCTTTTCTTTTAATGTAACACCTATGTTTTTCCATCGTGGCAAGCGATAATCTGGCAATTCAAGCACAAAAAAACTTTTTTCTTTTTGTTTTAATATCCATTTAAAAATTAATGCAAATAAAATGGCTGCAATAAAGCCAACAAGGTACATAAACAATAAAAGCAAACCTCTAAAATCTAATCCAAAATAATTGGTATTTACAACCAATAAACTTGCCAATAAAGTATATACAGGCAGCCTTGCGGAGCAGCTCATTAAAGGGGTTACCAATATAGTTATTAGCCTATCTTTTTTATTGTCTATATTGCGGGTAGCCATTATTGCAGGAATAGCGCAAGCCATACCACCTATTAGCGGAATTACAGATTTACCATTCAGCCCAAACTTACGCATTAGCCTATCGGTTATAAAGCTTACACGGGTCATATAGCCAGTATCCTCTAGCAAGGCAAGTATAAAAAACAGTATAATTATTTGGGGCAAAAAAACAATAATACCGCTAATGCCCGGTATTATGCCATCGGTAATTAAATTATTGATTACTCCTAAAGGCAATTGGTTTTTCAAAAAATCTATTAAGGTGGCAAAGCCATTTTCTATTAATTGCATTGGATAATCGGCAATACGAAAAACAGACTGAAAAATAAAAAACAACACCCCAAAAAACACTGCAAAACCCCAAATAGGATGCAACAAAATATGGTCTAATTTAGAGGTTATGGTTTTGGCATTCAATACCTTTTTATGTTGGGCAAGATTTACAATTTCTTCAATTTTGCTAAACCTATAAGTTGTTTCTTCTGCAATAAGATTTTCATTTATTACCTCGCTTAATCCTATGTTTTTTCCCGTTTCCGAATAAGCATATTTTAAATATGTTCGCAGCCATTTGCTGTAAAATGTTCCTTTTACAGTATCTTGTTCGAGTAGCAAAAGTTGCTCTTTGTTTGGCTCAAAATAGGTGGTTTGATAAATATTGCTGCTTTTTAATATTTGCTTGTTAAGGTTGTCTAATCCTTCATTTATTCTGGCATTTATAGGGCAAATAATAATACCAAGTTCTTTAGAAAGGCTATCAATATTGGTAACTAAACTTTTTTTAACCGCCATATCTACCATATTTAAAGCTATTAAAAGGGGTATGCCCAAATCTGCTACTTGCGATAGTAAAAGCAAATTTCTACTTAAATTTGAAGCATCGGCAACAAATACTATTTTATCAATTTTGTGTTTATTGTTTAAAAGGTAATCTACACTAACTTTTTCATCGTTGCTTTTAGGGTAAAGGCTATATATACCTGGCAAATCTGTAATATGAATGGTGGTATTTTCTGTTTTATAAAAACCATTTTTTTCTTCAACAGTAGTGCCAGGCAAATTGCTTACCTTTTGGTTGCTACCTGTAAGGGTATTGAACAAAGATGTTTTACCCGTATTGGGATTGCCAATTAATACAATATGTAAATGATGTGCACTCAAGTTAAATTTTTTCTACTTCTATTAGTTTAGCCTCGTCTTTGCGCAATGCCAAAGTATAGCCACCAATATCAAAAGCTATGGGGTCGCCAAGGGGTGCTTTTTGTTTCATTTGAATAGTATTGCCAGGGTAGCAGCCCATTTCAAGCAATTTGCAACGCAGGGTATTTATTTCTATTTTGGTAATTAAGGCTTTTTCGCCTTTAAGCAGTTGGGTGGCATTCATTGCAAAAAGTGTCGCAATTTAGAATTTTTCTAAATAAAAGCGAAATAAAGTTTTAGGGGGGTTAAAGGCTGCTTTGAAAAAAACAAATTGCAGGGCAGAAACAAAAAAAGAGTATTGCCATAAAGCAACACTCTTTTTTAATTAATAATTTTTGCCATTGTTGGTCTTATGACCAACAATTTTTCAAGCTATATTTTTGAAAGTTG